>JBJMGV010000068.1:0-102701 GCA_045807725.1 Blastocatellia bacterium | reverse complement strand
CGAGATTGTCAGGTGATGCGCTATTGTACGGACGAGTGGGAGTCATACCAGAAGCTGCTGCCGCCGGCCAAGCACTGGATCGGCAAGGAAGGCACGCAGCGGATTGAGCGGAATAATCTGAACTTCCGCACGCACTTGAAGCGGCTGCAGCGAGAGACGATCTGCTTTTCCAAGGCCGACGATATGCACTATGCCGTGACCAAGCTTTACATCAGGCACTTAAATGATCGCCAGCATCTTTTGTGAAGCACCACCGTTATCTGTATTTTCCAACACCTTTTACTTGACACGGGAAGCATGAGCGAATATGATAGGCGCGCTTCACGACATCGTAATATATATCGCATACAGATTCGGTACGTGTGTCTGCTTGTCTTCCTGACTTGAAGGCGGTGGTGTGCGCCCGTCGGCCCGCGCGACGTTCGCCAGGCGGTCTTTCGCCTTGCCATATTGTGCCTGAGTTGGATGGCAGCAGGCGGCTCTCAGGACGGGGAAACGACGGTAACGGTTCGGGCGGTGATAGGCAGGGGTAAGCGCGTGATGGCTTAAGCTCGGCAAGGGGATCGCCCTTCGTTCTTTCGATGTGCGAAGGCGTTGGCTGCCGAGACAAAGTTACCCTTTCTCTGAAGGGGGGTTCGACAGCACGAATTGTGCTGTCTTATGGAGGGCAGCGGTCAAACGGGGAAGATCGCTGCCTTCATTTTATTGCCGCAGAGTCAACGCGATATAAGAATTGAAATATGCCGACCCTTCGCTGTATCAATATAGGCGGACGCCTGTGACCACGATACGCGATGAACGCTCTTGCCCAATCAAATACTAATCGTTGAAGACCACCTCGATACGCAGCAGGGAATGAAGCAACTGCTGCAACTCTACGGCTATCACGTGCTGACGGCGGACAATGGCCGGCAAGGACTCATGAAAGCCTCGGCGCACCTGCCCGACCTGATTATCACCGACGTAATGATGCCAGTGATGGACGGCATCGAGATGGTCAAACAGTTGCGCTCGTCAACTGCCTTCCGCTCGACGCCGATCATCGTCGTCAGCGCCTACATCACGAAGGCGGCGGAAGCCGTGCGGGTTGGCGCGAACGATGTTCTGCCCAAGCCTCTCGACACCGACCTGCTCATCCACCGCATCGAAGGACTGATTGATTAATGATCTGCGCGCCACCGTGGAAATCAATGACCGCGCTTCCTCAAGACCTGGCCTGCTTATATAATTCCGCATGGAGGGTACATCTATGAAACGAGCAATGGGATCGGGTCTAATGATCGTCGCGCTTTCAGTGGTTGCTTTATCACAGTCCACCAGGAATAAGACAATTACTCACAAGCCTGCGGAACAAGCCGCGCCGCCGAGCGCCAGCATCAACCCTGCCAGCATAGACTTTGGCGATCAGGTGGCCAGGAGGCCGAGCAAGGCCCAACGAGTGACCGTTACTAACTCCGGCGGCAAGCCGCTCTACATCAACAGCGCGATAATCAATGGCGACAATAAAGAAGACTTCGTGATTGGCCACGACACCTGTACAGGGGCGACGGTGGGCGTTGGCAAGAGCTGCGTGATTGACGTGGTCTTTACGCCGGCAGTCAATGAAAGGCGGAGGGCTGTTCTAGTCATCACCGACAACGCCATAGATAGTCCACAAAGGGTGACGCTGACCGGAACCGGAATCAACTCGGCTGATGTGCCTCCGAGGCAATAAGAATCGACAGGCGCGAGAGACGTAACACTTCGATTTTGGTGTTATGCTCCAGATGAGAGCCTTTGATCCCGCAATGACCAACTGATAAACCATCACCGGCTTACTGATCGCCGAGATCGTGCAGCATCTTCAACTCAATGCTCGAATCCGGGTCAAAGCGCAGGGCCTTGAGCAACACCTCCCGCGCACCCGGCTTTTCGCCTTTGCCCGCAAGGGCGATGGCCAGATTAATGCTCGCTTCACTCAAGCCGGGGTTGCTTGCCAGAGCATCACGCCATAGCTCGATGGCGCGGTCAACGCGTCCGTGCTGCGCGTACAGTACGCCCAGATTGACCGCCGCCGCCGTTTTAAATGGGTCGCTACGCAAAGCCCTCTCATAAAGCGATGCCGCCTGCTCGATGTCGCCTTTCGTCTGGTGCAGGTAGGCCAGACGGGTCAGCGCCTCTGCATCTGTCGCGCAGGTCGGCAAGGCTTCGGTCAGCAAGCGCAGGGCTTCAGCCGCGTAGAACGGCTGGTTGTCGCGCGCCGCAATCTCGGCATAAGCCAAACCGAGTCCACGCACATCGGCCTGCCTTGCCCCGAACTGAACAAGGTGAGTGGCCGGCTTCATCATCGCTGTGCTGCTCATTGGCTTGCGCAGAATGCGATGGTCGGTCAGCGTCGTGTGGCCGATACTCAAGCCTTGCATCGCCGGCATATGACAGGCGCGACAGTCCGGCTTGCTGTCGAAATGCCGCTTCAACTCAGCCGAAACATTCTGTTGAAGATGACAGGCCATGCACTTCTGTCGAAAATAGGCAGCCTTCTCTTCGGCGGGCGGAACCGTGTGCGGATCGTGACAGCTCAGGCAGGACATACGGTCGCCCGATGCCATCTTGCAGCGGCTTTGCGCCAGCGCCTGCACGTGACTGATGGCTTTATAAGGATAGTTGAAATCGCCTTCGTAGACGTAATCCAGCACGTAATCGGTGAGCAAGTCGCCGGGGCGAAACCCGGCTGAACTGCGGCCCGGCTGATTGATGCGAGCCTCGCCCGACAGGTGACACTGAGCGCAGACCGAATCGCGCCGCAAGGGGTCGAGCCTGGCCGGGTCAATCATCGCCGCGCGGCCTTTGATGTGTTCGCTGCCCGGCCCGTGACATCGTTCACAGCCGATGCCACCTTGCGCGAACGGCTCCGCATCATAGCGATTATCCGTGCCGCTGACGGCGCGCACCTGGCTCGCGTGGCAAGTCAGGCAACTCGGCTCTATCGGGCGGTTGAAAGGCATCTGGCGCGACGACTCGTAGCCCGGCGACATATCCCAACGTTTCTTCTGCGAGTAATAACTGACCGGCGACTGGTAAAGGAAGCCGTCAATGCCGAACAGATAACTGCGGCCCCGCCGCCCCGAACCGACAACAACGCTCAGCTCCTGCGTGCCGTGAACCTTCGCGTTGTCCGTGCGTTGGTAATCAAGAAACGTCCGGCCATCTTTCTGGTAAACGCGATAACGCATAGCCGAAGGCGTGTGTTCAAACGAGCCTTCGATTAGATTACTGCCGATAACGCCGCTGGTCTGCGCCATTGGCGTGCGCGAGTAACTTTGATAGATGGACAGATGACAGGCCGCGCAGGCGCGATTGCCTACATACTGGGCCACGATTGGATCAGCGCCGGCGACAGTCGCAGCGGGTCTTAGCGTGCAGAAGAGGACGGCAAAGGTTAATAACGCGGCGAGCTGAACAACTCTGGTACTCACGATGCTCCCTTGTAGATCAACCGGCTCGGCAGACCAGTTTGATACTCCACTGTGTGAAGAAGCGTAAGTGAAGAACCACGCAAAAGCAATCGGGCCTGCCTGGCGTGTGCAATAGCCTTGCGAATTATCTGCGGCTCGATATGGAAATTCAGAGCGACAGGCCATTTCACTTGATTAAGCCTTCGCGCGTTGATGGTGTGCGAAGGCGCAAGAAGCTCGCGGCACGAAAGGATTTTGCCCGGCGATGAGTAGCGCTCTCGCAACACGTTTATCCCAGCCCCGCACCGAAGTCGTCGCTGACGAGGTCGGCTTTGCGCGGCTGGCGCGCGAGTGGGACGAGTTGCTCGATGCCAGTGAACAGCGTGTCTATTTTCTGCGCTATGGCTGGAACCGACTCTGGTGGCAGATGCTGCGGCCATCGGGCGCGCAGTTGTTCATCATCACTGTGCGCGACAGCGGCGGACATCTTACGGGACTTGCGCCGTTCTACCTGTGCGAGCGGCGCACCGTCGGCATTCCGCACGTACGCGAATTGATGTTCATTGGCACGGGCATCTACGCGCAGACCGGCGAATTCCTCGACCTGATCGCGCGGCGCGGTGAAGAGCGCCGCGTTGCTGAAGCCGTCGCCGCTCTGCTTCTACGATCAGACGATTGGGACCGGCTCTGCCTCAACGAAGTGCCCGCTTCATCATTGATACTGCCGCACCTGCACCGCGCGCTCGGCCACAGCGCCGAGGTTCAATCATCGAGCCGCGCTCACTACATCACGACCGATGGGAATTGGGAAGAGGTGCTGGCCAACCTGAGCGGCGCGACCCGCAAGAACCTGCTCTACGAAACGCGCCGCCTCTTCCGCTCACACGATTGTCAGATGCGCCGCGTTGCGACGGCCTCGGCGCTCGAACCGGCGTTTAACGGCCTCGTCCGTTTGCACCAGGCGCGCTGGACTACGCGCGGCGAGCCTGGCTCATTCTCCATCCCCGGCTTTGAAGACTTCCTGCGCGAAGCCGCGCGCATGAGTTTGCGTGATGATCGCTTGCGCCTGTGGACGCTCGACGTTGACGGCAGCGTGGCGGCGGCGCTCATCGGTTTTTATGACAATGGCATCGTGCATTATCTACAGGCCGGCTTCGACCCGCGTTATGCGCGCTTGAGCCTTGGCCGCGTGATGCTCGGCCTCTGCATCCGCGAGTGCGTCAATGACGAGCGCGTTTGTGTGCTCGATTTCATGGGCGGCAATAACGCTTATAAAAATGAGTGGACGCAGGCCGTGCGAGAAACTGTAACGCTGACCTGCTTGCGTCCAGGCGTGCGAGCGATGGCCTACACCGGCATACGCCGCGCGGCGCAGTTGAGCAAGTCGCTGCTCAAGGCGACGCTGCCGACGGCAGTACGTATGGCCGGATTACGGTTGTTGCATCGGCGCTATTTCTATCGCTAACGGAAAGGGCCGCGCCCGCAAGCGCGGACAGTGTGAAGGGCGATGAGTGAATTCGAGATTCGTGAGGCGACGGCGGATGACCGCGCCCACATCATCCGCTTGATGGGCAATATCTATCCCGGCGATGTCGCGGCGCATTACGACTGGCTCTACCGCGACAACCCGCATGGCCTCGCGCTGACCTGGCTGGCGATTGAGCGCGCCAGCGGCGAAGCGGTCGGCTGCACGTCGATCTTCCCGCGCCGCGTGATGGTGGCTGGCCGCGAACGGCTGGGCAGCATCGGCGGTGATTGTTATATCGAGCCGCGCGTGCGCCGGCGTGGGCTGGCGACCCGGCTGCACGTCGTCAGCTTTGAAGGCATGCGCCGCGCCGGCATCGAGTTTATGTATGGCCCGCCGACGCCGAATAACTTGGGTGCGCTCGTCAAAGCCGGCTCGCGTCTGGTCACGAGCTATCGCCGCTGGGTGCGACCATTGACCAGCCACGGCGCGTATCAAGCCGCCTTCTCGCGTGTGCCGACGAAGTTCGAGGCCCGCATTGCCGGCCTGCCGATTCTTATGCTCGACCGGCTGACCCGTAGCGACGCGCGCGGCTTTGCGGTCAGCGAAGTCTTCGAGTTCGGCGACGAGTTTGACGCTCTGTTCGCAACAGCGGCGCGGACGCTCCCCGTTGCGTGTGTGCGTGATCGGGACTACATGGCGTGGCGCTATCGCAATGGAAATCAGACGACGCTGGCCGTGCGCCGCGATGGCGAGTTGGCGGGATTTATCGCGCTTGAAAAGTCGGGCCACGAGGCGGCCATCATGGACATCTTCTGCCCTAATGACGCGCGCTTGATGGATGCGCTGCTGCGTCTGGTCATCGAGTACGCCACGGCGTGGGGCTGCACGCGATTGCAACTCTGTATGAGCGAAGGCTGCGCGATGGCGCGGCGGTTATTGCGTCACGGCTTCATCGCCCGCGAAGAGCGCGGCTTTCAAGTCGCCGTTAATGAAGCGGACGCGCAGGCCGCAACCTTGCTCGCGCCGAGTTCCTGGCATCTCACCGAAGCCGATCAAGACCTCGAAACCGTCTTCGTGAAGGTTGTCGGCGAATAATCAAATCGGGTTGTGATTGAGTGGTATTCTCTGTGACTCACCGCAGAGGACGCAGAGGACACAGAGAATGCGCAGAGAATAACGGTTCATCTCTGCGCCCGCTCTGCGTCCTCTGCGTCTCTGCGGTGAATGCGTATCTCAACCTGATGGGATTCACTTACTCGATGCGCGCTGCAATCGCCGCCGGATGCGCCACGCATTGTATTTCATTGCGTCCAACATTGCCGAACGACCCGCTGGTCGAGGCTTCCAGCCGCGACGGCGCAACGCGGCGTTGATTCCATGAACGATGGCGCGGCGCTCGTTGGCCGGCGTTTGAAAGGTGATGCTGAAAGAAACCGATACCGCTTCACCATTCTGTATCCAGTGCGGCGCGGTAACAGGAAAGTGCAGCCCGCGCCCCGGCGTCAGCTCGAACACCGAAGCCTTCTGCTCGTACTCGTCTCTGAACGCGATATTCTTCTGATCTTCCCAGTACGCTTCAAGCTCCTCTTCTGTCAGCACCGAGCGATCATTCGGATTCCAGATGTGTACCGTCTTGCTGCCGCGAACCTGCAAGAGAAAGTTGTATTCGGGGTCGAGGTGATAAGGCGTCAATGAGCCGGGCGAGCTGATGAAGATAAAGCCTTCGCGCTTGCACATACCGGGCGCGAGCGGCTCGGACAATCGCTGCACTTCGTCGAGGCATTCGTCTAACAGGCGCTTGTATTCAGCGTCGGCTTCGACGCGCTTTAAGACCATCCACGATTGACACGCTTCGATGCGACGTATGGTTTCGGCGACCGAGAGGCCGGTGCGCGGGCCTTTGTAGATACCTTCAGCGACCGCGACATTGCCGGCGTTATAAGCCACACAGTCTTCAGGCAGTCGCGCGGCCAGCTCAAGCAGTCGCGGCAACTCGAACAGCGGATGACCAGCAAGGCGGTGGCCGATCATAAACGGCTGGCGGTTGAAGCCGGCGCGAAACTCGTCGGCGTCGATCTCCAGGCGCGGCGTTGAAGGCCGGCTTCGGCGTTCAAGCAGATGGGATTCGTTGATCGATAAGATGCGGCTTGCTGCCATTGCTTTACTCCATTAATCAAACTCGGCTTGCGCTCGCTCACCTTGCGAGCGTTTCAATCTCGATAGGCTTGCGATGCGCGAGGTCGCGGCGAAATACGCGGCGATTGAGCCATTTCAACAGCGGCATAAAAGCCAATGCCCACTGGCCGCGACCGCCGACGCCGACCGTGATGGATTGCACAGGCAAGCGGTCGAGCCACAGGCGATTAATCATCGCGTTGCTCGGAGCGGCGCACGAATCCATCCAATCCAGCGCGCCGCTCGAATGCACGCGCCGCACGTTTTCCATTTCAAGCAGCACGCCCGGCGAGGCCATCGCGTGCTCAGGATCATAAGCGATCTTGAAGGCATAAGCGCCGCGCCCGGCGATGAAGTTGCACTTGCAAGCGACGGCGCGACCACCCTGGCGCAAGGCCAGCATCATCAGCCGCCCGCGCGCGAAGGCGGCCATCGTGATCGCTTCAAAGAATCGGCGTTCTTCCGGCGTGCTCAACAACGCGCTGCCTTGTTGGCCTTTCCAACTGCTGTGCTCGACTCGCAGGAACTCTTCAATCCACGGGCGCGGGTCGTCGTCGGCTTTCATTGCGGCATATTCAATCGCGCCGCCTTCGGCAAGCCGTCGCTCTTTGCGGCGAAAATCTTTGCGATGCTCGCGCGATAACACTTCACGCAGATACGCGTCCGCATCACGGCGTGGCCGCAGCAACGCGCGCGTACACGATTGCGCCAGATAGCGCGGTCGCTCGCTGTGGTCGAGGTATTCAGCGAGCGCGCGATAGAACGGCCCTTCGGGAATGTAGCGGAAATCCATCAACCCCGCGCCGTGCGTGGCTTTGTCCAGCCACGCGAAGAAAGCCGCGAGCGTTTCATCGATGCTTTCTTCGCGCACCAGCGGCGTGCAGAGGAACGACTGCCGGTGTTTCCACAGGCTGATGGTTTGAAGCGGCAAGGCTCTCCCCAGCCCGTCATATCGGTTGCTCAATTCAAGCGGGAACAGACCGCACAGCGTCGGGCGCGATGAGTCTTGCGCGGTATTCGCGGCGAAGATCAGTACGAAGACGACGCGCCGGTTCTGAGCTAAAGCCGCCAGCGCCGGTTGCTACATCCAGCGTTCGTAACAGACGTTAGGCTCAACGGCTGCTTCGGTCAGCGCATCCCAATCGTCAGCGTAACGATCCAGCGCCGCGTGATCTTCTACCACGACGGCGAACATCTTGTGCGGTTGCGGCAGAGCGAGCGCGTGCCGTGCGCCCTTTGCGCGTCGCTTGAAGCGGCGCAGCAGCGGCAACGATGAAACAATGAAATCGCTACGACTGTTGCCCGTGCCGACCGTCACGTCGCGCAGCAGCACGCGCTCTTGCTCGTCACCGTCGATATAGAAGCAACGGCTCGCGTCATTCAACACCGCGTTGTGATCGAGGTAGTCAACGAAGAGATGATGGAAGGGGCCGCTGGCGCTGACTGCATTGAACTCCATCAACGCGCAGCCGTGATCGACGGTGGCAAGCCACGCGAAGAACGCGGCCATTGTCTCTTGCGCACGCGAAGCGCGAATGAGCGGCGTCGCTATGCGACAGCCCGCGTACTGCCACAGCCGCAGCGACCGGCAACGCGCGTCTTGATGGCGGCGGCGCTCAAGCGGAATGAGTCCGCACAACAGCGGCTGCGTTGACCGTGCAGGATTGGGGGCAAAGATCAGCACGACGCGCAGGTCAGCGGTTGCGCCAACGTGCCGCAGCGCCGAGAGCAATGTCGCGTGTTCGTAAAACGGATTCGCTTCGATGGCCTCTGCCGCCAGTTCTTGCCACTTCTCTGTGAGCGAGTCGAGCGCGGCGAAATCGGTCACGCTAACAACAGAGCACTTGTCCCTCGCAAGCGCCGCCCAGGTCGCATCAATCCGCGCTTCTTCGCCTGACGTGGATGGCTGCTCGGTAGTTGTGGCGATGGCTGCGTTCATCATCTTCCTCGATTCAATTGCGCGCAGGAGTACAAAGCAAGAAAATGCCGAATGCTGCGAATCTTCTAGTCTTCTGCCGGAGAATAGAGAAAAGTAGTTCTCGCCAAGCTGGAACGCTGATTGCTCGACACAAGGTGCGGTTGGCCCCGTATCGCCTTGCTTGCATCCTTGCTGATCTTCGCCGAAGCAGGCGAGGCGTGATAAGCGACCAATCGAATGATCTTTGACGCGGCGGGTCAGACAGAGCCGGGACCGGCATCACGTTTCGCAGTCGAATGCGTGACGGAAAATGGTTCCCCAATCTGTTACCAATCCCGTCAGGAATCCGCGCGACTCATTTGCGATTTTGGATTTTGGATTTTCATGGCTTGGCGCTTCGCGCTGGCGATTTTGGATTGAGGAACAGGCGCAATGCTTCCCTGAATCCAAATCCAAAATCCAAAATCGCCGAAGGATGACTGGCTGCCGAAGTGAGATGCATCCTTCCTGTGGTTCATCTCACTAGATTGTCCCCGATTGCATTGTTCATGCTTGGCATTGTGGCGAGCCGCCTTGATGAGCTGACGCCATGCGACGTGAGCAAGTTGCTGCGCTACGCCCGCATCAATACCCCCGCCATAATCGACGCCTTAGCCGGGCCGCTGACCGAGCTGCTTGCGGTCGGGGAAGAACCGGCGCTGACGGCTGATGGTGGCCGCGAAGCGGCGTAGGCCGCGCGTTGCCACAGGGCGCGGAATTCAATCGAACCGACAGCGCCACGTCTACGGTACGTCCTGACAGGTTCGCCGCCCTCCGCCGCGATTTAAGTCATAATTCATTTCCGCCTCTGTCAATAGTGACAGTTACCTGCCGTCCGCAGGTTTGATACCCTCACGACGTGGCCAGTTACTCAAGGAAGGATATTGACAGGCGTTGAACTGAGAAGCGGATGGAACGACGATCTGATCACTTGAAAGCAGGTAAGTCAGCATTCAAGAAAGCAACTGCCACCAGTCAGGGGCGGCGATGATGCGGACGAGCCGCACAAGTGAAAGGATCTCGATTGCGGTCGGGCAACCGTAAGCGGCTTCACTCGACGTGTGAAGCAAGAGAACGATGAACCTTCGGTTGAAGCCAAGCCGAAGATCAGCACTTTGACTGGTTCAGGTGGCAGATGGCTCGCCTGTATCTGTTCACACCCGTCCGCATACGGACGCTGAAGCGATAACCCGGCACGCCCCACCGCCGGCTGCGTCGCTCTCGCCCCTGCGAGCCGCTTCAGCCGCGCGTCAGCCGTCTCGCCCTCACGCAATCAGCTACGCAGTCTACCGTCACTGTTGCGGCCCTCATTCCGGCAATCCGTCACAAGTGAAGAGTGAGGTTGAGTATGAGATTAAGGGCTTTGATCGTCTGGATGCTGGTCGCTTTGATGATGGCGCAGCAGAGCCTGATCGCAGGCCACGCGCGCCGCGACGAGTCGGCATCCGCTGTCCTGCCGCACGCCGGCAGCGTCACCACTGATGCGCGACACAACACGCGTGTTCTGCGCGTCACCGATGAAAACGACGGGCGTTCTGCCGACGTAGTTTCTTCGACTAGCTTCAATGCGGACGCGACGCGATTCGTCGTCAACCTGGACGGCGCGGCGACGCTCTACCGCTTCGACGCGGCCAGCCTGAGCATTTTGAAAGAAGGGCCGCTGTTTGATCGTGAAGCGCTCAACGCCGACTCGCTTCAGTGGTCAGCGAGCGAGGCCGATACGATCTTCGGATTCGATGCGACGGATGGGGCGATACGGCTCGCGGCTTACGATGCGACCGAGCGACGCAGCCGCGTCATTAAAGATTTCTCGGCCATCATCGGGCGCGGCGAAGCCGGTCGCCTGACCAAGTCGGCCAGCGACGATGACCGCTTCGCCTTTGCGTGGCGCGAAGCCGGCGCGAGCGCGTGGCAAATGCTCGTCGTGTGGAATCGCGTGAATGATGGCGTTTACACGTTCGATTTGAACGACCCGGCGGCGGGCGTGGCCGGCTTTACCGGCGCGAGCTTCAATCAGTCTGCCGAGGCGTTAATCATCAACGGTGTGACGACGCGCGCGTGGCGCTTTGCGACCACGCCGCCGAGCGAGGCCGTGCAGATTGCGCCAGCCAGTGACGTGAAGGCTACGTCGCAAAGCATCGAGCAAGACGTGTTCAGCATCGCGGCTGATGCGGCCAGTGCATTGCCGCCCACGAGCCATTCACGTGACGGTCGCTTCGCGTTGTTCAGCGCCAATGCGACAGGCGCGCGACGCGATGCGTTCATCGCCGCCGTCTCGCCGCTTGCCGCTTCGACGATTGTGTGGACGAATCTGGTCAACAGCTCGGCGCGCGACAACAGCGTGCAGAAGACTGCCGGCAGCAACGATGCCGACGACGCCAGCGCGACCTCTTTGCAGAACATCGTTTCAGGCGACGGCTATGTTGAATTCACCGCCATTGACACGGACAAAGAGCGCGTCTGCGGCTTGAGCAACAGCAACGTCATCCACTCGTCGGTGGACGACATCAACTTTGCCGTCAAGCTCAACAGCGCACGCAAAGCCTTCGTCGTCGAGAACGGCGTCGTTAAGGCGAAAGTCAAATACAAACCGAACAATGTTTTTCGCGTCGCCCTCGAATCAAACGTCGTTCACTACTACAAGAATGGCGAACTGATTTATACAAGCGAGGCGCGGCCTGCTTACCCGATGCTGGTCACTGCGTCACTGGTCAGCGCGATGTCGTCCATTGACAGGAGCATCGTCTATGGCGCGAGCACGCCGGGCGTCGTCAGCATCAGCCCGGCCAGCGCGACACTCAACGCCAGTCAGGCTATGCAGTTCAAGGCCCTCATCACCAGCGCCACGCTGATGGGATTGAGCTGGTCTGCCGATGGCGGCACGATCACCAGCAACGGCCTCTACACCGCCCCGGCGACCTCCGGCACGTACACGATTCGCGCCACGCTGGTCGATGATACGCCGATCACGGCAACCGCTACGGTGACGGTGGGCATAGGAGGGGACAAGACGCCGCCGGTCATCAGCGCCGTCGCTAGCAGCGGCGTGACCGCGAGCGCCGCTAACATCACGTGGACGACGAATGAAGCGAGCGATTCGACCGTCGATTATGGCACGACGACAGCGTACGGCGCGAGTGTAACGAATGCTACGCGCGTGATCAGCCACACGCTCGCTTTAAGCGGATTGGTTGCCAGCACGACCTATCACTTCCGCGTCAAGTCGCGTGACGCGGCGGGCAATCTCGCCACCTCTGGCGATTACACCTTTGCCACCAGCGCGGCCAGCGGCGGCGGCGGTGGAGGCGGCACGGCCCCGGTCATCTCTGTGCTCTCGACCGGCAGCGTGACCACCAGTGGCGCGACCGTCACCTGGACGACGGACAAGACTTGTGACACGCAGGTCGAATATGGCGCGTCGGCCAGCTACGGCAGCAGCACGGCGCTCAACTCGACGCGAGCGACCACGCACAGCGCGACCTTGAGCGGACTTGTAGCCAACACCACATATCATTTCCGGGTGCGTTCGCGCGATGCGGCGGGCAACCTCGTGATGTCGGGCGATCAGACGTTTATGACCGCGTCGTCGGGTTCTGGCGGCGGCGGCGGTGGCGGCGGCGGTGGTGGAGTTGATCCATTGAAGACCGACAAGAATGTTTATTCTGAGCCTGCGCCGCCCGCGCTGCCGGCGGCTGGCGGCACGCTGGTTGATCCCGTCTTCGGCACAACCATTATGCGCGTCACCGACGAGCGCGATGGCGGCTCGAACACCAACAGTTATTCCTACTGGCCGAGCCTCAACCGCAACAGCACGCGGCTGATGGTCTTCACCAACAATGGCAACCCGACGCTCTACGCCTTCGACCCGGTGAACTTCCGCATCTCGAACAAGCGGTCGTTGTTTATGACCTCGTTGCCAACGGGCGGCTTGCCGTGGACTGAAGACGTTATCTGGAGCGGCACAGACCCGGATGTGATGTACTGTCATTCGGGGCTGAAGATTTACGCCTACAACGTGGTCTCGAACAGCTACACGCTGGTGAAAGACTTCGCCGGCCTTGTGCCCGGCGAGCACCTGTTCCAGATGGCGAAATCGGTTGACGACAACGCCTTCGGCTTCACGCTGAAGGACGGCAACTGGAACATCGTCGGCTGCGTCGGCTGGCAGCGCGCGCAGAACAACCTCTACGTGATGCAGAGCAGCACGCTCGATGAAGTCGAAGTGGACAAATCGGGCCAGTACCTCTACGTGATGACCGGCGATCAATCGTCGGCGAGCGCCATCAATGGCCAGGTCGTCAATCTGCAAACTCGCCAGGTCACGAGCCTCACCGACGGCACACCCGACTTCGCGCCGGGTCACAAGGACTGCGGGCAGGGAATCGTCATCGGTTCGGATCACTGGAACAACGCGCTGAACACGCGGTCGCTTGCGAACCCGCATCAACACTCCGTAGTCATCAGTTGGGGCAACGACTGGAGCCAGAGCAATCACGTATCGTTGCTCGGCGACGGCGATGGCTGGCTGCTGGTGAGCATGTTCGTCGCCAACACGCTGCCGAGCACGGGGCTGTTCAAGAACGAGTTGTATCTGGTAGCCACCGATGGCTCGCAGCGTGTTCGCCGTCTGGCGCATCATCATTCGGTCTTGCGCGATTATTGGGATTCGCCGCGCGCCGACCTGAGCCGCGATGGTCAGTTCGCCATCTTCACGAGCAACTGGGGGTCTACGTCGCGCCGCGATGTTTTCATTGTCAAGATTCCGCCTCCGGGTGGCGGCGGTGGTGACACCACACCGCCCGTTCTCAGCGCCATTGCCGGGGCCAACGTCACGTCGGCAGGCGCAACGCTCAACTGGGCGACCGACGAGGCCAGCGACACGCAGGTTGATTATGGCACGACCGCGAGTTACGGCAGCAGCACGGCGCTCAACTCGACGCGAGCGACCACGCACAGCGCGACCTTGAGCGGACTTGTAGCCAACACCACATATCATTTCCGGGTGCGTTCGCGCGACGCGGCGGGCAACCTTGCGATGTCTGCCGATATGGTGTTGACGCCGCCGGGCGGCACGAGCGGCGGCGGCGGTGGTGGCGGCGGTGGCGCATCTCAGAACGTAGTCTGGACGGGGATGGTCAACTGCACGGCCAGCGGCAACGGCTTGCAGAAGACCTCAGGGCGCGACGACACACCGGACGCCGGCGCGCGCTCGCAGCAATCGCTCGTTTCGGGTGATGGCTACCTGCAATTCACCGCGCAGGAGACCAACAAGCTGCGCTTCTGCGGCCTGACGCGCAACCCAGCCGTGCCCGATTTTCTGGGGATTGATTACATGATCAAGCTCAACGATTTCGCTATCGCCGAAGTGCGCGAGGCGAACGTCTACAAGTGGGAGGTTCCTTACACGACCGGCGATGTCTTCCGCATCGCGGTCGAAGGCGGCGGCGTCAAGTATTACAAGAACGGCACAGCCTTCTACACGAGCACGCGAGCTGTCGGTTATCCGCTGACCACCGCCGCGTCGTTCATTGCCCTGAGCGGCACGATCACGAATGCGGTGATGGCGGCAACGACCGGCACACTGGCGATGAATGACACGCCGCTTATGACTCGCGCAACGTTGTTGGCCGCGACCGTTGCTCTGCGCGATGCGGGTTCGCCGCTTGCGATAAACGACAGTCGAAGTGAAGGGGTGAATGTGTCAGTGCGCGAAGCGATGCCAATACAGATGGCTCACGCTATCGCTTCGTTTGTGGCGACGGATGGTGAACGGCGCGGCATTGCCGTGTGGTTGCGCGCCGCGACGATCACATAAGATTGCGTTGGGTTCTCTCTCAACATCGACGCAATGGAGAGGCAGCGGCTCGCTTCGGGTCGCTGCCTTTTTCTTAGAGCGTGTCTGAGAAGCCCTGAAGGGGCGCGATTCAATAGCCCAGCCCAACGGGCTGGGTACACACAGCGACCATTCCGCAAGCCCTGAAAGGGCGTAATACCCAACCTTATTACGCCCTTTCAGGGCTTGGCAGTTTGCATCACCTCTTTCCCAGGGCGATGCCCTGGGCTATCGAATCGCGCCCCTTCAGGGCTTTCTTTGGCTTTTCAAACACGCTCTTAGCGGATTCGATCAGGATCAAAGAGCAGCGGGAAGAACTGGCCGCCCATCAATTCGCCGCTCGCAATCACCGGCACACCTTCGAGCAGCGGTTCATTCGTCGCCGAGCGAACGCCATCGCGGAAGACGTTGATGACCGTAGCGCGGCGCTGCCGGTCGCTGCGATTGGCGAACGAGCCGTGAATCATTCGTGGATGATGAAAAGCGGCCTCACCCTTTTTTAACTCAATCGCACGGGGGCGAAACTGCGCGCGCTGTTCGTCGCTCAGCACAAATTGAATCGCGTCCATATCACCGGCAAGCCCGGTTATCGGCAAGTCGGGCCAGAGGTGGCTGCCGGGAATGTAATGCAGACAACCATTGTCGCGCGTCGCGTCGTCCAATCCTATCCAGCAGGTCAGGTGCGCCAGCGGCTGCGTGCGCGTCCAGTAAGAATAGTCTTGATGCCAGGCGACCACGCCGCCGTGATGTGCGGGCTTTGAGAACAACTGGTCGTGCCAGAAGCGCACCGCGCCGCCGAGCAGTTGCGAAGCCGGCACGGTGAAGGCCGAATGCCACAACAGGTCGTGAAAGCCCACCGCGATGCGCCACGCGCCGAGCGCGTGAAAGAGCGTCGCCGCCGGGTCGGTGGATTCGTTGGAATGAAACTCATAGAACAGGTGATGCTGTGGATGCGCCGTGTCAGCCAGCGCGCTCAACTCACTGCGCAACGCCTCGACCTGTTTGTCATCGAGTATGCGGACGCCGGCGACATAGCCGTTCGCTTTATAAAACTCGATCTGCGCATCGGTCAGGCGATAGCGCATCAACGCTTCAGCCGCCTGCGCCGAAGGGAAGAGGCCGCTGATCGGCGCGTGATAATTCGATAGGTCGTCGTGCATAGATGATGTTGGTATGCCAGAAACGCCGCGCGCCATCAAGCCGGCTCCAAGGTGGCGCGCCCTGATGAACAGAATCCAATCTGTGTAGCTGTAGCTACCTTAAACACGAAGGCGCCGCAGGCAGGGAAAGAGCTATGCGCTCAACCTGTCTTTGCGGTGCCTCTGTGTGCAGGTTTGGTTGCGAATGCCTGCGCTTACTTCGACAGCACTTCTTTGAAAAACTCCAAGGCGCGCGGGTCGCCGGTCTGACCGAGCCAGAACATCGCCTGCTTGCGGACTTCGGGCTTCGCGTGCGTGCGCGCGATCTTAATCAACAGCGGCACGGCTTCGTCTTTGGGTCGCTGGCTGATGGCGAAGACCGCCTGCTTTTGCACCTCTGTGTCGGCGTCGTCGCTCTCGACGGTCTTGCCGAGCACGTCGAGCGAACGCTGGCCGGCGCGCTGGCCTATCCAGAAGAGCGCCTGCTTCTTCAGCTCAATATCGCTGTCGCTTTCGGCAACGCGAATCAGGAAGTTCGTGCCCTCTTCGCTGCCGCGCGTCTTCTCGTCGCCTTCGTGATCTTTGTTGACGAAGGCTGCGAAGATGATCTGCTTTTTCACTTCGCGGTTGTTGATCGAGCCGTAGATGTTCTGCAAGGTCGCTATGGCCTGCGGGTCGCTGCTGATGCCGAACGAGAAGGCTGCTTGCTTGCGCAGCTCGGTCTCTTCCTGTTCGTTGCGGATCACTTCGCCGAGATACGGATGACTGCCGGGCAACTGCCCCAGCCAGAAGACTGCCGACTGGCGCACCTTGTGATTGGCCGAGTTGCGCGCGAAGCCTTCGATGAGGCTCTCGATGCGCGAGTCATCGTGCATAGCGATAGAGACGACGGCGTTCTCGGCGACCTTCGTCGTCGCGTTGCCTTCGACGATGCCGCGCAGCAAGGCGAGGCTCTCGTCGTTACTGGCGCGGCCCATCCAGTAAACCGGGTAGCCGCTGAAGCTGTGCTGGCGGTCGAGGTTGTACAACTCGACGCGCTCAAGCGTCGCACCGCTCGCGTCGTATTGCAGAAAGACGCCGAGGTTGCGCGTTTCGATGCGCTGGCCTTTCTGGTAGGTGACGCCGTTGACAATGGTTTTGCCGCCGCGCTCGTTGGTGAACTCGGCGTCCACGCAGATGCCGGGCCGCACGTCGAATTGATAAGCGGCCCAGAAGCGCGTTTGCGCGGCGCGGCCACGGCTGATGGCGTTATCGAGTTTGCCGCGCAGGCTCGCGCCGTCAACCGGCGTGAAGTTGTCGCGCTGCGCGGCGGCGCGATCAGCCATCGTCAGGCTGACGGCGCACAAGAGGGCAAAGCTAACAAGCATTCTTTTCATGACCATCACCTCATCGTGGGCGTAGCGTCTTGGCGGGCACAGAGACGCACGCGTGTTGCAGTCCCGTTAGGGACGCGATGTTTATAGATTGGATTGTTAGAGCTTGTCTCAAGCTCCGTAGGAGCGCGATGTCAACATTTCACTCCCACGGAGCCGGCGCGGTTTCTAAACTATTCGTGAGCGTTACTTCAAAATGTCTTCGAGAAATTTGACGGCTTCCGGGTCATTGCTCTGGCCGATCCAGAAGACCGCTTCCTTGCGAGCTTCCGGCGACGGGTCGGACTTGGCGATGGCCATCAGCTTGTGCAGGCCGGCTTTGTGATTCTTCGCCTGCGTCAGCGCAAAGATGATCTTCTTTTTGACCTCAACGGTCTTCTCAGAATCATAGAGCTGACTGAGAAAGTCCACCGTCTGCTCGCCGCCGGTCTGCGCCAGCCAGAAGACGGTTTCACCACGCAACTCTGGATCGCCCGAGCCGCGCACCACATCCATCAGCTTGCCGCGCGCCTTCGGGTTGTTCATCTGCGCCAGCGAGAAGATGAGCTTCTTGCGTACGGACGTGTCGCGCTCGCTGTCGAGCAGGCCGATAAGCGCGTCCGCCGCCTGATCGTCGCCGCGCTGGCCGACCCAGAAGATAGCCTCGCCGCGCAACTCGCTGTCGCTTGCGGTGCGGGCAATCTCAAAGAGCTTTGTGCGCGCCGCGTCCGAATGACGTTGCGTTAAGGCGAAGATGACTTTCTTGCGAACCTGCGGGTCTTTGTCGGCCTCGAAGATTTGAATCAACAAGTCGTCGTTGCCGGCGCTCTCACGCTGGCTGATCCAGAAGATGGCTTCTTCGCGTTGCCGACGCGATGCGCCGGAGCGAGCCATATCGGCCAGCATCGTGTCAGCGCGCGGGCTGTGGTGCCGGCTGATGGCAAAGATCGCCGCCTTGCTGACTTCGTCGTCGTTTGATGCCGCGAACTCTTTCAACTGATCGAGAATGCTCTCATCTTCGCTCCGGCTCAGCCAGAAGATCGCCGTCTTACGCAACTGCGAATCCGAGCCGCTGCGCGCGATGTCCATCAACATATCCTTGCTTTGCTCCGGGGCGTGTTGGCCGAGCAGAGCAATCGTTCCTTCTTTAAGGTGGCGGCTCGCATTCGGGTTGCGCAGAATGATTGCCGCCTGCACAGCGCCCTGCGTCGGGTTGCCGAGAAAGAGGCTCTGCAAGGCAACGAGTTTGGTCTCGTCGCCGTCAATGTTGTTCACGTCCACGGGCGCGTGCGTCGGTCGTTGCATGCGCAATGCTTCGGCGTCGCGCCGCCAGCGCGAGTTGGGGAATTGCGCCAGCAATCGCGCGATGGCGCGGTCCGCTTCATCGAGCTTCTCTTCTTTGACCAGCGCGTAGCTCAACCAGTAGAGCGCCGCATCAACGTCTTTGCCCTTCGGATACTTGTCGATGTACTGGCTAAACTTGCCGGCGGCCTCTTCCCACTTGCGGTCAGCGATGAGGTCGCGGCCTTCGCGGAAGATGGCCAGCTCGTCGCTCGACGCCGACGAACTCTGCACGAAGCGATTGAGCTTTTCAAGCTCTTGATTGTAAGCCTGCGCCGGGCCAACGAGGCCGAACAGCGTGATCAGCCCGTTGATGGCCAGCGCCAGCATAATCAGCGCGCCGAGACTCGGACGGCGATGTGCTCGGCAGGCGTTAAGACCTGCCACAGAGCCACAGAGGCGCAGAGGTTCTTCGTTGATATTTCTTTGTGTCTCTGTGGCTCTGTGGCTAATTCGGTTCAGATGATTGCGAAACATGATCTCTCCTTCGATTCATTAAAACGAGCGGCTGAGCATCGGGGCCGAATAGACCTGCAAGGCCGTGATGATCTCTTTCTTTTCCATCCGTGCTTGAATAGCGCGCACGTCATCGTTTGTCGGCGCGTCGGGCAGATGCGCGATGTCGATCAGGAATGGCTCAAGGCTGCCGAGCAAATCCTGTATGGGCAGATTGCCTTTGGCTTCAGCGTCGCGGCGCAGCAATACGTTCTTGGCGAGCAGCCGTTCAGAACTCTGCCGTTCATAATTGAGGTCGAACTCCGCGCCGCCTTCGGTGTTGCGGAACGAGCGCAACAGCGCCTGCGCGCGCTCGATGTGACGCGCGGTCTCTGCATCAACGAACGGATTGGTGACGGGCGAAGCGACCGCGAGCGCGCCGGCCATCGGTGCAGGTGTAGTCAACGGCGCAGCTTGCTTGTCTTCACGCTCAGGCTGCGGCGCAGGCTTTTTGATGCGAACCGGAATCACGCTGCGCTTGATCGTTGACGGCGTCACCTTCTCATTTGCTTCGGGCGGTGCGACGGTATCAGGCAGATCGATAATTCCCTCGCCCGGCAGCGGCGTCAGTTCCGGCACTTCAGCGATAGCGTGCAAGTCGCCCGGTGGCAGGTCACGCGGTACTAGCCACCACGCGCCGACCAGCGCCATCAGGATGACTGCGGCGGCGGCGTACTTGATCCAAAAAAACGGGCGGCGCGCGGCCAGTTGTTGCTCGAAGCGCGCATCGAGCGGACGCGGTTGATAACGATAACTGCCGAGCAGTTCCTCAAGCTGTTCAACATCCGCGTCGGGCGCTCCCGACCCATCCCACAAATAATCGTCTTTCATGCTCGTCCCTCCAGACCGAGCTTTTCACGCAACATCTTCATGCCGCGATGCAGGTTGACGCGCACCGAAGCCGGCGTCATTCCCGTGCGCGCGGCGATCTCTGGCCCGCTCATCCCTTCGACCAGCCGCATCACCAGCGTCTCGCGGTAGGCTTCGGGCAGGCTGCGTACGATGTCGAGCATACGCGCCGCTTCGTGCTCGGCTTCGGTGTCGCGGTGACTGGCCAGCGGCATATCGTCGGTCAACTCTTCGGTCTCGCGGGCGCGGCGATAATAATCAACGGCGCGATTGCGCGCGATCATCGCCAGCCAGCCGCCGAAGGCCGCCGACTCGCGTAACGAGTGCAGGCGTTTGAGCGCGGCCAGAAAGACTTCTTGCGCCAGATCATCCACGTCGCGGTACGGCACGCGCGCCAGCAGTATGCCGTGCACCATCGGCGCGTAGAGCGCGTAGAGCTGGCCGAAGGCTTCGCGGTCGCCCGCGCGCACGGCATCCACCAGCGCGACATCCATAGCCGCGAGTGGTTCGCTTGCCGTAGCGGGTTGAATTAGACTCGCCAGACTCAATACCTTGCCTGCCGTTTCGATTGCGCTCATCACCGCCTCGCTCGTCTATAAAGACGCTGCGCGAGGGCTACCGTTATCCGGGCGCGAAAAGAATTTTACACCGTTTATAAACCGCAGAGGACGCCAAGGACGCAGAGGGTGAATCAATCCTCTGCGTCCTTTGCGTCCTCTGCGGTGAAAATAATTAATCTTGAAGAAGCTATTTGCCGGTTGCGATACGGACGTTGCTGGCGCGCGCGCCGAGATGCACGAGCACCGCTTTAACGAACAGCGTATCGGTGGCTTTATTCAGGCTGGTGAAGAAGAGATTGCCGTTCTGGTAATACTTCACTTCGTGGTTTTCGACGGCGATGCGGAAAACGTCGCCTGTCGCGTATCCGGTCTCACCCGCATAAGCGTTATTCTCGCGCACCTCGGCCACGCCTTTCGTCGTCAGCTTGATGGCGAAATCGACGCTGGCATAACTCAATTCCGATGGGTCGTGCGCCAGCCCGACCATTCGCGTCTTATCCGCTTCGCTCGCGGTGAACTCGATAAACCCAGCGCCGTTGGCAATCCTCTGCACGGAACGCGCTTCGGCATCGGCCAGGCTGTCGCTGCCTGTGGTCTTCTGCAAGTGATTGCCGGTGACGGCGCAGTTCAACAGGGCTGTCCATTTCACCGGCTGCGCCTCGCCGACATTCGCCGTTGTCGCCACCGGCAATGCCACGGTCTTCGGCAAAGCTGCTGCGGTTGGCGAAGTAACTCGCGCCGTCGTGTTGCGAGGCGTGACCTTGCTCGTCGATGAACGAACCGCCGCGCTCGCCGGCACATCAGGCGTAGGCGTCGTATTGTATCGCTCGGTCCCGTTCGATGATGCAATGCGGACGACGAACACATCGCGGCGCGACGTTGATCCCCAGTTGCTCGTGAAGGCGACGAATCGCCCGTCGCGGCTTATGTTGGCGCGCGGCGTGTCGGCGTAATCGCGGTAGACCGAATGATGATGCGCGATGCGCCGCACGCGCTCTGACCCGTCGGTCGCGGCGAGAAACAACTCGTTTTTGAAGACGCCCGAATTGGGCAGCTTATTGGCGAGGAACGTGCTCACGAGCGCCCAGCCTTCGTCGTCGGCAAGCAGCGATATGTGGCCGCTCAGGCTCCAGTCTTTTTCAAAGCTGACCGTCGTGTTGAATTTGTGCGGGCTGGCGAGCTGGCGGAATGTGTAACGATTATTCCAATTGTCCGCGCCGACAATCGAGCCGCGCCCGCAATCGTGATGGCCCGGCGCAAAGTCCGGCCCGCCATCTTTCAAATCGCTAATCTGTTTGGTCTGCAAATCAACAACGCGCACTTCGATGCCGCTGTCGGGCGGCGGCGGCGGCGGGTCGGGCAATTCCATCGTCACGATCAGGTAGCGGCCCGTCTTGTCCACCTGCACTTCGTTCACCTGCGTCTCGTTCATGGCGTAGAGCGAGTTGGCGCTGCGCTTCCACGCCGCGTAGCCGACGACTTTGTAATCGTTGCGCGAGTTCTTCAGGTGAAAGGCAAAGGTGTCGTCGTCGAGCGAGCGGCTCATCTGCCAGATGGTGTCGCCCGGAACCTGGCCCGCGAAGTCATGCACCAGCTCGAAGTTGTTCATCACAACGTTGTAGCTGTAGATGCGCAGGCCGGCGTGGCAATAGACGGTGTTGCTGTCCGTGCCGCTCCAGATCACATCATCGGCCCACGGATAGCCGCCTTCGGGCAGGGTGCGCTGAAACAGCTTGCGCCGCGTCGTCACGCCGAAGTTGTCGGGATCGAAGCCGAACAGCAGCGACTGGTCATCCGATTTGACGTAGAGCCGCGTCGAGTCTTTGTTGAACGACGGCCAGTATGAATACGGCGTCTCGTTCGACTTGCCATCGCGCTCGTCGGTGACGCGAAGGATGGTCGTGCCAAAGACGGGATCAATCAACGTGCCGCCGGCTACGGGTAAGGCGGGCGGCGCAGGCTCCGCATAGACGCGGCGGTCGGTCTTGATGCCCGGCGCGTTGGCCGAACGTGTGCTCGTGGGTTGCGCGGCGCGAGCAGCCTGAAGCGGCGCGGCCTGCGGGCGAGGCAGGAGCGGCGCGCTCAATAAGAACAGGCTGATGGCAATGGCTGTGATGCGATTCATCATTGCGCGATTAATCTTGTGCACACTCCTTTCTATACTTCATGAAAATATCATTGGTCGCTACATTCCACTTTGTATCATAAGTTCACGTCTGGTAAGCTGAATTCCGTCAGTTCGCCCCTCCTCACCCGGCATAACTGCTTTGGAAAACCCCTCTTGAAATTTTGGCAGGCGCATTGCTTTTGCCTGCTGCTGGACGAGTCTGCGCTTAAAGGTGTGCTTATGAAACCAGACGTTTTACAACTGCGCCGCTACATCCTGCTCGCCGCTTTTCTTCTACTGGCAGGCGCGGTCTGCAAAGCCCAGCCGCCAACGCAATGGGCGGCCCGCGGGCCGGGCGGCGGCGGCGCGCTGTTCGCGCCCGTATTCAGCCCGCACAACCCGAACGAGATTTATCTCGCTTGCGATATGAGCGAGCAGTTCCGTTCGACCAACCTCGGTGCGACGTGGGCGGTCACAGACTTTCGCCAGATTCAAGGCAACCGCGAAGCGCAGGTGCGGTTCACCAGCGACCCGTTGATTCGCTACGCGCTCGATTACACGAACGACCTGACGACGCCTTCGCGCAGCACCGATGCCGGCGCGACGTGGAAGCGGCTGGCGAATGACCCGACCGGCGGCGGCGCGTACGCGCTCTTTGTTGACGACAGCACGACCAGCCGCATACTGGTTTCGGATTATTCGCACGTCTATTTTTCGAGCGACGGCGGCGCGACCTTCGCGCAAAAGTTCTCGACCGCGAGCGGCAACGGCTGCTTCGTTGCCGGCGCGTTTTTTGATGGCGCAAACATCTACGTTGGAACCAATCTCGGCCTTCTCCTCTCAACCAATAGCGGCGCAACCTTCGCGCTCGCAAGCCTCAGCGGCATTCCCGCGACGCAAGCCATCGTCTCGTTTGCGGGGGCGAAGCTCGGCACGACGACTCGTTTCTTTGCGGTGACGCTCAACTCGGCAGACGTGTATCCGGGCCTGTTCACCGAAGGCAGTTATACGAGCTATGCGGGCGTCTACTCGCTCGACTGGGGACAGGCGAGCTGGGCCTTGAAGACGAGCGGGATTGCGGCGGGCGACTCGCCGTTCTTTGTAGCGATGACGCGCGGCAATATCTCGACCGCTTACGTTGCCGGCCAGCAGAACGCCACAGAATTCCCAATCATCTACAAGACGACGAACGCCGGCACGAGCTGGCAGAGTGTATTCCTGACTACAAACAATCAGAACATCTTCACGGGCTGGTCGGGGCGCGGCGGCGACCGCGACTGGAGCTATGGCGCGGGCGCGCTCGGCTTCACGGTTGCGCCTACGGATGCCAACCGCGTCATCTACACAGACCTCGGCTTCGCGCACCTGACGACGGATGGCGGCGCGACGTGGCGGCAGATGTACATTGACCCGGCTGACCAGAACCCGATGGGACAGTTGACGCCGAAGGGCCGCACCTATCACAGCGTCGGCGTCGAAGACACCACCTGCTGGTGGCTGACCTGGAGCGACGCTAACAACCTCTTCGCGTCCTACTCTGACATCAAAGGCACGCGCAGCACTGATGGCGGCGCGGGCTGGTCGTTTAACTATAGTGGCCAGAGTTACAATTCGACCTATCAGTCGGTGAAGCACCCGGTGACGGGCACGCTTTACGTCGGCACGTCGTCGGTTCACGATATGTATCAGAGCACGCGCTTGCAGGATTCGACTCTCGACGCCGGCACAGGCGAAGCGCTCTATTCGACCGACAAGGGCGCGACCTGGCTGCGGCTGCACAATTTCGCGCACCCGGTCATCGGCCTCGCTATTGACCCGACCAACACGAATCGGATGTACGCCAGCGTGATTCATTCGACGCAGGGCGGCATCTACGTTTCGAGCAACATTCAAAGCGGCGCGGCCTCAACGTGGACGAAGCTCGCCAACCCGCCGCGCACTGAAGGTCATCCGTTCAATGTGTCTGTGCTGAACGACGGCGCGATTGTCTGCACCTATTCGGGCCGCCGCAATTCGGCGGGCGCGTTCACGGCAAGCTCTGGCGTCTTCATCAGCACGGACAGCGGCGCAACGTGGCTGGATCGAAGCGACCCTGGCATGCGTTACTGGACGAAAGACATTCTCATTGACCCGAATGACGCGACGCAGAGCACGTGGTACGTGTGCGTCTACAGCGGCTGGGGCGGGCCGCCGAACGGACTCGGCGGACTTTACCGCACGACCAATCGCGGCCAGTCGTGGACGAAGATCAACAGCCTTGATCGCGTCGGCTCCTGCGCCATCAGCCCCGCACATCCGAATCAGATGTACCTGACGACCGAGACCAATGGCCTGTGGTATACGAGCAATCTCAACGCGGCGCAGCCGACCTTCACCGCCGTCACGTCCTATCCGTTCCGCCAGCCTGAGCGCGTCTTCTTCAATCCATACAACCCCGGCGAAATCTGGGTGACGAGCTTCGGCAATGGCCTGCGCGTCGGCAACGTGTGCGGCTATCAGTTAGCGGCTTCAGGCAGCCTCTTTGAAGTTGTCGGCGGCGAAGGCATTGTCGCGCTCACCTGCGGCGCAAGCTGCGCGTGGACGGCGACGAGCAATGATAGCTGGATCACGCTGACCTCGCCTGCGAGCGGCACGGGCAGCGACTTCATCACCTTCATCGTGCGCGGCAACTCGGCGAGCGGCCCGCGACAGGGAAGCATAACGATAGCCGGATTGACTTACCGAGTGATTCAAGACGCGGGCTTCCCGGATTGCGATGACGCCGCGCTCAGTTCAACCTCGCAAGCCTTCACAGCGAGCGGCGGCGGCGGTAACTTGAACGTTCAGACCGCCGGTCATTGCGCCTGGCAGGCGCTGACGGATGTGAACTGGATTACAATCACTTCGGGCAGCCCGGCCATCGGCAGCGGCAGCGTTACCTTCACGGTCGCGCCGAACCCAACCAGTGTGGCGCGCAGAGGCCGCATCACGGTCGGCGCACACGTCTTCACCGTTAAACAAAAAGGCGGTTGAGAATTAACTGAAGCAAATGGCGTATTGTTGATAAGGACTACGATGGTCTATACGTCTTCAGGCAGGAGGTCATCAACCGGCATTGACCAGCCGGGCACGGCATCGCCTGCATCAGCCACATCGCCGCGACGAAAGATGATGGGATTCTCAGCATCGTCGTGGTGATACGACTTAATCACGTCGGGGCTGAGCAGATCAACATCCCAGACGCAGAGCGTCCCGGCGGCGAAATAATCTCTGCGCTTATCAGCCAACCGGCGTTCGGCGCGCCGCCCGTAATCTTCTTCGCTGCGGACTTCGACCGCAAAGACCGGAGCGCCTTCGAGAAATCTCATCCGCGTCGTTTTACCGATGAACCACGCTGCGTCAGGGCTGAAGGACTTACGGTTCGGCAAGCTGACAATGAAGCCGGCGTTATCCGCAATCGCGTGCCCCGACTTCGTTGTGCGCTCATATTCATAAAGGCTCATAAAAATGAGACTGCCTGCGCGACTGGGCCAGAATCCGGTTGGTGACATACGAACAATCTCTCCGTTGACAAGCTCGGCCTTGCCGTGTTCGGGAATGTGGTAAAGGTCATCAATTGTCGCTTCCGCTTTGGTCGTCATCATCGTTCCTCGCCCGCCAATCTTATCACGAAATGCTGGGCCGCGAACCTCCGGCTCAAGCTTCGCGCCTTGCCGTCGGCGCGGTCAACTATTAGACTCATCGCGCTACACGGGCTGCAAGCAAGCCATCAACATCAAGCGAATCCATTGCCGAATCGGTGGAGGAGATATGGCGCAAACCCATACCGCACGCGGGCCGATTGACACCCATGCGCTCGGCGTCACGCTGATGCACGAACACGTCTTCGTGCTCTCGACCGAGATCATGCAGAATTACCCCGAAGGCTGGGGCGACGAAGAGAAGCGCGTCGGTGATGCCATCGCGCGGCTCAACGAATTGAAGGTGCGCGGCGTCGATACCATCGTTGATCTCACGGTGATCGGGCTTGGCCGCTACATCCCGCGCATCGAGCGCGTCGCCCGCGCCACCGATCTCAACATCATTGTCGCCACCGGCGTCTACACCTACAACGACGTGCCGATGTATTTTCACTTTCAAGGGCCGGGCACTGAGCTGGGCGGCCCCGAATTTATGGCCGATATGTTCGTGCGCGACATCACCGAAGGCATCGCCGGAACCGGCGTGAAAGCGGCCATCCTCAAATGCGCCACCGACCAGCAAGGCGTCACGCCGGGCGTCGAGCGCGTCTTGCGCGCCGTCGCCACGGCGCACCGTCAGACCGGCGTGCCCATCTCTACGCACACGCACGCGCACACCGAGCGCGGACTGGAACAGCAGCACATCTTCGAGGAAGAAGGCGTAGACCTGTCGCGCGTCATCATCGGTCATTCGGGCGATACCACTGACATCGATTATCTGGAGAAGCTGATCGCGCGCGGCTCTTACATCGGCATGGATCGTTTCGGCATAGACGTGTTGCTGCCGTTTGAAGACCGCGTCAACACCGTCGCTCAACTGTGCGAGCGCGGCCACGCCGACCGTATGGTGCTGTCACACGACGCCGCCTGCTTCAATGACTGGCTGCCGGAAGCGGCGCTGCCGCAAGCTCTGCCCAACTGGCATTACCTGCACATTCACAACGATGTGATTCCGGCGCTCAAAGCGCGCGGCGTCACCGACGAGCAACTGCAATTGATGCTGGTCGGAAATCCGCGAAAGATTTTTGAAAGGCAGGGCGCATACTGATGATCCGACCGTTCGATTATTCCGGCATCACCCGCGACGCGCACGGCATCGCGCACTATGACAACCGGCCTGCCTCGCTCGTCGAGATGCTGCGCGCTACGACGGAGCGCTCGCCCGATCACGAAGCTATCGTCGAAGTCGGCGGCGAGCGCGTCAACTATCGCCAGCTCTGGGAGCGCGCTGCCCGCGTGGCCGGCGGCCTCCGTGCGCAAGGCGTCAATCGCGGCGAGCGCGTGGCGATACGCCTCGGCAATGGCTTGAGCTGGGTGCTGGCCTTCTTTGGTATTCAGATGGTGGGAGCCATCGCCGTGCCGGTCAACACGCGCTTCAGTGAAAGTGAAGTGGATTACGTTATCAGTGACAGCGGCGCGTCGTTTGTCTTTCAGCCCGGCGAAGCGTTGCCCGACGCCTCGCCGTTCGCGGTTGATGCTTTGCAGCCTTCGGATGTGGCCGCGATCTTCTACACGAGCGGCACGACCGGCTTTCCGAAAGGCGCGATGACGACGCACGAGAACTTCCTGACGAACAGCGAGACGTGCCGTCGCGTCGGCAATCTCCCAACCGATGGCCAGATTCGCAATCTCGTCTCGGTTCCGCTGTTTCACGTCACCGGCTGCAACAGCCAGTTGATTCCCGTCACCGAAACCGGCGACACGCTGGTCATTATGCCGGCCTTTGAAGTGCAGGCGTTTTTGAAAGCGATAGCCGACGAGCGCATCAACCTGCTCACCTCTGTGCCGGCGGTTTACTGGTTCGCCATCAATCAGCCGAACTTCAAAGACCTCGACGCATCGCGTATTCGATGGGTCTTGTACGGCGGCGCACCGATAGCCCCCGACCTTGTGGCCCGCATTATGGAATCGTTCCCGAATGCGCGCGTCGGCAACGGCTTTGGCTTAACCGAGTGTTCATCCGTAGCGACCTTCCTGCCGCACGAGTACGCGCACACGCGGCCTGAAACCGTAGGCTTTGCCGCGCCGGTCGTTGACCTAGACCTGTACGCGCCCGACCCGCACACCGGCATCGGTGAGTTGTTGATTCGCGGCGCGAACGTCGTCACAGGTTACTGGAACAAGCCTGAAGCGACAACTGAGACATTCGTTGACGGCTGGCTGCACACGGGCGATATGGCGAGGCTCGACGCCGATGGATTCGTGCAGATTGTGGATCGCAAGAAGGATATGATCTGCCGTGGCGGCGAGAACGTCTATTGCGTCGAAGTCGAGAATGCGCTGGCCGCTCACCCGGCGGTCTTTGAAGTTGCCGTCATCGGCGTGCCCGATGAGATGATGGGCGAAAAGGTCGGCGCGGTCGTCGTGCCGCAACCGGGGCAATCGCTGGATGTCGGCGACCTGCTCGCCTTCGCCCGTCAGCACCTTGCCGATTTCAAAGTGCCGCAGTACGTCGCCATTCGCAAAGAGCCGATGCCGCGCAACCCCGGCGGCAAGATGCTCAAGCCGGTCTTGCGTAAAGAGGTCGAGTGGGGCAAACCCGTGCGTTAGCTGTGGACAAACGTCGCGGCGGTTCTTATAAGTCCGGGTGGGTTTCCAGGTAATCCACCGCCGCATCGTAGTGATGCCTGGCGGCGACGAGGTCCTGCTCGCACAGCGCGTAAAACGCGCGCGCACAGTTAGCGTGTTCGCTGCTCGGGCGCTGATAGAGTTCCAGATCTTTGACGGCTTGTTTTTGGCGTTCGGGGTCGGGATGGATCAGGCGGTCACGAAACTTCTCAAAGATATTCTTGATGACTGCCGAGCGCTGCTTGATTAAAGGGTCACGAATATCCAACTCGAAAAAGAGAATGGTGATGAGCGCGCGGATGCGCTGTTGGGCGCTGAGGCCGGGACGCGGCACGGGTTTGACGCCCTCAAAAGTGATAATGTCTGTGGGGTCGTCGTCCAGGTGGCCGAGCGGGTAGATGAGGTAGGGCTTCTCACGTTTCAACTGCTGCTGCCGGTCAGAATTGGTAATGCGGGTCGCGGCAATGGGAAAGTAGTTATGCTTCAAGGTCGAATTGCAAATCTTGCAGGCCGTCGCATAATTCAGCAGATGGTAGGGGAGCAGGTAATAGCCATTACAATCCGCGCCGGTCGCCACATGGTCAGCGGCAATGAAGGCAAAGCGCGATTGCTGTAACTGCTTGGCGTTGGGCCAGCCCACCACGGCGTTCTTTGGGCGATAGTGTTCTACATCGTGGACGATGGGGCCACGCGGGCCGCCTTCCAACTTCTGTTCGCAGTACGCGCACTTGTTATACTGCAACTTCATGTAGATGCGCTTGATGTCGCTCCAATTGGGCTT
This sequence comes from Blastocatellia bacterium, assembly GCA_045807725.1. Classification (GTDB taxonomy): domain Bacteria; phylum Acidobacteriota; class Blastocatellia; order UBA7656; family UBA7656; genus DATENM01. The sequence goes on along the minus strand of JBJMGV010000068.1, from coordinate 72,923 downwards.
TGGCGGCTCGCTGTATTTCTCCTGTCCACGAAAGGTGGCCGTGCGCGCCGCCGCCTCGGTCAGCCAGTCGGTGTTGTTTGGCTTATACTTCTTTTTGACGGCCTGGCCAATGAGGCGTTGCAACTCGGCTAGCTCTGCCTTCACAAGCGCCGTTTGGGTTCGATGGGCCTGCTCATCAGCGGGAGCGAGAATGGTGTAGCGAATCATCTCTGTCCTACCTCGACCTCGTTTCGTTCAGCGTTTTGCGTTGGCTTTCGACCGGCCTTTGCGGCTGGCCGATTTCTTCGCGGCCTTGCGCGCGCTGCCGTGCAAGCGGGCCTCGTTTTGATAAGTTTGCAGCATCGCCTGGAACTCCTCGTCATCAACGCGCGGCAGGCTGACAGCGGATGGCGACCGGGAGGCATGTTTCGGGTCCCTCTCGCCGGCCAGTTTCCTGACGAATGTAGTCGCTGCCTCGCGGTCGCCGCGCAAGGCTTTTTGCGTCAGCGGCTGCAACTCGTTTTCAACAAAACTGGCGGCGCGCGTCGTCCGCAAGCCGAAATAAGAACTGGTTAGGACCTGTTCGGCGTTCAATCCGTAGATGTGCTCGTCGTACTGTTCGATAGTCGCCGCGCCATACTCGTCTATGTCCATGACGAAGATATTCTCTTTACGCACAGAGCCGGCGATGATCGGGCTGTGCGTAGAGAAGATGAATTGCATGTTGGGCAGCGCCTCGGAAATGGTCTGCAAGACTGTGCGCTGCCATTCGGGATGGAGCAAGAGGTCTATCTCATCCACCAGCACGATGCCGCGATTGTCAACCAGCTTGGCACCGCTGGGCGCACCCTTGCAGATGTGATAAAGCATATCGGCGATCCAGCCGATGTAACCGCGATAGCCGTCAGATAAGGCGGCGAATGGGACTTTCGCCCCGCGCAAGTCGAAAAAGTACTCCGTGCCATCAAATTCTCCCGTGAAGCTGGCCTCGACCGGCAGCAGGCGGTCAAGCAGATGAACGACCTGGGTGTAGCGGCCCCGGTTGGTTGACTGCATCGCCGGCAGCCATGAATGTAGCGGCGTCAAGGGCACGTCGTTTTCAAACAGCCCCGCAACGCGCAAGTAGCGCAGGCTGTGCCGCTTTAGTTCTTTCTCTGTGTCGAAGTTACGCGCTTCGGATACGCGCCGCATCGTTCCATAGCCGAGGACGAGAAACGCCGGCGAGGCGTTATTAAACATCTGTTGCCAACGCGGCTGAACAATCTCCTTGGTTGATTCTATCCACTCTTCATCGCCGAGGCTAACGATCTGAATCGCCAATTTGGCGGTTTTTACAACAGACGATGACCCGTTCGCGTCCTGCTTGTGAAGCAGCAGCTTGACCTCGACGTTACCGCTTCTCTGGTCGTGGTCTTCGCGGTCCCTGCGCCGCACCATGCGATACGGCTTATAGCCGGATGAACGCGCCATAACCGGAGCCAGGGCGCCCAGTGCAATAGCCCTCAGCACCGTTGTTTTTCCCGCGCCATTGTTGCCGAGCAAGAGGTTGATGTTTGGCAATTCCAGGGCCGGCTGACCGCGCTCCTTGAGATCGGGATGCTGCAACTTCAAACTCGCGTCGGCGAAACAGCGCAGGTTTTCGATATGAGTAGAAGTGACGTACAAGTAAGCTCTCCTTCTTGGCTAGGCAGACCCTTGAAACGCCGGGGCCGGTGGTGCGTCGCCACGACGCGCATGTATTGAGGTCGGCAGTAGTATAACCCACCTTCACTTCGCACGACAGGCCGGCGCGGCTGGACTCGGCAGGCAATCTGCACTATCGTCAACAGGAACAGTGGAGCCTCTGCAACGCAGCATCCATCTCAGTTCGCATCCATAAACGATTGAGGACATCTTATGAACGCATTCCTTTGGTTTCGCACTTCTGACTTGCGCCGACAATTGGCGGCGGCCTGCATCGCCGTGTTGTTCATCTCATCGGTTGTCTTCGCGCAGCAGCAGCGACCGCTGACGCACGCCGATTATGATTCATGGCGCAGCATTCAAGGGCAGGCGCTATCGCGTGACGGCAAATATCTGGCTTACGCGCTAGTGCCGCAGGACGGCGACGGCGAAGTCGTCGTGCGCCATCTTGAATCGGGCAAAGAGTGGCGCGCGTCGCGCGGGGCCGCGCCCGTTAATCCACCGCAGCCCAATCCCGGCGCTGAGCCGCCGACCGCCCCGCCGCCGTTCGCCGGTCGCCCGCTCTTTACCGCCGACAGCCGCTTCGTCGTCTTTCAAGTCCTGCCGACGAAGGCCGACACCGACAAGGCGAAGAAGGAGAAGCGCAAGCCCGAAGAGATGCCAAAGAACGCGCTCGGCATCATTGACTTGAGCACCGGCGAAACCGTCCGCCTTGAACGCGTGAAGAGTTTTCAAGTGCCGGAGAACGGCCCGGCCCTGGTCGCTTACCTGCTGGAGCCGAAGAAGGAAGAGAAGACTGCCGAAAAGAAACCCGACGCGCCGGCGGCTGTCAGCGACAAGAAGAAGGAGAAGAAGAAAGAGTACGGCAGCGACTTGATATTGAAGAGCCTCACGGATAAGACCGAGCGCACCTTTGCCGACGTGACCGAATACTCGCTGAGCAAAGACGGCAGGTCGCTCGTCTTCGCCGTGTCTTCAAAGAATGAAGAGAGCAACGGCGCGTTTGTCGTCGCGGCAGGCATATCGGACTCGCCCGCCGCTCTGCTTGCTGGCAAAGGCAAATACACCAGGCTGGTTTGGGATGACAAGCAGACGCAGCTTGCTTTCTTGAGCGACCGCGATGACGCGACGGCAACGCAGCCGCGCTTCAAGCTCTATCACTGGATGCGCAGCGCACAGGCCGATGCGACGCCTGCGACTGAAGTCGCCTCGACCGCCTCCGCAGGCTTCGCGTCGGGCCGCGTCATCAGTGACAAGGGCGCAATCGCGTTCTCACTCGATGGCGCGAAGCTCTTCTTCGGCACTGCGCCGCCACCGCCGCCCGAAAAAGACGACGAAGAGAATCCTGATGACAAAGTGCTCGTTGACCTCTGGCATTGGAAGGACGATTACATTCAGCCAATGCAGAAGGTTCGCGCCGAGCGCGAGCGCAGCCGCTCGTACAGCGCCGTCTATCACATCAAAGAGAAGAAGCTCGTGCAACTCGCCGACGAAGGTCTGCGTGATGTTATGCCCGCGAGCGATGGCCGCTGGGCGTTAGGAATGGATGATCGCGCTTACCGCGCGATGGTCGGCTACGACGATGATTCCAACTCGGCTGATCTTTATCTTGTCAACACGATGGATGGCTCGCGGCGGCTGCTTGCAAAGCGGCAACGCTTCCCCGCATCGTGGTCGCCAACGGGCCGTTACGCGCTCTTTTATGACGGCAAGGACTGGAACACGATCTCGGTCCCTGACGGTAAAGTGACGAACCTTACAGTGAGCCTCGGCGTTAAGTTCTTCGCCGAAGACCACGATTCGCCGAGCACGCCGCCGTCTTATGGCAATGCCGGCTGGACGGCGGACGAGAAGACCGTGCTGCTATACGACCGCTATGACATCTGGGAGGTCGCGCCCGATGGCAGCGGCGCAAAGAATTTGACCGACGGCATAGGTCGCAAAGAGAAGATAGAGTTTCGCTACATTAAGCTCGACCCACAGGAGAAAGCGATTAACGCGACGAAGCCATTGTTGCTGCGCGCCGAGAACGAGTGGACGCGCGAATCGGGCTTTTACCGCGACCGCATTGGCGGCGGCTTGCCTGAGAAGCTGGTGATGGCGGCGAAGTACTTTGCGCCGCCGACGAAAGCCAAAGATGCGGAAGTCTACGCGCTCACCGCTTCGACCTTCAACGAGTTTCCCGACTTGCTGATTACCGACGCCGGCTTCAGCAACTTCAAGCGAGTCAGCGATGCGAACCCGCAAAAGGCCGGGCTGCTGTGGGGCACGAGTGAGCTGATCCGCTTCAAGAACGCGGACGGCGTGCCGCTCTCAGCGATGCTCATCAAGCCGCAGAACTTCGACCCGTCGAAGAAGTACCCGATGATCGTTTACATCTACGAAAAGCTTTCGGATAACCTGCACCGCTTCGTAGACCCGCGCCCCAGCCACAACATCAACGCGTCGCTTTACGCCAGCAACGGCTACCTCGTGCTGATGCCCGACATCGTTTACACGATTGGCTATCCCGGCCAGAGCGCGCTCAAATGCGTGCTGCCGGCGGTGCAGGCGGTCGTCGATAAAGGCTTCGTCAACGAAGACGCCATCGGCATTCAAGGTCATAGCTGGGGCGGCTATCAGATCGCTTATATGGTCACGCAGACGAAGCGATTCAAAGCGGCGGCGGCGGGCGCTCCGGTAGCGAATATGACGAGCGCCTACAGCGGCATCCGCTGGGGCACGGGCCTGCCACGCCAGTTCCAGTACGAGCACACGCAGAGCCGCATCGGCGCGACGCTCTACGAATCGCCGATGCTGTTTATGGAGAACTCGCCGGTCTTTCACGCTGCGCGCGTCGAGACGCCGTTGATGATGATTCATAACGACAACGACGACGCCGTACCCTGGTATCAAGGGATCGAGTATTACTTGGCGCTGCGCCGGTTGGGCAAAGAGGTCTACCTGTTCAGCTATAACGGCGAGTTTCACGGCCTGCGCCGCCGCGCCAATCAGAAGGATTACGCGATGCGCTTGCAGCAGTACTTCGATCACTTCTTGAAGGGAGCGCCCGCGCCCGAATGGATGGAGAAGGGCATCCCTTACCTCGAACGCGAGCGCGAGAAAGAGAAGTACAAAGCGACCGCCGACAGCAAAGAGAAGGCGCAGAACTGAAGCGGGAACTGTGCGCAATGCAGTATCAGATAAACCGCAGAGGACGCAGAGGAACGCAGAGGCTGAATCAATCCTCTGCATCCTTTGCGTCCTCTGCGGTTTATTGGCAGCTAAGGCGTCGCGCGAAATGCCTGGGCCAGCGACATCACTTTCAACTGTTCGCTGATGATTGCGCGCGAGGTCTTCTGCGCTGGCTTGAATGCGACGCTCACCGTCTTGCCGGGCAGCAGGTCAAAGAAGTTATCCGCGAATTGCCCTTCGATCCCGTCAAGCGATAGATAAACGCCGCGCGCCAGTTTATCTGTTCGCAGAGTAATCTCGACTCCATTCGCCGTTTCGCGCAGGCTCGTCTCGATCTTCGGCACGGCGAGCGCGAGGCTCTTATACGAGTCAAAGAAGAGTCGGTTATCCGAGACCGGCTTGCCCTCGACCATCAGCTCGCAATTCAAAAAGACGCGCCGCGCATCACGCCCATTCAGCACCTCCGCCTTGTTGATCTCCAGATAAGACTTGCTGGTGAGTGGCGACACGGTGACATCCGTTGCCTTCTCGAACAACACCTTGCCGTCAACGTCCATCAGCGTGACGCGCAATTGCGCCGGCGTCGCGTTGACGCGGTCTGACACCACATAGACCGCGACCTTACTGTCCTCTTCGTGCGGACTGACGAGCAGGTCGTTGTAGAAGCGCCGCGCGTAAAACTGCAATGCCTTCCAGCGACCGTAATAATCGATGCTCGACCACGACGCCACCGGCCAGCAGTCGTCCACCTGCCAGTAGAGCGATCCCATATTGCGCGGCATTATGCGTCGCAAATGCTCTGCGCCGATCTTGATGCCTTCGGCCTGCAAGACCTGGCTGACGTAGAGGAACGACGCGAAGTCTTTCGGCTCCGGGTAATCGCGCAGCATATACTGGCGGACGAGCGTGTTGCCGCGCGGGTGGCGCTGGTGTGCTCTCATCACGATGGATTCAATATCGTGATCCGCCGGCAGCGTGTAGGCGTTGACGGTTTCAAGCAGGGGAAAGGATTGAAAGCCGTACTCGCTCATGAAGCGCGGCAGTTGCTGCTCGTATTCGCGGAAAGGCTTCGACGCGTGCCAGACCTGCCAGTAATGCACGTCGCCCATACGCGGCGATTCGGCGTCTTCTTCGAGATTAGAACTCGGCGAGCTGGGCCAGTAAGGCCGCGACGGGTCGAGCGCCGCGACGACTTTCGGCAGCACGCCGTGAAAGAGCTTCAAGTAATCGTCCCACAGCGAAGCCGGCAGCGCGTCTTTCCAACCGCCCCAATGTTGCCACGCCGTTTCGATCTCATTGTTGCCGACCCAGATGACAATCGAAGGGTGATGACGCAAGCGCCTGACGTTATCCATCGCCTCCTGGCGAACGTTTTCGAGGAAGGCTTCCGTTGCCGGATACATGCTGCAAGCGAACATGAAGTCTTGCCAGACGAGCAGGCCCATCTCGTCGCACAGATCATAGAAGTCATCCATCTCGTAATAGCCGCCGCCCCAGACGCGCAGCATATTCATATTGGCGTCTTTGCACGATTGAAGCAGGTGGCGATAGTGTTCGCGGGTGACGCGATTCGGGAAGCTGTCGGCGGGAATCCAGTTGCCGCCTTTGGCAAAGACCGGCACGCCGTTGATGACGAACGTGAAGCTCTTGCCCCACTGGTCAGGTTGCTGGCGCAGCTCAAGCGTGCGAATGCCGATGCGCCGCGCTGTTTGGTCGAGCGATTGGCCCTGCGCGCTCAAGGTTGCGCTGATGGTGTAGATCGTCTGTTCGCCCAGCCCGTTCGGCCACCAGAGCTGCGGGTTGGCGATGGCTACGTCAACATCAACTCGGTTGAGGCCAGCCGCCAGCTTAACTTGTTTTTCAATCTTGCCGATGGTGCGCAGCGGCGACCCATTGATTGAGATCGTCGCATCCATAGCCGATGCGGCGATGACTTCGACGTGCGCAATCAGCGTCGCGTCCAGACGGCTCACGGCCTTTTGCTCGACGTGCAGGTCGCTGATGCGGGCGTCGTTCCAGGCGATGAGGCGTATGGGTTTCCAGATGCCGCAGGTGACGAAGCGCGGCCCCCAGTCCCAGCCATATTGATAGGGCGCTTTGCGCGTGTGCGGGCTGGTCTTCTCGCCCTGGTCGTTGACGGCGGGAAGCTGATAGCTCATCGCCTTCATTACCGGCAGAACTTCATTGATCGGCGAACGAAAGCGTATCCGCAAGGTGTTATCGCCGGTGCGCAAGAATGCTTTGCCGTCAACGCGCCACTCGCGGAACATATTGTCGGTCTTGATGAGCAGCCGGTCGTTGAGATAAACGTCCGCATAGGTATCCAATCCCTCGAACACGAGTTCGATATTGTGAACTGCGAGAAGCTCCGCGCCGACCTTGAAGGTCGCCTGGTACTCCCAGTCGGTCTTGCCGATCCACTGTTGCTTCTGCTCGTTATCGCGGTAGAAAGGGTCTTCGATCAGCTTGTTGTTGAGCAGGTCGGTATGCACGCAGCCGGGCACGGTCGCCGCGTGCCAGTCGGCTTTATTGACTTCGCGGAATCGCCAGCCGCCGTCGAGCGTGATGACGCGCTTTGCGTTGTTGGTCATTGTCGAGAGAGGCTTTGCCACCATCTGATTTGCAAACGTCAGCAGAACAATCGCCAGGGCGATGAGGATTGATTTATTAAGCATGGCCGATTGCCTCGTTGAAGGAATGAATCCAGCTAGCCGCATTGTAGCAACAGCAGAGACTGGAGGCTAGAGGCTAGAGGCTAGTAAGAGAAAGGAGCGCAACGCTTCCGTTTCCCGCTAGTCCCCAGCCTCCAACCTCTAGCCTCTGCTACTTTTCCTTGCGGCTCGCGGCGTGGCGTGATAATTCAGTGAGGCTATGAGATTGCTTCTCGGAATTGACATCTCGACGACCGGCGCGAAAGCGCTGCTCACGGACGAAACCGGGCGCGTGGTGGCGAGCGCGTCTAATCCGCTCACGCTTTCGACGCCGCGACCGCTCTGGTCAGAGCAGAACCCTGAAGACTGGTGGCGAGCCATCGCTGCGAGCATTCGCCAGGCGCTCGTGGACGCAGGTGCTAGCGGCGATGAGGTTGCGGCCATCGGTCTTACCGGCCAGATGCACGGGCTGGTCTTGCTTGATGAAAAAGGCGACGTGCTGCGCCCGGCGATTCTCTGGAACGATCAACGTTGCGGCGCGGAATGTGACTTCATCCGTGAGCGCGTTGGCCTGACGCGCTTGATTCAAACCACCGGCAACGACGCGCTGACCGGATTCACCGCGCCGAAGATCATCTGGGTCCAACAGCACGAACCCGACGTGTTCAACCGCGCCCGCCACGTCCTGCTGCCGAAAGATTATGTGCGTTACCGGCTGACCGGCGCGATGGCGATGGACAAGGCCGACGGCTCCGGCACGATGCTGTTCGATCTGGCGGCGCGCGACTGGTCTGCGGACGTGCTCGACGCGTTGGAGATTCCGCGCGCGTGGCTGCCGCCGACTTACGAAGGCTCACAGGTGACGGGCGAAGTGACGGCTGAAGCAGCGGCTGCAACAGGTTTGCGTGCAGGCACGCCGGTGATGGCCGGCGGCGGCGATCAGGCGGCGGGCGCGGTCGGCGTCGGCGCAGTGCGCGCGGGCGTTGTCTCGCTCGTGCTCGGCACGTCGGGCGTCGTCTTCGCTTCGACCGACGCGCCGCTCATCGAAGGGCAGGGAAGACTGCACTCATTCTGTCACGCGGTGGTAGGGCGCTGGCATATGATGGGCGTGATGCTGAGCGCCGCAGGCTCCTTGCAATGGTATCGGGACACGCTCGCGCCACAGACACCGTTTGATGAATTAGTAGCCGAGGCTACAAACGCACCAGCCGGTAGCGGCGGGTTGTTGTTCCTGCCTTACCTGACCGGCGAGCGCACGCCGTATCCCGACCCGCTGGCGCGCGGCGCGTGGGTAGGCTTGACCGTCCGTCACCGTCGCGCGCACCTGACGCGGGCCGTGCTCGAAGGCGTCGCCTTCGGATTGAAAGATAGCTTCGCTTTATTGCAAGGCGCGGGACTCGGCGCGATAGAGCAGGTGCGTGTTTCGGGCGGCGGCGCGAAGAGCTTGCTGTGGCGGCAGATTCTCGCCGACGTATTGAATGTCGAACTGGTGACGGTGAATACGACGGAAGGCGCAGCGTATGGCGCGGCGTTGCTGGCGGGCGTCGGCGCGGGCGTGTGGCCTGACGTAGACACGGCCTGCGCGCAAACAATCAAGACCGAAAATGCCGTCACGCCCAGCGCCGACGCCGTCAGCCGTTACGAATCGCTCTATCCGCTTTATCGAAATCTGTACGCGACGCTTCGCCCGACCTTCGTCGGCCTCGCGGCGACGGAGGAATGAGTCAGCGCGCAGTAGCACGTTAGACAGATGATTCAATTGGCAACTGAGAGTCGGTCTGGTTTAATGGAATTAGACCCGTTCAGGAGGCAGCAGATATGGCTCAGGAATTGACGACCAGAAAGACTGGTTCATCCAGGAATGGCAAAGCGGCGAAGACCGCGCCCCGCAAGAGTAAAAAGACGAAGAAGACGGCTGACGAATTGATGTTGGAGGCGTGGAAGTACACCTATGAGACTCGCCACAAACGGCTGTTGAAACCGTAAATGGCCATTGTTTTTGATACCAACATCTGGATTGTCCATCAGCCCGAATTCGATTGCGCTGCCGATCTATCTCACAGAGCCGAGCAGGCGATTCAGCTTCTCAAGGCTGCCCGTGTTATCGCCGGCGGATTTGGTAATCGCCAGGCGATGTGCGCGGCAGATCAGGCGGCTGATCTGTTCGCCCTCTGGATTGTCTATCGTCGCCAGCACGACGTTCATCTGTACGGCCTGTTGGCCCGCGCCCATCGCCGCGCGCAGTTGCGGCGGCAATTCTATCGTGAAGTAAAACGCGCCGCAGCCGACGCCCTCGGCGGCTTGCGCGTAAAGCGATTGCGTCTGCTCGTTGCGCTCGCCGGGCGCGGGCGGCGTCTTGCGCGCCGTGTCCTGCGTGGATTGCGACAACTGGCCGAGCTGCCCCGCCGTTTCCGGGTTTTTCGCTTCGCGCCCTTGTTTCTGTTCGCCGGCCTTCGCGTTCTCTTTCGGCTTCGCTTTTGGCGCTTCCTCACGCGCGCTCGGCCACGGATTATCTGCCGTCGCCATCGTCCCGACCAGCCGGCTCTGTAGCTTCTGCGAGACTCGCCCGCCGATCTGGAAATCGCCGCTCATCTGCACGCGGTCGCCAATGACATCGGCCCGCGTGAAGGTGAACGTGAAAGGGACTGACCGCCCGTTGCCTTCAAAAGTGCCGGCCACCGTGCGCCCGTTCAATTCGCCGGCGATGCTGCGCAGCGGCTCGATACCGCTCGCCGCTGTGTTCGCCGCTGATGAGTTGGCCGCCGTGCGTTGCCGCTTCGCCCGGGTCTGCGCCGGCGCGCTCGCGGCGGAGAGCAGCGCCAATGTAATCAACACGACAAACAGTCTACGCATAATTTCTGCCCTCCTTGCTACAGGCGACCGGCGCGGTATTCTTCGGTGATGTAGTCGCAGGCTCGCACCGTAATAGCCATCATCGTCAGGGTCGGATTTTGATTGCCGCTCGACACGTAACAAGCGCCATCGGTGACGAACAGGTTCTTCACGTCATGCGCCTGGTTGAATTTGTTGAGCACGGATTTTTTCGGGTCGCTGCCCATACGACAGGTGCCGACTTCGTGAATCAATATGCCCGGCGTCGAAGTGGGGCCGTGACTGGATTGAATATTTTTTACGCCGGCGGCTTCGAGCATCTCGGCTGCCGTGTCGCCCATATCTTTGACCATCTCGCGCTCGTTGTCGCCGAACGCGGTTTCAATGTGCAGCACGGGGATGCCCCACGCGTCTACTACCTCTTTGTCGAGACTAACGTGATTTTCATAACGCGCCAGGCATTCGCCGAAGCCGCCCAGGCCGATGCTCCACGGGTGATACTCGCGCACGCGCTTCTTCAGTTCAGAGCCGAAGCCCGGCATGCCTTTGGCGTGTTCCCACAGCGGTTGCCCCGCGCCGCCTTGAAAGCCATAACCGCGAATGAACTTGCCGTGCTTCGTCGTCAGGTTGCGAAAGCGCGGGATGTAGATGCCGTTGGCGCGTCCGTCCTGCGCCAGTTCTTTGGCGCTGAGCATCGGAAGGCTTCCCGACGCGCCGCCGCCGCCAACGTGGTCCATCAAGTAATGGCCGAGCGCGCCCGAACTGTTAGCGATGCCGTTCGGGTATTGCGACGACGTGGAGTTGAGCATAATGCGCGTCGATTCCAGCGTGCCGGCGCAGAGAACAACGACCTTGCCTGCGACTTCGCGGTGATTGCGCGTCATTGAATCGACGTAATGAACGCCTCTGGCCTTGCCCGTCGCCGGGTCAAGGACGACGTGGCTGACGACGGCGTTTGTAATCAAGGTCATATTGCCTGTGCGGGCGGCGGCGGGCAGCGTCGAAGCCGGGCTGCTGTAGTAAGAGCCGGTCGTGCATCCTCTGTCGCAGTGGCCGCACCAGTGGCAGGCGGCGCGCGCGTCGGGCGTGCCTTGATGGAGAGGCTTGGTCAGAATCGCGCAACGCCCGATGGTGACGCGGCGGTGCGGATCGCCCATATTATCGACCGCTTTCTTCAAGACCAGCTCGCCGCAGGTGTAGGCCATCGCCGGCAAGAAACGGCTGTCGGGCAGTTGCGGCAGCTTCTCATACGCGCCGCTGATGCCGATGAACTCTTCAACCTTGTCGTAATAGGGCGCGAGGTCTTCGTAGCTGATCGGCCAGTCGTCGCCGTAGCCGTCGTGGCTCCCGGCTTTGAAATCGTAATTCGACAGCCGATATGTCTGCCGGCCCCAAGGGATCGAGCGCCCGCCGACCTGCCGCGCGCGAATCCAGTAGAACGGCTTATCGGGCGGCGTCGTGTATGGGTTCTCCTGATCGTTGACGAAGTACTGGCGGCCATACTCGTTACACGCGTAGCACTTCGACTGAATCGGCTGCGTGCGTGACATATCGCGCTGGTCGCCGAAGCCGCGATACTTCAGTTCCCACGGCCACGTATGTTCCGTGTAGTCTTTGAGCGGGTCGAGCTTGCGCCCGGCTTCGAGCACAGCGACCTTCAGCCCTTTCTGTGTGAGTTCTTTTGCTGCCCAGCCGCCGGTCGCTCCCGACCCGACGATGACCGCGTCGTAGATGATCTCTTTACCCATGCTTGTCTCCGTTGAATAGGCTCAGAAACATTGGCCACAGAGTCACAGAGTCGCAGAGAGAATAAAAGAAAGTCTCTGTGACTCTGTGACTCTGTGGCCAATTCATTTGGCTACGCGAGCGCGCGTTTGACATACTCGAACGCGTCCATCAGGCCGGCGGTCGGGTTGTCTTCTTCGATCTCGTATTCGAGGTTGGCTGCGTACTTGAACTTGACCTCTTTGCAAGCCCGCATAACTTCGACGACCGGCGTCGCGCCCTGCCCGAAGCGACGGTTGGTGCGCTTGGCGTCGCGGTCGCGGTCTTTGACGTGCAGGCTGACGATGCGGTCGTGGTGCTGGCGCAGGAAAGCGACCGGATCATAACCGGCAGCCGCGAAGTGGCCGACATCGAGGTTGGCGTTCATGTATGTCGAGGTCGTCTTGAAGAGATTGAGAAAATCGTCGGGCGTCTCGTATTCCTGCGTGCGGTCGCCTTTGTACCACTCTTCGCCGAACCAGTGGTTGTGCAGGCCCATCCTGATTTTGTATTTCTGGCTCCACTGATCGAGCCGTGCCACCAGCGACTTCTGCACCGACGCCGTCATCACGTGCGTGCCGAGCAGCAGCGCGCCGTTGTAACCGCGATCCAGATGCTCGTCGCTGGCGTCTTTCGGAAAGTTCACGCAGTAGGCGCTGACGTGAATGCCGGCGTCATCGAACTTTTTCTTAACCGCTTTGAACTGCGCTTCAGATGTTTTCATCGGGTCGAGGTGGCCGTTCCATAATTCGACGCTGCTCAATCCGGCCTTCTGCATCTCGGCAATCATCTGCTCAATGGTGAACTTGCGGTAAGTGTAACTCTGCACGCCGATCTCGACGCCGCTGACGATGGACGGCTTCACTTTGTCGAAGGGCCGCAGCATTAGCGTGCCCGCTGCGCCCAGCAAGATGCCGCTGAATTCTCTGCGCGTGATGGTTGTCATTGCGCCTCCCCTATCCCCCGTGAATTGGTGAAGAATGTGTGGCGATGATAGCCCCGCCGTGCGCAACTTGCAAGCAAGCCGCCGGTGAGCCACCTCAAACGTGAGCATGGCCATTGGCTTTTAGGGATCACTGGGATATTCACCGCCGAGACGCAGAGAACGCAGAGCGGGCGCAGAGAAAAAAATACGATGTACCTCTGCGCTCCCTCTGTGCCCTCTGCGTCTCTGCGGTGAACTCTGTCGCGTTTGTGCATCTTGCGGATGCCAGCCGCGCGCGGTTATCTTGCTTGTGAAGGCTTCTTTCTTTTCTCTGCGCGCTAAACGCTTAATCGTATGCGGACGCTGACTGCCAGATTCATCACACTCCTGCTTGCCGTCGCGCTCGCCTGCGCGGCGCTGGCCGTTGCCGTCAACCGTCACGTTCTGGCCCTGACCGCCGAAAAGCCGCTCGCGCAGTACAGCCACAGCGTCTGGCGCACCGAAAACGGATTGCCGCAAAATACCGTGCGCGCCATCGTGCAGACGCGCGACGGTTACATCTGGCTGGCCACCGATGATGGCCTGGTGCGCTTCGACGGCATACGCTTCGTTATCTTCGACCGCCAGAACACGCCGGCGATGAAGAGCAGCGTCATCCTCACGCTCTTTGAAGACGGCCAGGGCGCGTTGTGGGTCGGCACGGACGGCGGCCTGCTCCAATACCGCGACGGTAAATTTGTGGCCTACGCTACACACGACGGACTGGCTAACGACCGCGTCACTTCGGTGACTGCCGACCGCGAAGGCCGTTTGTGGGCGGCGACACCCGGCGGCTTGAGCCGTTTCGACAATGGCCGCTTTGTGACGTACACGACCGCAGACGGCTTGCCGAGCAATAGCGTCGGCGCGCTCTTTGCCGACAGTCGCGGCAGCCTGTGGGCGAGCACGACCGCCGGCCTTGTGCGCTTCAACGCCGACAAGATCACGACCTACACGGTCGTCGAAGGGCTGCCGCGCAATCGCGTCAACGCGATCTACGAAGACCGCGCCGGCCAACTGTGGTTCGCCACGCCGGGCGGGCTGGCGCGCTTCAGCGATGAACGTTTTGTAGCGTTTACTACGGACAATGGCTTGCCTAGCAATATGGTCTGGACGATGCGCGAAGACCGCGCCGGCAATCTCTGGGTCGGGACTGACGGCGGCGTGACGCGATTGACGAAAGGCAGCGCGAAGACGTTCACGACCGCCGATGGGTTGGCCAACAACAGCGTCTATTCCATCATTGAAGATCGCAACGGCAGCCTCTGGCTCGGCACGCCGGGCGGCCTGTCACGGCTGCACGACGACCACCTCGACTCCTACACGGCGCGCGACGGCTTGTCGAGCAATGGCGTGCTGGCCATCATCGAAGACCGCGAAGGCAATCTCTGGGTCGGCACGGAATCGGGCGGCCTGAATCTGTTCCGCGATAAGAAATTCACCAGCCTTACTTCGGCGAACGGGCTGACTGGCGACCTGATCTGGGCCGTGCGCGAATCCCGCGACGGCGCGCTGTGGGTGGGCACGCAGAGCGGACTCACAGAGATTCGCAATGGCGCGTTCAGGACTTATACGACCGGCGACGGCTTGCCGAGCGACATCGTGCGCGCCCTGTGCGAAGACCGCGAAGGCCGCTTGTGGATCGGCACGCCCGCCGGCCTGTGCGAACTGGCGAATGGAAGATTCACCACATACACAGACCTCGACGGCCTGTCGAACAATGCCGTGTCGGTGATCGAAGAAGGCGCGGACGGCAGCCTGTGGATCGGCACGCTCGCCGGCCTCACGCGTTTAAGGGATGGTAAGTTCACGGTCTACACCACACAGAACGGCTTGAGCAATGACGCCATCCTGTCTTTGCACGCGGCGCGCGACGGCACGCTCTGGATCGGCACGCGCACGGGCGGCGTGAATCGTTTCAAAGATGAAGCCTTCATCGCCTATGGTGCGGCGCAGGGCTTGTCGGACGCGAGCGTTCGCGCGCTCTACGAAGACCGCGACGGCGTGCTCTGGGTCGGCACGCGCAACGGCGGCTTGAACCGTTTCAAGGATGGTCGCTTTGTCGCCATCACGACGAAAAGCGGGCTGGCCGATGACTGCGTCTTCTCAATCCTCGAAGACGGCAAGGGCAATTTCTGGATGAGCTGCACGAAGGGCACCTTTACCGCCAACCGCGAACAGCTCAACGCCTTCGCCGAAGGTAGTGTCGCTTACATTAACTCAATCGCCTATGGCACGTCGGACGGAATGGAGAGCCGCGAATGCACGGGCGGCGGTCAGCCCGCCGGCTGGCGCAGCCGCGACGGTCGCCTGTGGTTTCCGACGATCAAGGGCGCGGCGACGATTGACCCTGAGCATCTGAAGACGAACGACGAGCCGCCGCCGGTCGTCATCGAAAGTATCACGGTTGATGATAAGCCCATCGATAAGACCGCCAATATCGAATTGCCGGCGGGCGTCTACCGGCTGGAGTTTCAATACACCGGCCTCAGTTTTATCGCGCCCGAAAAAGTGCGCTTCAAGTATAAGCTCGAAGGCTTCGATCAAAACTGGGTCGAGGCCGGCGCACGGCGCACGGCTTATTACACGAGCATCCCGCCGGGCAGCTACACTTTTCACGTGTTGGCGGCGAACAATGATGGCGTCTGGAATGAAGCGGGCGCAGCGGTGTCGTTTTATCTGAAGCCGCGCTTTTATCAAACCGTCTGGTTCTACGTGGCGCTGCTGGCTGTAGCCGGCGCGGTGGCGTGGCTGATCTATCGCCGTCGCATAGGCCGCGTGCGCGAAGAGTTCGCCGCCGTGCTGGCCGAGCGCAGTCGTATGGCGCGCGATATTCACGACACGCTGGCGCAGGGCTTTGTCGGCATCTCGTTGCAACTCGAAGCGGTCGGCAAGATGCTAGATCAATCGCCCGACCGCGCCAAGCAGCATCTCGACCTGGCGCAGACGATGGTGACGCACTCGCTCACGGAAGCGCGCCGCTCAGTGTGGGACTTGCGGGCGCAGGCATTAGAGAACGCCGACCTCGCCACTGCGCTTGCCGACGCGGCCAGGAATCTGACTTCGGGAACCAGCGTGCAGGCCGAGTTCCACATCACGGGCACGCCGCGTCAGCTTCCGGCGACGGTCGAAAACAACCTCTGGCGCATTGGTCAGGAGGCGATGACCAACGCCATGAAACACGCTCATCCTCGATATCTGCGCGTCGAGCTGGCATTCGCGCCCAGGCAGGTGACGTTGAGCATCGCTGATGACGGGCGCGGCTTCGATACGACTAACAATCGGTTGTCGGGCGACGGTCATTTCGGATTGATCGGTATGCGCGAGCGCGCCGAGCGGCTCAAAGGCAAGCTCGACATCGAAAGCGGCGAAGGCACGGGCACGCGCATCAGCGTCACTGCGCCGTCGCTTGAGTAACGCTAGCCGCAAGTCAGTGTGATGCCACATTGACTCCCTTTCTCAGTTGCAGTAGACTCAGCCCGCATTCGAAAGTCAAAGGATTGGCGACAACGCTGGCTCCGCGCCATCACTTACCTCGCGCGATTCGCCATTCTCAGCCTCGCACCCCTCAGAAAGGAGACATCTCGGAGCGACTCGATTGCCATCGTCTCTCCGAGAGAAGATCAGATGAAAAAAATCATGGTTGTTCTATTGAGCGTACTGTTCTGCGCCGGCAGTGTGTTGGGCTATGGCCCGCGTGGTCACAGCCTGGTCGGAGCCATCGCCGACCGGCGACTGGCAAAGAATAAGCCGGTCGCCAATCAAGTCAAGCAACTGCTCGACGGTATGACCCTTGAACGAGCCGCCACGCTGCCGGACGAGATCAAAAGCTGGGACGGTTGCAATCGCAAGCCGAGCACCAATCAGATCGCTCCGTCGAAAAAGATCAACGACCAGTTGCGGGCATTCTGGAACGCGAACAAATGCAATAGCGACCCGTCGCATCATGAGTTTCACTACACCGACGTGCCGGTGGTTGGCGGCGAGAAGTACGGCGATGGACAGGTGGGGCGAAACAACTTCGATATCGTCAAGATGATCCCCTTCTGCGTCCGCGTTCTGAAGGGCCAGGAGCCGGAGACCAACGACCGCGCCATCACCAAGGCGGTTGCCATTATCCTGCTCGCGCATTATCTGGGCGACATACACCAGCCGCTCCACGTCGGCGCGGAATACTTCAATGCCAGCTTAAATCCGTTTGAGCCGAAGCCGACCGACCTTGGCTTTGCCGATCAGGGCGGCAACAAGCTGACCCTGTTCACGATCTTCGGAGGCAAGCTGACTTCGGCTGGAAAGTTTCACAGCTACTGGGATGGTCAGACGGTTGATAACGCGTTTGGTACGGCCTCGAATGCGACTACGGCCACCAAGCTGGCAAAGAGCGAACCCGCCAACTGGAAGCTGACCGGCGCTGCTGAGACGTGGGCCGAGCAGTTGGCTAACGAAATCCTGCCGCTCGCCGGCCAGGCTCACGACCGTCTCGTGTTCAAGAACATCAAGGCTCAGGCGGGCGCTAAAGACATCACCAGCGGACGGGCCGAGGAGAACAAAAAGCCGGGTGAGCCATTCTATGCGAACTGGGCGGCGGCGACGGTGAAGACCGAGATACACAAAGCGGGGTGGCGGTTGGCGGCTCTGTTGGAAGACGCGCTCCATTGATAGTGATGCGGCGGCGTCGCGTCGTCACTTATCTCCGGTGGCCGCTCACTATGATGATAGCGAGCGGCCACCGCTTCCGAACAGACTTAGAGCGTGTCTGAAAAGCCCTGAAGGGGCGAGATTCAATAGCCCAGCCCAACGGGCTGGGTACACAAAGCGACCATTCCGCAAGCCCTGAAAGGGCGCAATACCCAACCTTATTACGCCCTTTCAGGGCTTGGCAGTTTGCACCACCTCTTTCCCAGGGCGATGCCCTGGGCTGTCGAATCGCGCCCCTTCAGGGCTTTCTTTGGCTTTTCAAACACGCTCTTAGAATAGCATCTGACAAATCTCGTCGAGCGACATCGTCACGCTCTGATTGGCCTGGCCGGTAAACGTCACTGACTGGCCCGCGTCATTCAGCGTGACCTGATAGATATAACGCGCGCCGGGTTTCTCGACCTGAGCGATGGGTTGCCATTCCGCATCATACATAACCATGCCGAAGCTCACGCGGTTATCGATGTAACTCATTGGCCAGAGCGTGAAGCTGCCAATCCCCAGCACCGGGCAGGACGGCGCGGGCTGAAGCTGGTTGGGGTCAGCCAGAGAGGCCACTTTCATTCCTTCGGGGACCGGCCCAAGGGGCGCGGGCATAGTGATTGAACTGAGCATATCCATCGAGCAGCCCATATTGATTCTCCTTTTCACAGGTGATCTGATTTTTCTGAGTTGATGCAGCGCCACGCATCATAGCATGACTTTAACGAAAACGATGGATGATGAATGATGAACGATGAACGGAAAAGGAAAAGGAAGCCTGATTAGCTAAGGAAGGCGGACCATCTATAGATATTCGCTGCTTTAATTCATCATTCATCATTCATCGTTCATCATTTCCCTTGCCCTCTCTTCCATTCGCACTTGACGAAACGGCGTCCACCGCCTAAACAGATAAGCGAGCATTGCCGCTGCTGTTCGCGTGTGTGGGATATGCAAATCCTCAGGCCGCCCATCACCGCAGCATGGCGGATATGTGGCTTCAACGCACTTACGCAATCCTTCAACTTCTAAGGAGAGGTGATATGAAAAAGCTCGCTATCGCGCTGACCTTCGTGCTCGTCTGCTTATCATTTCGCGGCACGTCGTCGAGCGCCTCAACGACTGCGCCAAAGACGAAAGCGCCTGCCGCGCGCTCGCTCTCATCATTCGACCCGCAGGTCAACAAGCTGCTCGCGCAGATGACGCTCGAAGAGAAGATCGGCCAGATGACGCAGGCCGAACAGGACGCGCTCAAGAGCCTCGACGACATTGATACTTATCATCTCGGCTCGCTGTTGAGCGGCGGTAATTCAGACCCCAAAGAGGGCAACAGCCTCGAAGCCTGGACGAATATGTATGACCGCGTGCAGGCGCGCTCATTGAAGACGCGGCTGGCCATCCCGCTGCTGTTCGGCATAGATGCCGTGCACGGCCACAACAACGTGCTGGGCGCGACGGTCTTTCCGCATAACATCGGCCTTGGCTGCACGCGCGACCCGAAGCTGATCGAGCAAGCGGCGCGCGTCACGGCTGAAGAGGTTCGCGCTACCGGCATCAACTGGGCCTTCGCGCCGTGCGTCGCTGTGCCGCGCGATGAGCGCTGGGGCCGCACTTATGAAGGCTTTGGTGAAGCGCCTGAGCTTGCGCGCACGCTTGGCGAAGCCGCCGTGCGCGGCTTTCAGACCGCCGACCTGAGCAATCCGCTGAGCGTTGCCGCTTGCGCCAAGCATTACGTCGGCGATGGCGGCACGACCTTTGGCACGGGCCGCCCGAAGGATGACGGCACGCACTTTGCGCTCGACCAGGGCGACACGCGATTGAGCGAAGCCGAGCTGCGCGAGCTTCATATGCAAGGCTACGTCACGGCGGTCAAGGCCGGCGTCGCCACCATCATGCCGTCTTACAATAGCTGGAACGGTGTGAAATGTTCAGGCAGCAAGCGGCTGCTGACCGAGATTCTCAAAGACGAACTGGGCTTTGAAGGCTTTTTGATTTCGGACTACAACGCGCTCGATGATCTGCCGGGCGACGTGAAGACGCGCATAGAGACTTCGATCAACGCCGGCATGGATATGGTGATGGTTCCGACGAAGTACGTCGAGTTCTACAACACCTTGCTCGGCCTCGCTAAAGAAGGGCGCGTGCCGATGACGCGGATTGACGACGCCGTGCGCCGCATCCTGCGCGTCAAATTCGCAATGGGCTTGATGGATAAATCGCGCTCGACGCTCGCCGACCGCAGCTTGCAAAAATCGTTTGGCTCGGCTCAACACCGCGCCGTCGCGCGCCAGTGCGTGCGCGAATCGCTCGTGCTGTTGAAGAACGAGAAGGCGGCGCTGCCGGTCTCGAAGACGCTGGCGCGCATACACGTCGCCGGCAAGAGCGCCGACGACATCGGCAATCAGTGTGGCGGCTGGACGATTGACTGGCAGGGCAAGTCGGGCGACGTGATGCCCGGCGGCACGACCATCCTGAAGGCCATTCAAGGCACAGTGGCGAAGACTACTAAAGTCACCTTCTCGAAAGATGGCGCGGGCGCAGCGGGCGCGGATATCGGCATCGTCATCATCGGCGAGACGCCTTACGCCGAGATGCTCGGCGACCGCACCGATCTGCATCTAGCGCCGGAAGACGTGGCGGCGGTCGAGACTATGAAGCGCGCCGGCATTCCTGTCGTCATTGTGCTGTTGTCGGGTCGCCCGATAATTATTGACAGCGTGCTCGACAAGGCCGACGCGTTTGTCGCCGCCTGGCTGCCGGGAACCGAAGGGCAGGGCGTCGCCGACGTGTTGTTCGGCGATTACAACCCGACCGGCAAGCTGTCGTGTTCGTGGCCGCGCTCGATGGCGCAGCTTCCCATCAATGTCGGCGATAAGAACTACGACCCGCTCTTCAAGTACGGCTACGGGCTGTCGTACGCGTCGGGCAAGAGAACGGCCAGCAGAAAGTAGAGAGAAAAGAAGGAACCCCAGATGAACACAGATAAACACAGGTCGAAGAAAGACAGGACGCCTGAGGCTTCTTCTTCATCTGTGTCCATCTGTGTGCATCTGTGGTTCCATGCTATGATTTCCGCAATGATGCGATTCTCTATTCAAGGCAGGCGAGATGTCTGAACGACGAACCAAAGACAAGGTGCTCGTTGTAGACGACGAGCAGATGATTCGCTATACGCTCACCGAAGCCTTGCGTAGTTGGGGCTACACGATTGTCGAAGCCGGTTCGGTCGCTGCCGGGCTTGCGGCTTTTGACGCCGAGCAGCCTGATATGGTGTTGCTCGACATCAACCTGCCGGATGGTTCGGGCATCGACGCGCTGCGCGAGATCAAGCACCGCGACGCCGACGCCATTGTGATTATGATCACCGCCGACATCATTATTGAAAACACCATCGCGGCATTGCGCGGCGGCGCATACGATTTCATCGGCAAGCCGGTTACGCTTGATGAGCTGGAAGTCACCATACGCAACGGCCTCGAAGCGCAGGCGTTGCGCCGCGAAGTCCGCACCTATCGCCGCGAGCGCGCCCGCCAGTTCAACTTCGAGCAGATCGTCGGCGAGTCGCCCGCCTTACGCGAGATGATTGATATGGCGCGCAAGGTGGCGGGCAGCGAAGTCTCGTCAGTGCTCTTGCAAGGCGAATCGGGGACCGGCAAAGACCTCGTCGCCAAGGCCGTGCATTACAGCTCGCGGCGCTCGACCGCGCCGTTTATCGCCATCAACTGCGCGGCGATTCCTGGAACCCTGATCGAGTCGGAACTCTTCGGTTATGAGAAGGGCGCATTCACCGACGCCAAAGCGCGCAAGGAAGGATTGTTTGAACAGGCCGAAGGCGGCACGCTCTTTCTCGATGAGATCGGCGAGCTTGAATTGAGTTTGCAGGCCAAGCTGCTGCGCGTGCTCGAAGAGGGATCGTTTCGTCGCGTCGGCGGATTGAAAGACATTCCGCTCGACGTGCGCGTCGTCGTCGCCTCGAACCGCGACCTCAAGGCTGAGAGTTCGGTGGCCCACTTCCGCCTTGATCTTTATTACCGATTGTCGGTGATCCAGATCGACATTCCGCCGCTGCGCGAGCGCGGCAACGATGTGATCCTGCTGGCCGAGCATTACATTCGCTATTTCAACGAGCGGCTGCGTAAGCGTATACGCGGGCTGACGCCGGAAGTCGCCGAGATCTTTCGCCGCTACCTGTGGCCGGGCAACGTGCGCGAGCTGCGCAACGTCATTGAGCGCGTGATGATTTTAGAAGACGGCGATATGATTACGCCGCGCTACCTGCCGCGCGGCCTAGCGCACGATGAGCACGAGAGGCCGACAGCGCACGCCGATGCTCAGGCAGCGCCGAGCGCGCCGAGGCATATCTTCAAGCTGCCGCCGGAAGGGCTGGTGCTTGACGATCTGGAGATGTCGCTCGTCCAACAAGCGCTCGAACGCAGCAACGGCAACCAGACGCGGGCGGCGGAGTTGTTGAGCATTTCGCGCGACCAGTTGCGCTATCGCCTGAAGAAACTCGAAAGCGCCAGCCACGAAAACGCGCAGGCTTGAGCCGTGCCGGCGCTGGCCGGTCGCCGTCTTTAGCTTGAAAAGCCGCTTGATTCCTTCCTCTTCAATTGCGGAAAACTCCCCGCCACCCTCGCCATATTTCGCAGTCCCACCGCCTAAGTCGCACGATTCGCCCCTGTTGAAACGGCACGGACGTTGCTCACTGTCATTAGTGAGTTCCGACTGTTTCCTCAGGAGGCTCGATTATGAAAATCCTGTTAGCAATTGATGGCTCAGTGTTCAGCGACCGCGCCGTGCAAGAGGTCGTACACCGGCCCTGGCCCGCCGCTACTGAAGTCAAGATCATCTCGGTCGTCGAACCGATGGTGACGATGATGACCGAGACGTGGGTGCTGCCCGACAATTACTGGGAGGGCGCGGAAGTCGCGGCCACCGAGCAGGCGCAGGCCACGCTCGATGAGGCGGTGGCGCGCTTCAAAGAAGCCGCGACGCCAACGTTGAAGATCACCACAGAGATTCACAAAGGCTACGCCAAGCGCGTTATCCTCGATGAAGCAGAGCAGCGGGGCGCAGACCTGATCGTGCTCGGCTCGCACGGCTACAGCGGCTTCAAACGCTTGCTGCTCGGCTCTGTGTCGCAGGCCGTCGCCACGCACTCCAAGTGCTCGGTCGAGATTGTGCGCGGCCCTGAACACGATTAAAGACGACGCGGCGACGCGGGGACAAGGCGACAAGGCGAGGGAGAGACGCGCCGCCGAACCGTGTGTCTTTCCCCGTGTCGCCGTGTCCCCGCGTCGCCGCGTCGTTCTGCTCAGAGGTGCGAGATGATTCGTCCAATGAGTCCCGATGAGACGCGGGCGCTGCTCGAAGCCGGTCGCATTGGTCGGCTGGGCTGTGTGTCTGACGGCAAGCCTTACGTTGTGCCGGTCAGCTACATCCTGAGCGGCAGTCACCTCTATATTCATTCGCTGATCGGGCGCAAAGTCCGCGCCCTGCGCCAAGACCCGCGCGCCTGCCTGCAAGTGGATGAGATCGAAGACGCCTACAACTGGCGCAGCGCCATCGCCTTCGGTCGTTATGAAGAGATTGAGGACGCCAGCGAGCGCCAGTGGGCTGTGCGGCGGTTGCTGGCGCGCTTCCCCCACCTTACGCCGGTCGAATCGGTCCCCGTGCACGACGGGCAGTCGTCGGTGATCGTCTTCCGCATCCGCGTCGAAGAGATGACCGGCGTCTGCGAAAAATGAATCAGACGAAACAAGTGACAAGTGACAAGAGGGCTGCGCCCATTGAATCGGCGCAGGCATGCGGCATCACCTCGTCTTGTCACTTGTCACGGTTTACTTGTCACGCTCTTCTGGTCACTTGTCACGCTCCTCTTGCCACTTGTCACTCCCTTTTGTACCATTGAAACAGACACGGGCGCTGCCCCTGTCCAGTCCGAGTTAAGCAATTAAAATCAGCTTTGAGCCGGAGCCAAGCGGGGATGTTGTCTGTCTCCAGGAACTCCTCCTCAGATTGTTACAGGCGACCGTCACCGCTCGGAGATAACGTATGAGGAAAGAGACGACCGACCCCAATGCATCGTCTCACCTGGGACTGTTGGAAGAAGCGAGCGAACAGGCCGAGCCGGGCATGCTCGATAGCCAGGCGCTTTCGAGCATCATCGCATCGGCGATGGATGCCATCATCACAATCGACGCCGACCAGCGCATCGTTCTCTTCAACAGCGCGTCGGAAAAGATGTTCCGCATCCCGGTCGAAGAGGCGCTCGGTCAGCCAATAGAGCGCTTCATCCCCGCGCGTTATCGCGCCGCGCATCGCACACACGTTCCCAGCTTCGGCGATACCCACGTCACCAAGCGCCGTATGGGCGCGCTCGGCGCGCTCTACGGCCTGCGCGCTGATGGTGAAGAGTTCCCGCTCGAAGCCTCAATCTCATATATTGAGATCAACGGCGCGAAGCTCTACACCGTCATCCTGCGCGACCTGACACAGCGGCTCGAAACCGAAGCGCGGCTGCGCGAACAGGCTGCTTTGCTCGATCACGCGCAGGACGCCATCCTGGTGCGTGACCTTCAAAACCGCATCCTATTTTGGAACAAGAGCGCCGAGCGCATCTACGGCTGGGCCGCGCAAGAGGTCATCGGCAAGGACGTTATGCAGTTCCTCTACGCGAAGGGAACGGACGAGTTCGACCGCGCGATGCAGGCGCTGATGGGGCGCGGCGAATGGATGGGCGAGATGCGCCACCTCACCCGCGCCGGCATAGAGAAGATCGCCGAAGCGCGCTGGACGCTGGTGCGCGACGAAGACGGCAAGCCGAAATCCATCCTCTCGATCAACACCGACATCACCGAGCGCAAGAAGCTCGAAACCCAGTTCCTGCGCGCACAGCGTATGGAGAGTCTCGGCACGCTCGCAGGCGGCATCGCGCACGACCTGAACAATATCCTCGCGCCGATACTGATGGCCGTGCAGTTGTTGCAGCGCCGCGCCCGCGATGTTGAGAGCCAGCAGATGTTGCGCACGCTGTTGATCAACGCCGAACGCGGCGCGGATATGGTCAAGCAGGTGTTGTCATTCGCGCGCGGCGTCACCGGCGAGCACATCACCTTGCAGCCGCGCCACCTCGTCAAAGAGATCGTCAAGATTCTGCGCGAGACGCTGCCGAAATCCATCGAAGTCGGCTACGAGACGCCCAACGATATGTGGCCGATTCTCGGTGACGCGACGCAGATTCATCAGGTCTTGATGAACCTCTGCGTCAACGCCCGCGATGCGATGCCCGACGGCGGCAAGCTCAGCATCAAGGTCGAAAACATCTACCTGGACGAGAACTACGCGCGTATGCACCTGGAAGCCAAGCCGGGTCGCTTCGTCGTTATCAACGTCGCCGACACCGGCACGGGCATCCAGCCGCACATCGTCGATAAGATATTCGAGCCGTTCTTCACGACCAAAGAGCACGGCAAGGGGACGGGCCTCGGTCTGTCTACGGTGTCGGGCATCGTGCGCGGCCACGGCGGCTTCATCAACGTCTACAGCGAACTGGATCGCGGCACACAGTTCCGCATCTTTTTGCCGGCCCTCACCTTGACCGAGAGTTATGCGCTCGCAGAGGAGCAGTCCGACATGCCTTTAGGGCAAGGCGAAGTCGTGCTGGTGGTGGACGACGAGATGGCCATCCGCGAGATCACCAAGAGCACGCTTGAGGCGTATGGCTATCGCGTGTTGACCGCGAGCGACGGCACTGAAGCGATTGCCGTGTACGCGCAGAACATAGATGCGATACAGGTCGTGCTCACAGACATGATGATGCCTTTTCTGGACGGCGCGGCGACCATTCGCGCGCTGCAAAAGATCAACCCGCAGGTGCGCATCATCGCGTCGAGCGGGCTGTCGGAAAATGGCCGCCACGCCGAAGCCGCCAGCGCCGGCGTCAAGCTGTTCTTGTCGAAACCTTACACAGCGGAAAGACTGTTGAAGGCGCTCGCCGAAGCGATGGGGCGCGCGTGAGCCGATGGCGGTCGTATAGTGTGACTGTGATTTACCTCACAACGTCAGAGGCAGGCGGTATGATTAGTGACGCGGCCCGGTTTGACGCCGTGTACGGTCGAGCCGTTATCGTCTTCGTCTTCGATGTGCATGGTCGTCATCACGTGCGTAGAAAGTTCGCGGGCCTGCTCGTGGCAGCGGCGCACCAGCGCCATCAACCCATACCAGTTACATTCGCCGCAGACTTCATGCGAAGCGAGCGCGTGGCTGCTGTCATCAATCAAGCGGCGCAGGCTGGCCAGCGTTTTCGTCGCGTCGCCGCCCGTGCCACCGACCATGCTGATGTCCAATTCCACACGCATGTGGCGCGGCTCGGTGAAGCGAAACGCCGCCCGTAGATAACCCGCCGGGTTTGTGCTCAATTCGACTAGCATGGCCTTCCTCCTGCCGGGTGTGTCTCGGCCTGAAGTCCTTTTCCGCTTGCCGCCCCACTGCAAGTTTGCCTGTAACATACGCAACACGCCGCCGCCCTGTCACGATCCGAACGCCATTTCGGCGTGCGATGCTCCTGGCCTTCTGGAGATCGTGTGGACAGATAGACAGTCGTGTATTTGGCAACACCTATGCCAGCGGTTTTGCCGCCATTTTCAGAGTTTTTAGCCGTTTTGCGAAATTGCGGCAGCGCAAACTTCCCCATGCGATGCGAGAAATCCCGCGCCGTCTCGACCACGGCCAGAGAGATGAAAGGCGGGCGCGAGAGGCTACATCACGTGGTGATCGATTACCGCCGTCGCGTCCGCCTGAATGGCCGGTGCTGAAGGTGTTGAGTTATTCGACAGGGATCTCTTGTGAAGCTGTCTCGTTGGTCTCACTCGTTGCGAGCTTTGGCAGTGTCAAAGTCAAACGGCCATTGTTCAATCGCGCTTCCGCCTTCGCCGTGTCAATCTCGGCGGGCAGGTCGATGACGCGGAAGAACATTGAAGCCTGCTGTCCGGTGAAAGGCTGATCTTCGTTGCTGTCGGGCGTGATGGCTTTTTCGGTCTTGCCGCTCAGGAAGACGCGGCGCGGCTCGACCGCGACTTCGATGTCCTTCTGGTCGAAGCCCGGAACCTCGGCGGTAATCTCTAACGCGTTGTCGATTTCATTGCCCTCGATGTTGATGGGCGCTAACAGCTCGGCTTCGGCTTTGGCCCAATCCTCGAAGTCGCGCCCGTCATCGCGGCCACGCTCCTCAAATAGCTCGTAGGCGCGTTGCGCGATCTGCTGTTGAATCTCTTCCATGCGATTGAAGAGCGTGACGGCTTCGACAATCATTGGGTGAACAGGTTGTAACTCTTTGGCAGGTTGCATAGCTTCTACTCCTTTCTTACAGACACGCCGAACTTGCGTTCGAGACGGGTGTTGACGGCGATCTCTTGCCGCACCCCTTGCAGCTTTTCAGCTCGCCATTCGATCCACTCATCCAGGGCGCGGATGAAGTGGTTGCCGGCGCAGCAAAATTCGTCGTTGGCCTAGTCGAATGGCGTCTTCACGTCAGACTCGGTCTTAGCGATCATCTTCCCAAATCCCTTCTGCTCATTTGAGTCTTGTGCGGATAACCCCTGAGCAAAGCTCCGCGCTGAGTTTATTAAAGCAACATCCGTGCCCGCTCACTGCACAAGCGGGCCGCCGCTTTTTCAGCCGTTTATCAGAGGTGTGCGCGAGGCGTGATTGACTATCAGGGAAGATTTACACAGTCATTGCGTAATCAGCCGCGAGTCTGCGCCCTGTCCTTGATCGATCAACGTCTGAGCAACGATGCTGAACGTAAGACGGCGCGCTGCGGTTGCCTCAAACGCGAGACAATTTGCGACAAGCGCGCCACGTCTTGAATGCAGGGCTAGGCTCGCTTGCGGTTGACGAGGCTGGCGACATAACCCGCGCCGAAGCCGTTATCAATGTTGACTACCGCGACGTTCGAGGCGCACGAGTTGAGCATGCCTAACAGCGCCGCCAGCCCATTGAATGAGGCTCCATAACCGATGCTGGTCGGCACGGCGATCACTGGCACGCTCACGAGTCCGCCGACGACCGAAGGCAACGCGCCTTCCATACCGGCGACGACGATGATAACGCGGGCGGCTTCAAATTCGTCGCGCGCTCCGAACAACCGATGAATGCCGGCGACGCCAACGTCAAAGACGCGCGTGACGCGATTGCCCATCGCCGTTGCCGTCACTGCCGCTTCTTCGGCGACAGGAATGTCTGATGTGCCAGCGGAGATGACGGCGATGACGCCTTCGCCGCGTTCCGTGCGGTCGCGCAGCACAGAGATCATACGAGCCTCGCGGTGGAACTCGGCTTCGGGCGCAAGCACGCGTATGTGGTCAAAGACTTCTGCGGTCGTGCGCGAGACGAGCAGGTTAGCGTGGCGCGCGAGGATGCGTTCGGCGATGCCGCTGATCTGCTCGACGGTCTTGCCCTGGCCGAGAATGACTTCGGGAAAGCCGTGACGCAGGGCGCGGTGATGATCGACGCGAGCGTAGGCGAGGTCTTCGTAAGGCAGGTGTGCGAGCTGCTCGGTCGCCTCGTCAACCGAGACGCGCCCGCTGCGCGTGTCTTCCAGCAGTTGCTTGATGCGTTCGCGGTTCATGCGTGAATTTTAGCACAAGGGCCAGTGGTCAGTGGCCAGCGGTCAGTAGGCAGGAGGCAGGAGGCAGGAGGCAGGAAGTAGTGGTCAGTGGCCAGTAATCAGAAGTCCCGTAGGGACGCGATGTTTATAGTTAAGGCTGAAGGATGTGACGAAGCCCCGTAGGGGCGCGATGTTTATAGTTATGGCTGATAGAAAGGACGAAGCCCCGTAGGGGCGCAATGTTGACATCACGCTCCTGACGGAGCTTGCATCATCTATTGCATCGGTAACTATAAACATCGCGCTCCTGACGGAGCTTGATTCATCTATTGCTTCGTTGTCTATAGAGCGTGTTTGAAAAGCCAAAGAAAGCCCTGAAGGGGCGCGATTCGACAGCCCAGGGCATCGCCCTGGGTGAGCGGCGGGGCTAACCGCCAAGCCCTGAAAGGGCGCACTAGGTGATCGGTTATTGCGCCCTTTCAGGGCTTGCGGAATGGTCGCTGTGTGTACCCAGCCCGTTGGGCTGGGCTATTGAATCGCGCCCCTTCAGGGCTTTTCAGACACGCTCTATAGTTATGGCTGATAGAAAGGACGAAGCCCCGTAGGGGCGCAATGACTACATCGCGCTCCTGACGGAGCTTGCCTCATTGATTGCATCGTTGACTATAAACATTGCGCTTCTAACGGAGCTTCGTCACATCCTTCAGCTATATCTATAAACATCGCGCTCCTAACGGAGCTTAGACCTACGCGACCGACTGCCTCCTACCTCCTACTTCCTACTTCCTGCCTCCTGCCTCCTGCCTCCTGCTTCCTGCTTCCCGTTCCGTTGACAACAAATTCATGGCGCGGGTAGACTCAGGCCATCAGCAATCATAGGCAGTTCGAGACCGTAGCATTGACTGTACGCATTCATTTCTTTGTGGACCACTGACACACGCTCACCTGTCCTCGCCTGAGGCGGTGTGTCGGTTGTTTGTATCATCCAGACCCTTAGCTGAACCGCCTGCCGCACAGGCGACGAGGAGCGACTATGAAAACTCTCGGCTCGATAGTCAAGGACTCGAATCGCGATCTCTTCTGCATCACGACGGATTACACGGCCTTTGACGCGGCGCGTTATATGGCCGAACGCAACATCGGCGCGGTGACGGTGGTCGAAGGCGAGCGCGTCGCCGGCCTCTTTTCCGAGCGCGACCTGATGCGCCGCGTCATCGCCAAAGGCCGCGACCCGCGCGAGGTGCGCGTCGGCGAAGTGATGACTACAGACTTAATCATCGCCAGCCCGCACGAGAGCTACGAAGACGCCATCGCCAAGATGCAGGCGGCGCGCTGTCGCCACCTGCCCGTGGTCGAAGATCAACAGTTCGTCGGCCTCGTCTCGCTGCGCGACCTGCTCAAAGTTGATGCTGACGAAAAAGCCGAAGAGATTCGCTTGCTGAACACCTATATCAACTACGTGCCGCCGACCCGCGCGCGCGGCGCGTAAGTGTGCGGTTACATCCTGACTCGATACGAGTGAAGGGAATGGGATTTCACGCGGGTTAAACATCCAGCCGCTTCCTGTTACAATGCAGCGACGCCCGCCGCAGGTCTCCGTGCCGGCGGTCGGGTGTTGGTCTGAATCGTTCACCGACAAAGGAGCCTGAATGCAGGTCGTCGTCCTCAAAGAATCGCAGGCCGGAGAATCGCGCGTCGCGCTCGTGCCTGAATCGGTCAAGAAAATCGCGGCGTTGAAAGCGACCGTCGCCGTCGAAAGCGGCGCGGGCCGCGATGCCGGCGCGAGCGATGAAAGTTACAAAGCGGCGGGCGCGGAAGTCTCAGCGGATCGCGCCGCGCTGCTCCAGTCCGCT
The DNA here is from genome assembly GCA_045807725.1 of Blastocatellia bacterium. Taxonomy (GTDB): domain Bacteria; phylum Acidobacteriota; class Blastocatellia; order UBA7656; family UBA7656; genus DATENM01. The sequence continues at coordinate 42,734 of JBJMGV010000068.1, read as the reverse complement.
GACGTGCTGGCAGCGGTCAATGTGCCGCCCGCCGAAGTAATCAGCCAGTTGAAGCCGGGCGCGGTCGTCATCGGCTTCCTGCGCCCGCTCGATGAGCCGCAAGGGATGCGCCCGTTTATCGAGCGCGGCCTGACCGCCTTTGCGATGGAGCTGGTGCCGCGAACGACGCGAGCGCAAATGATGGACGCGCTCTCTTCCATGGCGACGATTGTTGGCTATAAGGCCGTGTTGATGGCGGCAGAGCGTTTGCCGCGTATGTTCCCGATGTTGACGACGGCGGCGGGTACTGTGCCGCCGGCGCGCGTGCTGGTGCTGGGCGCGGGCGTCGCCGGACTTCAGGCCATTGCGACAGCGCGGCGATTGGGCGCGGTCGTCGAAGGCTTCGACATACGCGCCGCCGCCGGCGAAGCAGTGAAGTCACTGGGCGCGACCTTTCTCGAATTGGACCTGAGCGGCATACAGACCGAAGACGTCGGCGGTTATGCGAAAGAGATTACAGAAGAGGCAATGGACCGGGCGCGCGTTTTGATCGCTAAAGCGGCGACGACGGCGGACGTGATCGTCACGTCGGCGCAAGTGCCCGGACGCCGCGCGCCGCTGCTCGTCACCGATGAAGCAGTCGCCGCAATGAAGCGCGGCTCGGTGATCGTTGATCTCGCCGCTTCGACGGGCGGCAACTGCGCGGCGACGCAACCCGGCGAAGATGTCTTGCGAGAAGGCGTTCAGATTCTCGCGCCGTTGAACCTTGCCGCTACTGTTGCCGTTCACGCCAGCCAGTTGTATTCGCGCAACGTCACCGCGTTTCTGAGTCCGTTGATTAAAGACGGCGCGCTGGTGATTGATATGAACGACGACATCGTCGGTCCTTCGTGCGTCGCGCACGACGGCAAGGCCGTGAACACGCGGGTTGCGGCGGCGCTTGCGGGAAAGTAGCGCGGGCTACATAACCCACGCCTTGTCGAATAAACACTAGAGGCTGATTCTATGTTCGAGACCTTCATCTTCATCCTCGCGCTTGCCGAATCGGCAGCCGATAGCCATTCCGTGATGAGTCCTGAGATGTTCATCGGCGCGCTTTATGTTTTCGCGCTGGCCGCGTTTCTCGGTTATCAAGTCATCTCGCGCGTGCCGCCGTTGCTGCACACGCCGCTGATGTCGGCGACCAACGCCATCTCAGCCATCTCCGTAGTCGGCGCGCTGGTCACAGCCGGCGGCGGTTACAACCGCACGAGCACCATCTTAGGCTTTCTCGCCGTCGTCAGCGCGATGACCAACGTCGTCGGCGGCTTTATGATCACCGACCGTATGCTGCGAATGTTCCGCAAGAAACCAACCGAAACGGATACTGCCGAAAAGGAGACGAAGCGACGCGGATGAGCTACTTCAGCGAGATCACTTACCTGCTTGCCTCCATCTTATTCATCTTCGGCCTCAAGAGCCTGAGCCACCCGGACACGGCGCGGCGCGGCATGAACCTCGCCGCCATCGGCATGCTTGCGGCCATCGTCGGCACGCTCGTGCGCCGCGAGATCGTCAGCTTCGAGTGGATCATCGCCGGCCTCGTCATCGGCTCGGTGATCGGCGCGGCGATGTCGATCTGGATGCCGATGACGGCGATGCCGCAACGGACGGCGCTGTCGCATGCCTTCGGCGCGCTGGCCGCGTCGCTCGTCGGCATCTCGGAATACTCGCGGCACGCCGAGGCGCTCGGCGCGTTCAAGATGACGGCGCTCGGACTCGAAGTAATGCTCGGCAGCCTGACCGTGACCGGCAGCTTGATGGCTTTCGTCAAGCTACAGGATTTGATACGCGGCACGCCGATCACTTACAAGGGGCAGAATGTTTTTAACATCACACTCTTTGTCGTGATGGTCGGGTTGTTCGTCTACCTGCTTTTTGTGCCGACAACCGGCGCGGCGTTTTACGCAATGGTCGGCCTCGCCTTTGTGTTTGGTGTTTTGCTTGTGCTGCCGATAGGCGCAGCGGATATGCCTGTCGTGATGTCGCTGATGAATTCGTATGCGGGATTGGCGGCGGCGGCCACAGGCTTTGCCTTATCGAATAACGTGTTGATTATTGCCGGCACGCTCGATGGCTTTTCGGGATTCATCCTGTCGATATTGATGTGCCGCGCGATGAACCGTTCGGTGACCAATGTCTTGTTCGGCGCGTTCGGCTCGCAATCGGCGGTCGCCGCCACGCAGACCGAAGGCGTGATGCGCGAAGTGCAGCCCGAAGACGTAGCCGTGCAGATGGCCTACGCTCGCCAGGTCGTCTTTGTGCCGGGCTATGGAATGGCGACGGCGCAGGCGCAACACGCCGTGCGCGAGTTGGGGGATTTGCTTGAAAAGCGCGGCGTCAGCGTCAAGTACGCGATTCACCCGGTGGCGGGCCGCATGCCCGGTCATATGAACGTGCTGCTCGCCGAATCTAACGTGCCCTATTCGCAGTTGTACGAGCTTGAGCAGATCAACCCGGAGTTCCAGTCGACTGATGTCGCGGTCGTCATCGGCGCAAACGACGTGGTCAATCCCGATGCGCGCGACAACCCGCAAAGCCCCATAGCCGGAATGCCGATACTGGAAGTTGACCGCTCGCATTCGGTCATCGTCTTGAAGCGCGGCAAAGGCAAAGGCTTCGCCGGTATCGAGAACCCGCTCTTCTTCAAGCCGAACACGGGAATGTTGTACGGCGATGCCAAGTCGTCGCTGACGAAACTGGTGCAGGCCGTGCAGGAAGTGTGATTATCAGGGGAGCGCCGCATCGCTCCCCTGATAAACGGAGCCGAATTCGTCAAAGTCCTTTGCTACTTCACGATCTCAAAGTCAATCCACTGCGTCGCGCTGTTGTACTTTTCCTTTGCCAGCCGGTCTGTGATGATGACCTGCAACACATATTCGCCCGGCTCTAACTGAGTTCCGAATTGCAGCTTGCCGCCCGCGACCACCTGCTTCCAGTCCGTCTGTCCGGTGAGATCAACGGCGGTGGGCTGGCTGGTGTAGATGACTTTGCCGTCGCGCAACACCCTCACCTGGACTTCGAGCTGCGGGCGTCCCGACGCAGCCGTCACCGTGGCGTTATAAACCGCCAGCCCGTAATTGAGATGCATGCCGCCCCGGAGTACGCGCACGGAAGGGCCGCTCTCGACATCGCTATCGTCAGCCTTGCCTTCCGTAGCATTGACTACTTCTACGGGCCGCTTGCGGGTTTGCCTGGCCGGGTCGCTGCCGCCGACTACGAGACCTGAAAGCGCCAGCCGCTTTTTGGCGACATCGGGCACCTCGATGAATTGATTGGCCGACCCGGTCTTCGCTGACGCCACGTCGCGCACGGCGACGCGCAATTGATAAGCGCCCGGCTTCTTAATGGGCACAGTGACGTTGTAAAGCAGGCCGTGCTGCATGAATTGATTGAACTCCGCATCCGGCACGCGGAAGGTGTATTCGCGGCTTTCGTGGTCGATCACCTCTCCGCTATCGCCGAAGGTGAAGGCGGCGATGTCAATCACCCCCTTGTGCTGTCCGTCAGGTTCATTGGTGAATGTGATTCCGCTCGGGTCTATGTGCAGCATCGAGCGGACGAAGGCGCCGGCCTTTCGATCATGGCCGAAGAGCGAGGTCAGCTTGAGGCGTATCTCCCCCGACGCGACCGGCGAGGTGAGCGCCGCGAGCAATTGCTGAACCGGGGCCTGCGCTTTGGGCCGCAGCATCTCGTCGGAGACGCCATAGAACCCGGTCCGCGACCGCACTTGCAGGCTTGAATCTTTCACCTTGACGCTGATCTTATGAAACGGCACGCCGCTGCTCTTGGCGCGAAATGACGACGCCTCCGGCACGTAACCGAGCAGGTAATAGCCGCGCTGGTCATCAAGCACACGGCGGATGCCGCTGTTCAGGTCGTTCGTGTTGCGGATGAAGAAACCGCCGGTCTGGTCAGCAAGATAATGCAAGCCATCCTGCGTGTTGAATAACTCCTGATGCCGCATCCGCTCCTGATTGCGAATCTCTTCAGGCTCCATGCTGGTGCGAACCTCAGGGATCATCCCGCCGCGAGACAAGGTGTTCCCCATCGTATTCGTGCGGTCGGCGGCGTTTAATCCCGCCGTTTGCAAGCCGCGCGCATCCATGGTGTAGATGACCACCGAGGCGCGATTGGCCAGGTCTGTCAATCGCCGCACGGCCTGAAAAACGCGGTTGCTCAAATCGCCACGCGTGTCGGAAAAGAGCCGGAAGCCGTCCGAGAAGAGAAGGACCGATTTGCGGCCCGGCAATTCGCGCATCGCGCGAATGACGAAGTTCACTCCGCCGAGCGTGCCGACCGTAAACAACTCTTCGCGGAATTGTTCGAGCGTTTCCTTCTGAGGGTCGGTGTCTTCGCTGCCGGAGATGATGCTTCTTCCCTGTGATCCCCCGACCGGCGCAAAAGATGTGACGCCGCTGCGGCCAAAGGCGTTCCAGCGGATGCGCTCGATGGCGGCATTGAGCACGCGCCTGTCGTTGGTGAACTGTTGCAGCGCGCCGATGCCTGCGCTGGTGCGAATGATGGCCACCAGATCGCCCGGCTGCATCTGTTCGCTGACGTATTTCTTCAAGGCGCTGCGCACGTAAGCGACGCTCTCGAAGGACAGACCGAGGTCATCGACGACCAGGGCAATCGTCCGCCGCACGGACTCGGGCCGCAGCGGAACCGGCGGCATTCCCGGCTCTGACCGATTCGACTGCGGCGTTGCCGGCTGGGTTTCTACATACGAGAAATTGGTGATCGACTGCCGCTTGCCGTCTTCGCTGATTTCAAAATCGTCCGGCTTGAGGTTAGTAACGTATCTTCCTTTTTTGTCGATGACCACCGCGTCCACCTGAACCAGCGTGACCGAGATGCGCACGACATCCTCTTTGTCTTTCTGTGAGGCAGCCTGGGTACTCTGCTGTTTCGGAGTGGAAGATTGATTGCTGGGTTGCTGACCGGCTGACCGTGAAGGCCAGGCGAGTACGCACAAACAGAAGAAGAAAAAGAATGCCCTTGAAAGTTGCCTTTTCATCTACAGCCTCCGTTTCTGAAAACCGGCGGATGTCCGGTTTATCCTTGAAGTGCCCCATCTGCAACTCTCAGGCTGCAGCGAGCCTAAGCAGGCGGCTGCGGATTCATCGTAGTCCTTTGGAATGAAGGCGTCAATGATTAGCCATCACGGTTAGCCTTCTAAAGACAAGCAGCGCGTGTCTTTTTCTCGTCGTGCTCAAGAGAGGGTTTTATAACTCAACTGAATAACTGAGGTGACGGGTCAATGATCGTAAAAGCGGCTGGCCCGTGATGAGCCAGCCGCTTTGCGTGAGTGGTAATCAGATTCGCAGAGATTAGTCGCCTGAGTATGCTTCAGCGCGGCCTACTTGCGGACGACGCCGGGTGTCGCGTGACTCGACTTCAGTCGGCTTCTCAAACGAGCGGCCCGTGAAGAGATTGAAGACGAACCAGCCCAGGAACAACGCGCCTACCGCAAACAGCGCGTCGCCGGGGCCGCGCAGCCAGCGCAGGTTCTGCATCAAGCCGGTCTGCAAGAACTCGGCAGAGCGCGCGTACCACGTGCCGTGCTCGACCGACGCCCACGTCTGCATTAAGCCAATCGGCAACAGGCTCATCAACACCATCAGCGCCAGGCCCGCGTTGATTGACCAGAAGGCCCACTTCAGCGGCCAGGTTTTCCAGGCGCGGCCCGGCTTCAACGTCCGCAGCGTGAACAGCATCAAGCCGATGCCGAGCATGCCGTAGACGCCGAACAACGCGGTGTGGCCGTGCACAGGCGTCGTGTTCAAGCCCTGCATATAGTAGAGCGCCACCGGCGGATTAATCAGGAAGCCGAACAGTCCCGCGCCGACCAGATTCCAGAACGCTACGCTGACGAAGAAGTTGATCGGCCAGCGGTAATTCACGAGCCATTCTTTCGTGCGCGACAGCTTGATGTTCTCCCACGCCTCGCGCCCGATCAGGACCAGCGGCACGACTTCGAGCGCGCTGAAAACGGCTCCCAGAGCCATAACCGCGTTACCTGTGCCGGCGAAGTAGAGATGATGGAACGTGCCGATGATGCCGCCGGCCAGGAAGATCACGGTCGAGAACAACACGGCTTTAGTCGTTGACCGCACTGACAGCAGTTTCAAACGAACGAAGAGGAAGGCGATGACGACGGTGGCAAAGACTTCAAAGAAACCTTCGACCCAGAGGTGAACGACCCACCAGCGCCAGTATTCCGCCGTCACCAGATGGCTGCGCTGGCCGTACATCAAGCCCGCGCCGTAGAAGAGCGCGATGGCGATGCTCGACACCAGGAACAACAACAGCAGCGGGCGCGATTCGCTCTTGATCTTCAACGCCGGTTTCAACGCGCGCCACACCAGCCAGAGCCAGAACAACAGGCCGCCGAACAACAGAATCTGCCAGAAGCGGCCCAGGTCAACATATTCGTAGCCTTGCGAGCCGAACCAGAACCACGCGTTGCCGAGCTTCTGTTGAATGCCCAGCCACTCGCCCGCCATCGAGCCGACGACGACAATCAACAATGCGATGAACAAGAGGTTGACGCCGAGCCGCTGGCCTTTGGGTTCGATGCCGCCGACTGCCGGCGCGATGAATAAGCCGGTGGCCAGCCACGACGTAGCGATCCAGAAGATGCCGACTTGCGTGTGCCACGTGCGCGTGATGGCGTAAGGCAAAATCTTAGCGAGCGGGATGCCATAGAAGCCGTCGCCTTCGACGCCGTAATGCGCGGTGATTGCGCCGAGCAGGATTTGCACGACGATCAATGCCGTGACGACGAGAAAGTATTTAACCGTCGCGCGCTGCGAAGGCGTCGCTTGAAAGCCGAGCAGCGGGTCGTTGTTCGGCACATCTGCCGGCGCGGGTTCGTGCTCGCGCGAGCTGAAGTACCAGACCAGCGCGCCGACGCCCGCCAGCAACAGGATGAAGCTGATGATGCTCCAGACGATGGCGCTTGAGGTCGGCACGTTGGCGACGAGCGGCTCGTGCGGCCAGTTGTTGGTGTAGCTGACGGTCGAGCCGGGACGGTTGGTTGACGCGGCCCAGGCCGTCCACCAGAAGAACGCGGCCATCTGCTTTTGCCTGGTCGCGTCGGTCAATGCGCCGTGCGGAATCGCGTATTCTGTGCGGCCTTTTTCGTATACGTCGGCGTAATAAGCCGACAGCTTATCGAAGGCGGCGGCGCGCACAGGGTCTATGGTCAGCGTGCCGGTTGCGGCGTCATAGGTGTTGGTGCGAAAGATGGACTCAGCGCGCGCTTTCAAGATCGCCTGCTGATCGAGAGACAGCGCCGCAAAGTCAGACTTGCCATACTGATCGGCCCACTTGTCGAGCGCGAAGGTTACTTCACGATGCAGGTAATCCGCCGTCCAGTCGGGTGCGACATAAGAGCCGTGCCCGAAGATTGAGCCGGACTCCTGTCCGCCGATAGACTGCCAGACGTTCTGGCCATTTTGAATCGTTTCTTTGTCGAATAAGACGCGACCATCAGAAGTGACGACGCGCTCAGGTATCGGCGGCGCGTTCGATAAGAGACGGGTTCCGACGCCGCCCAACACGGCGAACGAGGCGACGACCACCACACATAACACGATCCACAGACGTTTATATTCCATATGATTCCTTTCCCGGTTGTGATCTCTCACCCTTCAAGACAGGAGCTTACGCCAGTGCGGGTGATAGCGCGTTGACTTAAGTCACACGGCTGAACACGCGGCTGTGACGCCCGTCACAGCCACCCGTGATAGCTGTCATAGCCGCGCGCCTTGCCGACCTTTTACAGTGTTCATCGAGGCCGCACGGTCAGGGCCTCAAATACAGAGGTAGCTCGTGAACAGGATTATAGAAAAGGACTCAATCGCTGAATCGATCTGTCGCTTCGTGATCGAAGCGCCGCAGATCGCCCGCAAACGCAAAGCCGGCAACTTCGTCATCGTGCGCGCCAACGAGACTGCCGAGCGCATTCCGCTCACCATCGTTGACTCGAATGTTGAACGCGGCACGATCACGCTGATTGTGCAGGGTGTCGGCAAGACGACACGGATGCTGAACTCAATGCGCACCGGCGACGTGCTTGCGGATGTAATCGGGCCGCTCGGCCACCCGACGCCGATAGAAAAAGTGGGCACGGTCGTCTGCATCGGCGGCGGCGTCGGCACTGCCGAAGTATTGCCCATCGCGCGCGCCTTGAAGGCCGCCGGCAACAGGGTCATCTCGATCATCGGCGCACGCACGCGCGAGTTGTTGATCCTCGAAGACGAGATGCGCGCCGCAAGCGACGAGCTGATTGTCGTCACAGACGATGGCAGCTACGGGCGACGCGGGCTGGTCATTGATCCGCTCAAGGAGATGATTGAGCAGGGCAGGGAACTCAGCGCGGTCTACGCCATCGGGCCACTGCCGATGATGCGGGCCGCCGCCAAGACGACCGAGCCGCACAAGCTGAAGACTTACGTCAGCCTCAACCCGGTGATGATTGACGGCACGGGGATGTGCGGCGGCTGTCGCGTGACGGTCGCGGGCCAGACGCGCTTTGCCTGCGTCGATGGGCCGGAGTTCGACGCCCACGAAGTCGATTTCGACAACCTCATCATGCGCAACCGCGCCTATCAGGAACAGGAGCGCGGCGCGCTCGAACGCTACGAGGCTGAGTTAGTCGCCGCCGCCGAAGGACTGGTTTAGAAAGAGTAGGCAGGAGGCAGGAAGCAGGAGGCAGGAGGCAGTCCCGTAGGGACGCGATGTTTATAGATATGGCTAAAGGATGTGACTAAGCCCCGTAGGGACGACCTGTTTATAGTTAAGGCTGAAGGATGTGACGAAGCCCCGTAGGGGCGCAATGTTTATAGATATGGCTGATAGAAAGGACGAAGCCCCGTAGGGGCGCAATGTCAACATCGCGCTCCTGACGGAGCTTGCTTCATCTATTGCATCGTGAACTATAAACATCGCGTCCCTACGGGACTAACAACTGCTTCCTGCCTCCTGCCTCCTGCTTCCTGCCTCCTGCTTCCTGCCTACTGTTTAAAGGAGTGATTGTGCCGACACAACCCGTACGCATCAAACGCAACCCGAAAGCGCCGCGCCAGGAGATGCCTTGCCAGGAGCCGCTCAGTCGCAGCCGCAACTTTACTGAAGTCGCCCTCGGCTTCAACGAAGAACAGGCGCTCATCGAAGCGCAGCGCTGTATCGCTTGCAAGAAGCCGACCTGCATTGCCGGCTGCCCGGTCGAGATCAACATCCCGCAATTCATTGACTCGATACTTGAGCGCGACTATGCCCGCGCCGCCGGCATCATCCGCGAGAAGAACAGCCTGCCGGCCATCTGCGGGCGCGTCTGCCAGCAGGAAGATCAGTGCGAGAAACAGTGCGTGCTGGCTATCAAAGGCAAGTCGGTCGGCATCGGTCGCCTCGAACGCTTCGTCTCGGATTACGAACTGGACACGGGCTGCTCATCAACGCCGTTCATCGCGCCGTGTACGAAGAAGCGGATTGCGCTGGTCGGCTCGGGGCCTGCGTCGCTGACGGCGGCGGGCGACCTTGCGCGTCTGGGTCATCGAGTCACTGTGTATGAGGCATTACATAAACTCGGCGGCGTGCTGGTCTACGGCATACCGGAGTTTCGTTTGCCCAAGAGCGTGCTTGAGGCCGAGATTCGCAAGCTCGAAAACATCGGCGTCGAATTCGTCCCGAGCTGCGTCATCGGCAAGTCCGAGACCGTGGACGAGCTGTTCGACGACAGTTACGATGCGATCTTTCTAGGGACGGGGGCGGGCCTGCCTTACTTTCTCAACCTGCCCGGTGAAAATATGGCGGGCATCTATTCGGCTAACGAATTTCTGACGCGTGTCAACCTGATGAAGGCTTACAAATTCCCCGACTACGACACGCCGGTCAAAGTCGGCAAGCGCGTCGCGGTGCTGGGCGCGGGCAACACGGCGATGGATGCGGCGCGTGTGGCGCTGCGGCTTGGGCCTGAGAAAGTTTATATGGTCTATCGCCGCTCGCGCGCTGAAGTGCCGGCGCGTGCCGAAGAGGTCGAGCACGCCGAAGAAGAGGGCATCGAGTTCAAGTTCCTGACCGCGCCGACGCAGTTCTTCGGCAACACGTCGGGCTGGGTCTGCGGAATGGAAGTGATGCGTTGCGAACTGGGCGAGCCGGACGCAAGCGGCAGGCGACGGCCCGTGCCGGTGAAGGGCGCGGAATACACGCTCGACGTGGACACGGTGATCGTAGCGATTGGGCAGGGGCCGAACCCGCTGGTGCAATCGACGACGCCGGGATTGAACATCAACAAGTGGGGCAACATTCTGACTGATGACGGGCAACTGACGAGCCGTGTGGGAGTGTATGCCGGCGGCGACGTGGTGCGCGGCGGCTCGACCGTGATCTTAGCGATGGGCGACGGCAAGCGCGCGGCCCGCGCGATTCACGAGTTCCTGATGAACGGCGGCAGCGGGCGAAAGTAGTAATCCGCGAATTTGTATTCAAGATAAGCTCGCCTCTGGAGTAATCCGGCAGCGAGCTTTTCTATTTCTTAAAGCAATTGATTCCATCTCTTTTGCGCTCCACGACAGCGTGCTATAGTTACTCCGCCTGAGCAATCGAACAGAGCGGCGATTGTCCTGCACAATGGGCGACACCAAGACGCTTGCGGATTGCCATCGCAGTTTCCTCACACAATCTGAAGATGATTTCGGCGCTTCTTCCCGCGCCCGAAGGATGTTTTAGTCAGGAGAATTCCCCTATGAGCGGCTCTCTTAACACGGCTCAACAGTATCTCGATAAAGGTCTGGTCTTTTACAACAAGGGCTGGCTCGACGAAGCCATCAACAGTTATCGCATGGCCATACAGATGCGCGACGGCAACTTCCCGCGCGCGCATTATCAGCTTGCTCGCGCCTTGCTCGACCTTGGCGATATCGACGGCGCAATCGGAGCGTTCCGCGCCTCCATCGAACAACAGCCCGACAACCCCGACGCTTATTACAGTCTCGGCATCACACTGGCGCGGCGCGGCCAGTACGCCGAATCCATCGCCGCTTATCGCAAGGCCATCGAGCAGCGCGGCGGCAATCATCCATGGGCTTATCACAACCTCGGCCTGTCGCTTCTGAAACGCGGCGAGCTGGCCGAAGCCGTTACGTCATTCAACGCCGCCATCGAACAGCGCAACGGCGAATTCCCAAAAGCCTGGCATCATCTCGGCGTCGCGTTAGCGCGGAGCGGCGACCTTGATGCGGCTGCCGCCGCGTTGCGTCGCGCGCTGGATCAACGCCACGGCAGCTATCCCGACACGCAGTTCGAGCTGGGCCGCGTGCTGCTCGAAAAGGGCGACCTGGAAACCTCCGCCGACAGTTTTCGCGCTGCCATTCAACAACGCCGCGCGCCGTTCCCGCAGGCTCATCTCGAATTGAGCCGCGCGCTGTTTGGCCTCGGCCAGCTCGACGAATCCATCGCCGAGAGCCGCGCCGCGATTCAAGAGCAGCCCGTCTATCCCGAAGCGCATTACGCGCTGGGCCGCGCGCAATCGCGCAAAGGCAATCTACAGGAGGCCGTCAGCGCGTATCGCACGGCCATCAGTCAGCGCGATCATTTTCCCTGGGCTTATCACAAGCTCGGTGTGGCGCTCGCCCGGCAAGGCAACCTCACGGAAGCGGTCGAAGCCTTTCGTAAGGCGTTAGAGCAGAACCCGCAGTTCCCGCGCGCTCATTATGATCTTGGTCTTGCGCTCTACAGCCTGGGCACGGTTCAAGAGGCCGCCGACGAATTTCAGACCGCCATCGCGTTGCGCAGCGGCAGTTACCCGGACGCGCATTATGAGCTGGGCCGCATCTACGCCACCGAGCAGCACTATGACCTGGCCATCGAATCCTTCAAGACGGCGCTGGCGCAGAACGATCATTTCCCCGAAGCCTATCACGATCTCGGCAGCGCCTATTATGAGAGCGGCCATCTCACCGAATCGGTCGCTGCGTTCCGCGAAGCGATTGACCAGCGCGGCGGCAACTTTGCTCGCGCCCATCACAACCTCGGGCTGGCGCTGGCTGATCTCGGGCAGGGCGATGAAGCCATCACTGAATTCCGCGAAGCCATCAACCAGCAGCCCGTCTTCCCGCGCGCCTATCGCAACCTGGGCCGCGCCCTTTATCGCGCCGGCGATCTTGATGCATCCATCACGTCTCTGCGCACGGCCATCGATCAACGCAACGGCGAATTCTCTGAAGCCTATCACGACCTCGGCCTCGCCTACTTCAGCAAAGGCATGCTCGATGAATCGATTGGCGCGCAGCGCAAAGCCATCGATCAGTCGAAGGATTTCGCCGAAGCCTACTTCTGGCTCGGCACGGCCTACAACGCCAAGGGCGAAGTGCAGAGCGCCGTCGAAAGCTATCGCGGTGCAATCGAGCGGCGGCGCGGCGCGTACCCTGAAGCGCACTACAGCCTCGGCCTCGCCCACGCGCGCAAAGGCGAGCTTGACGAAGCCATCACGGCCTACCGCAACGCGCTCAGCGAGAACGAAGAGTTCCCGGCGGCGCACTATTCGTTAGGCGCGGCGCTGCTTGAGAAAGGCGCGGTCGCGGATTCGATCACCGAGCTGCGCCGCGCTCTCGAATTGAGGGACGATCTACCGTGGGCGCACCATCGGCTCGGCGTCGCCTACTACCAGACCGGCGAGCTTGAAGATTCGATCAGCGAGCTGCGCCGCGCCGTCGAACAGCAGCCGGTTTTCCCGGATGCTTATTTGAATCTCGCGCGCTCGCTTTATGATTACGGCGATCTGAACGGTGTGGTCGAGACATGCGAGAAGGTCATCGCGCAGCACGGCGACGAATTCCCTGAAGCGCATTACCGGCTCGGTCGCGCGATGTATGAACTGGGCGACCTTGATATGGCAGCCTCGACCTTGCGCGCGGCGATCAACGCCAATCCGCGAATGGCCGAAGCGCACCGCGATCTCGGTCGCGTTTACTACGACCTCGGCGATCTCGACAGCGCCGTCGCCGCTTACCGCGCCGCCATCGAGCAGCGGCCAACCTACCCGATGGCTCACCACGACCTCGGCCTTGCGCTCTACGAGAAAGGCGCGCTCGAAGACGCCGCTGTCGCGCTGCGCCGCGCCACGACCGACGCGGCAGAGAAATTCCCCGTCGCCTGGCACAATCTCGGCGTCACGCTTTACGACCTCGGCGAGATTGACGAAGCCATCACCGCGCACCGCACCGCCATCGAGCAACGTAATGGTAACTACGCAGAGGCTCATTACAATCTCGGCAACGCGCTCTATGCGCGCGGCGATCTGACTGACGCGGTCGAAGCGTACGAGACGGCCATCAGCAGCCAGCGCGGCAACTTCCCCGACGCGCATCGCAATCTCGGCAACGCGCTGGCGCGGCTCGGCGAGTTGGAGCGCGCCGCCGCTTCGCTCAATCAGGCGATGACGCAAGGCGACACCAGCGCCGACGCGCACCACGACCTCGGCTTGATCCTTTACGGGCGCGGCGAGCTTGATGCTGCCGTGCGCGAATTCCGAAGAGCCCTTGAACTACGCAATGATAGCGACGCCGAGGCGCACCGCAATCTGGGCCGCGCGCTTTACGAGATGGGCGCATTGGCCGAGGCGCGTTCAGAATTCGAGATCGCCATCGCGCAACGCGAAGGCGCGAACACGCAGAGTCGCGGCACTGTGCGGATGGGAATCGGCACACAGGGATTCACTCAGGAAGAGGGCACGCGACCGATGAGCGACGCCGGCACGCGCACCTTGAGCGACGACGAGGTGAACGCGCTGCTTGATGCGCCGGGCACGGCTGACCTCGGCTCACCGACGGGCACGGCGGAGTTGAGCGCCGCGCCGCCTCAGAATGGCAACGCACGAGGAATGACGCAGAAGATTTCCGCGCCGCCGCTCAATGCAACGCCGAGCTTTCCCGAAGCTCACGTTGACCTGGGCCGTGTGCTTTATGATATGGGCCAGGGGCAGGACGCGATTGCCGAATTCCGCAAAGCCATCGAGCAGCGCGGCGGCCTCTTCCCGCGCGCTCATTACGAGTTGGGCCGCGCCTTGATTCGCGCGGGCCGCACGAATGAGGCGATGATTGAATTGCGACAGGCCATCGAGCAGCAAGGCGGCGTCTTTCCCGAAGCCTATTTTCAGATGGGGCAGTTGCAATCGCGGCAGGGCGACAAGGACGCGGCGATTGACGCTTATCAGATGGCCATTGAGCAGTCGGGCGGCGTCTATCCCGAAGCCTACTATCAACTGGGACTGACGCACGTCCGCAGCCGCAACAACGAAGCGGCGATGCAGGCTTACCGCACGGCGATTGAGCAGCGCGGCGGCTTCTACCCGGAAGCGCATCAAGACCTCGGGCGCGTGCTCTATTCGATGGGCAACCTCGAAGCTGCGAACGAGGAGTATTCCATCGCCGTGCGTCAACGTAATCCGCGCGCAGTTGATGAAGCCGCCGCCCGCAACGCACAGGCGACGACTGCGTCGGGGCCGAAGTTATCGCGCCAGGAAGCCGTCACCGAAGTGTTAGAGAGCGGACTGAGACAAGCGCCCGCCGCCGCCGACGCTGGCAAAGGCGTGGCGACGACAGCCGCGCTTGCTTCTAATGTCTTGCCGGATGATCTGGGACTGACGAGCGACGACCTGCGCCCCGCTCACGACGGCGATTAAGAGCGTGTTTGAAAAGCCAAAGAAAGCCCTGAAGGGGCGCGATTCGATAGCCCAAGGCATCGCCCTGGGAAAGAGGTGGTGCAAACTGCCAAGCCCTGAAAGGGCGTAATAAGGTTGGGTATTACGCCCTTTCAGGGCTTGCGGAATGGTCGCTTTGTGTACCCAGCCCGTTGGGCTGGGCTATTGAATCGCGCCCCTTCAGGGCTTTTCAGACACGCTCTAAAACGCCGCGGCGACGCGGCGACGCGGCGACACGGAGAAAGATGGGCAATTCGTCTCTTTCTCTTTCTCTTCGTGTCGCCGCGTCATTCTTTCCCCGCGTCGCGTCACCGTGTCGCTGCGTCGTCTTTCATCGTGCTATACTGGCCCGCAGAACGTATCAAACTGGAGAGTTGTTATGGCCTGGGTGAACACATCGCCTTTAGTGAAGACCTACACGCTCGAAGAATTCTGGCAGTTGCCCGACCCGCCGGATGGCGCGAAGCTTGAACTCATCGCAGGAGTGCTCTATATGTCGCCACCGCCTGACTACACGCATGACAAACTGATTAGCCGTTTGAACCGCTTGCTAGCCGCCTATCTGGAGCGAACAGGGAATCGTGGCACGCTCTATGTGCCGCGAGCCGCAATATGGACGGGGCCGCACACCTACCTTGAGCCTGACCTGTTTTATGTTTCAGCAGAGCTTGAAGCCAGGCTCGACCCGGCGCGTCGCACGACGGCTGATCTCGTTATTGAAGTGATATCGCCCGGCTCGGCGATATACGACCGCAACACGAAGGCCGACACCTACGGCGCGCTCGGCGTCGGCGAGTTGTGGCTCATTGATGAGCAAACTCAAACCGTCGAAGTTCGCAACCAGACCGGCAACGGCTTTGGCTCCGGCGTGGTTTATCACAAAGGCCAGCAAATCACCTCTGCTATCTTCCCCGACTTGAACCTGCCGGTTGAAAAACTCTTCGCCTAGCGAGTTGCTGTTTTGTTTGCGACCGCCCGATTAAGCTTACGATTTTTTCTTCGCCGACCACGCGCCTTCGCCGAGACTGCCGAAGGTAGCTTTGCCGCTCATCGTGTCTTTGCCGGTGAGCTTGCCGGTGTAGGTCACGGTGATCTCTTCGCCCTGCGGCGAGATCTTAATCATCAGCGTTATATCGCCGCCTTTGATGGAGCCATTGACCGGCGCTTCGCCGAACTGGCCTTTATAGGTTCCGGTGATCTTCTCGCCGTCCTGCTTCAGCGTAAAGGTCGGTGTGCCCGTGCCCGCGGGCGTCTCGACCGTGAAATTCCACACGCCGGAGATGTCGCCCATAGCGGCGCTGGCCGGTGTGCTTGCGCTCGCTGAAGGCGCAGCAGCCGCAGCAGTGCTCGCGCCTTCCTTGTGCGGCACGGCTGACCACGTGCCGCTGGCAAAGCCGCCGAAGTCGGCGTCGCCGCTCATCTTGTCCTTTTCGACTTTGCCTTTATACGTGATGACCAAATCCTGCCCCTGCGCGTTGACCGTCATCGTCATCGTGATGTCGCTGCCTTTGACGGTGATGCTTTCGAGCGGGCGCTCGCCGCGTGGTGATTTCATCACGCCTGTCAGCTTGTCGCCGTCCTGCCTGATGACGAGCTGCGATGTGCGCGTGCCCTGCGGTGATTCGATGGTGATGTCCCAACTGCCGACAACGCCGGCGCTCTGCGCGCGAGCGATTGTAGCGAAGCATACAAGGGCGCACAGGCCGAAACTGAGAAGCCTTTTCATAAGTGGTAACCTCCGGTTGTGAAATTAGTCTGTTGTTTCTGCGTGATGGTACTGTTGCAACTTGCGATAGAGCGTCTTGCGACCGATGCCGAGAATCTGCGCGGCCCGCGTGCGGTCGCCGCGCGTGTAGGCCAGCGTCTGCAAGATCATGCGCTTTTCGACTTCATCAATCGAAGCGCCGACTTCAATCTCAATCGTCTTGTTCGCCTCTGCGCCGCGCACCGCCGCCGGCAGGTCGTCCATATCGATCATTCGCCCCTGCGCGATGATGACGGCGCGTTCGATAGCGTTCTCAAGCTCGCGCACGTTGCCCGGCCAGTCGTAACGCCGCAGCCACGCCATCGCTTTTTTGCTGATGCCGGTGATGTTCTTGTTCGACCGCTTCTTGTAGGATTCGAGAAAGTGCAAGGCGAGCAGCGGAATGTCTTCGCGGCGCTCCCTGAGCGGCGGCAGCTTGATGGGGTAGACCGCCAGTCGGTAATACAGATCACGCCGGAAGCGACCGCCGCGCACAGCTTCTTCGAGGTCTACGTTTGACGCGGCGATGACGCGCACGTCTACCTTGACCACGTCATTGCCGCCGACGCGCGTGAACTCGCCGTTCTGCAACACGCGCAGCAGGCTGACTTGAGCCATTGGCGACATCTCGCCGACCTCATCGAGAAAGAGCGTGCCGCCGTTGGCCTCTTCAAACTTGCCGATGCGGCGGGCGCGGGCGTCGGTGAACGCGCCTTTCTCGTGACCGAAGAGTTCCGACTCCAACAGCGTTTCGGGAATCGCGCCGCAGTTGATCTTAATGTAAGATTGATCACGCCGCGACGAGCGCGCCTGAATCAGATCGGCCAGCATCTCTTTGCCAGTGCCCGACTCGCCCTGCAACAGCACGGTCGTGTAGCTGTCGGCGACATAAGCGGCCATCTGCATTGAGCGCATGATGTTGTCGCTCTTGCCGACGAACGTGCCGCCGTTGTGCTCGGTGTGCTGGGCGTTTTCAAGCTCGCGCCTTAAGCGTATGACTTCCGCCGACAGCCGCGCTTTCGAGATGGCGATGGCCAACTGGTCGGCAATGCCGGTGGCGAGCGCCGACGCCTCTTTGGCGAACGACGGTTGCGGCTCGGCCCAGAGCAGGATGAGCGCGCCGAAGATTTTGTCTTCGATCAGGATCGGCACGACGATGCTCGCGCCCGCCGAGAAGACTTCGCTCAGAAACGAGCGCGCGTATTCGTGCTGCGCCGGGCTGAGTATCTTGAGCATCTGGCCGCGCCCGACGGTCTTCGGCAGCAGCTCAAGGATGGGAAACTTCAGCGACGGGCGCTTCAACACCGTGCCGGGGTCTGCGCCGGTCGTGCGCAGGTTGGTGAAATGAATCTCGCTGTTGGTTGCATCGAGAATGGCCAGGCACGCCGCCTGTATGTTCAGCAGGTCGAGGGCGCGGTCGAGGATGCGCTCGATCACTTCATTAAAGTCCGAGCCGGTGTTGATGTCGTTGGCAATATCGAGCAGCGCCTTTGTAATGCGCGCCTCTTTTTCCTTTTCGCTGTAGATGTGCGTGTAGCGGTAGCCGATGGCGATCTGCTGCGCGAGGTTGCGAATGAAGTTGATCTCATCGTCGTTCCACTCGTAAGCGGCGCGGCAATGGTGCAGGCCGATCAGTCCGAGCAGTTGCAGGTTGAAGGTGATGGGGACGAGCAGGATCGATTTGCTGCCGAAGCCTTCGACCAGCTTCTGCACGACTGGGGGGAGTTCCTGCGCGCGGCTATCGGCGATGGTGAGCGGGTTATAAAGATCGATGCTCTCCTGCAACCGCTCAAGGTCAACGCGCGCTTCGTGGCCGAGCATTGAAGGCAGCTCATCGCCCGCCGAGTCGGCGCGGTATTCGTGAGTGACGCGGAAGCGGCCTTCCGCCGTCAGCGTCATCACGTCGCAGCGGTCAACGCCCATCATCTTGCCGACTTCGGTGACGGTCGCTTGCAGAAAGTGATCGAGGTTGATGACTGAAAAAGTCTCCGAGCCGATGCGGCTCAGCAGCGCCTCGCGCGCCTGATACATCCGCAGCTTGCGTTCTAAGAATGATGCGCTCATGAAGCCGTTGCCAGTGGTCAATGGCCGGTGGCCAGTGATGATTCGTTCCCGTTAGTTGAAATCGTTGCGCCGGACGCGCAACCGTATATTCAGAGCAAAGACCAGATTACCACTGACCACTGACCACTGGCCACTGGCCACTACTGCGTCAGCAGAATCGTCTGGCTTTCGCCGCCGTCGGGATTGCGCAGTTTGATGGGGACGGCGACGCCTGCGGGGAAGGTCGTCTTCGGCACTTTCACCACCGCCGCCGTGTTGTCGTCTTCCTGCGAGACGGGCGAGTAACCTTTGTTACCGACGATGACACGGACGCCTTTCTGAAAGCTCGCGCCGGTGACGGTGAGTTTGCCCTTACCGGCTTTGAACTTCACTTTGTTGAGCACCGGCGGAGTGATGTTGAGCTGGACTTGTACGTTGAGCGCGGCAAGCGCATTGACCCTGCCGCTGGTCGAGACGTACGGCGCGAGTTGGCTCAACACGTCAACGCTCTTGAGAATGCGCGCCTTCAGCATAAAGGCGTTGTCGTTCGGGTACTTCGCTTTGACCAGCGCCGCCACACCCGAGACGAAGGCCGCCGACAGCGATGTGCCATCGGCGTGCGTGTACCAGTTCACAGGGTCATCCGACTGGCTGCACAGTAAACAATTGCCGTGCGGCGTGATGGTGACAATCGAGACGCCGGGGGCCGCCACCGCGACGGTCTTCGGCCCAAAGCCCGAATGCACAGCGAACGGGTAGAAATCATCGCGCCAGATGTTGTCATTGAAGTCCGACGCCGCGACGACAATCTGGTTCGGCATCTGGAACGCGCCGGGATAGACCTTGACGTTGTCGTTGTTGTAGCCCTCGTTACCGGCAATCGAAACCAGCAGCGCGCCGGCGTCGCCGGTCGCGTAGACGGCGTCTTGCAACAGGTTCAGTTGGTCTGCGGTTACTTCGTCCACCGTGCCGAGCGAGCGCCAGCTCGCATTAATGATGTCCGCGCCCGCCGCCGCCGCGTAAACCAGCGCCCGCGTCGCTTCGACAACCGTCGCTTCAAACTGCGGGGGGGTCGGCCCGGTCTTGCGGAAGAAACGCACGGGCATAATCGAAGCCTGCGCGACGCCGGCGATGCCTATGTTGTTATCGATGCCGGCGGCGATGACGCCCGCGATCTGCGTGCCGTGCCCGAAGACGTCGGTGATGTCCGTATTGTTCTCGCCGACATTGTAGCCATGCACGTCATCGACGTAGCCGTCGCCATCATCATCAATGCCGTTGCCGGGAATCTCGCGCGGGTTGGTGTAGATGCTATCGATGAGGTCGGGGTGAGTGATGTCAACGCCGGTGTCGGTGACGGCGACGATCACGTCGCGGCTGCCCTTGGTAATCTCCCAGGCGTCGGTGACGTGAGTGTCTGCGCCGGGCGTCGCCGAGTTGCCATCAATTAGATAGCCGTAATTTTTCAGACCCCACTGATCGAAAAAGCGCGGATCGGAGGGAACGATGCTCGCCGGTTCGATCAAGTAATTCGGCTCGGCGTATTCAACGTCGGGGCGTGCGCGCAACTCTTTGAGCGCCGCGTCGAGGTCTGTGTCCGCGCCGACATTGAGCACGAAGACGCGGTCGAGGCCGCGCTCGCTGATGATCTCTCTCATGCGCCCGCGACCGGCGGTCGTGATGACCGGCTCGGCGCGGCGCGACTCGGTTGAGCGGGCCGAAGCGAGAGTCATCTGCGAGACGGCGGTTTCGCGTTCGAGCGGGTCGCGGTATTGCAGTTCAGGCGCGTCGGCCAGAAGCTTGACGATGATCTGGCCGGGCACGTAAGGCTTCGGGCCACGTTGTGACCGCGTCGCGGCGACGCGTGTGCGCGGTGTGACGATGGTGAGGCAGAGCAGGCAAACAAGAGCGAGAGCTGACCATTTACGCATAGCTGGAATGCACAACCTTAAAGTGAAAATGTCAGTCCTTGCTTATACCGGATTGCCCGCGCTTTTTCAATGCCTCGGTTGATTGAGCCGGTGAGAGTGATGAACCATAGACCGCCGCTATGCCGCGCGGTGACTGGCCGGAGCTTTCCTTTAATACATATCAATCCGCTATCAATCGCGTCTTCGATTCCAAGACTGGCTTCACCGGCCTGGTGTATGAATACATCCTCAGGTTTCAATCCGCTATCAATCGCGTCTTCGATTCCAAGAAGAGTTCACATTGACCGATGACACTCGCATCTTCAAGTTTCAATCCGCTATCAATCGCGTCTTCAATTCAAAAGGTAGCGCCGCTTTGGTCAAACTTTGGCGGGGCCAGGTGAGGTCGTTTCTTCCTTCGGGTCGCTGATGATTCGGCCCTGATACTTCTTTTGAAGCTTGCCGTAGTAGGCAACCACCCTTTGCGGGTCATGCCCACACTCTTCGGATATCTGGTGACGCGCTTCCCTTATTCTGGTTATGGTCGGATCATCATTCGCCTTCATCTTGTCCTCCGAAACTGCCCCTTCTTCTCTCTCGCATATCTGATCTTTGCTCTAAACTTCAAAGATCGAGCGTGGGAGTTGTGATTGTCTGATGATTGATTGCAGGGTTCCTATGCTCAACTCATTATGGTTGGGAACCGGGACTGTGATGGTGGAATCCGCCGTCCTCTTTTGCATTACCCGATGACTGCCTCGCTGCCTGACCTCGATAAATCCATGTTGCAAGAGAATCTTACAGACCTCTTGCCCCGACAGGACGCGGAGTTTAGCCAATCGCTACCTCCATCCGGGTTACAAAAACTTCAGTATGTAATCGGCTCTCTATTTCCGATGCGTCGGCGACCTCGAAGAAGAGTTCGATTGCCTCGATCAAATTCGTTCTTGCCTCTTCAACCGTGTTGCCTTGGCTAGCTATATCTAACTCCGGGCAAAGCGCAACAAACCAATTCCCCTCACGCTCAATAATCCCCGTGAACTGTCGCATCTGCTTCATATATTTTCCTCTTGGCCAGTATCCACAGATGCAGATGGGTATGTCAACAATTCGTCGTAATTCACGGTTGTTTGAATCAGTGGGTCTAACTCAGCAATGGCTTGCTCAACAGGCAGCAGGGGCAGATCGTCAATTAATTCAACGGCCTTCTCTTTATTGGGTAGTCACCGCGATTCAATTCATCGAGAACGGCGACGCTGGAGTTTACGCGCCTCCATCTCAGGCTCTCTACGAATCTCGTGATAGAAGTTCGGAATGGAAGTCTTGATGTAACCCCCGGCTTCATAAATCGAAGGCTATACCTGCGGTTGACGATAGTCAAAGTCTGTCGCCGAAATGACCGGGCCGCGAGTTTAATCCGCTATCAATCGCGTCTTCGATTCCAAGAGATTTCACATGCTAGGACAGGGAATTTTCTGTTTGAGTGTTTCAATCCGCTATCAATCGCGTCTTCGATTCCAAGCATCGCCCAGCAGGAACAGGAAGTCAAACCTGCCGTTGCCGTTTCAATCCGCTATCAATCGCGTCTTCGATTCCAAGAAGACATGGCCAAATTCTGGAAAACGGCTCGCATCAAGTTTCAATCCGCTATCAATCGCGTCTTCGATTCCAAGGTGAGGAATGAACTCAACAAACCCATCCCGAAACACTCGGGTTTCAATCCGCTATCAATCGCGTCTTCGATTCCAAGATGATGCGTCGCCTACGGGACAGGTTGGGGGAGGAAGTGTTTCAATCCGCTATCAATCGCGTCTTCGATTCCAAGAGACCCCATTTTGCGGCTTTTGTTTTCAGTCGGTTAACTGCCCATTTGGGCTAACCCCTGCTTGTCACCGCTAAATCGGCCTGCTCGGTCATCGTTTAATCAAGCCCTAATCTCTTCGATTATCAAATAACTCAACAGTTAGCTCTCTTGGGCTAACCTCCCCCTGTTTTTAGCTTTCATGGGGTTAGCCCAAACTCTGTTTTGGACGCGCCTACTCTATGATGATTGCTCGCTGCTGTCAATCATAAACCAAATCAGAAATTTGTTGCCGCCGCTACATTGCTGTGGTAGACTGCGCGCCGGTCGCTGAACAGATGAGCACACCGGCCTCTGGGTTGAGTTGTCCCGCGTCGAGCACCTGAACGTCATTCAGCTTTCTCGCGCCTGTGCCTGCGCGGAGCCGCAACATCTCGGTCTGCGTTAATGCCCTAACCTGTCGCTGCTTCATCGTGGAGTAGCGAGCGCCTGTGATGAGTCACTATGTTGCCGGATCAGTTTGCCTCGCTCGATTTCGCACGCTATCAGTTAAAGCTGCGCGCCACGCAATCGGTCAGCCTGCCGGCGTTTCTCGGCTCTACCTTGCGCGGCGCGTTCGGCCACGCGCTCAAGCAAGCCATTTGCGTAATGCCGCACGGCGACTGCGCGCGTTGCCTGGTGGCCGAGCGTTGCATCTATCCTTACTTATTCGAGACCGCTGCGCCGCCGACTGGACTGCTCCGCAACCAGTCGCAAGCGCCGCGCCCATTCATACTCGCGCCGCCGCTGCTCAACACCCGGTCGGCTGCCACGGATTCAGAACCGCGAACCACGTTACGCGCCGGCGATGAACTCTGCTTCGGCTTGCTGCTGATGGGACGCGCTGCCGAATACCTGCCCTATGTCATCTTCGCCGTCAGCGAAATGGCGCGGCGTGGGCTGGGGGCGGCGCGCGTGCCGTTTCAACTCTGCGCCGTCACGTTCACCGATCAGGTCGGAGACGAGCGGACAATCTATAGCGGCGAGGCCGGGCGCATCACCGTTCTGAAAGAGGCGACTGTCAATCTGGCCGACTTGCTGCGCCAACGACTGAACCAGATCGCCGGTGACATCGCCCTTCTCGATGCAGTCAAAGTCCGATTCATTACGCCGACTCGAATTCGTGTAGATGATGACTTGCAGAAGGAGACCGCCTTTGCCTTGCTGGTGCGCAATCTGTTGCGGCGGATTTCGATGCTCGCCGCCGTGCATGGCCGCGCGCCATTAGAACTGGATTATCGCAGCCTGATTGCGCGGGCCTCACAAGTCACAATGGAATCGGCGCGCTTGCGCTGGCATGACTGGCAGCGTTACTCGAACCGACAGCAGACGCGAATGAAGATGGGCGGCTTCACCGGCGAGGTCGAATATGCCGGCAACGGATTGCAGGAATTCCTGCCGCTGCTGGCTGCCGGCGAACTACTGCACGTCGGCACCGGAACCACCTTCGGTCTGGGCCGCTACGAAATTGTGCCCGCAGAGAGTAAAGCTGCCGACCGTAACGGCTCACCTTGCTGAGCCTGTCATTAAAGACTCAAGCCGTTATGTTGCGGTTCACATCATGACGATAGACGAGACAAGAAAGCGAGAACGACGACAGGCCGTCCTGCCGCGCGTTACCTTCTACTGGCGCATCGAAGAAGGCTACCTCGATCTGGTGCGACATTTTCTGGACGACCTCAAAGAAAGCGGATACGGCAAGCGCAAGTCTATCGGCTACGGTCAGATTGAACAGGTGACGCCGCTCGCTCTGTTCACGGACTTTGAAGATGTGCCCGATGCCAACGGCTTCGTAACACTGTCACGCTTCGTCCCCCGTGCCCGACGACCCGACCGAAGGCTTCTGGAAAGCCGTCGTCAAATACGGCAAGGACCATCACCCCTGATTATAGCTGCCGGTCATTCCACGTAAATTGTTTTACCTAACGCTTGACTCGATTTAACCTCGAAGGTAAAGTGGTGGCCACTACACGGGGTTCGCTCAAGAGAACTCCTCAACTGTAACTCACATCAAGGAGGAATTGATTATGGCCTATCAGAACATTGATGCCACGATTTCCGCTGCCGACCTGCAAGCTGTCAGGGACGCTTTCGCAAGAGTGCTTGAAAAACTCCCTTTTCTGGTCAGCCTGACCGGAGATGAACGCCGGGCGACGTTCAAAGCCGGGCCGGACAGCCTTTCCTTCATTACCAACGCCTTAACCGCCGCGCAGACTAACCCGTCCGTGCTGCCCGTCAGCTTTATCACGGCGGCTTTTCAACGGGATGTTGAGCTGTTCACGGCGCTGACGGAGTTGGGAACGTTGGCGGCGTCGGTCGCTTCTCAGATAGACGATACGCGCGTCGCGGTCGGCGGTGAGGCGATGCAACAGGCGATGCAGGTCTACACCTACATCAAAGCTGCCGCCAGAACGACGCCGGGCCTGAAGCCAGTAGCCGAGCAGTTGGGCGAACGCTTCCAGCGCGTCGGTAAACAGAAGAAGCGGGCCACGCCAAGCGCCTAGTCGAGCGCCCGCCGAATTGACTTTTTGTTTTGTCGTTGCTGGAGTTGGAAGGCAGAACCGAAACCCGCGAACGCAAGCTTGAGGTAAAACGCCTGAACGATGAGATTCCAGGACTCATCGCTCAGGCGTTTTGTTTCTGCGTTGAGTCCTGGAATCTCATCGTTGCGGCTCTGATACTCAGCGTTGAGAGGTAATACCTCATCGTTCAGTCTTTATATCTCATCGTTGAATCGCCGTATCTCATCGTTGAGTAATAAAGACTCATCGTTCAGATTCAAAGAGTGATGATTGAGTCTTAATACCTGAGCGTTGCGTGTTAGCGTCTCAACGTTGAGATTTCAACACTCGCCCGCCACGCGCTTTCCTTCAATAACCACTGATCCGCTATCAATCGCGTCTTCGATTCCAAGCATCACCAACGACCTCGGCGGCAACCTCGTCGAGGATATATTTCAATCCGCTATCAATCGCGTCTTCGATTCCAGAGGCAGTCCATGATCGCCGACCTGATCCGTGGGTCGCAGTTTCAATCCGCTATCAATCGCGTCTTCGATTCCAAGGAGAGATCTCATGAGGTTCAGTCCGATCACGTCCTGTTTCAATCCGCTATCAATCGCGTCTTCGATTCCAAGGTTACTGGGTTTCTCGCTAATCGCGCTGATTTGCCTGTTTCAATCCGCTATCAATCGCGTCTTCGATTCCAAGAGACCCCATTTTGCGGCTTTTGTTTTCAGTCGGTTGAATGCCCATTTGGGCTAACCCCTGCTTGTCACCGCTAAATCGGCCTGCTTGGTCATCGTTTAATCAAGCCCTGATCTATTCGATTATCAAATAGCTCAACACTTAACTCATTCGGGCTAACCTCCCCCTGTTTTTAGCTTTCAGAGGGTTAGCCCAAACTCTGTTTTGGACGCGCCTACTCTATGACGATTGCTCACACCTGTCAATCTAAAAGCCACGGCAGAGATGAAAGGATGGCTGCCCGATGATCGGCATACGACAGAGGTTCACGCTCGGAGGGTCGCTCAATAAAAGCTTACCGGGACGGTGAATGATAACAGCTTGTCACTCACCGTCCCGGTCGCCGCACATTTACCCGTCACTTGTCACGACTTCAGCGCGTCGAATGGTCTTGCACGACCGGCATCGCGGCGGTCTGGTCGCCGCCGAGGGCCGACTGCGCCAAGGCCGACTGCGCCGAAGCCGGCAGCGAATCGCATAACATCGAATCGCTCAACAACACGCCGTCGCTAATCAGCACGCCATCAGTAAGCAACACGCCGTCAGCCAACAGGCTGCCAGGCAAAAGCGTGCCGCCATCGGCGATCAATACGCCGTCGCTCAGCAGCGTGCTGTTCGATAGCAGTGTGCCGTCCGCAAGCAGGCAGCCGTTAGAGATCAGCACGCCATCGCACAGCAGCACGCCCTGTCCATAAATCCCTTGATAGTGCGTCATCAGGTCAGGGCCGAAGACTACGTCATAACGTTCGACCAGCCAGTTGCTCCACTGAAAAGCCTGACCGCCAATCGTCGTCTGCGGTACGGGCGGCGGCCCGGTCAGCAGCGGCGCGTCATTGGTCAGGCCGGTCAGATCGGTTCGCACCAGCCCGGCCATTCGCACCGCGCCTTCGACATTCAATTCGCCCGCGCCCTGTACGATGTTGCTCACGCCGGTCAGCGAGTCGGCGCTGTATTCGAGGATGGCTTTCACCAGATTGGGCGTGAGCGCAGGGTTGCGTTGCAGCAGCAATGCGACCGCGCCGGCTACGACCGGCGTCGCCATCGACGTGCCGCTCATCTTCATCATGCCGTGCTCGGCCAGCGGGCTAACGCCGGCGTCGAGGGCCGGGTTCATTTGCAGCATCGCGTTGTTGGGCGCTTCGGCGTCAATCAGCTTATTGCCCGGCGCGACAAGGTCCGGCTTGATGAGGTTGTCGTAATGCTTGACGCCCGCCGCGTCGGTCGTGAAACCGCGCGTCGGCCCGCACGAGCTGTAGCTGGCGACTGCGTCGTCCGTATGTTGAGCCGTGCCGAAGGTGTTGATCGCGCCGACCGTGAGCGCCGACGGCTCAGTGCCCGGCGAGTGAATCGTGCCATAGAGGCGGTTGCCTTGATCGTCTTTGCCGAGGTTGCCGGCGGCGGCGCAAACGGTGATGCCGGCGTCAACGGCGCGGCGCACGGCCTGACACAGCGGGTCGTCGCGGTACGATTCAACGGCGACTGTGCCGAGGCTGAGATTCATCACGCGGATGTTGTACGTCGCTTTGTTGGTGATGCACCAGTCGATACCGGCGATGGTCGCCGACATCGAGCCGCGCCCCAGCGAATCGAGGACGCGCACGTTGATGATTCTGGCGTTCGGCGCAAGTCCTTCGTAAGCGCCGTCGGCGACGTGGCTATTGCCTGCCGCCAGACTGGCGACGTGCGTGCCGTGACCGTAGAGATCGTCGGTGCGCCCTTCGCCGGTGAAGTCTACGTTGGCGATGATGCGGCTGTTGCCGGCGGCATCGAGGAATTCATGATGAGCTTGATAAATGCCGGAATCGAGAATGGCGATGCCGATGCCTGTGCCGTCGAGCTGGCCGGTCGGCGAGGCGGCGTAGCTGCGGACTTGATCCGTGCCGGTGGCTTCTTCGACGTGGCCGGAGACCTGTGTCGTGCGGTCGAGCGAGATATGCGTAACGTCGTCGCGCGTCGTCAGCGCCGCGAGCGCCGCCGCCGGCATACTGAAGCTGACGGTGTTGAAGTTGGTGAAGAGTCGTTTGATCTTGCCGCCCTGTCGCTTCAGCACGTCCTGTAGCGTCTTCGACGGCTTGCCGTTGGATTGCAGGATGACTGCGACTTCGGCGTTCGGCGGCATCTGCCCGACGCGCTTCTGCAAATCATCAGAGAGCTTCGAGGCGGGACGGAGACTCTGCGGCGGCGTCGTGCCACTCGACTGCGCCGCAACGGGGGGCTGCATCCGTGGCGCTACCATCATCGTCGCCAGGACGAGCACGGCAGTCATCAACATGATGCAGCATTTTGTGAGGAACTTATTCAATCGCATAAAGCGCTCCTTGACCAAACAAACACTTGGACGCGCGCGGATGACGCCGTTCGTGCGGCGGTCATCTTGTTATCTGTTACGCAAACCTGAATCATCGCTTCTTTCCTGCGGGTCTGTCTGAAAGCCTGACTAATGGCTTTTCAACTTCTCCTAACGGCCAAATGTAAACTCTGCGCGGACACAATGATTCAACCGATGTGCCACGCCCGCGCCGAACCGAGCCAGCAAGCTGGGCGCGGGCCGGCGACTTCCCTTTATCGGTGAAAAAGGGCTGTTTTCTGAGGATTCCTTTGAAGTTTTCGGTGAGTATGAGGCGCGGGATTAGCGACGGCGGCGAACGGCTCGCCCGCCTGTCAGTCTGACTTGATTGATGGCTGATCGGTTATTTTGACTGAATGCGCCGGCGCGTGTTGTCGCGCTGAATGGTGGCGTCAACCGGCCAGTGACTGGCGCGATTCGCGGCGGTCTTTGAGAATGAAGAAGAGCGAAGCGATCAACGCAAAGCAGACGATGCCGGCCAGATCGAATTGCAGGTCGCTGGCCGTGTCGTGCGAGCCGTGTATGCGCTCCTCAGGGTTGTAATGCACGAAGAATAACTCGTCCCACAGTTCGAGGATTTCGTACCACGCGCAGAGGCTGAAGGTGATGGTCGTCGCAAAGAATCCCACCATGCTTTGCGGCAGGCGTATCCCCATACGCCGCGTCGTCGCTCGCAGCAGCCACATCACCGGCACCAGCGAAAAGCCTGAGCCGAGGAAGTGCGTGAAGATGTCGTAGTCCGGCAGCGGCCCGAACGGCTGACCATAAAGCTGGAAGAGGTTGCCGATCACATCAAGCCCGATGGCTATTGCCAGACAGGCGATGACGCCGAGCGGGATGACGATGTTTTGCCGGAAACGAAAGAAGCAATAGATGAGCAGCAACAGCGGCAGGGTCAGCGCCAAGTTGACGTACCACGGGCGATACGGCAGGCGCACGAGCAAATAGGATTTCAGCGCGAAACCGACGACGCTGAACACATAAAATTCGATCTGTCTGGAACGCTCCCTGGCAACCGGCGTCAGTGCATAGTCCGCCATGCGACCTTCTCCTCTCCGAATCCATTACTGACGTTGTGCGTCAGAGCATACCAAAAACGAATCGAACGCGCAGGCCCTTAGAGTCTCGCTTCTGCGATCCGGTTGCTTCGTCGAGTGGTCATCGCCGCACGGTTCGTGCTAGGTTGTCTGCTCAGCCATTGATCGATGACGAACAGGGGACGACGCCGACCACGATGACCGCAACCGAAGACGCCGAGCCGACCATCCAATCCCGCAATCAACACCTCGTCAACGAACTGCTCCGCTTCGAGACGTTCGCCGAGCTGCGCCGCTCGCTGTTCTATCAAAGCCACCGCGATGAATTCAAACGCCTGCTCGACGAGCCGCGCATCTACCGCGCGACAGCGGCGACGCCGCGTCTCGCCTCTTTCCTGCGCGTCGTGATGTGGAATATCGAGCGCGGCACACAATTCGAGGGAATCCTCGACGTGTTGAATCATCATCCGGTGATTCGATATGCCGACCTGCTGTTGTTGAACGAGCTTGATGACGGCATGGTGCGTTCGGGCAATCGCAACGTCGCGCTCGCGCTGAGCCAGGGCTTGTCGGCGCACGCTATTTATGGCGTCGAGTATCTTGAGATGACCAAAGGCGCGGGCGACGAGCAGCGTTTGCCGGGCGCAAACACCGCCGCGCTGCACGGCAACGCGATACTGACGCGGCACGCTTTCCTTGAGCCGCACGTCGTTCGCCTGCCGCGCTGCGAAAATAATTTTGAGAGCGCCGAGCGCCGGCTCGGTGGGCGCATCGGCATTCTCACGGACCTGGAAGTCGGAGGCGCGCGCTTCACTGCCGCAACCACGCACCTGGATGTCGTCAACACGCCGCGCTGTCGCGCCCGCCAGATGCGCGCAATGCTTGAAGCCGTAGACGCGCACGTCGCTACGCGCGGCCTGAACCGCCGCGTCATCCTAGGCGGCGACCTCAACACACATACCTTCGCGCGCGGCACGCGGCTACGCGCGATGAAGAACACCGCGCTGATACTCGGCAGTCGTCGTCAGCGGATGGCGCGACGGTTGGCCCGGCCTATCTTGAAAGAACCGGCCATCGGCGAGTTCGCGCGCTTCGGCTATGACATCAATGGTTGTAATGATGGGCGCTCAACGGCGCGCTCTGTGGTATCGGCGCTTGATGATTCGAGAAGCTTGCCGCTGCCGCTGCGCTGGTGGATCAAGCGGCGCATAGGTCCCGAAGGCTTGACGCTTGAACTACGGCTCGACTGGCTGGCGGCGCGTGGTCTGCGCGCCCTGCGCGCCGGCGAGAAGATTGATGAGGCAACCGGCGTAACGAGCGTTGACCCGCAGACCTTCGCCGGCCTGACCGATAGAGGACAACCGTTGTCGGATCACGATCCGGTTGTCGTTGATTTGTTGATCGAGTAATCGACGGAATTAAGCAACGGGCGATTGCCTTGCCTTGAATCACTCGGTCGTCACCGGGCTTTCGGGTTCTTCAGGGGCGGGGAATTCGATGCGGTCGTAAACGTCGGCGAGCGGCAATTCACATTCGATTGAGGGAATGGCAAGGCGGCCCGCGAGCGACATTTCAAACGAATAGAGCCAGCGCCCGTCCGCCTGTAGCGAGAAGAGTTCGATGTTGGGCGTGAATTGCGAAACCAGCACGTAATCCGTCAGCGACTCGTTCTGCCGGTAGCGCACAAACTTCTCGCTGCGATCATAACGCTCGGTCGAATTCGACAACACTTCAACGATGACGCGCGGGTTGATGAGCACGTCTTTGTGCTTATCGTGAAAAAGCGGCTGGCCACAAACCACCGTCAGATCAGGATAGGCGAATAATCCTTTCAGCGACGAATCCCTCTTCAACCGGCAATAGACTTTCATATTGGGCGAAAAGACTCTGCAATCTTTGCCCTTTAGCTGAGTGTTTAAGGTGGTGATGACATTCACACAGATTGTGCTGTGTTCAGGACTCTCGCCGGCCATGTCGTAGATCAGGCCGTCGAGCCACTCGTGTCTTTCTTCTGCGTCGCGCTCGAACGCCAAATAGTCATCCGGCGCGAATAACGGCTGCCGTTGCGGAAGGCTCATCTTCAACTCTCCTTCATTCAATTTGCGCTGCCGATTTTAACACACTATTCC
The DNA here is from genome assembly GCA_045807725.1 of Blastocatellia bacterium. Classification (GTDB taxonomy): domain Bacteria; phylum Acidobacteriota; class Blastocatellia; order UBA7656; family UBA7656; genus DATENM01. The sequence continues at coordinate 11,714 of JBJMGV010000068.1, read as the reverse complement.
GCCAAAAAGCGGCGATGCTGAAGGCGGGCCAAGCCGTCTCTTTCATTTCCGAACGGCGGGTGTTAGACTTTTTGCCACTTCGCGCAAAGGGGAAGGGGGGGCCATGTCGAAACGCATTCTCGTCGTCGAAGACGATTTCGACACGCGCTATATGCTTTCGCTGATTTTGAAAGGCGAGGGCTATGAAGTCATCACTGCCGCTGACGGTGAGGGGGCGCTGGCCGTCGTCTTCGATCAGCGGCCCGACCTTATCATTACCGACATCAGCATGCCCTGTCTGAACGGCATTGAGCTGACGCGCAGCATCCGATTGAAAGAAGAGACGGCTGGGTTGCCCATCCTTGCGATCACGGCCTTCGGCGAGACGACTATGAACGCGGCGCTCGACGCCGGCGCGTCGGCCTGCGCCCGCAAGCCCGTGCGCATGTCTGAATTCCTGCCGATGATTAAAGATCTCATCACCTGATCCAGCGCGGTCAAACTGACTGAAACCGTCAATGCAAGCTGACCGATACGGGCGCGTCGGGGAATTGCCGCGCGCCGCTCCGCGTTGTCTAAGTTTTTCTTATTCTCTCAGTTAATCACTTCAGGCCGCCGCACGGCGCGGCTGGCACCGGGTTTGTATAGTCACAGGTGCGTGATTGAAAGGAGATTGAATTAATGAACCGCTCAGGCATTTGTTCGGGAGTGATCTGGGACTTTGATATTTAAGCCGGTGGCGCGACCGCGCGTCGTGCCCCGCAACATAGCCATTATTACTTTTTGTTCCCTCGTTCGGCGATACTCGGTATCGCTTCTCCACTAATTCTGCTCGTTGCATACCGGCGCAAGAATGCCGTCTTGCGCCGATTTTTTTTCCAACCACACCAAAGCCGTGACAAGTGACGAGTGACAAGACGATGTGAGACCGGCTTCACGAAGCTATACTCAAGCCGTTCTTCTTGTCACTCGTCACTTGTCACTTGTCACTCACCTCTGGCAACCTGATGGCTACTACAAGTAAGCGAGGCGAGGATGAACATTAACGAATTAAAGATCGGCGTGATCGGCGGCACAGGCGAAGAGGGACGCGGGCTGGCTTTGCGCTGGGCGATGGCCGGTGCGCGCGTACGCATCGGCTCGCGCACCGTTGAGCGCGCCAAGGCCGCTGCCGACGAGTTGAACCCGTTTGTGACGACTAACCCAATCGGCTACGGCGAAAACAGCGAAGTCGTCAGCGACGCTGACTTCGCGCTGCTGACGGTTCCCTTCGAGCACGCGGCGGCGACGTTAGAGTCGCTCGCGGCGGACTTGCGACCGGACGCGATTGTTATCGATATTACAGTGCCGGTGTCGTTTGAAAAAGGCGTCGGCGTGCGTTATGTCGAGTTGCCCGAAGGCTCGGCCAGCGAACACCTGCGCGCGCGATTGCCTGAATCGATCCCGCTGGTCGCGGCCTTCAAGACCGAGCCGGCCCATCTGCTGGCGGAGCCGCACGAGAAACTCGATTGCGATGTCTTTGTAGCGAGCAATGAAAAAGAAGCCCGCGCGCGGGTGATCGAAGCTATCCCATTCATCGAAGGCTTGCGGCCCATTGATGCGGGCCCGCTCTACAGCGCCCGCGCCATCGAACGTATGACGGTGCTGGCCATCGGCATCAATCGTCGCTACAAGATCAAGTCGGCCTGCTATCGCGTGATGGGAATGTGAGTAGGGGCCGGGGGCCGGGTTGATTTTTGAGAGTATCAGTTGCTCGACATTCAATAACACGGAAAGACAGGAATGGATAACTCTTCTGACCGGCCCCCGGCCCCTGATTCCCGGCCCCTGCCAAAGCTTACAGCTTTGGCGGGAGGTGTTGGTGCGGCAAAATTCCTGCTCGGCCTGCAAGGTGTAATGCCCGCCGAAGCCGTCACGATTATTGCGAACACGGGCGACGACATCGAGCTTTATGGCTTGCGCATCTCGCCCGACATTGACACCGTGACCTACACGCTCGCGGGCGTCATCAATGAAGCGACAGGGTGGGGAATTGGCGGCGACACCTTTCAATGCCTGGACTGGATGGGGCGCTACGGCGAGCCGCGCTGGTTCAATCTCGGCGACCGCGACCTGGCGACGCACATCTACCGCACGGATCGATTGCGACAGGGGCGCACGCTCAGCGAAGTGACCGATGACGTACGCCGCGCGCTCGGCGTCCGCTCAACGATTCTGCCGATGACTGATGCTTACACGCCGACGCGCGTTGTCACCGACGAAGGCGAGATGCACTTTCAGCAATACTTCGTCGGACGCCGCGCCGAGCCGCGCGTCAAGGCGCTGCGCTTCGACAATATCGAAACCGCGCAACCTGCGCCCGGCGTGCTCGATGCTATAAGCGGAGCCGATGTTATCGTCATCTGTCCGAGCAATCCCTTCATCAGCATCGGCCCGATCCTGGCCGTGCCTGGTGTGCGTGATGAGTTGAGAGCAACGCAGGCAACGGTCATTGCCATCACGCCTATCATCGCGGGGCGCGCGCTGAAAGGGCCGGCGGCGGATATGCTGCGCGACCTCGGCCACGAATCGTCGGCCCACGCCGTCGCCGCGATGTACAGGGATTTCTGCAACGTCTTTGTGCTCGACGCCAGCGACGCGGCCTTGCGCCCACAAATCGAATCGCTCGGCCCGCGCGTCGTCGTCACCGACACCGTGATGACGACGCTGGACGACAAGCAACGGCTGGCGCGTGACGTGTTGGCGAGCGTGACAAGCGACGAATAACAAGATGAAGGCTCTGCTCATCCCCGTCAAAGACCCGGCCAATGCCAAGACGCGACTGGCGTCTCTGCTGTCGCCTGATGAGCGGCGGCGGTTGGCGTGGGCGATGTTTGAAGACGTGAGCCGCGCCGTAGCGAACGCTACAAAAATGAGTAGCGTTTATTTGGTGTCGAGCTACGCGCCGGCGATTGCTTACGTCGAGCGGCTCGGCTGGGAGACGTTGCGCGAGCAGGCGCAGGCGTCGGAGAGCGCTTCGATTGATTGGGCGTCTCGCGTGCTGGCCGAGCGCGGCGTCCAATCCGTGCTGCGCTTGCCCGCCGACTTGCCGCTGGTCCGCGCCGAAGACGTTGACGCGCTGCTGGCTACAGAGACGAGCGCGCCTGCGGCCATCCTCGTGCCCTCGCGCGAAGGCACGGGCACGAACGCGATCCTGCGCACGCCGCCGTCGCTCTTTCCGTCGCGCTTCGGCCCGAACTCGCTGGCCCTGCATCGTGCGGAAGCGGCGCGCGTCGGCGTCGAATGTCGGATCATTGAGAATGAACGCATCGCGCTCGATATAGACGAGCCGGCTGATTTACAGGCGTTGATCGAGCGCGGTCGCGGCACATTGGCTTACGCGATGCTTGAAGCGATGCGAATTGTTGAACGGCTGAACTCACAACAAAAGGACGTGCCACAGAGGCACAGAGGCACAGAGCTTTCTTGAGAATCCTCTGTGTCTCTGCGCCTCTGTGGCCATCATTGTTTTAATGCGCCAACCAACCGAACTGCGCCTCATCGGTCTGCCGGGAATACCGGAAGTTAAAGCCGGCGACGCGCTCGCTTCACTCATCGCTGAAAGCGTGTGCCGCGCCGGTCTTCGCCTTGTCGAAGGCGATGTCGTGGTCATCGCGCAGAAGATTGTATCGAAGGCCGAAGGGCGCACGGTTCAGCTTGAAGAGATCGAACCCGGTGAAGTGGCGCGCGACTGGGCGGCGCGTTATGACAAAGACGCGCGGATGGTCGAAGTCGTCTTGAGAGAATCCAGGCGCATCGTTCGTATGGAGCGCGGCGTCTTGATCGCTGAAACTCGTCACGGTTTCATCTGCGCTAACGCCGGCGTTGATGCCTCGAACGTCGCGGCGGATGTCGTCACCTTACTGCCTGAAGACGCCGACCAATCGGCGCGCGGCATTCAGTCGGCGCTTGAGCGCGAGTTCGATGCGCGCGTCGCGGTCATCATCTCTGACACCTTTGGTCGCCCGTGGCGCGAAGGCATCACCAACGTCGCCATCGGCGTTGCCGGCATCGCGCCGCTCATTGATTATCGCGGCCAGTTGGATTCGCACGGGCGACCGCTGAAGGTGACGGTGATCGCCATTGCCGACGAGCTGGCTTCCGCCGCCGAGTTATTGATGCAGAAGACCGCCGGCGTGCCGGTCGTCATCATTCGTGGCTTTGATTACACAGCCCGCGAGGCTTCTGTGCGCGAGCTGATTCGTTTGCCTGAGATCGACCTGTTTCGTTAGCCGCAACCGCGCGTTGTCGTCCTGCCCCTTGCTTGACGGTGGCGCTCGTACTCGGCTAATCTCGGCTCGAATCCTGCGCAATTGACAATCAGCGTCAACGACCTTATGCCAGCGCCGCGCGGCACGACCCGCACCCGGCCTGAGAAGACAAGAGGGGAACTATGGCTACAGATAATTACATTCCGCGACCCGAACATAAATTCACTTTCGGACTCTGGACGGTGGGCAATCGCGGGCGCGACCCGTTCGGCGATGCCGTGCGCGAATCGCTGCCGCCGACTGAGATCGTCAAGCTGCTTGCCGAAGTCGGCGCTTATGGCGTCAACCTTCACGACAACGATCTCGTGCCCATTGACGCGACGCCGCAAGAGCGCGACCGCATCGTCCGCGAGTTCAAGAACGCCTGCGAAGACGCCGGATTGAAAGTGCCGATGGCGACCGTGAATCTCTTCTATGATCCGGTCTTCCGCGACGGCGCGTTCACCGCCAATGACCCGGACGTGCGCGCCTACGCCGTGGCGAAGACGATGCAGGCGATGGACATCGGCGCGGAACTCGGCTCGAAAATCTTCGTGCTGTGGGGCGGGCGCGAAGGCGTCGAGACGGATGCTTGCCGCCGACCCGACGACGCCATCAAGCGGCTGCGCGAGGCGTTGAATTACTTGTGCGAATACTCCAACGCGCAAGGCTACGGCTACAAGTTCGCGCTCGAAGCCAAGCCGAACGAGCCGCGCGCAGACATCTATATGCCGACGACCGGCGCGTATCTGGCGTTCATTGAAACGCTCGATCATTCGGAGATCGTCGGCGTCAATCCTGAAGTGGCGCACGAGCAGATGCCCGGCCTCAACATGATGCACGCCGTCGCGCAGGCGTGGGAGTCGGGCAAGCTCTTTCACATCGACCTGAACGATCAAGTGCCGGGCCGCTACGATCAGGACTTGCGCTTCGGCTCGGCCAACCCGAAGACGGCCTTCTGGCTGGTGAAGTTTTTGGAAGACGTAGGCTACGACGGCTCGCGCCACTTCGACGCGCACGCCTATCGCACGGAAGACTACGAAGGCGTTAAGGACTTCGCGCGCGGCTGTATGCGGACCTATTTGATATTGAAGGACAAGGCGGCGCGCTGGAATAACGATGCCGAGATCAAAGCGCTGCTCGCCGAGTTGCACGACCTCGGCAATGGCGCACCGTTTGTAGGCAAGTTCAGCAAAGAAGGCGCGCAGGCATTGCTCGGTTATAACTTCGACCGCGCGGCGATGGCGTCGCAAGGGCTGAAGTACGAGCGGCTCGACCAGTTGACGATAGACATCCTGCTCGGCGTGCGTTGAAGGCCGGCAGCCCTGAAAGGGCGTGATTCGATAGCACAGGGCAGCGCCTTGTGTGGGCCGCAATACGAAATAAACAAGCCCTGAAGGGGCGAGATAAACGTTTGCTTATCTCGCCCCTTCAGGGCTTGTTTAGCGTTCGGGCCGTTCACCCGGCGCGATGCGCCGGGCTAATGAATCACGCCCCTTCGGGGCTTATTGCGACCTAACGGTCGTGAACGTGGCGCGGTACTTCCGCTGCAAGCGGCCCTCTTATTGCGACCATCTGGTCGGCTGGCGGTCCCAGCGATGAGCGCGCAGCTTCGTATGTAATTCATCAGACAAAGGGCCGGCGTCGCTCGCGGCGATGTTCGATTCGACGTGGCGAATCTTACGCATGCCGGGAATGATGGTGCTGACGGTCGGGTTGTTCAGGATAAAGCGCAGCGCCATCTCTGGCATCGTCATTTCTTCGGGCACGAGCGGCTTCAGGGCGTCGGCTCGCTCGACGCTGGCGTTCAGGTTCTCCGCTACAAAGTATGTGCTGCGCCAATCGTCTGCCGGCCACGTGCTCTCTTTGGTGAGCGTGCCCGTCAGCGTGCCTTCATCAAAAGGCACGCGGGCGATCACCGCTACGTCATGTTCATTACAAGCCGGGAACAGCTCGTCTTCGGGGTTCTGGTCGAAGATGTTGTAGATGACCTGCACCGCTTCAATCAATCCGCTGCGCACGGTGCGCACGCCGTTCCACGGTTCCCAACGATTGATGCTGATGCCGACCGCGTGAATCAAGCCTTGGCCACGCAGTTCGTCCATCTTCTTCGCCCAGCGGTCGTCGTCGAGCCAGGCGTCTTCCCAGGTGTGAAACTGCACGAGGTCGAAGCTCGCAAGACCGGCGTTCTTCAGGCTCGTGTGAACGCTCTGCTCGATGTAATCGGGCGGGTAGCAATCGTCGAGCGTGAATTCGCGGCGGCTCGGCCACTGGCGATTCTTCGGTGGGACTTTCGTCGCCGTGTAGAGCCGTTTGCCGGGATTGGCGCGCTCGATTTGGCCGAGCAGGCTTTCGCTGTGGCCTTCGCCATAGGCCAGCGCCGTGTCGAAGAAGTTGCAGCCGAGATCAACCGCGCGTTGCAGCGCCCGCAGCGATTCTTCATCTTCAGAGCCGGTCCATCCGGCCATGCCCCACATTCCATAACCGATTTCGCTGACTGACCAATTGGTGCGGCCAAAGCGCCGATAGTTCATCTATCCATCCTCCTTATGAAGCGATGAGTAATGAGCGATGAGTAATGAGTTGACCCGCATTCATCACTCATCACTCGTCACTCATCACTTAGTACGTGATGACGATCTTGCCGAAGTGCGCGCCGCTTTCCATATAACGCAAGGCGTCGCCGACTTCGTTGAAGGCGAAGGTGCGATCAATCACCGGCTTCATCCGGTTCACTTCGATGGCGCGGTTCATCTCTTCAAACATCTCGCGCGAGCCGACGAAGACGCCTTGCAGGCGGACGCCTTTCATCAAGACATAAATGGGATTGAAGCTGCCGCCGCTTGCCAGCACGCCGATCAGCGCGACGTGGCCGCCGACGCGCGCCGCGTTTAGTGATTTGGATAACGTTCCCGCGCCGCCGACTTCGATGACGTGATCGACGCCGAGCTTATTGGTCAACACGGAGACTGCTTTGTCCCACTCCGGCGTCGTCTGATAGTTGATCGTTTCGCTCGCGCCGAGTTCTTTGGCCCGCGCCAGCTTCTCATCGCTGCTCGACGTGATGATGACGCGCGCGCCGTGCATACGGGCGAACTGTAGGGCGAAGATCGAAACGCCGCCGGTGCCGAGCGCCAGCACCGTCTCGCCCGCTTTCAAGCTGCCTGAGTGAACCAGCGCGTGCCAGGCCGTCACCGCCGCGCAGGGCAGCGTCGCGGCTTCTTCAAACGAGAGGTGATCTGGAATCCTGACCAGCGTGTCTTCTGAGAATGCGCCGTATTCGCGCAGCACGCCTTCACGTTCGCCCGCGCCGAGCGCCGAGCGATTCTTCTGCAAGGTCGGCTGGCCTTCGATCCAGCCCTGCACAAAGATCGGGCAGACGCGGTCGCCGACTCGCCACTTTGTGACCCCTTCGCCGAGAGCCGCGACTTCGCCCGCGCCGTCCGACAACGGCACGGCGGGCAGCTTTGCCTTCGGATTGTAGGAGCCTTTGACAAACATCAGGTCCCGATAATTCAACGACGCGGCGCGAAAGCGAACGACGACTTCGCCCGCCGCCGCTTGCGGCTCGTCGCGCTCGACCAGCGCGAGAGGGTCTATGCCGAACTGCCGCACTTCGTAAGCTCTCATCTTCTCTCCTTCAATCTTCAGAGTCGATAGCCAGCGCCGGTCATCGCCGTTCATTCACGGCTGCCAACACAGCCGCGCGGCGGGTTGATCGTTTATTCTGCTTTCACTATGCCTGCCGCGCAAGCTCATCTGTTGGCGTCGGGTGTGGGGAATTATTCGCGGGCGGCGAGCAAAGCTCCGCAGTCGGCGCGTCATTGGCCGCGAAAATCAAGATTTTTTGACTGGCACAAGGGATGCTCCTGTGTGCAGACTGAATCATCATTAAAGCAGATTCGCGCCCGCAGGCGGACGATTCACGCAGTCGCCGACCGCGCCGATTGCTCGCTTGTCGTGGTATAGTGTTTTGTGTAATATCACAGTCGGCTCGACCGACGGGTAACAGGTTTAACCGGGCGGTGCAACGCATCACTCCTCCACTTCCAGACTGACAGGGTGAAGACCGATGGAATCAACCACGATTCTCAACAACGTTGAAGAGAAACACCTCGAAGAACTCGAAGCCGTAACGATTCGCTTTGCCGGCGATTCGGGCGACGGCATGCAGTTGACCGGCACGCAGTTCACCAACACGACGGCCATCGTCGGCAACGACATCTCGACGCTGCCCGACTTTCCCGCCGAGATTCGCGCGCCGGCGGGCAGCTTGCCCGGTGTATCGGGGTTCCAGCTCAACTTCTCGAACCACGACATACGCACGCCGGGCGACGAGCCGAACGTGCTGGTTGCGATGAACCCGGCGGCGCTCAAGGTGAACATTGACGACCTTGAAGCGGGCGGCCTGCTCATCATCAACACCGACGCCTTCAACGACAACAACCTGAAGAAGGCGAGCTACGCGAGCAACCCGCTGAACGACAACAGCCTCGACGGCTTTCGCGTCTTCAAGCTGCCGATCACAACGCTGAACCGCGCCGCGCTCAAGGAAGTCAAGCTGCCGTCGAAAGAGATTGATCGCTGCAAGAACTTCTGGGCGCTCGGCCTGATGTACTGGCTCTACGACCGCCCGATGGAGCCGACGCAGCGTTGGATCGAATCGAAGTTCCGCAACAAACCCGACGTCGCCCTGGCCAATCAGACGGCGCTCAAGGCCGGCTTCGCTTACGGCGACGCGGCGGAAATCTTCACGACTCACTACCGCGTGCGCAAAGCCGCGATTGCGCCGGGCAAGTACCGCAACATCACCGGCAATCAGGCGACGGCGCTCGGCTGCGTGGCGGCGTCGGTGCTGGCGGGCCGCCCGCTCTTTTACGCGAGCTACCCGATCACGCCGGCTTCCGATATTCTGCACGAGCTTTCGATGCACAAGAATTTCGGCGTCAAGACGTTTCAGGCCGAAGACGAAATCGCCGCGATGTGCGCGACGGTCGGCGCGTCGTTCACCGGCCAACTGGCGGTGACGGGCACGAGCGGGCCGGGCCTCGCGCTCAAGAGCGAAGCCATCGGACTCGCGGTGATGACGGAATTGCCTTGCGTCATCATTGACGTGCAGCGCGGCGGGCCGTCCACGGGATTGCCGACGAAGACCGAGCAGGCCGACCTGCTGCAAGCGATGTTCGGGCGCAACGGCGAATGTCCGGTTGCTATCGTTGCGGCATCTACTCCGTCTGACTGTTTCGAGATGGCTGTCGAAGCCTTTCGCATCGCCGTTCGCCATATGACACCGGTTATCTTGCTGACGGACGGCTACCTCGGCAATGGCGCAGAGCCGTGGAAGCTGCCGTCGATAGATGAACTGCCGAAGTTCGGCGTCAAGTTCACCACTAAAGAAGAAGGCTTTATGCCTTATCTGCGCGACCCTGAGACGCTGGCGCGCAACTGGGCGATACCGGGAACGCCGGGGCTTGAGCATCGCATCGGTGGATTAGAGAAGGCCGACATTTCGGGTAATGTATCTTACGATCCCGAAAATCATATGCACATGGTCTTGACGCGCGCAGAGAAGGTGGCGCGCATCGCCGACGACATCCCCGAGCTTGAAGTTTATGGCGAGCCGCAAGGCCGCTTGCTGGTCGTCGGCTGGGGTTCGACCTACGGCGCGATCACTTCGGCGGTCGAAGAGATGCAGCGGCGCGGCAAGAGCGTGTCGAGCATTCACATTCGTCACCTCAACCCGTTCCCGCGCAACCTCGGCGAGATACTCGGACGGTTCGACCGCGTGCTGGTTCCCGAATTGAACATGGGGCAGTTGGCGATGCTGCTGCGCGAGCGGTATCTGGTTCCGGCGATCTCTTACCCGAAGGTCAAGGGCAAGCCGTTCAAGATCAGCGAACTGTTGTCGAAGATGAACGAAGTATACGAAGACTAGCTTCAATTTTAGATTTTGGATTGCCGATTTTGGATTAGCGGAAAGAGGCGCAGGTACGTTCCACAATCCACAATCCACAATCTAAAATCCCCAATGGGGAGGTTTTTATGAGCACAAACGCAAACGTCCCGACCAATGGCGGCAACGGTCAACAGCCGCCGGTCAAGCTGTCGCGCAAAGATTTCGTCTCGGATCAGGAAGTGCGCTGGTGTCCGGGCTGCGGCGATTATGCCATCCTCGCGCAAGTGCAGAAGGTCATGCCGGAACTCGGCATCAAGCGCGAGAACATGGTCTTCGTGTCGGGCATCGGCTGTTCGAGCCGCTTCCCGTATTACATGAACACCTACGGCTTTCACGGCATTCACGGGCGTGCGCCGGCCATCGCTACGGGCATCAAGGTGGCTAATCCTGAACTGAGTGTCTGGGTCGTCACGGGCGATGGTGATGCGCTCTCGATTGGCGGCAATCATTTGATTCACGCCATCCGGCGCAACCTCGACATCAACATTCTGTTGTTCAACAACCGCATCTACGGCCTGACCAAAGGGCAGTACTCGCCGACCTCCGAGTTCGGCAAGAAGAATAAGTCAGCGCCTTATGGCGTGATCGACTACCCGCTCAATCCGCTGTCGGTGGCGCTGGCGGCAGAGGCGACGTTCGTCGCGCGCGCGGTCGATACGCACACGGCGCACTTACAGATGGTCGTCGAGCGCGCCGTGCGTCACAAGGGCATCTCGTTCGTCGAGGTCTATCAGAACTGCAACATCTTCAACGACCATGCCTTCGACATGTTCACCGAGCGCGAGGTCAAGGATGACCGCATGATCGCGCTCGAACATGGCAAGCCGCTCATCTTCGGCAAGGAGCGCAATCGCGGCATACGCATGCGCAGCGATATGCACCTGGAGGTCGTCGAACTCGACGGCGGCGTCAACGAGAACGAGTTGATCGCGCACGACGAGAAAGCGCCGGATTCCTACCTCGCCTACATGCTGGCGCGGATGGAATATCCCGACTACCCGGTTCCGGTCGGCGTCTTCCGCGACGTTGAGCGACCGACGTATGAAGACCTGCTGACCGGCCAGGTGCACACGGCCACAGAGAAGATGGGCGCGGGCGATTTGATGAAGCTGCTGAACGCCGGCGACACCTGGATGATCGAGTAAGGCGAGGCAAAGCACGGGCAGCAATAGCGGCGCGGCATTGCATGGCTCTAATGAGAGCCGCAATGCCGCGCCCGCTTTATGTGCGGGGCGGCGGGGTGCGCGAAGTCAAAGTAGGTGACCTCAAGCCGCCTTTGCCCAATCCAAACTCACCGCCGGCTTGGGACACAATTCATCGAGGCGATCATTGAGCACAAAACTCCGCAATGCCAGCATCGCGTCGGCTCCCGCTTCGCTCCAGCGCATCCCGGCTTGCTTACACCGCGCCGTTACCATCTGCTTGCAGGTTGATTCGACCGCGCCACTGCCGATGGGCAAGCCCGCCGCCTGATATTCGCCATAACGCAT
>JBJMGV010000067.1:0-34609 GCA_045807725.1 Blastocatellia bacterium | reverse complement strand
CCGCAAGTGCTCTACGCTGGGACCGGCGAAGGTGATATTTATTACTATCGGCTCATCGCCAACCTCACCAGCATCAATGCGGCGTATGAAGGTTCCGGCATCCTGAAGACGACCAACGGCGGCGCGAGTTGGGTCTTGCAAGGCCAAGCTCAATTCACCGGCGCTTGCTTCTATAAGATGGCGGTGCACGCGACCAACGACGCCATCGCTTATGGTGCGACGAACCTCGGCCTTTATCCCACTCTCAATGGCGGCACGACGTGGACGAAGTTGAGCAGCGGATTGCCGGTTATTAACTCGACCATCGTCGCCTGCTGCGACATCGTCGACTATCTCGCCTTTGAAACGAAGCTCGAACACCGCGACGCGCCACACGCGGCAGGCAGCAGATCGACAAACCACGAACGCGGAAGGAGCGAGCTATGGAAGTATTCGTTGACTTCGGACTGTTCGAGTTGTTAGCCGCAGCCGGTCTGGCGATTGTCACCCGGAAGATTTATGTGCGGCGCTGGCCGGGATTCACCTGCCTGCTGATTAGCCTGACCGCGCCGGCGGCGATGGTCTTTCTGGCTCACGAAGGAGTCGCGCGGTGGACTGCGGTCGTCTGCCTGGCGACGGCGCTGGTCAATGCCTCGCTCATTTTTATGCTGATGCGGCGGTGGGAATAGCGACCCTGTTGATAGACGAGCCGGCCCCGCCTGCCGTGTTGGAACTCGATCAGGCGAAAGCTCCGACTGAGACTGCTGATTGACTGGCGGCTTTAGCGAAACAGGCAAGCGGCGAACGCGCCGTGACTACTCTGTGAGAATGGCCGCCGGCGCGCTCGCTGATCGTTGGCCTTAATTATTAAGGCATCCGGTTATCGCTTGATGTTATCGCCGAGGTCTTCGACGGCCTCGCCGATGTTGCGGCGCGCTTTGCCGAAGCCTTCCTTGAGATTGCCCTTGGCCTGATCGCCCGCGCCGTCGGCCTCCATATCACGGTCGTTGATGGCGCGACCGACGTTCTCTTTCACCTTGCCCTTGGTCTGGTCCCATTTGCCTTCCATTTCATCCCGATTCATAACGATTCCTCCCAGTTGATCTATGCGTGTCACTCGTGCGCAACGTAAACCGTCACGCGCAAGCGGCGCGCAAAGATTTATTCATCAAGGCTCGTGCCAGAGCGAGCAATCATCCACACTGATTATCATCCCGCACACTTGCGCCGACTTGCTTGAACGATTGCGTGAGCCGGCTGCGGCTTGCAGCCTTGAATTGCTACGAGCGCGACGCTGCTTGCTGTATCGAAAAAAAGCAATGCCTCAGGCGAGCCGCGCGTGCAAAGGAAGACGATCATGCGCACGCTTTGCACGACGCGCGCGGTCGTGTTTTAATCTGAATAGGACGCTTGCGATAATCCGTCAAAGATGTGCGGCTGAAAAGCGCCGGAATCTCATCCTCAACGCTGAGGAGGTCTCAGTTTTGCCACCTGACCATCAAACGCCTGCTAATACGCCTGACCCACGCACTATCCAATTGCTGACCGAACGCGAGAGCGAGATTCTCGAAGCGTGGATCGAAAACCGCGTGCAGTCTTCGGACTTCCGCGAGACGCTCATCAGCGGCGAAGAATTGCGCAGCGATTCGCAGACCTTCCTGCGCGCCTTCTTGACGGCCATCGCCAACTCGAACGTCGAAGAGATGCGCGGCAAAGAGTTCAACGCGATTCGGCGCTTGCTGCTGGAGATTTCCGAAGCGCGCGCCGCGCAAGCCTTCAGCCCATCGGAGACGGCCTTTTATGTCTTCAGCCTGAAGGAATCCTTGCTGCCGTTCCTGCGCGACGAGTACAAAAACGATCCTGAATTGCTGGTCGATGAAGTCAATAAAATCTCGAAGGCGCTCGACAAGCTCGGCTCGTTCATCTTCGTCTCGACGATCAAGAACCGCGAGCGCGTCATCCGCCAGCAGCAGCAGGATATGTTGGAGCTATCGACGCCGGTCGTGCAGATATGGGATCGCATCATCTGCCTGCCGCTAATCGGCACGCTCGACAGCCGCCGCACGCAGTTGATGATGGAGCGGTTGCTTGAGCGCATCGTCAAGACGCGCGCAGAGATTGCCATTCTCGACATCACGGGCGTTCCGACCGTGGACACGCAGGTGGCGAATTACCTGATTAAGACCGTTACTGCCGTGCGCCTGCTCGGCTCGACCTGCATCGTCACCGGCGTCGGCCCGGCCATCGCGCAGACCATCGTCCACTTAGGCATCGACCTGACCGGCATCATCACGCGCAATCAACTGAGCGACGGCATACGGCTGGCCTTCGAGATGACGCGGCAGCGCGTCATCCAGCTCAACTCGCATGCGGAAAGCGACGCCAGCGCCGAAAGGGGGGAGAGCGATGAGCGCGTTCAGAGTGCCCATCCTTAAAGTCGGCGATGTGCTGATCGTTTCGATTCAGTCGGACATCGACGACCGCACCGTCATCGAGATGCAGCAGCGCGTTCTCGAACAGATCGAACGCACCGGCGCGCGCTCTCTATTGATCGACATCTCGCTGCTTGAGATGGTCGATTCGTTCACCGGGCGTATGTTGAGTGACATCGCGGCGATGGCTTCAATCATGGATTCGGAGACGGTCGTCGTCGGCATACAGCCGGCGGTCGCCATCACGCTGGTTGAATTGGGGCTTGAACTGAAAGGCGTTTCGACGGCGCTCGACGTGGACGACGGCTTGCGAATATTGAAAGAGCGTATGCGTGAAAGGCAACGGCGGCACTTGTACGGCGCGAACGATAATGCAGTCGCCGGTTGAGCGCATCGTTATCGAGACGAGCGAAGACTTGGTGACATTGCGCCGCACAGTACGCGAGCGTGCCGCCGCGCTCGGCTTCGGCGCAACCGATCTGGTCCGGCTGGTGACTGCCGCGAGCGAACTGGCGCGCAACATCGTCGTCTACGCCGAACGCGGCTTTGCCGACATCTCGCTCGTGAAGCGACAGGGCAGGCGCGGCATCCGGGTGCGCTTTGAAGATGAAGGCCGGGGCATCATCGACATTGAGTTGGCGATGAGAGATGGCTACACCAGCGGGCGCGGGCTGGGCAAAGGCTTGCCGGGGGCGCGCCGCCTGGTTGACGAGTTTGAGATCACTTCCGAAGTCGGATGCGGCACGGTTGTCACCATCACCAAGTGGCTGTAGAGATCAGAGGATTGGCCACAGAGACACAGAGGCGCAGAGGGAATGAAGGACGGAGCAAACAGGAAAAGAATTTTAGACTTTTCTCTGTGTCTCTGTGTCTCTGTGGCACTCTCTTTCTGCTCGCAATGAAGCAATTCGACTCCACACCCTTGACCCACGAAGCCCAGATCGGACTCGCGCGGCGCAACATCAACCGCTACGCTGTCGAGCTGGGCTTCAGCGAACTCCAGCTCGCCGAGATTGAGATCGTCGTCAAAGAACTCGG
Organism: Blastocatellia bacterium; assembly: GCA_045807725.1. Taxonomy (GTDB): domain Bacteria; phylum Acidobacteriota; class Blastocatellia; order UBA7656; family UBA7656; genus DATENM01. The sequence continues at coordinate 31,160 of JBJMGV010000067.1, read as the reverse complement.
CTCCAACGCGCTGAAGTTCGCGCGCGGCACGGGTCGCATCTACTACGCGAGCGCCGACGAACGAGTAGAGCCGCGCGGCATCGAGATCATCTACGTTGACAAAGGGCCGGGCATCGAAGACACGGCGATGGCCATCAATGATGGCTTCTCGACTACGGGTACGCTCGGCGCTGGGCTGGGCGCGATCAAGCGAATGAGCGACGAGTTCTACATCTTCTCGGCGCTCGACAGCGCGACGCGAAGGCTGCCGATGTATGGGCGAACGACGCACGGCACGGCCATCGTTTTTCGCAAGCGCGTCGATCCTCATCAAGAGCCGCCTCGCGTTGTGCCCGGCGTCTGGGGCGGAATGACGCGGCCCGCCGAAGGCCACACAGATAACGGCGATGCTTATGTGATCCGCTCGCAAGATAATCGTTTGTTGCTGGCGATGATTGATGGCCTGGGTCACGGCGAAGCCGCGTGCGATTCGGCCCGCGCCGCCATTGCCGCGATTGACAGAAACCTTACGCAGCCGGTCGAGATCATCATAAGAGCGACGCACGACGCATTGCATATGATGCGCGGCGCGGTGATGGGCCTGGCGGCGATAGACCTGGCAACGGGAACGGTCGAATATGCCGGCATCGGCAACACCGACTTTCGCATCATCGGCGGGCGCGAGCGACTGCGCTTCATCTCGCTCAACGGCACGCTCGGCTCGCGGCTCGACCGCGTCAAGGTCTTCAAAGAAGCGATGCCGAAAGTCGCCACGATGATTATGGCGACCGATGGTATTTCTGAGCGGTGGGAGCCGGACAATTATCCAGGCTTGCTCGGCATGCATCCGCAGTTGTTTTGCGCGACTGTGATGCGCGACTTCTCGCGGCCTAACGACGACGCGACGATTCTTTGTGGGAGGCTGCACCTGTGACGGCAGAGTTACACCATCCTGCCTCCGACGTGGCAACGCGGCGCGAGCTGATCGGCTCGATCTTCATTCGCCGCGAAAGCGACCTGCCGCGCGTCCGCGACCGCGTGCGACTGGCGGCGCGCGAGCTAGGCTTTGATAACGTCACGCAGATCAAGCTGGCGACCGTCGCTTCAGAATTGACGCGCAACATCTACGAATACGCGCAGACCGGCAGCATCAACGTCTCCTTGATCGAACGCGGCGAGCGGCGCGGGATGGAACTGGTCTGCGAAGACGAAGGGCCGGGCATCCGTGACATCGAGCAGATTCTTTCAGGCCACTTTGAATCAAAGACCGGACTCGGCAAAGGCATCGCCGGTTCACAACGTCTGATGGATGAGTTCCGCGTGCAGACCGCGCCCGGTCAGGGCACGCGCATCGAAGCGGTCAAGTGGTTCGATGATTATCATCGCGCCTTGCGCCCTGTAGACGAGATTCGCAAGCACTTCTTCTCGGCCAGCGAAGAGAGCATGGTTGAAGAGTTACAGGCGCAGAACAGCGAGTTGGTGCGCGTGCTCGGCGAACTGACGCACAGCCGGCGCGAGTTGGAACAGGCCAATCGCAACTTGCAGGAAGCCAATGAAAAGCTGCGCCAGGTGGACGAGATGAAATCGCGCTTCATCTCGACCATCGCGCACGAAGTCCGCACGCCGCTCAACGCGCTGACCGGGCTACTGATGGTCTTGACGCGCGACAAGAGCGAGCCGCTCACGCCGCGCCAGCAAGAGACGGTCGGGCGATTAGAGAAGTCTGTGCAGATGTTGATTCGCCTTGTGAACGACCTGCTTGATCTATCGAGGCTGCAAGCCCGCCGTATGCAGATCAAGCTGCAAGAGTTCAATGCCGCCGAGCTGATCGATTCGATTGTCGCCGGCTTAAAGCATACGGCTAACGACAAAGGCGTCGAGCTGCGGCTTGAGGTCGCAAGCGACTTGCCGATTATTCTCAGCGATCCGACGAAGGTCGCGCAGGTGGTGACGAACTTCGCGTCGAACGCTATCAAGTTCACGCCGGCTGGCGGCGAGGTCGTCATTAAAGTGAGTCGAGACGCGGGCGGGATGTGGCGCGTCGAAGTGACCGACACCGGCATGGGCATTGCTGAAGATCAGATACCGCTCATCTTTGAAGAGTTTCAGCAAGTGAACATTTCAAACCCGCATCACAGCGGCGGCACTGGCCTGGGGTTGCCCATCAGCAAGCGGCTGGTGGAACTGCTCGGCGGCAGGATAAACGTGCAGAGCGAGCCGGGCGCAGGCTCGACGTTTGCGGCCATCTGGCCCGTTGATGTGCGCGGTTACGTCCCCGACTCCATCATCGCGGCATAGCGTGTTGAGTTGAACGTGCTGAATGCTGAGTGAGGGATTCATTCAACTCGCATTCTCTCACTCAGCGCTCAGCGCTCACTCATAGCGCAGGGCGATCATCGGGTCTACTCTCGTCGCGCGATGCGCGGGAATGTAGATCGACAGAAAGGCGATGACGGACAGCACGACCGGCGCGGCGACGAAGGCGGTCAGGTCGCGCACCCCCACCTCGAATAACATATCTGTGATGTAATATGCCGCTGTGACGCTCAGGATCAAGGCGGCGATCAAGCCAAGCGCGACGCCGAGCAGCGCCATCCCCATGCCTTGTCCGACAATCATCTTCAGGATGTCGCCGCGCTGCGCGCCCAGCGCCATACGTATGCCGATCTCTTGCAGGCGTTGGCTCACGGTCGAGTTCATTACGCCATAGATGCCTACGCCGGCGAGCGTCAGCGCAACCGCCGCGAAGATAATCAGCAACACACTGTAGAGGCGCTGCTGGGACAGCGAATCGCTGACCACCTGATCCATCGTCTTCACCTCATAAAGCGGCTGGCCGGGATCAACGTCGAAGATTGCTTGCCGCACGTCGGAGGCGAGCCGCGCCGGGTCGCCCGCCGTCCTGACCACGAGGTTCATGACGTTCAGCGGCTTCTGCTGATAAGGCACATAGAGTTCCCACCCCGCGCCGGCGTCCAGGCTCGCATGCTTTACGTCGCTGACGACGCCGACGACTTCGCGCGGCGCTTTGCCGAGGCCGGGAATGACAACGCGCTTGCCGAGCGCTGTCTGCCCTTCAAACCGGCTCTCGATGAATCGCGCCAGCGTCTGATTGATGATGACGACGGGCGGCGACTTTTCGTTGTCGGCCTGGTTGAACAGCCTGCCTCCAATCAGCGGGATGCCCATGGTCTTGAAGTAATTGTAGTGTATGCCACGAAAATTGGTGGTCAGGCGCTCGTTGGGCGAGGCCGGCGGCGCACCGTCAATCGTGAAGCGGAAGCGGGCGATGAAGTTGGTCGTCAGCGGCAGGCAGGTGACGCCGGCGACCGATTCGACGCCGGGCACGGTCTCCAGCCGCGCGAAGGCGCGGTCGAAGAAGCCGATGATCTGCGGGTCTTCCATATAACGCGCTTGCGGCAGGTCTACCCACATGGTCAGCAGGTTCGATGGTTTGAAGCCGGGATCAACCTTTTGCAACGACGAGAAGCTCTTAATCATCAAGCCGGTGATGATGAGCAACAGCGTCGTTAGCAGCATCTCGATGACGATCAGGGCGCGGCGCAGGATCTGACGATTGCCGCCCGCCGATGAGCCGCGCGCGCCTTCCTTCAGCATCTCGTTGAGGTTTGGCTTTGACGCTTGCAAGGCCGGCACGAGGCCGAAGATCAGGCCGGTCAGCAGCGAAACGACCAGCGTGAAAACGAGCACCTTCAAGTCAATGCTGATCTCGGAAAGGCGCGGGATGTTCGGCGGGTTGAACGACACGACCAGCTTGAGGCCGGCAAAGGCCAGCCCCAGGCCGACCGCTCCGCCGACCAGCCCAAGCAGCATGCTTTCGGTCAACAACTGGCTGATGATGCGACCGCGCGTCGCGCCCATCGCTGTGCGTATCGCAATCTCTTTTTGTCTTGATGTGGCGCGCGCCAGCAAGAGGTTCGCCACGTTGACGCAGGCGATCAATAACACGACAGCGACGACAATCAACAGCACTCTAAGCTTCGGCTTGATGTCTCCGACAATCTCTTCCTGCATGCCGAGCAGGTTGACGCCGATGTTGGCGTTCTCGTTCGGATAGAGCGTTTCGTTGTGCGCGGCGATGGCGTTCAACTCGCTCTGCGCCTGAGCGATGGTCGCGCCCGGCTTGAGCCGTCCGAAGGCGTAAAGGAAACGAAGATTGCGCGCCTTCATGATTTCGGGCGGGCCGACCGGCGGCGTGCGCTGAACGTCGCCGCCATCGAGCGCCAGCGGCACAAAGAGTTCGTCGCCTGCATTAACCGGCTGAAAGCCGCGCGGCAGAATGCCGATGACGGTGAAGCTGTCGCCGTTGAGCTGTATCGGCTGGTCAAGCACGTCGAGGCTACCGGCGAACTGCCGCTGCCAGAGCGCCTCGCTGAGAATGGCGATGCGCGGCGCGCGCGATTGATCTTCACCATCGCCGAAGACGCGCCCGTAGCGCGGCTGTACACCGAGCGTCGTAAAATAATCGGCGGTGACGAATGCCCCCTGAATGTGAATCGGTTCGCCGCCGCGACTGAAATTGAAATCGGCTTGCGCATAAGCCGCGACGTGCTCAAGCAGGGAACTCTGATCACGGTAATCGAGCAGGTTAGGAACTGACAGGCCGTCTTTCATCACGTTGCTGCGGCTGTTGGTGCCCCAGACCATGACGAGTCGCTCCGGCGCGGCATAGTTGAGCGGGCGCAGCACCAGCGCGTTGACGACGCTGAAGATGGCCGTGTTTGCGCCGGTGCCGAGCGCCAGCGCGATAATCGCAACAAGGGTAAAGCCGGGCTGCCTGCCTAAGCCGCGCAAGCCATAGCGAAGGTCCTGCCACAAGTTTTCCATAATCTCTCCCCGGCGCAGGGCCGGTAATTACTAGAGCCATGAATGATGCGAACGGGCCTCAAGCCTCCGGGCTGCGAGAGAGGACGCAAGCCGGGCATCGTGAGCCTTTTGCGTGACGCTTGCCAATCATCGGCAGTCGAGGTGGGGCAAACTCGTTACCGGCTGGCTTTGTATAGAGATTTACCACTCGTTTTATCGCCTACGAAGGGGACGTGTGTCAACCTGAACCAGGCTTTCGATCTTGTAAATCAATCGCGTTCCAGTATGGCCTCCCTCTCCATTAAAGGGACAGCTTCGTCGTCTCTTTGACTGGCCATCCAGGCGAGCAAGGCGATGGACATCATGAAGCCGCCGAGCAAAAAGACCACCCACAGCTTCCAGTCCGCCAGCAGGCCGGTCAACGCGAAGGCGGCCATCTCTGAAAGCGAGATGCCGAGCATGAGGATGCTCATGACCCGACCCAGCATCCGCTTGTCGGACGCCAACTGGACGCGGGCTTGAATGATGATGCTGACGGCACCGCTGGCAATGCCGAAGGCGAAGACCGCCATGCAGGCCGGCAGCAGCGTCGAGACGAAAGCCAGCCCGGTCAGCGCGCAGACCATCAGCAAAGTCATCAGCGTCGTCACGCGGCCCACGCGCTTGAATGCCTTCAAGGAGCCGGCCATCAGCATGCCGATCAACAGGCCAGCGCCAAGAGACGAAACCAGCACGCCCAGCACCTTTGCCCCTTCTTCTTCTCCGAAGTGCAGCCGCGCGAAGGCCGGCAGTCCAACGTAATCGGCCCCCGTCGCGCCGAACTCGAAGGCGATGAGGTAAACGAACAGCGACCGCAGCGAGCGATTGCGCAACGTATACCGCAAGCCTTCGGCAATGCTCTGCATTAAGGGCTGGCGGGGTGCGGCAGGGGCCGCGACGACGCCTGGCTCATCCGCGTCGGCAAGTCGCGTCGTGCCGATCATACTGATCATGAAAAAGGCAAAGACGAACGACGCGGCATCGAAGGCGAAGGCCGCCGTGAAGCCCGTCCGGGTGATGACCACGCCGGCGACCGCCGGCCCAATGACGCCCATCAAACGGGCGGTGCTGCGCAGCAGCGAATTGCCGGCGACCAACTGCTCGCGGGCGATGAGCAAGGGCGTCATCGACTGATAGGCCGGAAAGAAGGTCGCTTCGACCAGTCCGAAGCAGCCGCCGAGCAGAAACAGGTGCCAGCTTTGCGTGATGTCTAAATGTACGGCCAGCGCCGTCAGCGCCGTCACTACTGCGCCCAGCACATAAGCCGCCAGCATCAACACGCGCGGCGAGAAGCGGTCAGATAGCGCGCCGCCCATCAATAGAAAGGCCGAGCGGATCGCGCCCGACACCAGCAGCACGGTGCCGAGCATGACATTGGAGCCGGTCAGCGTGTAGACCAGCCAAGGCAACGCGATGAGGTAGAACTGATCGCCGAGCATTGAGCCGCAGTGGCCGAGAAACAGCAGGCGGAAGTTGCGCACAGACAAGGGCTGGAGCAGCGACAGCCGGCGCACTGGTTTGATAGTGACCGCTTTCAAGCTGACCTCTGCCTCCTTCGATGCGGTCCAGCGGGTTAGAGCCTTCCGATCCGCTCTGCATAGTGAAACTCAATCTCAACGTGCTGAAAGATGCGGCGAAACGAAGTCTGCCTTATTCAGCACAGAGGGTAACGGGAACACCGCCTTTTAGCAACAGTAACCTTCAAGGGCAACCACACTTAGCAGGCCAAACCCATCGGCCAATCGCGGCGCGGGCGACACGCGACGATGACGCATTGACAAAGCCCTCAAGCCCATACACTCTGACTCTTCTTTGATGCGCAAGCGGGGAGATCGACCGGATCAGGGCCGACGCCCGTGTCATCTTAGCTTAAGCTTGTGTGGATTGCGTGAAAAAGTAAGGCAGCGGCTCATCACCCAGGCGGATCAATGAAGCGCGGTGAAGAGTCGGGCCGTTACGGATTCGTAATCTGCATCACGAAAGCTTAACGGCCCGGCAAAATTACGAATGGGGAGCGACCACCTCTTCAATGCCAAGTTCGTCAAAGATCACTCCGACATTGCTCAGTAATCCGTTCCTTAACATCGCTGTCTCCTTTTGGCGACCACAACGCGAAGGCCCTGGCACGGGCCACGTAGACGGGGAGGACGCCTTCCAGCAAGGTCCCGACTTCAACCTATCACTCCTTGGTCTTGATGTCGGAAGCGACTGGGCAGACATTGACCAGCCGCAGGTCGGGATGCGCCCAGCGCTAGTTCGCCAGCAGATGCCCGTTAGCGAGCAAGTGACCGTTAGCCAGAAGGTGGCCGTCGCTCACCAGGATGCCATCGCTCAACAGAATGCCATCGCTCAACAGAATGCCGTCACTCAGCAAAATCCCCTCGTTCATTTTCATTCTCCTTCTTTGGTGATTTTTTCTTGCGTTTACAACCGCTCGTTACGCCTTTCTCTATTGCAATGGCCGTGCCGTGAAAATGCCTAGCCGAGTCGTCAGCAACCGACGAATAAAACCAACAAGTTAGCTCGAATCTGCGGTGAAGGCTGGCCCGACGCCAAGTGTGTAGCTGCTTCACACTCGCTGTCTTGGACAGCCTTCTCTTTTGTTATAAAGGGTTTAAAGGAAGTGTGAAGCAGCTACACACTTGTGAAGCGGCTACACACTTTTAAAGAAGGACGGTGAGCGGTTAAGGCGACGAAACGCTGTGCGGGCGGCGGCGAGGTCAGATTTTGAAATCGAGGCGGTCCATCTTCAGGTAGAGGCCCTTGCGCGACAAGCCCAATTCTTTGGCGGCGCGGGCGATGTTGCCCGCCGACCGGCGCAACGCTTCGGCGATCATCTGCCGCTCAAGCTCTTCGATGGCGGCGGCAATTGTCACGCCTTCAGGGGTGCTGACGGCAGGCTCCGATGCTTTGCGATAGACGGTCGTCGTCGGCTCAGGCTCGCGGCTCGCCTTGACGATCTCTGGCGACAGGCTCTCTGGTGTCACGACGGTTGTCGAATCGTTGTAGGCGACGATGCGCCGCACTTCGTTGCACAACTGGCGGACGTTGCCGGGCCAGTCATAGACGACCAGCAGGTCGAGCGTCTCTTCGGCCAGCTTGATTTCGGACTTGGCCGACTCTTTTTGATAAAGGTCGAGGTAGTAATTGACCAGCGCCGGTATCTCTTCGCGGCGCTGGCGGAGCGTCGGCACGTGTATGCGAATGACGTTCAGCCGATGAAAGAGGTCTTCGCGGAAACGGCCCTCTTCGACGGCGCGTTCGAGATTCGAGTTGGTCGCCGCAACGACGCGCACATCAACCTTCTGCGGCGCGGTGTCGCCAAGCGGATGAATCTCGCCTTCTTGCAGGAAGCGCAAAAGCTTCGGCTGTAATTCCAGCGGCAGGTCGCCGATCTCGTCCAGAAAGAGCGTGCCGCGCTCGGCAGCGCGTATGACGCCTTCGTTGCTGGCAATCGCGCCGGTGAACGCGCCCTTGCGGTAGCCGAACAACTGGCTTTCGATCATCTCCTTGGGCGCGGCAGAGCAGTTGAAGGGCAGGAAGCGATTGGCGCGGCGCGACGAGCCGGCGTGAACGGCGCGGGCGATCAACTCCTTGCCGGTTCCCGATTCGCCGGTGATCAGCACGGTCACGTCCGACGAGCGAATCTTATGAATCTGTTCGAGCACCTGGCTCATCGCGCGGCTGTTACAGACAAAGCCGGGCAGCTCGACCTGCGCCAGCAAGCGCGACGGATTGAAGACCTGCGTGCGGCGATTCTTACCGCGCAAGCTGATGGCCTCAAGCCCCTGCTCGGCCAGTTGCAGCAGCGGCGCGAGCGTGATCGTGTTATTGACGAAGCGTTCGGCGGTTGGCCAGACGATGCGCAGCAGATACTTGGTCTGCTGGTTGTCGCCAAGCCGGTAAACGAAATGATGCCCGTAATCTTCGATTGGAAGATAGGTCAGCCTCTCCATCTCTTCGGCCAGTTCCGTGTCGTCCAGTCCGACTGCGGCGGCGAGTTTGAGCGTCAGCCGGTTCTTCAGATTGAAATCGTCAGAGATGATTTCAGCGATCAACGCCGCACGGCTGCGTGACTGTTCGCGGAGAATGGCGACGATCTCGTGGAGCAACAGCTCGCGCGCGTGCGTCGCCTGCACGAGCCGTTGAGCGATGAAGCCGTCAAGGCCCGATGCCAGGTCGAGCGTCGGCCCGTGCGTTTGATCCTTCACCTCGAAGCGCAGGCCGGCAACCGGAAAGCTCATGGCCGCCATCTCGCGTCCGACTTCGACATTATTAAACGCATCCGCCGAATCAATGAGGGAGTCAAGGTAAGCGCGCGTCTTCGCTTCGTCAAACTTCGCGCCGAGCTGTGTGAATGCGTCAAGCGCAGCTTGCGCTTCGCTGAGCGCCGCCTCGGCGCGGCCTTGCTTTTCGTAAAGGCCGGCGAGAATGACGCGGTTGACCGCGCAGTCGTAAACGCTGCCGCGCAGTTCGTACACCGACGTGCTCTGGCCGAGCGACTGAATGGCGGCGGCGATGTGGCCGTTGACCGCCTGGACTTTAGCCTTCATACGCATCATCAATCCCCAGGCCGTCATCGAAGGCGTATCGTTGAGGAAGTCGCGCACGCCCTCGACGTGCGCGGCGGCCTGCTCGACTTCGCCGAGCGTGAGCAGAGCGTCGGCTAAGAGCAAACGAACATCGGCCATAAAGCGCGTCGTGCTGCTGCGCTGGCAGACTTCGACGCCGGTCTCCAGCACCTCTCTCGCTTCCTGATAACGCTCCTTCATCATCAGGCTGCGGCCCATGGTCAGCCGCGTGCTGATCTCAACCCAGAGCGTGTTCTTCGAGGTTTGAATCACCTGCATCGAGCGGCGAGCCAACTCGTCGGCCTCTTCTATTCGGCCTTGCAACAGGTTCAGGTAAGCCAGTGTGTCGAGCACGCCGGCCAGGTGCGCTTCCTGATGGATCGCCTCGAAGGTGGTCAGCGCCTCCAACAGCAACGCTTCGGCCTCGGCCCATCGCCCCAGCCAGATGAGCTTGTCGGCGTAGTTATTCTGATTGATCCCCAGGCTGGCTTGATTGCCCGACAGCCGGAAGTGCTCGATGGACCGTTCAAACGAGCGGATCGCCTTGTTCGTCTGGCCGAGATTGTCGTAGGTGATGGCCATATACATGTGCGTGCGGCCAAGCAAGTCGTGCTCTTCGTGCGTGCCGATGATCGTCAGCGCCTGCTTGAGCAGGTGCAGGGCATTGCGGAAGTCGCCTTCATAGGCGTGCATATAGCCGAGGTTGACGTAAGATTGAGCCAGCCGCCGCCAGTCACCCGTATGACGAAAATGTTCAAGCGCTGATGAATAATGATCGCGGGCGATGCGGATTTCAGAGATGACGCGGTAGGCGCGGCCCAGGCCGAAATAACACGCGCCCAGCCCGGCCTGGTCTTCGAGCTTGCGGGCGATTTGTAGCGCCTGGTTGAACAGCGCGATGGCGCGCGGCAGGTCGTTGGTGAGCGAGTAGCTCCAGCCGAGTCGTATGAGCATGTCCATGCGCGTGCGCTCGGCCAGCCGGTCCAGCTCTTGCGGGCGTTCGTACTTGGCGACGGCTTCGAGTTGTTCAGTGTGGAGGCCGCGCTTTTCGAGCGACAGGCAGAGAAAGCCGCGCGCCTGCGCTTCCTCTTCGCCCGTCCAGCCGCCGCGTTTCAGAGCGGCGCGGAAATAATTTGTCGCCTCCTCGAAGCGGCTCTCTTCAAACGCGGCTCTGCCGGCGGCAAACGCCTGCTCAAAGCTCTGAGCGCGGAGGATGTCTCTGGTCGCCATTTCGTCCAACACCTTTAGGCTGTGCTCGTGCAGCCTGCGCGCTGATCAATTCCTGGGGCTTTTGTGTGTGAAGCTACGGACAGCGGATAAGTGCGTTTCTCTTACAGCTACTGGTTCGAGTGAATTCTATGGGCAAGCCCCGCTGAAGTCAAGCGTACGAATCGTAGCCAAACCGCACCTGCCTGTAACAGCGCCGTACAACCCGCCGCTGACGAGCCTCAAAGAAATCCCTTAGAAAGCCCAAAAATCACGCTTTTTTGCGCCATCGGAAAGCGCGCCTGTTCTGGCATTCGTGTTGCACTTTGCTGGCGTGAGTAACAACGAACAGGGGGAATCTGGTTATGGCAATGGCTCGTTTCAGCGTGATGTACTTCGGACATTTCATTCTCTTCTCGGTCTTCTTCCTGCTCTACGCGCTTCTGCTCGCCGGCCTGATCACACGCCTGATTAAGCGGATGACCGAGTCGCGCGCGAGCCAGTACAGCGAGCCGCTCGGATAGGTGAGGTGGATTATGGGAATTAAATTATCTGAGATTCAATCGAGCGATCAACTGCTGATACAGACTGCCAACAGCGAATACCGCTTTCGCGTCAGCGACGCCGAGCAGCGGCGCGGGCACTTGAGCGGCGGCACGCTTGGCGACGGCGAGCGCGAGGCGGTGCTGGCCGGGGCTATCTCCGGCACGGGCGCGCTCGGACAGATCGACTTGGGATTGCAGCCGGGTGGCCGCGCCGTCTTCTACCTGACGGCGACGCGCGGCATCGAGCGCTTGATTACATCGGTCATCACGCGCGTCTCGCACGACCACGCGCAGAGCAACGAAAGGCAGGCTGCATGAAGACCGCCCGCACAGGAGGGGACGATTTTGGAATGGCTCGGATGGCTGGCCGCCTCGATTCTACTCATCACGATGTTCGCGCAGGTTCGCAAGAACTGGCGCGAGCGCAAGCTGAAGGGCGTGAACCCGCTGTTGTATTACGGGCAGGCGCTCGCATCTTTGCTTTTCGCAGTCTACAGTCTCACGATCAGCTCGTGGGTTTTCGCCGTCACTAACACGCTCGGCCTCGCGGCGGCTATCATCGGCATCTATCTTCTGCATCAGTGCCGCAAGCCTGAGCCTGCTTCTGCCGCCGAAGCCCCCGGTGATCGCAACGCGCTGCTCATCGAGTCTCGTCGAAACCTGCAATCGAGTCGAATTGGCTAAAGCCGACGCGCTGAGGTATTCTCAAACGGCTCGCTTCTGTCGAAGCCGAAAGAGAATAGACTGGGCGCGGTGAGAATGAAAAAACCTTCCTCCATTCAGGTTGTACACCTGTTCCCGGAAACGCTCGATGCGCTGCTCGATCTGTTAAGTGATCTGTCGCCCGACGACTGGCAACAGCCGACCGTTTGCGTTGGCTGGAGAGTGAAAGACATCGCCGCGCACTTGCTCGGCGGCGAAGTCGGTATCCTCTCGCGCAAGCGCGACCGCCATATGTATTCGGGCAGTCCGATCATCGAATGGCGCGAGCTGGTGACGCTGATTAATGACTTGAACGAGTCGTGGGTGAAAGCGACGCGCCGGCTGAGTCCGCGCTTGTTATGTGATCTACTACGCATCACGGGCGAGCAGGCGAATGCGTACTTCGCTTCACTTGATGCCGCGTCGCTCGGCGACCCGGTTGATTGGGCCGGGCCTGAGGCTGCGCCGGTGTGGCTCGACCTGGCGCGCGAGTACACCGAGCGCTGGCATCATCAACAACAGATACGTGACGCGGTTAATCGCCCGGGCTTGAACGGGCCGCGTTACCTCGCGCCCGTGCTCGACGCGTTTGTGCGCGCCTTGCCGCGCGCCTACCACGACGTGCAGGCCGATGCAGGCGCGCTGGTCACGTTAGCCATCACCGGCGCGGCGGGCGGTCGCTGGCATCTGCTCAGAGAGGCTGGCGCGTGGCAGCTTTATCTTGATGCTGACAAGCCTTCGCTTGCGACGGTGTCGCTTGACGAAGAGACCGCGTGGCGTTTATTCACCAAAGGCATCGAGCCCGTTACGGCGCGAGCGCACGCCGTTATCGAAGGCGACGAGCGGCTGGCGCTGCCGGCCCTCGGAATGATTTCAATCATCGGATAGAGCGTGAGGCTTGGTGATGCGAAGAGCACGGTTGGTTTTGATTGTCATCTGCGCTGCCTTAACGACGGCAGAAGCGCAAAGGGCAGAGAAGTATTTTCCCAAAGTCGTCGTCAACGACATGGCCGCGAAGCAGATGCTGATCGGCGCGCATCGCTTCTCGCTGCAATGGATCAGTTGGGATTACTTCGGCAAAGCTATCGTCACCGAAAAGAACGGCGCGCTGCTTATCAAAGGCGAGCAGCGCGGGCGCGGTAATGAAGATTACGTGACGATGGAAGGCGTTATTACGCGCGTCGATGCCAAGGAGTTTACGTTCGAGGGCGACATCATCACGCGCGTCAGTCACATCAACAAGGGCGAGCCGTGCAAGCGGTCAGGCGAGATGACGTTTCGCATCACCGGCAACCGGCGCTATTGGCGACTGCAACAGATGGACAACCCGTGCGACGAAGCGGCGGATTACGTGGACATCTTCTTCCGATGAGCAGGGCCGCAAGCCAGCGCGGCCCACGCCCTATCAATTGCCGAACTTGAAATTCTTCGTCGCCTGTCTGAGAGCGGCCACCGCAATCCCTTCATTCGCCTCGTAGACGCCGGGCTGGCCATCAAGTCGCTCCATTCGAGTCTTGCCGACGTGGTGTAGCGCCACTCGGACAAGATCATATCTCCCACTCTGCGGTCGAGTCGTAGCTTGGTTTGTCTGACTTGACTGAAATGTGGACATGATGATCGTGCGGGTTCGTGCCGCTATACGCCCGCCAAGCCCAGGCCGCCGTGCCGCCAATAGCCGACGAGTTGGCGATGCGCCGGTTCCAGATGATGTATTTGACGCGCTGGTCGCGGCTGGCCCGTATCGCCTCGGCAAGCGCCTGAGCATCGCACCCGTGCGCCGGGTCATTGGTGATGTCCATGGCGGTCACTACGCCCATGCCTCCATCTCGCACCCAAGGGTTATGGTCAGAGGCGCGGGATTGATGGCGGGCGTCGCCGATAGTGCCGTCGCTGGCCTTGCTCCGGTACGGCGCTTTCGCGTTGACCTGGGCGCGCAGCGTCAGCAGAGTCCGGGCTACTCGCCAGGAATCCGCCGCGGCAGCCTCAAGGCTGAGCGCCTCGACGGCGTCCTCGGCTACGTCGGCATCGTCCGGCTCGTTCTCCTGCTCTTTGGTCTTCTCCTCTTGTGGGATGTCGTAAACGGAGTGAGCCTGCGCTTGATTGCCGAGTCGCAACAACTCTTCCAGCGGGTCGTCGGCCTGCGCCAACGCCTTGTCCACATCGATGATCAGGGCGCGGCGGGTGACGACCGATTCGAGCGTCGGCTGCTGGTCGGGCGCAAACTCCAGCCCCCTGGCATCGCTGATCCCACCGTCTCTTTCAGGAGCGGCTGGAGGTACTTGCGCAAACTCCAGCCCCCTGGCTTCGTTGAACTCCGAGGTCAGCGCGTCGGCGACACGCTTACGATCCGCCCTCGTTAGATCGGGCGACGTTCGCACCAGCAGGATCGTCTTCTTGATAGCCGTATCTGCCGCTCCATCGTCGCTCGTAGCGATGGCCTTCAACGCCTCGTCGCGCGCCTGAATAATTGTCGCCAGTCCCATCCAGTCGTCGCGCTCTGTCCGCGACTCGATGCGAAAAAGCATGTGGGTCACGCCCGTTAGCGGCTGGCTGGCCTCTTGACTGGGGCCGTACCTCAGGCGGTCTTCGGCTACCCAGAATTGAGTCCTGTTGTATTGAGACTCGTCGCCTAACACGATGGCCAGATAGCCGGCTTTAAGGTCGTTAGAGCCACCGCCGCCGGCGCTCGTGAAGGACTGGTGCAGCAAGAAAAGATGGCCTGCCCGTTGTCCGGTCTTGAAAGAATGTCAGAGAAGGAAATTTATCGTTCTGGTGGGCCGGTTCAGTCATCGCGCTAGAGCCGTGTGTAGTAGGCATCGCCGGCGCAGGCGCGGCAGAGAGTGCGGTCGGCTTGAATGATCTCGCGGCGGTCGTTGATGCCTTCGCCGCATTCATCACAGCGAACGCGCGAGACCGGACGGCCCGGCTGATCTTCGTCGGCGATTTCGATAGCGACGCGCTCGACTTTGAAGAGGTCTTCATCGGGCAGCAGCTTGTAGGCGCGCAGTTGGCGGTCGTACTTGCTGGTAATCTCAGGAAAGCACCGATCCGCCGCTTCGCGCGCGTCGTCGAGCGCGACAACGCGCACGGCTTCATTCGTGCGCGTGTTCAGAAACGCCGCGGCGAGCTTGCCGTAATCATGGAACTTCAACGTGCGCTTGCCGAGCCGACATCCCGTCACGGTATTGATGGCGTCGGCGGCGCAACGATCAATCTCGACAAAGACGAGCAGCGCTTTGCGGTCTTTGCCGCGCGGCTCATCAATCCCTATCGCGCGACAGCCGAGCATCGCCATACGGACGCCGAGCACTTGCCCTGCGCACATATGACCGTGCGACTGTTCAGCGCGTTCGAGCAGTTCATCGAGCGTTTCCATCCCTTGCCTCTCAGAGAAAAGAAACCACAGATGAACACAGATGAACACGGATAAGAGCAGGAGCGAATGTTCTGCACCTTATCATCTGCTCCTTATCATCTGTGTTTATATGTGTTCATCTGTGGTTCCATATCCTTTGATTAAAGTAGTCGTGCCCGCAAGCGTCGCAACGCCTCGACAGCTTCTTCGGGCGTCAGCGATTCAACGTCGAGGTTGCGCATCTCGTCAATCATCGCGTCGTTGGCGGCTTCAAACAACGATGGCTGCGGCGCGCGCTTGCGCGAAGGCAGGTGGCGCGCGAACTTCGGCTTGCCCATCACGTCCAGCTCGTTGGCTTCGAGATTAGAGAGAATCTCCCTGGCGCGGTCGGTGACGGCGCGTGGCAAACCGGCGAGCTTGCCGACCTCGATGCCATACGACTTCGACGCGCTGCCTTCGACGACGCGGCGCAGAAAGACGATTGTTCCTTCGGATTCCTTCACTGCCATCTGATAATTGCGCACGCCCGGCAGCAGCTTCGACAACTCCGTCATCTCGTGATAGTGCGTCGCAAACAAAGTCTTCGCCGCGTGCTGCGGGTTATCGTGCAAGTATTCGGCGATGGCCCACGCCAGCGACAACCCATCAAAGGTCGAAGTGCCGCGCCCCACTTCATCAAGCAACACCAGGCTGCGCGGCGTCGCCGTATTGAGGATGTTCGCCGTCTCGGTCATCTCGACCATAAACGTCGAGCGCCCGCGCGCCAGGCTGTCGGACGCGCCGACGCGTGTGAAGATGCGATCAAGCAGAGCGATGCGCGCCTCTTCAGCCGGCACGAACGAGCCGATCTGCGCCATCAGCGCGATCAATGCCGTCTGCCGCAGGAAGACCGACTTGCCGCCCATATTCGGCCCGGTGATGATGAGCAAACGGTCGGTCGAGTTGTTCAAGTAAACGTCGTTCGGAATGAACCGCTCGCCGGCGGACTCGATCACCGGGTGGCGTCCGCTGCGTATGTAAAGCTCATCACTTTCCGTGAGCAGTGGCCGGCAGTAGTTTCGCCGCGCCGCGACTTCGGCCAGCGAGCAGAGCACGTCGAGCATCGCCAGTCCCTGCGCGACGCCCTGCACGCGCTTGGTTTCAATGGCGACGGCCTGGCGAATGGCGGCGAATAGCTCTTGCTCAATCTCGGCGATACGCTCTTCCGCGCCGAGCACCTTCGCCTCGTACTCTTTCAACTCTGATGTCGTGAAGCGCTCGGCGTTGGCGATGGTCTGCCGCCGCTCGTAATCCGCCGGCACGTTCTTGAGGTTCGCCTTGCTGATCTCGATGAAGTAGCCGAAGACATTGTTGAAGCGAACCTTCAATGACGCGATGCCGGTGCGCGCCCGCTCGCGCGACTCGATGCGCGCGATGATGCTCTTGCTCGACGTAGCGACCTCGCGCAGCTCATCGAGTTGCGCGTTGTAGCCGCTGCGAATCGTGCCGCCGTCGTTAATATTAACCGGCGGCTCATCGCTGATGCTCGCGCCGATCAGGTCGCGCAGGTCTGCCAGCTCATCCAGGGTTTCAGAGAGTACCTCAAGCAGCGAAGCGGTCGCGTCGCCGAGCAGTTCTTTAACGCCGGGGATGGCATCGGCAGAATTCTTCAGCGCCACTAAATCGCGTGGCGTCGCGCGGCCCAGGCTGATGCGCGCCATCAACCGCTCAAGATCGGCCACCTGTTTCAACTCTTGTCGCAATCGGTCGCGCAGGATCAGCGCGTTCTTCAACTCTTCGACCGCATCGAGCCGCGCCCCTAGCTCGCCGAGTTTCATCGAAGGCCGCAACAGCCATTGCTTCAACAGCCGCGAACCCATGCCGGTGACGGTCTCGTCGAGCACGCCGAGCAGCGTACGTTGGCGCGAGCCGTCCAGGGCTTCGACTAATTCGAGGTTGCGCACCGTCGGCGCATCGAGCATCAAGTATTCAGCCGGCTCAAAGTAAGAAAGGCCGGTGATGTGCGCGGCGTCGTCCTTCTGCGTCTCGCGGACGTATTGCAGCACGGCCCCGGCGGCGGTGACGGCGAGGTCGCGCCCGGCAAGGCCGAAGCCGTCGAGCGAATTCACCTCGAAGTGACTGCCGATCAGCTCGGCGGCGCGGTCGTGCGCGAAATACCATTCGTCCATCGCATTCAGCGCCGGCTGCTGGCCTGCGACGACGAAGCGCGCAACGCTCGCGTCTTTCTCATCGCTGATGACGTGACTGCCGGCTTCGCGCCGGGCTTCATTCTTAAACAGCGGCTCAAGCGATTTCGGGAAGAGAATCTCGCGCGGCGCGAAGCTGTCGAGTTGTTCGAGAATGCGATTCCACGCCGCGTCGCCGGTGAACTGAGTGACGACAAATTCGCCGGTCGAAAGATCGAGAAAGGCCGCGCTCATGCCCGTGCCCGCGCCGAAGACGGCGGCGAGGTAGCTGTTGTCGCGGGCGTCGAGCAGTTGCGAATCGATGGCCGTGCCTGGCGTGATAATGCGAACCACTTCGCGCTTGACCAGCTTGGTTGCCTTCTTCGGGTCTTCGGTCTGTTCGCAGATGGCGACGCGGTAGCCTTTGCGCACGAGCTTGGCGATGTGGCCGCTGGCGGCGTGATACGGCACGCCGCACATTGGTATAGGATTGCCGCGCTCACGGTTGCGGGCCGTCAACGTAATCTCTAACTCTTTCGCGCCGATGACAGCGTCGTCAAAGAATAGCTCGTAGAAATCGCCCAGGCGGAAAAAAAGCAGCGTGCCGGGATTCGCTCGCTTGATCTCCTGGTACTGCTTGAGCATCGGTGATGAATGTTCCATAAGCAATGTGGTCAGTAGCCAGTGGTCAGTTGATAGTTGATACCAGTGGCCAGTGGCCAGTGGTCAGTTGATACCAGTAGTCAGTTGATAGTTGATAGTTTCCCAAGCTCCGTCAGGAGCGCAATGTTTATAGATATAGCTGAAGGATGTGACGAAGCTCCGTTAGGAGCGCGATGTTTATAGTTACCGATGCAATAGATCAAACAAGCTCCGTCAGGAGCGCAATGTTTATAGTTACGCAGTTGATTGAATCTTCAAGCTCCGTCAGGAGCGTGATGTTGACATTGCGCCCCTACGGGGCTTCGTCCTTTCTATCAGCCATTACTATAAACATCGCGCCCCTACGGGGCTTCGTCACATCCTTCAGCCATTACTATAGAGCGTGTCTGAGAAGCCCTGAAAGGGGGAGATTCAATATCCCAGCCCAACGGGCTGGGTACACCCAGCGACAACTCCGCAAGCCCTGAAAGGGCCCAATAGGTGATCGGTTATTGCGCCCTTTCAGGGCTTGGCGGTTAGCCCCGCCGCTCACCCAGGGCGATGCCCTGGGCTGTCGAATCCCGCCCCTTCAGGGCTTCTCAGACACGCTCTATAAACATCGCGTCCCTACGGGACTAACTGGTCACTGGCAACTCACAACAGTCAACTCACAACTATCAACTGACCACTGACCTGGCCACTGACCACTGACCACTGGCCGCTATCCGAAGAACGTCCTGGCCGTGTTGTAAATTTCCTGATCGAGAGGCCTATATTTATCTGCGATCTCTTCGAGCGCCACGCTCGCCATATGGATGCCGTGTATCGCGGCCATCCTGCCGAACTCTTCGCGCAAAGCCATCTCGACAGCGTGAACGCCGAGCCTTGTCGCCAGCACGCGGTCGTAAGCCGTCGGCGAGCCGCCGCGCTGAATGTAACCGAGAACACTGACGCGCGTTTCCAGCCGCGTGCGTTCTTCGATCTGAATGGCGACCAGTTGACCGATGCCGCCGAGCCGGTTGTCGTGAAAGACGCGGTCGCGCTGGTCAGCGGTCAAGAAATCTTCCTCCGGGTGCGGCTTGGCATCTTCGGCGACGACGACAATGGAGAAGGGGCGGCCCAGTTGTTTTCGCTTGCTGAGCATGTCGCAAATCTCCGACATACGGAAAGGGATCTCCGGCACGAGGATCAAGTCAGCCGCGCCGGCTAACCCGGCATAGGCCGCGATCCAGCCCGAATGCCGGCCCATCACTTCGACCACCATCACGCGATGCAGCGCCTCGGCGGTCGTGTGCAAACGATCAATGGCTTCGGTCGCAATCGAAACCGCCGTGTCGAATCCAAACGTGTAATCGGTTCCGGGGATGTCGTTGTCAATCGTTTTCGGCACGCCAATAATCGGGTAGCCGTGGTCGCGCCACATACGCATCGCGCACGAGAGCGTGCCGTTGCCACCGACGACGATCAGCCGGCTCAAGCCGAAGCGCCGCCAGTTGTCTTCAATCTTCTTGATCGTCTCGCCGCTGTTCAGCGGATTGACCCGCGACGTGCCGAGAATCGTGCCGCCGCGATACTGAATGCCGGCGATTGAGTGCTTGGTGAGCGGCGCGACGTTGCCATCGATCAAGCCCTGCCAGCCGGAGTAGATGCCGAGCACCGGAATGTGATCACCTTGCGCGCGCCGCACGACCGCGCGAATGACGGCATTCAGCCCCGGACAATCGCCGCCGCCGGTCAGTATGCCGAGATAATTCTCCATTCCAATCTGCCTTCCCCGCCCGTTCGCGCAGCTCCGTAATCAGCCATCCATTCGGCGCATCAGGTTGTGTGCGCCATGACCAGATTATATAATCGGCTTCAGGTGGTCAAACATGCTTGAGAGCGGTGGCCGCGTGTGCGAGCGCTGGCCATTGCATACGATGAGATGAAGCCGAGTTGAATACGCCCAATTGCCTCAACCAACATCCGGTCACGCTTGCGCTCGACACGTCAGCGAAAAGCACGAGCCTCGCCCTGACGCGCGGCGAAACGATTCTCGCATCGCTGTCGGTGGCAGGCGATGAGCATCGCTCAGAACGCCTGTGGCTCGACCTCGACGGCTTGCTTCAGAGCGCCGGGCTGCCGATTGAAGCGGTCGAGTTGTTCGGCGTCTGCGTTGGGCCGGGCAGCTTCACGGGCCTGCGCGTCGGCGTCGCGGCGGCAAAGGGATTGGCGGCAGCGGGGAAACCGCTCGCCGGCGTCACCTCGCTCGAAGCGGCGGCAGCGCAAGTCGAGCGAGCGAGCGCCGTCTGTTCAATGGTCGGCGCGTATAAGGGCGAAGTCTACTGGCAACTCTTCGCGGTCGAGGATGAAGGTCTGCCGGTTGCCCTGTCAGAGCCGCTTGTGTCAACATCAAACGAAGCGATCCGAAGGGTCGCCGATCTACCCGAATTAATCTTCGCGGGCGATGCGGTGGAGTCGAGCGTTGAATCGATCCGCGAAGCTGCCGGCTCGCGGTTTATTGAAGAAGCGAATGCAACGGCTAAAGGCTGGCACATCGAGCCGCCCGCTCGTCACAGCGCCGAAGCGGTGGCGCGCGTCGCCGTCTTGAAGTGGCGGCGTGGAATGCTCGAAAGCGCCGAGGAGTTGCAGGCGGTTTATGTGCGACCGGCTGAGGCAGAGGTGAAGCGCTCGCTTGGGCTTCTCGGCTCGAAGATCGAGCGCAGCCGCAAGGCCCGGTGAAGCAGGCGCGAGTCGCCTTTCAATCGCAAGGGGGAAGAAGCATTGTCGGTCAGTGAAAGGCAGAGCGAAGAAGCCGCGGCGATGATGCCCGCCTTCGTTATCGAAACGATGCAAATAGCCGATCTCAAGGAGGTCGTCGCCATCGAAGAGATGACGGGGCTGAACCGCTGGGGCTATGACGCCTACAAGCGCGAGATTCAAAAGAACCCGAATTCGATTATGCTGGTGGCGCGCAATCTGCGACCGGAGCCGCAAGTGGTTGGCTTCTTCGCCGGCTGGACGGTCGAAGACGAGATGCACGTGAATAACATCGCCGCGCACCCGGATTTCCGCCAGCAGGGGATTGGCTCTAGCCTGATGAAGATGGCGATTGCCGAAGGCCGCCGTCGCGCCATCGCCTTCGTGCTGCTTGAGGTGCGCGCCTCGAACGAAGCGGCGCAGTCGCTGTACCGTAAGCTCGGGTTTAGTTTCGTCGCGCGCCGCCGCGATTACTACCGTTTCCCGACCGAAGACGCCTTTGTGATGAAGAAAGAACTGACCGGCCTGGTTTCGTAATGATGTGGAAGTCGCGCCGCCGATTTTCTCTAAAGATCGTGCGGTGGCGAGTTGACAGATTTGCGGAGGGCTGGCTAATATAACACTTCCTGAGCGGGAGTAACTCAGCGGTAGAGTGCGACCTTGCCAAGGTCGAAGTCGCGGGTTCAAATCCCGTCTCCCGCTCCAATGTTTCAAGGCGAAGGCGACATCTCGAAGCTGGAAAATTTGAGAGATGCCTTCGCCTTCTCGTTTGACAACCCTTCGGGCGGCGTAGCCAAGTGGTAAGGCAGAGGTCTGCAAAACCTTTATCCATCGGTTCGATTCCGATCGCCGCCTCTTTTACTTCAACACTTACAGTTACTCATTCCTGTATCAATTTATCAGTGTAGGGACTTTTGTAGGGACTTCTCGCAACTCCATCTCTTCCATCTGTCTTGCAGCATTGAAATCTTGGAGCTTTTTCATCGCCTGTCTTTGGTGTGCTTCTGTCGGATGGGCATAGCGCATAACCATATTGATTTTGGAATGCCCTAATAGGGCAGCAAGGGTAACAAGGTCTATTCCAGACATTGCCGCTCTCGTAGCCCAGGTATGGCGAAGATCGTACAACCTGAAATGGCTTATCTTGCTCCTGCGCAATGCCCCGTAGTGCGCGTGATTGAGCTTCACAATGGGCTTGTCTACACACCTTGGGCTGGAAAATAGGTATTGACCAACTCCCTTGCTTATACGCTTACGAATAACTTCCAGAGCCTTTTTGTTGAGGGGAACTTTCCTTCTTGCTGCCTTCGTTTTCCCAAATGGGTTGTACAGGTATTCCTCGTGCAGATTTATATTTTCCGGCTTGATCCTATAGACCTCCTCTGGCCGCATACCTGTTTCGAGCATAAGCATCGCCACATCCTTAAGCGGCTGGGAGCAATGACTGAGGTAGAGCGATTCTTCCTCGTAGGAAAGGATCCTCATCTGTTCGTTTTCTTCATTGTAGAATTTCACGCGGCTTACAGGATTTTTCAAAAGCAGGTCGGCTTTTATTGCGTAGTTGAAAGCGGCTTTCAGGCAAGCCAATTCACGATTGATAGTGGCCGGCTTTATGGTTCCTTTCGTCTTTGCGTTTATGTGCAGAGATCTCCAAATCTTATACTGCTCAATGTCATCAGGAGAGATGCGGTCTATGCGCTTGTCTTTGAAATATTGCCGTAGAGGCTTGCTACTCGTTTCGTAGCGGATCGTGGTTCTTGGGTGTGATTTGTGCTGGAACTTCGACCAGTTCAAAAAGTCCTTCATAAGTGGTGAAAGTTTAGGAGGCTTTTTTCGTTCAACCAAGTCAAGCTCTCCCTTGGCAAGCTTTGTCCAGTAAGCTGATTCTATTCCCTCAGCATCCCTTCTGTTTGTTACTTTGGTTGACTTCTGGACTCTTTCGCCTTTGAACCAGAATTCAAACCAGTAAAACTTGCCTCGCTTGAAAACAGCCACTGTCTTACCTCTGAAATAAAGTTGCATGCATTATACTATAACCTTGCGCAGAATTTAAGCAGCTTTTATTCTGTGTTTGTCGAGCCATTCCCTAAACTCAAAGCTCAATGGATCGAATCTGACACACTTGCCAATCTTGAGGTGTGGAATAGAAGCAAGTTGCTTGTCTATCCAGAACACAGACAAGCCCAGATAGCTGGCAAGCTGTTTCTTGTTCCAGAGGCGGTCATTTGTGAGAGCTACTTGCTCTTCCTCATATGTACTCATCGCTACTTCCTGTTTATATCCTCAAGCGATTTCTTGTATCACTGAAGGAGAATCATTTTCGGCTACTTTGCATAGACCCTATTCAAATAGTGCCTATATAATGCGCCAGTTATTCGGCGTGTAACTCCATCTCTTCTGGCAAGATATATGGCTTTTGGCTGTTCCCACGCGGGAACTGGCTGCGGGAACAGGTTGCAGGGAGGCCTGCTAGCGCATGGTTGGGGATCGCTCCGCCGCCAACCTCTTTTTCGACAATGCCAGTCTGGTTCCCCTGTCTTACGGGAATGAAGAAATCATACGGTTCGAGAAAGAGTCCCTCATCTTCCCAGCCTAGTCCGTCAAGCTTGTCGACTGGCGCAAAGTAAAACAGGTGCTGCGGCGCTCGATAAGACACCACTTGTCGCATCAGGCTAACGATCCGCTTGACGCTCGAAGTGAAGGTGAGCACCTTGAAGTCAGCGAGCCAGTCGAGATTTTGATTAACCAGTGCGGCGTATTGAATAATCTTGGTCCTGCCGAAAAAGCTGGCGTGCTCGGTGCCGGCGTCAAATTCAATCGCCACATCCATATCGCGGGTGCCCTCCTGATCCGCGATTTTAATCCTCGCCAAGGCGTCTGGAATAATGCGGTATGACTGGAGGAGCCGCAGGATGGGGACTCGCGCTTTCGCCCGGTCATGGTGATACAAGGCAAGCTCCCGTTCACTGAAAAAAAAGACGAGCTTAGCACCCCGCTCACCGTTCAGCTCTTCGAAAGCAAACCGCAGGTCGTTAATTGCCCTAAAGTGGCCGAGCTTCCGAGGCACTTGCGTCGGAATTGCGATTTCTTCGGGCTCTAGCTCTGTGTGTTCAAGAAGCAGGAGCTTTCCCTGACCGGCCAAGCGATACAGGGCGCATTCCGTGGAATTCTGCCGGGCCGTGCCGACGTATTTTCCGGCAACCAGTTTCCTGAGCCGCTTACAGGTGGCGTGGGTCGTTTTGCCTGCAAAAAAGCGGTCACGGATCTGGCGCGTATCGAGCCAGCCGGCTGCACTGAGCGCCTTGAGCAACTCTAAGTCGCGTTCGGTTATTTCTACCGCCGTTGTACGTCTTGTTTTAGTTATCGACATAGCTGCTTCCACTCACTTGAGCTTTGTCGTCACATTGCAGTGATAGCAGCGCGCAATGCGCGGCACGCGGTGACAGATCGGGCAGGGCTTCAGCAGGTGTCCGGTATAGGTGAAGCCGCACTGGCAAGCCCACATGCCAACGAGCACAATAGTCCGATGGCAGTTACCACAACTGAGGGCAGGGGAAACCGAACGCCTCAGGAGGCGAAAGTATTTGACCAGGCGAATGACCGCCCACACGGCTAAAAAGGGCAATGCTAGAATGTAGGCCAGGATGGTCAAGATGATTCGCCAGGGCTTTAAGGATGTCCCGCTCACTTTCTCCCCCTCTTCTTTGCGTAAGTTTCTTCAAGTGCTTTAACCAGGGTTTCTTTGACTGGCTTTCGCACATTTTGATTGGTGTCAGGTGTTTCCTGACGAATCGATGGCCGAATGAGCCTCCGTAACTCTTGCTGGCGCTTCAAAACGGTCCTTTTGATCTCATCCTTGGTAAGCCCTTGGCCAATTCGCTCTGACCGCATAAACTCTTCAAACGCTCCTTGGCTACAGCCGGCCAGTTCGTGAGGCTTTGGCACGAGCGGCGTTCGGATCTTCATGGCTTTATCGGCAAAGGCTTTGAGCCAGCAGTAGGCCTCCCGGTCTTGAAGGTTCGTAATCTCTTTGAGCCGCGCTTTCATCTCTTCGCTTTCGCTCATAACTTTGGCCGGCTCGAACGGATTGTACTGCGGCTTTAAGAGCCTTCCGGTCAAGGCAATCCCTGGGGCAATCAACTCGGCATCCCTGAGGGTCGAGCGCAGCATGATGAGCCAGCGCACGTTCGTGAGGATCGAATTGAGCACGTCCGCATCCCGAACCGCTGAGGTCAAGGACTGGGTGATGAGGGAAAAGAATGAGCCGAATGAGGGGGCCATAGTTAAGAGGTCCACCATGTGCTCTTTGTTCACTTTTGATTTATAGATCTCTTGCGCCTCGTCTAAGAACCAGACGACTTTCTGCTCAGGATTCGTCCGCCGAAACACACTTTGCTTGAGGTCGCTGAGCAAGAGGTTTTGTAGGAGCTGGCTGACGCCGCGCGAGATGTTTGAGCCCGCGGTGTTAATCAGGATGATTGCGCCCGTGTCCTGAAGCTGGGCGAAGTCCGGCGCGGTCTGCGCTGACAGGCTCAGCCGCACGCTTTCTGAAATAAAGAGCGACTCCATCCGCTGGCGGAGAGCTAAAAGCGTTGCTTTGCTTTCGTCATCGAAGCGGTAGAGGAAGTAATCTTTCACCTGTAGGTTAGCAGAGCGTTCAACCAGCGCCTCCAGCAGCACGGGGTCAGAACAGAGCTTTTCAAACATCGGCACGAGAAGCTTAAATTCAGTCAGAAGGAGCAGGAAGTATTTGAGGATCATTTTCATGCGCACCGACATTTCAGACAGCCCTGCGAACTGCTCGCTGATCGTGTCGATGCGGTTAGCCACCATGATCTCATCGGTCAGGTGGCGCTGGGGCGCTAAGATGTTATATGGCGTGATTGATTCAGGATTGGCAAAATCGATGGTGACGATCCTTTTTTTGAAGCGTTCCCGATCTTCAGGCATCATGCGATAGAGGAAGGCATAGACGTAAGAAAGCACCCGCTCGAAGAGTTCGCCTTTGGCATCGAGGATGCCGAAGGTAATACCCGGTGAGGCGGTGAATTGGTCAAGCAGTTGGCAGATCAGGCTTAGGGCTAGGAAGCTTTTGCCACTGCCTGATGCGCCGACAATCAATGAGTGATTGGCGATCTCTTTGGCCGAAAGTCTCATCGCCTGTCCCCACTCGGTAGTGCCAAGCGCAATTGTGGCACCTGTGGCCTCACTGAGCCGCGCAAGTTCACGGGCAAGGGTTTCCTCGTGGCGCTTTGCTGTGCTTGTAAGCTCAGCGAGCGCGCGCCGGCTTTCGCGCCCGAGCCTTTTTTTAAACAGCCACTGGATGAGATTAATCCCGCGCATGATGGCCTATGTCCTCTTCTGCATCCGTGTGGGGCGGCAGGATGGGTCGCCGCTCATTCGTCTGTAGCTCCTTCGCCTCGTGCTTCGATCTTCCTAAAAGCTTGTGGCGCGCATAAAAGAAAGAGATGGCCATCAAGAGCAGTAGCAATACAGCCGTACTGAGGCTGCTTGGGCCTGATGCCAGCGGGCCGCGCAGATGGGCGAGTAACAAGCGAACCATATAACAAATGATCACTGGCCCGATGATCAGGCCAAGCAGCACGCCGATGAAATGGCTCACGGGCTTCTTATGAAGCAGGGCACTGAAGGCACTTCCGATAATAAACAGCCAGACAAGCGGCCCGATAATCCCTATGCCGGTGTTGAAAGCGAGCGCCAAGCCCAGAAGGATGATGAGACAGGCAAATGTCTTGCTCATGAATTGGGTTGAACTCTGTTTATGACTCATAATCAAATTGGCGGCGCCTGAGAACGCGCCGCTCCCCACGCTTTCATTTGGCCCCGCAATACGGCTCGAAAGTGAGCCGCTCAGGATTAGTAAACAGCGCACTCCAGACTGCGCGAATCCGATCAGCGCGCTGCGGGTTGTGTACGGGCGTTAGGGCACGCTTTCTGCCATCAGAGCTTGTAGCTTCGCCTGAAGTCTCGGCGATGCCGCAAAAGATGATGCGGATGCCATCATTGTTGATCGGCTCAGGCAAGGGCGGTTTGTCCGTGCCAGTGCGATTCAGCGCCGCCTTGATCTGCGAGTCCCCAGTCTCTTCGAGGTCTGACTGTACATACACCGTGCAGCCTGTCTCCTTGCCACAGCCTGATGCCCGTAGATGCTCGACTGCCCGTTTGATGGCGATGAAGATGGGTGACACCTTCGTCTGCTTAAGCTTCTCGCATTCTGCTTTAATGTCACCGATCACTTTTTCCCGAAGCTTTCCTGCGGCGTCACGGTCTTCAAGGGCATTTCGGGTGGCTGGGACTGGTACGCTCATAACGAGCTTCGGCTCACCGGCGCTACTGGCATCGCCGGTTCCCGTCACCGTGACGGTCGAGCCATTGCCAGCGTGGGGATCGGCGAAAGCGCGCTTTACCAAAGCGGCTGTGCAATCGCAGCCGCTCAAGACAGAATCCGAAAGGTCACGGACGATAACAAAGTAGGCGGATTTGGACTTTCCTGCTACGTGCGCCCGCCACAGCCCTATAGCCAGGATGGCAGCCCCACCGAGGACCGCCAGCGCGATAATGATGATCTTTCTTTTCATGCTTGTTTCCCTCCGATGCCAAGAATCCGTCCGCGATTCTCAGCGATTCCTGCGTGATAGCCATCGCGCACGGCCTCAAGCGCTGTGGCAGAAATTTCCTCAATGCGGTGGAAGCGCACTCCGCGTTCTTCGACGTAGTTGATGTGCGCCTTGATCGCACCATTGATGGCTTCGAGGCGCTCCTCGCACCGCTCCACGTGGGTCCTGGCAACATCAAGCCGGGCATTGGCTTGATCAGCGGCCATCTTGCGTTCGCTCCAGCCGCGGTGCGCCTTGCGGCGGCTCATTGCGATACCTTCAAGCCCTAAGACAATGCCGAGTTCAAGCGCCGTCATCGCCGCGGCAAAGATGTAGTCGCCTGCACTTTCAGCGCCTTTGATGCGCAAGGCACCGAGCGCAAGGCTTATGAAGATGCCGGCAGAGAGGCCAATCCAGTTTGTGGCCGTCCGCGCTCCGCTGTGCTCGGAATCGCCAAGGATCATGAGTGCCACAAGCAGCCCCAGAAACAGGCCGCTAATGAGCGACAAGAGCCAAGAGATGAACTCATCGGCCATGACGAAGACAAAGTCGTGTAAGGTGGGCGCGGTGGTGATCATCATGGCAACGACCGCAGCCCCAGGTAACGCCCAGCCTAAAGGCTTTGGCGGGTCGCCCGGATGCGCCTGGGCTGCTTCTTCCTCGCGGTCGCGTAGGGCGGCTTGAGCATACTTGACGGCATGCTCGGCCTCATCCCGATCACGCAAAGCTTTCTGGTACTCACTATCAAGCAGTTGATCATGCTGATGAAGAGACGGGTTATACGCTTCCCGGTGCGCCTCACGAGCAATGGCATTAGCGTGGTTTTCAAGGGCGCGGAGATGATCGTCAGTTGCCATCAGCGCGCCGCTTTCTATGGCGCGCGCTTTGCCGTGGTCATAGAGGTCGCGCTGCATCTTGAGGATTACGCCAAGCATCTCTTCCTGGCCGCGCTCGGGCGGTTTCCTTCGCGCCAATGCCTCGCTTCCCGTAGTATGCCCATTGGGGCTTCCAGCAGCCTGCTCTGGGCCGCCGTTTGTCGTTGGTGCGTTCGGCAACGAGCGACTGGTCCCATTAAATGGTCTTCTCTCTGTCATACAAACTTCCTTTCATGTAATCTCGACTGAGATACAGTTATGGTTTAGCCGAAATGATCAGGATGTTGTGCCTGCCAATTCTTAGTGGCCTTACCTGAAATGCCGCCGAATTTTCGGCGCTGTGCCTCGGCGACACTTCTAAGCTAGTTGAAGCGGAATGAACAAAGCAATACACTGGTTATATACACTATATACAGTTAGGAAAAATAAAGCGGTGCGACTTTCGGTTTCAATGGGAGATCACAATGTTGTCTTGGAGCCTCGTGGCTTTTCTTTCCCAAGGCGCCACGCCTTAAGATTTCAGTGGCTGGCTCTGCTTGCCTATATTCGCAAGATAGAACCTCCTGAAAGTGGGTGGGTGTCTATTGAGGAAATCGGGCAGCTGCCGCTCTGGCGCGGCAAAACCATAGAACACATCGGCACGAACGTTGGCCGGTATATCCAAGACCTGAAACAAAGCGGTGTGAGGCTCGTCGAAGCACAGACGACCTGGCGAGGGCCCTACCGTCTGCAGGTAGGGCCAGAGGCCATTCACTTTGATCTCTCCCTTGAAGTCATGGGCAAGCGGTTAGCAAGAAAACCACTGGCCAGTCCCAGCCGCACGACGCTTCTGCGCTACACCGAAAAATATGCGCGGGCGATGTCACTGTTTCTGGAGGGCCGCTTGTCTGTTGATTCTCGCACCAAAAAGCGCCGGCAGGAGAATGCCTGGGGCGCGTTTTCTGCTTTAGCTGGGGAAAGCCATTTAGACGCCCGGCTTCGCCTGATGGCGAATCTTGCGGCAGTGCGCGTCTTAGATTCTTTAGGGAGGTTCACTGCGGCGGCAAAAACCTTAGATGAATGTGAAAAGATGGTGAGGCGCGTCGGCGATCCGGTAGTCGCGGCAAAGTTTTTCTTTGCGAATGCCTGGCGGTATCACCGAACGGGCGATGCGGTTGCTTTAGACAAGAATCTTGTTCAGGCCAGAGCCTTTGTTACAAAGAGTACAGATTTAGCCCTCATGGGGACAATGGCTGACCGAGAAGGATTACGCCTGTCGGCTCAGGGCAAGTATGAGGAAGCACTTAAATATCTGCTTCAGGGTTTAAATGCCCGCCTGCTAATCGATAACTTCGATGCCATCCAGGCGTCATGTTTCAACATCGGCAACGCGCTGCAACAGCTAGGGGAAAAGCATTATGAGGAGGCCGGACAGTGGCTTAGGCTGTGCGTGAATGTCTGCAAGTGGCTGCACCTCGGGCGCTACGAATCGCTAAGCGAGATCCTCTTAGCGAAAATCAGCTTGGAGTCAGGAAAAACCAGAAGCTACTTGAAGTGGATCAGGGATGCCGAAAAGCTGGCGGCGCAATCTCGTAATGCCATAGATATACTCTGGTGCCACGTCATCCGCGCTTTTTATTTTCAAAAACACAGGCAACCTGAGGAAGTAAGAAAGCAGCTTGTACAAGCCAGGCACATCTACCTCGGAAAGCAGGATTTCGACAAGACTGGTTTGGAAAAATACCTTGCCAGGAAGTTTTCGGATGTATGGGGTGAAGTTGTTGAGTCATATCAGCCGGCCACTATAGCGAGCCAGCGAAGATAAATAATTGATGTCACGCACTAAGCGGCTGCGGCTTGAGCTTGCCCAGAGCCGCATAAGCTGCTTGTACAGTCGACGAATAGACCTTTGACTTTGAGGTAAACGGATTGATGCCAGTCTTCACCTTTAAGCTTTCCAGCTTGATGTAAGCCCACAAGCTGGCTACAGATGATTGCGTTGCGTCGTTGCCGTGCGCGTCGGCGACTTGGTTTTGCCGTCGAGACAGGGCTCGGTTTTACTCACCAGATCGAAAGCGACGGGCAAGGCCAAGTCGTCGGGACCGTAAAGCGCGGTCAGGGAGTTGATGCCTTTAAGGTTGCACTCCTGGCTGTGATCGTAGTGACAGCAGATGAGATCATTCTCATCGGTGTAAGGCTTTTCTTCGATGCTGTCATCAAGGACGGTATCATCGCACTTGACTTTTGGCGATATGCTGAATGGGCGAAAATGCTCGAAAAAATGAAGCCCTCGATTTTACTGAAATTAAGATGCGCTCGCCCTGACTTTGAGCAAAAGTAATTTACAAGTGTAACCAAGTAGGGTATAGTTTGCGTGCCTTGACTGGTTGTGTCATCGATAGTGAACCGTCATGTTCTCAAGGCCCAAGTGGAACTACTGTTTTCTTATCTGATGTAAAACTCGGAGGAGTTTTTTAGAAAGCCAATCTGCAATATACTCGGCTTTCCTCCTATAGGCTGAACTTATTATATGGCCTGATTAAAGTCCATAAAGCCAAGTTGTTCATCCGGCAAATCCAGGCCACTTTTTCAACGGCATCAATCCTAGACGGACGCTTTATCATGGGTAGTCAGCAATGCCCATTGCTTAAATTCTCTGTAGCGTCTGATGTCTGGACATATTTGATGTGGCGAGTGGAATGAGTTATTCACCCTGTAGAGAATTGGGTTGTGAAAGCTCAATACCCTACCCCCACTCGCCTCGTCGAGTATATCAACTTGATCTTTGACAACGCACACGGCCATCAACGTAACGCCATCTGCGACTTTGTCCTGGCTCTGCTCGCGACCAAGAGTTGCTGCCAGGCAACCCTGGCGCGCGGCTTCGATAACTTTGAAGCCGCCAGCCGGCGCTTGACT
>JBJMGV010000066.1:0-42778 GCA_045807725.1 Blastocatellia bacterium | reverse complement strand
GGCAGAGTGGACTGCCGGCCTTTGGTTTATGGTTGACGTTACATTTAAGAGACCGTCTGCATAGTCCTGTAAGGACGCGATGTTTATAGAGCGTGTCTGAAAAGCCCTGAAGGGGCGCGATTCAATCGCACGGTATCTCCGAATAATCTCCGAGGCGATGCCTAAGAAGCCCTGAAAGGGCGCGATTCAATCGCCCAGCCCAACGGGCTGGGTACACACAACGACCATTCCGCAAGCCCTGAAAGGGCGCAATAGGTGATCAGTTATTGCGCCCTTTCAGGGCTTGGTGGTTTGCCCTGCCGCTCACCCAGGGCGATGCCCTGGGCTGTCGAATCCTGCCCCTTCAGGGCTTATCAGACACGCTCTATAAACATCGCGTCCTTACAGGACTATGCAGACGGTCTCTTAAATGTAACGTCAACCATAAACCAAAGGCCGGCAGTCCACTCTGCCGGCCTCGCTCACACACTCACGATGCGGTTGTTGGCTACGCGGCTTTGGGCGTCTGCTCCATATCCGCGCGCAACGCTTCGACTGCGGCGGAAGCGCGCGCCGTCTCCGACTCGTCGCGGTAGAAGTTCAGCTTGCCGCTCCCATCACTCAAGTCAATCACTACCACATCGCCGAGCCGCACCTGCCCGGTCGCCGACAGGTTCGCCAGCGGGCTGACGACGAAGCGCTCGACCGCGCGCTTCAAGTGTCGCGCACCGTAGCGCAACTCGATGCCCTCGCTCAACAAGAACTCCCTGGCCGTCTCGGTGGCGGTGAAGTAGAAGCGCTCGCCCGCCCCAGCGTTGATGCGCTGCTGCACGGCGTGCAGTTCAAGGTCGAGGATGTGGCGCAGCTCTTCGTGCTTCAAGCTGCGGAAGACCACGGTCTTGTCTATGCGGTTCATGAACTCCGGCGAGAACTTGCGCCGCGCCGCGTCCAGCGCCGTGCGATAGATCTTCTGGTCGAGGTCGCTTTCGATCATCTCTTTGCCCTTCGACGGCGCAAAGCCAATCGAACCGGTGATCAGATCGCTCATCTCCTTCGCGCCGAGGTTCGATGTTAGAAAGATCATCGTCTGCGAAAAGTCCACCTTGCGATTGTCGCCTAGCGTCAGCGTGGCTTTATCCAGGATGCCAAGCAGCAATTGCCAGAGCGAGTCGCTCGCCTTCTCGATCTCGTCAAACAAGACGAGCGAGAACGGGTTGCTCACGGTGTGATACTTGTCGAGGTTCTCTTGCGTCAGCATCGGCGCGGTTTCGCGGTGGCCGAGGTAGCCCGGCGGGCTGCCGATCAGCTTGGCGATTTCGTGCGAGTGCTGGAACTCGGCGCAGTCAATCTTGACGACGGCGTTGCGCGTGCCGAAGAGTATTTCGGCAGCCGCTTCGACGACGTGCGTCTTGCCCGATCCGGTCGGCCCCAAAAACAGCATCGTGCCGAGCGGACGCGTCGAGTTCGTCATCCCTGCGTGGAAGACCTGATACAGCGAAGTGATGCTGCGCACGGCCCGCTCCTGACCGATGACATGCGCACGCAGGCTCGCATCAAACTCCATCGCGCGCGTGCTCTTGATCTCTGGATTGAGCGCAACCAGCTTTCTGGCTTGTCCCTTGCTTATCATCTCACTACCCTCTTTCAGCGTTCCTGTACTTCGACTCCTCCGCGTTGGCCTGCCGCTGATTCCTTCCAACCCGGCTGCCTTGTCATTGCGCCTCGCGCGTTGCCGGTCTGCCTATCGGCATCGGCGTCGCTATGGCAATGACCAAATGACTCTCGGCAACTTTGATGCCTCTTCTTATCTTCCCGTTTCCTCACCCATTTACTGTCAGAAACGGCGCGAATATGCGTGATCCTTACCTATCTGAAATGCTGCGATTGGGCTCGTTATCGCAGCCCGCACGGCGGCACGCGGCGATGTTCAAGTAACAGAAAATTGCTCTGCCGCTGCCAATCCGCGCTACCTTTTCGGGTAACGCTTTGACGCTTTGCGGCGTTCATATACGCAAACGACAAATCCACGGGAGCGCCGGCCCGACCTTCGCCTTCGACCATGGCGCGACGCTCTATCCTAGATAACGCGCGGCGGCATCGATTTATTCCCGCGCCTGTTTTCATAGAGCCGCGAGCGCGCAACGAAATACCATCGCGCGCCCTGCGCGGCGCTTACGCATCCACGGATGATGGGCTATGATTAGCCGGCCCGACTTTCCAGAGGTGAGGCGTTAAAGAACAATTGATCGGCTACAGGAGGACGCATGAAGTTAGAAGGAAAGGTGGCGGTGATCACCGGCGGTGGGCACGGCATCGGGCGCGTCATCGCATTGCGTTACGCGGCGGCGGGCGCTCACGTCGTTGTCGGCGGCACGTCGAAAGAGGCGCTTGAACAGACGGCGCGCGACATCGAAGCGCGTGGCCCGCGCGCCATCAGCGTGATCGCCGACGTGGCCGACGAAGCGGCGGTCGAACGACTGATCGCGCACGCTCTCGAAGCCTTCGGGCGCATAGATATTCTGGTCAACAACGCCGGCATCGCCGGCCCGACCGCGCCCGTCATTGAAGTCACCCGCGAAGACTGGGACCGCACGATGGCCGTCAACCTGACGGGCGCGTTCCTCTGCGCCAAGCACGCGCTGCCGCATATGATCGAACAGCAGAGCGGGCGCATCATCAACATCACTTCGATTGCCGGCTTGCAGGCTTATGCGCTGCGCAGCCCTTACTGCGCGTCGAAGTGGGCGATGATCGGCTTGACGCAAACGCTGGCCGAAGAAGTCGGGCGTTATAACATCACGGCCAACGCCATCGCGCCCGGCCCCGTGCACGGGCCGCGCATCGAGAACGTCATTCGCAACCGCGCCGCGCAGATGAATGTCGCTTACGAAGAGATTGAGCGCCAGTATGTCGAGCCGACGGCGCTCAAACGGATGGTCGAAGAAGAGGACATCGCGGCAATGGCCCTGTTCCTGGCTTCAGACGAAGGCCGCAACATCACCGGCGAAACCTTTAACATCTCAAGCGGCTACCGGCTCTCGTGAATGATGATTAGAGAGGCTAGAGGCTAGAGACTAGCGGGAACGGGAAACGGAAGCAATCAGCGCCCTGCTCTTACTAATCCATGGCCTCCAGTCTCTAGCCTCTGCTCATTACCACGTCTCGCCGAGGTTGGCCGCTTCGGTGAATGGCAGGGTATTGGCGATCATATGGCCTTCGGCGAGAATCACGCCTTCGGCTAAGACTGTGCCATTGGCGATCATATGGCCTTCGGCCAGCGTGATTCCTTCAGCTAAGACCGTGCCGTTGGCAATTAGGTGGCCTTCGGCCAGCGCTACGCCGTTGGCCAGCATGATGCCCTGCCCTGCCGCGATGCTGCTGGCGATGGCTCCGCCGAGCGTGAAGACATCGGTCGAGTCGCCAATCACGTCGGCGTCAATCACTCCGGCGGTGATCAACTGCGTGTTGAGAATAGACAACTCGCTTACCGTCACGCGCTCCCGCGCCCACACCAGCGACGGATTGTAGATGGCCTGATACCGCCTGAAGAGTTCTGCGCCAGCGAGCAAATGCGCGCCGCCCGCAAAGATGTAACCGCCCCAAGCGACGCTCTGACCCGCAATGATTGAAGTCGGCACGGGCATCGTCGCGCCACGCGCCAGCAGCCCATCGCCTACGTGTATCGTCCCTTGCGCGATGGCCGGCGCAATGTCCGTGCGCAATGCGCCAGCCAGCCGCGCTGCCCCTTCGATGTTCAACAAGCCCGCGCCCTGCTGAACGATGTTCGCACCGGGCACTTGCTGCGCGGTGTATTGCAGGATCGCTTTGATGAGCGGCGGCGTCAATCCAGGATTCTTTTGCAACAGCAAAGCAGCGGCTCCGGCGACGACCGGCGCAGCGATGGACGTGCCGCTCAACTGCATAAAGGCGGACGCGCCGCTGCCGCTCGCATGCAGTTGCGGGTAGTTGGCCACCAGCCAGCAATCCTTCGACTCGGCTGCAATAATGCGATTGCCCGGAGCCATCAGGTCGGGCTTGAGCAGATTATCGTAATGCTTGACGCCCGCCTCGTCGAACGCATAACTGCGCGACGGCCCGCGCGAACTGAAATAGGTGATGGATTCGTCGCCGCGCGCGTCGGTCTGATGCGTGTTGGCCGCGCCGACGGTGATGACAGTCGGGTCATTGCCGGGCGCGGTGATGCTGCCATACTGCTCAAGGCCGCTGGCGCTCTGGCCATAATTGCCTGCCGCCGCGACGACAACGATGCCGGCGTCAACGGCGCGGCGAACGGCGCGGCATAGCGGATCGGTCACATAACTTTCAGTCGAAGCCGCGCCGAGCGAGAGGTTCATCACCTTGATATTCTTTGCCGCTCGGTTGGCGATACACCAGTCAATGCCGGCGATGACATCGCTGGTCTGCCCCAACCCGCGCCCGTCCAGCACGCGCACATCAATCAGGCTGGCGTTCGGCGCGATGCCTTCGCAGCCGCGATTCCTGTTGTTGCCGGGGTTGCGTCCGGCGGCGGCTCCGGCGACGTGCGAGCCGTGGCCGTAGGCGTCTTTGTTGCCGTTCAGTATGGGCAACAGGCCGCCGAGCACGCCCACCAGATTCTCAAACTGCGCCAGATTCGTGTTGCCTGAAATGATGTCGGTCGTCGCCGTCACGCGCGACACGAGTCCGAGCAGCCCGACGAATTCGCCGTGCGTGCCCATTATTCCCGAATCGAGAATGGCGATGCCGACGCCGCTGCCGTCGAGTCCGCTGAAGCTGTCAGTGAGCGGCTTGTAGGTGCGCAAGACATCCGCGCCGGTCGCGGCTTCAAGGTGACTGGCGCTCTGTTGCGCGAGGTGGTCGGCTGACAGGCGTTCAACATCATCGCGCGTGGCAATGTCGAGCAGGCTACTTTTCGGCAGCTCAACCAGCAATCCATCAATCGAGGTGAATTGCCGCACGACATTGCCGCCGGCCTGCGTGATAGCCTGGCGTAGCGACGACGTTACCGGGCCGTTGCTCTGAATCAACGCGCGCACCGTTTGCCGCGATGGGTTGGCCCATACCGCGGCGTCGTTATTGCCGAGCGCTTGCTGCAATGCAAGCGACAGCTTGTCGAGAGGACTGGCGGTTAATAGAGAACGCGCTTGCGAGCGCGGCAGTGTCACACCCAACACCGCCAGCATCATCAACAGCGCAACCAGGGGCCGTGCTTTACGCAGGGAGAACAGGGCAAGGGGAAAAAGTTTAATCATCATAAGCGTCCGTTCCAGAATCCTTGAGAGCGATCAAGCGATGAATCGAACTCGCCGACTCTTGGGCAAGGATGATGCCAGATCAAAATCGCAATGGCCGGGTCCGTTGCTTTGATTTGCTGTGTCAAAGATTTAGGCCGCTTTTGATTTGATCGGGGAATCGGCTGAAGCGACGAGACGATCCCTTCTGGTTAGCAAGATGACCTGAACTGAGCAGTCAAAATGATTGAACAACTCGCCGCGTTGTCCAACCGCGCCGTTTTGCGATAGAGTTCATCGATCAAGAATGCGCCAACCTGAAAAGCTCAATCTTAAAGAGCACGTCGCCTCGAAGGAGAAGAAGCAGAGCTACGCCAATCGCCTGTTCGAGACGATTGCCGCGCGCTATGACTTCTTCACCGCCTTTATGTCGTACGGTATGGATCGCGGCTGGAAGCGCGAGATGATTCGCATGCTCGATCTGAACGGCGACGAGACGACGCTCGACATCGCCTGCGGAACCGGCGACATCGCGTTTATGACCGCCGCGCGTTTGACGACGGGCCGCGCCATCGGCTTAGACATCACGCAGGCGATGCTCGACATTGCCGAGCGCAAACGCATCGAGCATCATATTGAAAACGTCTGCTTCCATCGCGGCGACATTATGCGAATGCCATTCGCCGACGCGACGTTCGATTGTGTGACCGGCGGCTATGCGCTGCGCAACGTGCCTGACGTGGCCTGCGCGCTCACCGAAATCGAGCGCGTGTTAAAGCCCGGCGGGCGCTTGTTGTCGCTCGACTTCGGCCACCCGCCGAATCCGGTCTATCGCCGCGCCTATCTTCATTACCTCACCGTTGTCGGCTCGCTGGTCGGGCTGATGATGCACGGCGACGCCGACACCTATCGCTATATTCCCGAAACGCTGAAGCTCTATCCGGGACAGCGCGGCGTGCGCGAGATGATGGAAGCAGCGGGCTTTGTTGAGACGGGCTTTCGCCAGTTCGGCGGCGGCATTATGGCAATCAACTACGGCACGCGCCCTTCCGACTCTGTGCAGTAATTTGACAGTTCAGCGTCACGCGATTCGGTCATTTGACCGCCGCCGCTCGTCATAGCCTTCCCGCTTCAGGTGACATAAGCCACCTACGAGACAGAATCGTTGCCGCGCCAATGCTGGCATCCACTTTGCACTTGTATGCGGCTGAAATACGTCTGCGCCGCCCCCTCAGCTCCTGCGTACAATCAGCAACCCGCACCTTGCGCATCGCGTGAGGCAGCGGCGACGCCGGAGGCAAGCCGGAGAGAGGGACCCGGACACAGACTTTGCAGGCACGCAAGAATCAAGCGTTAAGCTTTACAACTGCGCCGCTGCCACCCGGCGAGGCGGATCGCCTTGCGCTGCTCAAGCGGCTGCGCATCGCCGACGACTTCAAAGACCTTATCCAACTGGCGGCGGAGTTGTGCGCCGCGCCGATGGCCTTTCTCAGTCTCGTCGGCCCGGACCGCGTTCACTACGTCTCAGCCGTCGGCGTCGAGTGCCCGGCGACGCCGCGCGACCTTTCGTTCTGCGCCTGGACGATCCTCAACCCGCAACTCTTCATCGTCCCCGACGCGACCAACGACGCGCGCTTTGCCGACGCCCCGCAGGTGGCGAATAATCCCGGCATGCGCTTCTACGCTGGCGCACCCATTCTCATCGGCGGCCACGCGGTCGGCGCGCTTGCGGTCGCCGATCACAGGCCGCGCCACCTGAGCGCTTCGCAGGCCGAAGCGTTGCGCGCGCTGTCGGCGGCCATCATCGCCAAATGTAATCTACGCCTCAAAGAGATCGAAGTCGCGCGCCTCACCACAGAGCGCCAGAAGGCGCTCGACAAGCTGGCCGCCAGCGAAGAGCGTTACGCGCTCGTCGCCAGCAGCGCTAACGATGGGCTGTGGGATTGGAACCTGGCGACTAACGAGATGCAGTTCTGCCCGCGCTGGAAAGCGATGCTCGGTTATGCCGCCAGCGAGATCGGCAACCGCCCCGACGAATGGCTCAAGCGCGTTCACCCCGACGATGTCGAGACCGTGCAGACCGCCATCACGTCGCACCTGCTGCACGTCACGCCGCGCTTTCAAAACGAGCATCGATTGCGCAACCGCGACGGCAGCTATCGCTGGGTGCTGGCGCGCGGCATGGCCATCTGGGATGCGCGCCGCGCCATCTATCGCATGGCCGGCTCGATCACCGACATCACCGAGCAGAAAGAGACCGAGCGGCGCTTGTTGCACAATGCCTTTCACGATGTGCTGACGGGATTGCCGAACCGCGCGCTGTTTATGGATCGGCTGACGCGCTCGCTCGAACGCGCGCGCAACTCGGACGATTACCTGTTCGCCGTTCTGTTCATCGACCTCGACCGCTTCAAAGTCGTCAACGACAGCCTCGGCCATCAACTCGGCGATCAGTTGCTAGTCGCCATCGCCCGCC
The DNA here is from genome assembly GCA_045807725.1 of Blastocatellia bacterium. Classification (GTDB taxonomy): domain Bacteria; phylum Acidobacteriota; class Blastocatellia; order UBA7656; family UBA7656; genus DATENM01. The sequence goes on along the minus strand of JBJMGV010000066.1, from coordinate 35,092 downwards.
GCCTCGAAGCATGCTTGCGGCCCGGCGATATGGTAGCGCGAATGGGCGGCGACGAATTCGCCATCATCCTCGATCATCTCAAGCAGGTTTACGACGCCACGCAGGCCGCCGAGCGCGTCCACAAAGAGATGAGCCAGCCTTTCAACCTGAACAACCACGAAGTCTTCGCTTCTGTGAGCGTCGGCATCGCACACAGTATGACGCCTTACGAACAGGCCGAAGATTTTCTGCGCAACGCCGACACGGCGATGTACCGCGCCAAGGATCAGGGGCGCGGACGCAGCGAGCTGTTCGACAAAGGCATGCACGCCAAGGCCGTTGCGCTGTTGGAACTCGAAACCGACTTGCGCCGCGCCATTCAGCGCGACGAGTTCCGCGTCTTCTATCAGCCCATCGTTTCGCTCGAAGACTGGCGCATCGCCGGCTTTGAGGCGCTGATTCGATGGGAGCACCCGCAGCAAGGCTTCATCTCGCCCATCCAGTTTGTGCCGGTTGCCGAAGAGACCGGCTTGATCCTGCCCATCGGCGAATGGGTTATGCGTAAGGCTTGCGCACAGCTCCACGAGTGGCATCAGCAGTTCCCCATCCAGCCGCCGCTGACCGTCAGCGTCAACCTGTCGGGCAAGCAATTCATGCAGCCCGATCTCATCAAGCAGATCGAAGGCATACTGAAAGAGACGGGCCTCGATGCCGGCTGCCTGAAGATCGAAATTACTGAAAGCGCCATCATCGAAAACATCGACGCGGCGACAGAGATTCTGCGACAGTTGAAATCGCTCGGCATACGCATCCTGCTCGACGACTTCGGCACGGGCTACTCGTCGCTCTCTTACCTGCATCGCTTCCCGATTGACACGCTGAAGATCGACCGCTCGTTCGTTTCGCGCATGCATATGCCGAAGAACGCCGAGATCGTCCGCACCATCATCAGCCTTGCCATCAACCTCGGCATGGACGTAATCGCCGAAGGCGTCGAGTCGCGCGAACAGATCATCCAACTGACCGGGCTGGGCTGCCAGTATGTGCAAGGCTTCTTACTGTCTAAGCCGGTTGACGGACAGGCGATGCAGGAGTTGATCGGGCAGACCCACAAGCAGGCGTTGAATCAACCAACGACGCCGATTGCCGATGCGCTTTCGGATTCGGGCGAGCTGGCCAAGGCGCTGGCCGTCTTTCCAGGCACGAAGGAACTCAGCCCCGTCGTCGTCTCAAGCGGCGCGGCAGAGACGTTCAGTTTCAGCGCGTCCGATCCGCGCGCCAGCGTCCAGCAGTTCGCCGGGGTGGTCAGCTCCGGCGGGGTTGAGAACGAAGCGGCACAACGGGTCTACAGCGAGACGGGCCAGGTCAGCAAGAACAACAACCGCCGCCGCACAGAGCGCTTCAAGCTGGCGATGCCGACGCGCGTTACGGGCTACGACAAGATCGCCGGCAAGTGGGACGAGATGGCGCAGAGCATCAACGTCAGTCGCACCGGCGTGCGATTACGGCTGCGCCACCGTTTGCAGCTCGGCAACGTTTTGCACTTGATGCTGCCGCTGCCGGTCAAGCTGCGTAATCACGGTTACTATGATTCGACCTATAAGGTCTACGCCATCGTGCGGCGCATCGAGCCGGTCAAGGGCGGCGAGCAGATTATCGGGTTAGAGTTCTTGAGCGAAGAGCCGCCCGCCGGGTTCCTCGACAAGCCGTGGGCCGTCTTCAACCTGAAGCACTGGAAGGGGACCGAGCGCCGCCGCGAGAAGCGCACGGAGAAGCCGGAGATCGTCCGCATCGAATACCTCAACGAAGAGATGCGCACGGTCGGCGACGATATGGTGTTGACTGAAAACTATAGCCGTGGCGGCATGCGCGCGCGACTGCAAGAAGCGCCGCCCGACTTCTTCGTCGTCCGCGTCTATGGGCCAGGCAACGCCGAGCCGCGCATCGCCGTCGTGCGCAACCGTTACCTCGGCATAGACAACTGCGAACGATTGTGTCTGAGCTACGTTGACCCGCACGCCTCATCAAATGAATGATTTTGGATTTTGGATTGCCGATTTTGGATTGAGGAACAGGCCGTGACAGCTCGATGCTTCAGTTTCCCTAATCCAAAATCTAAAATCCAAATTTATTGGTCGTCCGGCGCGATGGCCTCGTCGATGTATTTGACGAACTCGGTTTCGGGCTGCGCGCCAACGAACTCAACGCGATCATTGATGACGATCTTCGGCACGCCGCGCACGCTGTAGCGCCTCGCCAAATCCGGGAACTCCATCGCTTCAATCACGTCTGCCGTAACGTGCGCGCTCTCGACCGCCATCTGGTGGGCCACCCTGGCCGCTGCCGGGCAGTACGGTCAGGTCGGCGTCGTGAAGACTTTGATATTGATGTCTTCGGTGAGCGAGCTGAGATAGGCGCGCGTCTCTTCGGACAGATCAGTCGCGCCTTTCGACGTGTCTACGAGGTCAGCAATCAACGCCGAAAATTCATAGCCCGACGGGATGCCAAAGAATCGCACCTGCCCGCGCGCCGCGCCTTTCAAGACGAACGCCGGCACGCGATCAATGCCGTAGCCGGCGGCCTCTTCGCCCGCCTCGCGCAAGTCGCGCACCGTAAGCGTCAACTGATCCGAAAGCCCGGCGACTTCCGTGAGCAGGTCTTCGGTATCTTTGCAGGTCTCGCACGGTCGAAGGCTGGGAACGATGATGGACGATTCACGCTCGGTGAACAGCACCATCTCAACCGCGCCCGCAAGGTTCGCCGCGAAGTGCTGGCGAATCGTCTGCTGATCTTTCTCGCCGATTAGTGGCATGAGAATCTCCTTTATGCGTCACCTCACCATTGTCTGACCCGGCCCCTGGCGCGTCAACCGCCGCCCACTGGTGTGACCGCCGAACGAGGCTGAAAAAATTCCGACGCCGCTGCAACTTTTTCACGCCCGCCGCCACTCACTGGGCGGAACAAGAAACCGAATTTGCAGTGAGGGTATTAAGATGACCAAACGATTCGCACATCTCGTAATCGCTTCAGGTATTCTCAGCCTGATTTTAGCGGCCACCGTTGCCGCGCAAGATTTCCAGAAATCCTATCGCATCGCCGCCGGCGGCCAGATTCATCTCGGCAACGTCTCCGGCGATGTGATCGTTCGCGGCTATGACGGCGACGCGGTGATCGTCAAAGGCTTCAAAGAAGGCGCAGACCGCGACCGCCTCGATGTCGAAGACCGCAGCAGCGAGGGCCGCGTTGACATCGGCGTGCGCTATCCGAGGAATTGCAACTGCGAAGCCAGCATCCGCTTTGACGTGCAGGTGCCGCGCTCGATCAAGTATGACTTTGAGCGCGTCTCGTCCGTCAGCGGCAATGTCGAAGTCAGCCAGGTGAGCGGGCGCATCCACGCCACCTCCGTTAGCGGTCAGGTCAGCGTCCACGACGTTAGCGGCTCGGTCAATGCCAAGTCCGTCAGCGGCAATGTTGATGTTGAGATTCGCCGCCTCGACGGCGCGAGCGACGATATGAAATTCTCGTCCGTGAGCGGCAACGTGGACGTTCGCATGCCTGCCGAGATTGACGCCGAGGTGGATATGTCGTCGTTGAGCGGCGACATCAACACCGACTTCCCGATTGAAGTGACCAAAGAGCGTTACGGGCCACGCACCAACGCGCGTGGCAAGCTCGGTAATGGCTCGCGCCGCTTGCAGATGTCGAGCGTTTCGGGCAGTCTCAGCCTGCGCCGCAGTTAAGCTCTTATGATTTCTTGAAGCCGATGGGTTGCCGCCGTCCATCCCGCCTGATTGAGCGGCGGCAACCTGTCAGCGATCCCGCCTTCCCGCCCCGCTTCACGTCCCACGCCATCCTTGACAAGCCGCAATTTGGGCCGCTATGTTTTCTCTTACTCTACCGACGACGCAGCGCGTCATGCATGCGTCACTCTCAGGAGGCAAACCGTTTTGGCTAACACACGCAGCAGAAGAAACCGCGTCGCGGTGAAGGACTTGAAGTCTGGTCACGACCCGATGATTCGGTTCTACGAGAGAACGCAGGATTGGTTGCAGGACAAGGGTCGCCCGGTCGTCATCGCGCTCGGCGTAATCGTCGGCGGCGTCGCGCTCTATTTCATCGGCAGCTACTTCCTACACTTCCGTCAGGCGCGCGCCGAGAATGCGTTCGCGGCGGCCTTTGAAAAATATAACGCCCAGGTGCAGGACACCTCGCCAGTGACGACGAGCCTGCCGACGACGGCGAAGACCTACAACGACGAGACGACCAAGTGGCAAGAGACTGCCGCCGCCTTCGAGCAGTTGGCGAGCGACTATTCGGGCTACTATAGCGGGATCGGACGTTACTACGCGGGCGTCGCTTACCTGCATCTGCCCGACGGGCGCGACAAAGGCGTGAGCCTATTGAAGCAGGTCGCCGACCAAAACGACGAGCGCGCCTCAGACCTGGCGCGGATGGGGCTCGCCGAATATAACGCCGCGCAAGGCAACACCGACGAAGCCATCAGCGATTACGAAAAACTACTGAATTCGACGCAGGTCTTGAAGCCTTCAGTGCAGCTCGCGCTCGGTCGTCTGTACGAGAAGAAGGGTGACAAGGAAAAGGCTGCCGATCACTACTTTGAAGCGGCCAAAGCCGACCGCACGACTGGCGCAGGCTCGGACGCCGAAAAGCGGCTGTCGGCCATCGCTCCGCAGCGCGTCAAGGACCTGCCGCCGGCGACTTCAAACTTCCAGCCTTAACGCAGTGGCCAGTGGTCAGTTGCCAGTTGGATGTACGGAGCTTCACTCTGACCACAGACCACTGGCCACTGGCCACTGCTCATGGAAAATTTCGCCCACACGCTGCTCGGTCTGTCGCTGGCAAAGGCGGGACTGGAGCGCGCCACGCCGCTTGCGACAACCGCTCTGGTCGTTGCCTCGAACCTGCCCGACATCGACGTGTTGATGCGCATCGGCGGCGACACGTCGGATTACCTCGAATACCATCGCGGCTTCACGCATTCGCTGGTCGGGTTGGCGCTGCTGGCAGCGGTGATCACGCTCATCCTCACCTTGATCGACCGGCGCTTCCGTATGCGACGCGACCATCGCCGGCGTCCGATGCGCCCGCTCAGGCTCTTCTGGATTGCATATCTCGGCGGGCTGGGCCACACCTTCATGGACTTCACGAACAACTATGGCGTGCGCCCGCTGTTGCCGTTCAGTCCGCGCTGGGTCTATGGCGACATCATCTTCGTGGTTGATCCGTGGATATGGCTGATTCTCGGCTCGGCGGTCGTCTGGCTGACGACGACCAGTTCGGGCAGGGCGCTGTTCTGGCTTGCGGTCGGCGTCGCGCTGGCTTTGATGATGACGCTGGCGCTGCAAGAATCGTCGAACGGTCTGCCGCCGCTACCCCTCGTTGCTCGCCTCGTCTGGTTCGCCGGGCTGGCCGTCATTCTCTTCGGCGCGCTGTTGAGATGGGGGCGGCAAGGCGAACGCCTGGCGCGCTACTCTTTGCTCGTGCTGGCCCTCTATTATGGCGGCATGTGGATGACGCATCAGTCGGCGCTCAAACACGCGATGAATCCGCCGCCGCCGGAAAGTGTCTACAAGCTGGCCGCCTGGCCGACGCCGGCGAACCCTGCGCTTTGGCAAGCCGCTGCCGCCGGTGACGAAGCCGCTTTTCTGCGCACCATCCACCTGGCCGTTCACGACAGCGAATGGCTGAAGCAATCGGCGTTAGAGCCAAAGCTCATTGAAGCCCTGCGCCAGTCGCGCGACGGCAGCGTCTTCCTTAATTTCGCGCGCTTCTATTCGGCCAACGTGGAAGAAAGTAATAATAGCTACATCATCACGCTGCGCGACCTGCGATTCGATCTGCGATTGCGCGCCGCGCTCGACCGCGACCTCAACGTGATCTCGACCGAAACGCGATGGTACTAACAAAGGGATTAGAGACCAGGGGCTAGAGGCTAGTAGAAGAAAGGCGCTGATGGCTTCCGTTTCCCGTTAGCCCCCAGCCCCTAGCCTCTAGCCCCTGCTGCTCATTTCTCTGTTGATTGCCTGCCGCCGCGCTCATACAATAACAGGGATTGATGAAACCGATTCGCATACGGCCCGGTTATATTCCTTACACGCTAGTCGCCGCCGTGTTGCTGACGGGCGGCTCGGCGCTCGCTCAGGCCGGTTATGAGCGCGCTGCCGCCGCCTGTCTGTTGATACTGTTGCCGGTGATCGCGGCAGCAGTGTTTGACTGCATCGAATTCGACGGCCAACGCCTCATTCATCGCGGCCCGCTTGCCTTCTTGCTGGCGAAGCTCTTTCGCACGCGGCGCGAGCTGACCGTCACTGAGATCGAAACCATCGCTACTGAATCGACCACCTTCAACGTCGCGGCGGGCGATTCGCGTATGACTTACCGCACGCGCATCAGCGGGCCGGGCGTTGAAATCCTTGTGCGCTCGCATCGCGCCGCTTATGTGCCGTTTGTCAAGCAACTCTTCCGCGCCGCCGGGCCGCGCAAGCTCGACCCGCGCTCCTTTGAGTTATTCGAGTACCTGGAGAGCAACGCGACGGTCAAAGGCTCGCCCATCTTGAAAGACGAGATCAGAGCGATGCCGGTGTCGCGCTTAAGGCGAATCGCCAACGCCCTGAAGATCGCGGGCCGCTTGTCGCAGGCATCGAGTTACTTCCGCGTCGCTTACGAAAAGGAGCCGCGCAACCCCGCCTTGCTTTACGAGATGTCGCGTTTCTTTCGCACGTCGGCGCACACCGAAGACGTTAAGTTGATGCAGCGCTCGGACGCTTGTCTGCGACTGGCAGCGCGTTTGGCAGGCGGCGAAGCCGATCTATTGGAGCGCATCGGCGAAGCTTTCTTCGAGCGGCTCGATTACAAACGCGCGACCGATTGCTTTCGTCGCGCCCTCGACCGTGACCCGACGCGCTTTCGCGCTAACATCGGGCTGGCGGAGATCGCCTTGCGCGACGGCAAGCTGGCGCACGTCGCGCATTATTACCACGCGGCGGCGGCCAACGATGATGCGGCCATTGCGCGGCTGGCTCAGCGCGAAGCCGAGTATTACGAACGGCTGATGAGCGATGACGATTTTCTCGAAGCCGAACTGCGCCGCATACGCATCTTGAATCAACTGCGCTGGGCGCGGCGGCTGGCGGGACTGGTCTTCTTTCTGGCGTGGCTGGCGGCGGGCGTCGCGGGCCGCTTCTATTCTTTTATCGAAGAGTTCGGCTGGGCCTTGATGGTGACATCGGGCCTGGTCTGGTGCGCCGCTTCCCTTTCACTGCGTTACTTCCACCGCCGCCTAGCATAAGTCAGATTCTACAAGCGTTCCCACTTATGTATAGGGTCAGGAGATACACGGGCTAATGCTCCGGCTGTACGGCACGCGGTTTGTTCAAGCGCATGTACCGTGCAAGGAGGTGTCCGATTATGCAGGAGGGAGCCATCTTAATTGTTGAAGATACACGCGACATCCTCGATGTCCTTTGTATGCTTCTGGAGCATGAAGGCTATGTGGTTTACAAAGCCGAATGCTGCGATTCGGCGTTCGAGGTTCTATCGAACAAGCGGGTTGACTTAATTATCACCGATCTGATGTTGCCGGGAATGACCGGGCTGGAGTTCATTCACAAGGTCAGAAGAGTAGTCAATTACGATTTGATCCCGGTGGTTGCGATGTCGGCTTTCGACCATAAATACCTGAGCGCCGCCGCACAGGCCGGTGCGATCAGGATTCTTCATAAGCCGGAAGACCTCGATCAATTAGTTCCCATCGTCCAACAGCTCATGCGGCGAGGCGCTGCCGGCGCACACTAAATCTCTTCGGCCTTTGTTGAGATTCAAGCGCCGGGATGTTTCGACAAGGGCGCTGTGTATTGCGGCCCTAGGGAATGAGGCCGAGGCGCAGGAGCAGGGCTTTGAAGCGGTGGTCAGTGCGTAACTCTTTAAAGACCGGATCAACCCGCAGGTTCATCAGCCAGATGTCGCGCTCGGCGACTGCCTTTTCGAGCCACTCGAAGGCGCGATTATTGTCGCGCAGGCCGGCGTAGATGGCTGCTACTGTGTAAGCCGAGACGTAGCGCTGGCCGGCCATCTCCTGCAACTCGCCGAGCACGCGCTGGGCTTCGGCGCGATTGCCGGAAGCCGCATGGGCGTGGCCGAGCAAGGCCACCAGCAGCGGACTGCCCGACAGCTTGATGCCGCGCTCGAAAGCGGCTATCGCCTCTTTGTACATGCCCTTCTGCTCATAGCTCAAGCCGAGATAGCGATAGACCGGAAAGAATCCCGCGTCAACCGCGAGCAGCTTACGGCAGTGCGCGATGGCTTCGTCATAGCGGCCCGCCATATAGTAAATCCAGCCCAGGTGTATGCCGGTGCTGAACGACAGCGGGTCGAGTTCCGCCGCGCGCTGCGCTTCCGCTATCGCCTCGTCCTTGCGTTCGACGGCGACCAAGTAAGAGCTGTACCACTGGTGCGCCGGACCGTAAGACGGCTTGTCTTTGATGGCGCGTTGAAACTCGCGCTCGGCATCCTGTCGCTCCCAGTTCCAGCGGTGCTTGATGAAAGCCAGCGAGGTGTGGGCTTCGGCGAGATTGTCATCCAATTCCAAAGCCTTCAACGCCGCCTCTTGCGCCAGCGGGAAGGCGTCCTTCGGCGTGCGTATGCCGTAGACGACCAGCATATTGTAACAATCGGCCAGGCCGGCGTAAGCCGCCGCGTCGTCGGGATTGATGTCGATGGCTTTCTGAAAATACTCGATGCCCTGTTGCAAGCCGCCCGCCGTGCGCTTGTTCAGCGCGTTGCGTCCGAGCAGGTAATAGCGATTCGCTTCCAGTTGCTTCTTCTCTTCGACGCTGAGCTTCAGGCGCAGGTTCTCAAAGATGTCCTTCGAGATGTCTTCAGGAACCAGCAAGAGGTCGGCGATCTTGCGGTCGTAGTGCCGGCCCCAGACTTGCGAGAGGTTGGCCACATCGATCAGGTCGGCCTGTATGCTCAGGGTGTCGCCCTGCCGGTGTATGCGCCCGGTCAGCACGGCGCGCGCGCCAAGCTCGCGCCCGACCCTTTGCAGATCAGACGTGCTGCCTTTGTAATTAAGCGAGAGGCTGCGCGGCACGACTCTCAGCTTCGGCAGTTGCGCGAGGTTGTTGATCAGATTCTCGGCGAGGCGGTCGTTGAGGAATTCCGTCTCCGCGTCGTCCGTATCAGAGACAAACGGTAGCACCGCTATCGAATCGAGATTGCCGACGGCGGTGGCTTTGCCCGCGCGCGAAAAATAGATCGCCACTAATGCAAGGACGAGCAGCACGACGCCCGCGACCAGCGCGGCGCGGCGGCGGCGCAGGCGCGACCAGAGCGTAGCGCGAGTGACGGATTCCGGCTCAAGTCGAGAGGTGACGTGCAGGCCGGCCTCATTGTTCGCGGCTGGCGTTAAGGCTGGCGGCGGCGGATCAAATAATGTCGCCATCGCGTCATTGCCGTCGTGGTCCGCCGCGCCTTCTGCCAGGGCGCTCGCTGCCGTCAGAGGCTCAAGGGCAAATGCGTGGCGGGCGGGCGTCTCGGCAGTTGCGTGGGCCGTAGCCATCTCGCTCAACGTGCGTAGCGATGCCGAGTCAGTCGCCTGTCCGTTCCCTGCCCTGGTGACGCTGGCCACAAAACGATAGCCGCGCCGCGCCACGGTTTCGATGTAAGGCTTGCCGTCAACGGTTTCGCCAAGCGCCTTACGCAACAGCGAAACGTTCTGCGTCAGGTTGCCTTCTTCGACAAAGCTGTCGGGCCAGACCTGGCGCATCAACTCGTCTTTCTGAACGACGTGCCCGCTGTTTTCAACCAGCGCCAGCAGGATGCCAAAGACTTTGGGCGTCAGCGGAACCAGCTCGCCGCCGCGCCACAACGTGCGCTCGGTGGCGTCGAGGCGGAAGCGACCAAATTCATAAATGTGAAGCGGCTCGGTCGTCATTCAGGCTTTGAGAAATCTATTTGAGAAAAGTTTGAGTGGTTTCTGAGGACATCCGGGCGCGACGGCGCTATCTTGCGTCCGAAGCGAGTTGCCGGCGCGGCTGGCAGTCCTGAAGCCGCGCCCATTTTAACGTAGGCCGATAGTCATATCAACAGGGGCCGCCCTGCTTTATAAGACAGCCACAGGCCGGGCGGCGCGAACTGGACGGATGAAGAGCGAAAGTAAAACACCCCATCTGCTTTATCCTCTTTTGGCTCGCTTCATCCGTCTGGTCCGCGCCACCCGACAACAGGAGGCAGGAAGCAGGAGGCAGAAGGCAATTGTTAATTCGGGGAAGCTCCGTTAGGAGCGCAATGTTTATAGTCTACGATGCGATAGATCAAACAAGCTCCGTTAGGGGCGCAATGTTTATAGAGCGTTGTCTGAAAAGCCCTGAAGGGGCGGGATTCAATAGCCCAGGGCATCGCCCTGGGTACACCGCAGAAGCCCTGAAGGGGCGCGATTCAATAGCCCGGCGCAACGCGCCGGGTACACTCAGCGACCATTCCGCAAGCCCTGAAAGGGCGCAATAACCAATCACCTAGTGCGCCCTTTCAGGGCTTGGCGGTTAGCCGCTCACCCAGGGCGATGCCCTGGGCTGTCGAATCTCGCCCCTTCAGGGCTTCTCAGATACGCTCTATAAACATCGTGTCCCTACGGGACTCACTCATCCCTCATCACTGACCACTGACCATTGACCACTGACCACTGCCCCTACTCTTTCAACAGCGCGTAAAGAAACTCATCAATCGTCTGCCCGTGCTTGGTCGCCGCCTTACGCATACGGGCTTCCTGAACATATCCGGCCTTTTCGAGCACGCGCATCGAGCCGGGATTCCATTCAAAGACGCCGGCAAAGATGCGACACACATCGAAGTTCGCAAAGATGTAATCGCTCATCGCGCGCACGGCCTCAGTGGCGATGCCGCGCCCCCAGTAGGCTTCGCCGAGCCAGTAGCCGATTTCGACTGAGCGGCGAAAGATGTCTTCCTGTAAGAAGAAGCCGATGCCGCCTACGGCTTCGCCATCCACGACGATGGCGAAGCTCGTCATCGGGTCTTCGGAGCTGGCGCGCGCGACCCATTGCCTGGCGTCTTCGAGCGTGTACGGATGCGGGAAGCGGTCACGCACGTTGCGAAATATATTCGGATTGTTGGCGTGGCGGGCGAGCGATTCTTCGTCGCCGCGCCGCCAGTCACGAATCGAAAAGTGGCCGAGATTAATCTCCATAACTTTGACGATCAAGCGCGCGGCTTTTCGCGGATGAAGCCGAGCGCGATGCAAGCTTGAGCCACGCAGTACGTTGCCCAGATGAGGTAATCGCCGTAATCGACCGGCGCTTTGAATTTGCCGATGGCGATCAGCGAATCAGAAAACATGAACAGCGCCGCGCCCGCCGCGACCCACCAGGCGCGCAGGTCCGCGAGCGTCGCCGTCACGCCCATGCTGGTGAGCGCAAACATATAAACGGCGACCGGCAGCTTCATCGCGCCGAGGCTCGGCCACAGCCAAACGAACATCGCGGCGGCGAAGGCTACGAGCAGTGCGGCCATCGACTTGCGCGCCGTGCTTGCTGAAAACGGCTGCGGCCAGTTGCGCACGAAAAGCGTGATGAAAAACAGGTGCGCCACCAGAAACGAGCCAAGGCCATAGGTAAACCACTGCTCGCCTTGCAGCCCAAGAAACACATCGCCCGCCGCCGAAAGCAACAATGCGCCGGCCATCAGCAAACGGTCGCTGCCGACAAGTTGACGCAGGGCAATCAGCGCCAGCGGCGACACGCTTAAGCCTTTAATGACGACGCTGCCGGGAAAGCTGCCGACGCCGCGCGTCATAAAGTAAGCAATACCACAAACGAGTGACAGGCCAATAAGCAGCCAATCCGCCGTCTTGAATCGCTGGCCGAATGATCGAGCCGCTGCGGTCATATCAACACGCCAGTTCCCTTCCGAGATTTCAGTGACGGGCGCACTATACACTGAAGCACGCTTACGTCATAACTCGATTCATATTTTTCGCGTCTTCCAGCCGCCGCGACGGAACATAAGAATAGCGACGATGGCCAGCACCGATTGCGCGATGGTGATGGCCAGAAAAACGCCCTGCGTGCCCATCCCAACGCCGAGCGCCAGCGTGTAAGCCAGCGGGATTTGCAGCAGCCAGTAACAGCCCAGGTTGATCCACATCGGCGTCGCCGTGTCGCCCGCGCCATTGAACGCCGCCACCATCACCATCCCGTAAGCATAAAAGACGTAGCCGTAGCTGACGAAGCGCAGCGCATCGACGCCATAAGGCACGACCGCCGCATCGCTCGTAAACAAACCAATCAGCGACGGGGCGAAGATCAAGAAGACCAGCGACACGCTGCCCAGGAAAATCATGTTGGTCACGCCCGCCACCCACACCGAGCGTTCAGCGCGGTCGGGCTTGCCCGCGCCGAGGTTCTGGCCGACGAGCGTCGCCGCCGCCATGCTCATCCCCCACGACGGCAGCAGCGCGAACATGATGATGCGGATGGCAATCATATACCCGGCTATCGCGGCGTCGCCGAAGCGCGCGACGATTCGCATCAAGCCGAGCCAACTCGCCGTTGCAACCAGAAACTGAAACGTGCCCGTGAGCGAAACGCGCAACAGCCTGAGCATCACCGCGACATCAATTCCCGCCCGGCTCAAGCGGACGCGGCCCGTCCCCGATGACAACACATAGAACTGGAACGCGACGCCCGCGCTGCGCCCGATTGTCGTCGCAATGGCCGACCCGGTGACGCCTAATCGCGGGAACGGCCCCAAGCCATAAATCAGGCACGGGTCGAGAATGAGATTGATGACGTTGGCAAACCAGAGCACGCGCATCGCAATGGCGGCGTCGCCCGCGCCGCGAAAGATGGCGTTGTTCAGAAACAGAAGCATGATCACGACGTTTGCGCCGATAATCATACGACTGTAACCGCCGCCCGCTGCCAGCACCGCGTCCGACGCGCCCATCAGATGAAACAGTTGCGGCGTGAAGAAGATGCCGATCAGGCCAACCGGAACCGCAACGCAGACGCCCAATGTCATACCTTGAAAGGCAGCGACCGACGCGCCCTTCCGGTCCTTCTCGCCGATGCGCCGCGCCACCATCGCGGTCGTCGCCATGCTGAGTCCCATCGCAACCGCAAAGATGATCATCAGCAATGACTCGGTGATGCCGACCGCCGCTGCCGACTCTCTGCCGAGGTGCGCGACCCAGAAGACGTTGACGATGGCGAACAGCGATTCCATCGAAGTCTCCAGCACCATCGGCACGGCCAGCAGCAGAAGGGCGTGGCGGATGCTGCCTTCGGTGTAATCCTGCCGCGAGCCGGTGAAGACTTCGCGCAGCGTCGCGCGCCACGACGGCGAAGCTTGCGGGCTGTGCGCCGCCGCCATTGCGGTAGCGGACTCTAATGATTCATTCGTTTGTTGCATAACGGTTCTCTACGGGTTCAGAGCAGGGGATGTTTCGCCAGACTGCCGCGCGATGAAGGCGGGCGCGTCTCGCGCAAAGAAGAAAGACGATGGGGTAGGGTTAGAGTGTCACGGCCCTTAAGGTACTACGGTGTCGGCTGAATTGCAACGTGCGCATAAAAAATCACGGCGCAGCGAAACTCGTGATCGCGGCACCGTGATGGTTACAGGCATACCTTTATAAACTACTTCTTCATAAAGACCAGCTTCATGTCTCTGCTACCCTGCGGTGTTTCCATCGTGCGATGAACGGTCAAGGTCTTGCCGCCATCGGCCAGTTCCCAGTGTTCGGTCGTGGTGATGGTCACGTCGTTGCCCTGGAAGTTGGCGTTGCGCACCGAGTGCAGTTCAAGGACGCTGTCGCTCGCCCACTTGGCTTTGAGCGTGGCTTTGCTCGGTCCACCACGGCCCATCATTTCCGCGGTCGTCTCGCTGCCGTCAAGGTGGTAGGCCAGTTTTTGCGGCGGCTGATCGCTGCCGGAATAGCTCGTCTCAACGGTGAGTTGTTTGGCGTCCTGGGTGACGGTCATCGTGATGTCGGCCTGTGCCATTCGACCCTGCAAACCCTCGCTCTTCGACTTGTCGAGCGACCAGATGCCGCCGAAATTCGCTGGTGCGCCGGCCTGTGCCGCCAACGCCAAAAGACAGATTACGCTGCTGACTATCAATAGCCTCTTCATGTGATTTCTCCTCGATTGAATATGTGAGATATAGCGGCGGAACTCATCGGCGGCTAGCTGGTAAAAGCCGCCCAATTTCCACCGTCAGCAAAGACGCGCCGCGCGTCCCGACGGTTACTGAAAAACAGTGGTCAGTGGCCAGTAGCCAGCGGCCAGTGGCTAGTGGTCAGCGGTCAACGGTTAGTGGTTAGTGGTCAGTGGCCAGTTAGTCCCGTAGGGACGCGATGTTTATAGATATAGCTGAAGAATGTGACGAAGCCCCGTAGGGGCGCGATGTTTATAGCTCACGATGCAATAGATGATGCAAGCTCCGTCAGGAGCGCGATGTTTATAGATATGGCAGAAGGATGTGACGAAGCCCCGTAGGGGCGCAATGTCAACATCCCGCTCCTGACGGAGCTTGAAGACTCAATCAACTGCGTAACTATAAACATTGCGCTCCTACGGAGCTTGTTTGATCTATGGCATCGTGAACTATAAACATTGCGCTCCTGACGGAGCTTGTCGAACGAACAACTGACCACTGATTACTGGCCACTGACCACTGACCACTGATTACTGGCTGCTGGCCACTGCCTCACGCCGGTTCGTCCGACACCTTGACGATCAGCTTGCCGCGATTCGAGCCGTCAAAGAGCTTGTTGAGCGCAGCGGGCGTGTGCTCCAGCCCTTCGACAACATCGACACGGTACTTGAGCCTGCCTTCCATCCACCACTTGCCCAGTTCCATCACGGCCTCCATCGCGCGCGGCATGTAATCCGAGACCAGAAAGCCTTCGAGCTTCGCGCGCTTGATAATCAACTGCGCCAGGTTGTATGGGCCGGGAACCGGCTTCGATGCGTTGTACTGCGAGATCAAGCCGCACAGCGGGATGCGCGCGTGGATGTTGATCCGGCTCAGAACGGCGTCGAGTATGTCGCCGCCGACGTTTTCAAAGTAAACGTCGATGCCGTCGGGACAGTGCTGCTTCAAGCCTTCGCTCACCGATTCGTTCTTGTAATCAATCGCCGCGTCGAAGCCGAGTTCTTCCGTCAGCCAGCGGCATTTTTCCGGCCCGCCGGCGATGCCGATAGCGCGCAAGCCCTTGATTTTGCCGATCTGGCCGACCAGCGAGCCAACCGCGCCGGCGGCGGCTGATACGACCAGCGTTTCACCCGGCTGCGGCTTGCCTACGTCGAGCAGGCCGAAGTAAGCCGTTATACCGATGTGGCCGAACAGGCCGAAGTGAGCCGTCAACGGAATGCGCTTGTCGTGCGGCAGCAAGGTCGCGCTGCGCCCGTCGCTGACCACATAATCCTGCCAGCCGAACAGCCCTTGCACGATAGAGCCTTCGGGAAAGTTGCCATTGCGCGAAGCTTCGACGACGCCCAGCGCGCCGCCGCGAATCACGTCGCCGATCTGTATCGCCGGCAGATAAGTGTCCGCCGCGTTCATCCAGCCGCGATTCGTCGGGTCGAGCGACAGGTAGACGTTGCGCACCAGGAATTCGTCGTCATTCAACTCCGGCACGTCCGATTCAATGAAGTTAAAGTTACTGTCTTGCACCAGGCCGACAGGGCGCGAGGCGAGCCGCCACTGCCGATTCACTCTTGTCGTCATTCGAGGAGTCCTCCTTGAGGGGTATCGTTTTGCCAGCCGCATCAGTAGTCTGCCCGACCCGCGCCGCGCAGGCAAATGATTGCACAGTGATTGGCCTGATGTTTCCTTTTCAAAAGCAGCGGCTCACCAGTGGCGTTGGCCCACGCATTGACATGGGCAGCCTATGTTTGCCAATATGCTTTTTCTGGCCCAGTAGCTCAGTGGATTAGAGCACTTGCCTCCGGAGCAAGGGGTCGCAGGTTCGAGTCCTGCCTGGGTCATCTTCCCTTACATCTCTCCGATGTGTTTTCCCAAGAAATTCAGTGGTTATTCTCTGCGTCGCGCGGGTAGCGTTGCAGCATGCCCTCTTCCTTCATCAGACGCTCGATGCTGTCCATATCCATCGGCACGAAATCAGATAGAATCTCGGCCTTTGTCGGAGTGATCAAGATCATATCTTCGAGCCGAATGTAGACCTTCTCTTCGGGCACGGTCAGCGCCGGCTCGATGGTGAAGACCATGCCGGCGCGCAGCACGTCGCCGTATTCGCCCACGTCGTGCGTCGCCATGCCGACCCAGTGGCCGAGCGCCGTGCGCGGGTTCTTCGCCGATGCCGCGTAGCTGTTGACGAAGGCTTGCGCCGCCTTCTCGTAAATCGGCTTCGAGAATTTTATCGCAGCAAGCAACCGCTCCATCTCTTTGACGGCTTCGAGCTTGATGGCTTGCGGCGTCACGTCCGGTCGAATCGCTTTCAGGATGGCTTGATAGCAACCAAGATAAAACCCATAAAGCTCGCGCTGCGACGGGCTGAACTTGCCGTTGACCGGCATCATTCGCGTCAAGTCCGATTGGTAATAGCCGACATCAGGCGCGAAGTCCATCAACAGGAAATCGCCGTCTTCCATTCGCCGTTTGCCAGCATTGTAATGTGGATACCACGCGTTGCGCCCGCTGGCGATCAGTGAATAATACGACTCGCCCTGCGCGCCGTTGCGATAGTAGACGTACTTGGCCATCGCATCCAGCTCGTACTCTTTGATGCCCGGCTCGGTCGAGCGCATCGCTTCCATCAACGCCAGTCCCGACAGCCGCGTCGCCCGGCGAAGCAGAGCAATCTCGCGCTCGCTCTTAATCAAGCGCAGCCCGTCGAGCGTCGGCGACAGGTCTTTCACTTCAAGGATCGGGAAGCGTGCGCGCAACGTCTGCACGAGCATGCCTTCGCGCGACGGCACGCCGTCAAACGGGTCGGCGGCGCGGTCGGCGACGGCGCGCAACGCGAGGTCGCGGCTCATAGCGAACCCTTCAGCGGGGCTGAGCGGCGTGTAGACCGTGCGCTTGAAGTAGGCGTAGCGCACCAGATGCTCATTCAACAGGTCTGTGCCGGCGACCGCATCAATGCCCGAAAGCTGGCGCACGAGGTCGCTATCTTCGGCAGATAACATCTTGCCTTCGCCACGCTCGCGCCCTTCGTTGCGATGCGGCAGGTAGACAGTCGCGCGCCGCGCCGCGCCATCAAGTAACAGGTAAGCGTGCGGCACTTCGATGCCGCAGAGGTAATAGAATTCATTCGACTGGCGAAAGCGCGTGTAGCCGGCGGGGCTAGCCGCGCCTTGAATGATGGCGATGCCGTTTTCGCCGATAGCGTCGTAGAATTTGGCGCGGCGCGCGGCGAACTCTTCGGGCGGAAAATCGGTGGTGAACGGCGGAAAGCCTTCCTGCGCCAGAACCGATGTCGGCGCGATCAACAAAGCCAGGGCGATGAGCAAACGCAGCTTATTCATGGCGATCTCCTTTTCAGACGAGCGTGCAGATTGAAGCGTTAGATTGATCGCGTATGTTATACCACCTGAAGCGGCGAATGTGAATTTGCCGCGCTCGTGACGGCCTCGCTGCCCATCTGCCGTTGGAATCTTGGTGACGCGGCTGGCAATATATCGAGCGTGGAGCGAATCGAGGAGGACGAGCGCAGCGTGGCGATACGCGGAATCTCTTTCGACTTCTGGAATACCTTATTCACCGAGCAGCCGGGCGGCTATCAGATTTATCACCGGAGCCGCCTGCGCCTGCTCGAAGAGGCGTTGCGCGATTGCGGCACGTTCACCATTGCACAGGTAGAGGCGGCCTGCCTGGCAGAGATCGAATCGCACGACCGAATCTGGCGCAGCGAGCATCGCACGCTGTCGGCGGCTGAGCGTATGGGCCGCGTCCTCGCGCACCTCGAAGCCTGCTTGCCCGACGACGCAATGGCCGCGATGGTCAGCGCGGTTGAAGAAGGCATTCTCGAACACCCGCCGGTGATGGTCGAAGGCGCGCGGGCGGCGATAGACCAACTGGCGGGACGTTACCGGCTCGGCATCATCTCGGATGTCGGTTTTTCGCCGGGCCGCATATTGAAACAGGTACTCGCCGACAATGACATCCTTGATGCGTTCGATTCGCTGGTCTTCTCAGATGAAGCGGGACGGTCAAAGCCGCATCGCCACGTCTTTGAGAAGACCGCCGAGCAACTCGCCGCCGCGCCCGACGAGATGGCGCACATCGGCGACCTCGAATTCACAGACATCGTTGGAGCCAAGCGCGCCGGCTACACCGCGATTCGCTTCACCGGCGTGACGCCGATGCGCGAAGGCGAAACGACCACCGCTGATTTTGTCATCGCCGACTACGCGGCGCTGCCCGATGTGATCGAGAAGGTAAAGGACAAGAGATGAAACTGCTGAGCCTGCCGGAAGCCGAACGCTCTATGGATATAGACATCAAGCTCACCTCTGTGCGCGCCTCGCGCTATCGCGTCTTCGGCTCGTCCGAACGCATACTCGACGGGCAACTGGCGATTGTCGATATGCGCGATGGCGCGCAGCCCGATGACTTCGATGCGCGCTTCAAAGTGCTCGACCGCCATCCGGCGAAACCGATTATGCTGGTGCGTCGGCTCGACTAGATGCTGCCTTCTTCGACTTCTTTGCGGAGCTTGGCGATGAGGTCGGCGGCTTCTTTGTGGGTCAGGTCGTCGCGCGATTCCTTGCCGGTCATCTCGACCAGCATGCGGCGTTGCGCGTTGCGGTTGCCGGGCCGCAGGTCTTCGAGCAGCTCAAGGATCTGTTGTTTCTGCTCATCATTTGCCAGCGCATTAGTCTGCGCCGCTGGCTCGGCGGCGGGAGCCGGTTTCGATTGTGGCGCGGGCGCGGGCTTAGGCGGCGGCGCGGGCGCTGGTCGCTCGCGTTCGCGCGGCGCTTCTGATTTGCGCGCCGCTTTCTCCATCTCTTCGCGGCTGGCAATGCCGCGCCGCACTTCAAACCCGGCCATCGCCAACGCGCGGCCTATCGCGCTAGTCTCACAGACCTCGATATAACTGGTGCGCTGAATGTAGCCTTCAGTTTTTAATTCGTAAGCATGGCCGGTCGCCGCAGGCATCGCATCGTCGGCGTTGCGGTAGACTTCGGCGCGCATAAGAATGAACCCGCGCTCGGCGTCGTGCTCGACGATGTGCGTGATGAGGCGGCCTTCCGGGTAACGCTCATAAAATTTCTCGATGCGCTCGGCAACCGTGACGTAGTCTTGAAAGCCGCCGGCCTTCAATGATGTCTGTGGCACGCTTCACCTCCTGAAGTTTCGCTGTTTGATTGAGGGATGGAAAATCAGCAATGTTGAATCCAAAGTGGCACGGCGCAATCAGCCGGCGCGTGCGCCGTTCGGCACAGGGCGTTCGGGCACGGCGAGCGCGGGTTTCAAGCCGTCGGCATAGCCGATGTCGAATAACATGCCTTCGCTCGTTTCGCCCATCATTTTCTTCGGCGCAAGATTGACTACGAACAACGCCTGCTGGCCTTCGACCTCTTGCGGATGCTCGCGCTCCTGCTTCATACCGGCCAGTATCGTTCGCTGATGATCGCCGAAGTCTACGGTCAGCTTCAACAACTTGTCTGAGCCTTTTACCTCTTCAACCCGCACAATTGTACCGACGCGCACGTCGAGCTTCTCGACATCCGCAAATGAGATTGCCGGCTTGATCGGCGCTGGTTGCAAGCTCTTCATATCTTGTTTCCTCAATCAATCACGCCGTGCTGTATTCGATAGCCCGCGCTCAGCAATGGCGCGCTTGAGCATCTCGATAATCTCAGTGTGGCCTTCGGCTTCGGCCAGCGACAAGGCGGTCTGCTCTTTTTGATTGCGCAAGCTAACATCAGCCCCGCCGGCCAACAGCGCTCTGATGACTTCGATGCGGCCTCTGAGCGCGGCAGCCATCAGTGGCGTGTCGCCTTTGTTGTTTTGCGCGTTCGCGGTCGCGCCGGCCTCAAGCAGAGCTTTGACCACCGCCACGCGGTCGTCTATCGCCGCGTACATCAGCGCCGTGTCGCCGTCGTTGTCTCTTGCATCAAGGCGAGCGCCGGCCTTCATCAAATCACGCACGATGTCGGCGTGACCATCTTTAGCGGCAAACATCAACACGGTTGTGCTCGTTCGGCTGTCGTTCGGGTTCGCGCCCGCCGCCAGTTTTTTCACGACCGTCTGCCGGCGGCCTTTGCGCGCCGCTTCGATCAGCGAGTCTTCGCCATAACCAAAGCCGACGAATGAAGAGAGCACCATCAGCGTCAACATCACTATCGGCAGAACCAGCCAGATGACTGCCGTGCGGCTTATCCTGCCGGGCCGCTTGACGGATTCGGCCTGCCAGTCGCGCGTGCCGCGCTCGTCGAGCAGCTCGCCATTCGCCTGCCGCGCTTTGAAGTAGAGCGTCGCTATTGGCGCGGCGCAATAGGCCGTGTGCATCACGGTCAGCAGGAACCAGCAATAGATGACGATGAAGTTTCTGAACGTCGGAACCATCATCGCCCCCAGCGCATCGGCGCGCGAGCCGCCAAAGATCATCCCCATAAAGACGGTCATAAACGGAAACAACAACAGCGATGACAGGCCGATGCCGAAATCACGCGCCAGCAACGCAACGGCGATAGAGCGCAGCGGCCCAATCAGTTGCTTTGACCGCTTGAGCGCCGCCGCGCCGCGCGCGTCTTCCATCATCACTACGGATGGCGCTAACGCCTGATCCACGTAAGCGCGCGCGCCGGGCACGAGGAGTTTCAACAAGCCGAACAGTGCGCGTGCAAGACTCTGAACGCTTGTTGCCACGAGCGCCGGCAAGCGACCGGCTATTGTTTTACTAATCGCTTTAATCTTAACCGCCGCTGCCGACTTCAAACGCAACTCCGCCGTTGCGACGGTGCAGGCGGCGATGCATATTCGCGTCGCCAGCAGCACGAGCAAATATAAAACGATATAAAAGATCAGCGTGGCTGTCGGCGACTTCGCCAGCATTGGATTGAGCGCGAGACTCGCGGCAAAGCTCACCAGCGCGAACGGCGCATAGACGATCAGCGACAACAGAAAGAAGACGCGCTGCGCCGTGTAGTAATGCGCTTTGGCAGCGCGCACGATTTGCGCTTCGCCTTCGGCGGTGGCGCGAAAGGCGCTGGCGAAAGCTTCGGCGCTGGGCGGTCGATCAGCCGCTTGCTTGGCGAGCGACGCGGAGATGAGATCAGCGACCGCTACCGGAATGTCCTGGCGTTTTTCGCGCAATGACGGCGGCGCGTCCTCGACGTGCTTGCGCATCAGCGCGGCCATATCGCCTTTGAAGGGCGCTTCGCCGGCCAGCGTTTGATAGACGATGACGCCGAGGCTGTAGATGTCCGAGCGCGCATCCAACGCTTCGCTGCGGCATTGTTCGGGCGACATATAAAGCGGTGTGCCCATAATCGAGCCGACGCGCGTGAGGTCTACTGCCGAGGTGTCGCCGCTCAGGCTGTTGGTCAGCGAGTGGTTTGATGTAGCCGGGCGCGCACCGACTGACGATGAGGTATTTGTGCTTGACGAAACGAGCGCAGCCACCGCCGCGCCTTCGGCATTCGGATGAATGAGCGTCGCGCTGTCTGCATTCGCGTGAATCAGCGTTGCGCCTTCGTCATCGGCGGTCGCTTCGGCGGGCTGGGATTGAATGAGCGTCGCGCCGTCGTCTTCAACAATCGAAGCGTGGCTCGGCGGTTGAATGCGCGTCTCGCCTTCGCTCTCTGTCAAAGTCGTGTGCGGCTGGTTAATCAACGCCGTCTGGTCTTCATTGGCAAATGCCGTCGCCGCGCCCTGCGCCTCGCCTTGCAGATTCGTGCGCTCGGCCTGCCCCGCCGCCGTCTTTGCGCCCGACTTCACGGTCTGCACGCCCTGACCGCCTGCGCGCGTCGTCGCGTCAGAGACGCCCGCGCCGTCGCCCAGGTGAAGCTCGCCGGGGTCACGCAACTTGGCTAATCCAAAGTCCAACACCTTGGCGATGTAACCGCCGCGCCCGTCCGGTTGCAGCCAGATGTTATCGGGCTTGAGATCGCGGTGAATGACGCCGAGCCGGTGCGCGTTGCCGACCGCCAGGCAAATCTGTTCGAGGATGTCGGTCACGAGCGGCAGCGGCAGTTGGCCCCTTTCTTTCAGCATATCGCCAAGCGAGCCGCCATCGAGGTACTCCATCACCAGATAAGCGACCGCGTCGCGGCCCACCTGCGCGAATCCGAAATCAGTAACATTGACCACATTCGGATGGCGCAGGCGGCCAGCGGCTTCAGCCTCGCGGCGGAAGCGTTCGACGAACTCGGCATTGGCCATAAACTGCGGCGCGATGACTTTGAGCGCGACGGGCCGCTTCGTGCCCAGGTGCGTCGCCAGATAGACCGCGCCCATGCCGCCCTGGCCGAGCTGCTTGTCGAGCTGGTACTTGCTGTCCAGCACCTCGCCGATGAGTTTCGCGGGCTTCGTCATGATGATGATTGCGGATCGTGGATTGCGGATTATCGAACTTGTTGCTGAGTTTTATTCCCTGGCTTGCGCCTTGAATCTCTGAAGAAAATCAGAGGTTCTCAATTCCGCAATCCACAATTGAGTTACTCCCATTCAATCGTTGATGGCGGCTTGCTGCTGATGTCGTAAACGACGCGGTTGACGCCGCGCACTTCGCTGACGATGCGGGACGAGATGCGTTGCAACACGTCATAAGGCAGGCGCGACCAGTCGGCGGTCATGCCGTCAAGCGACTCGACCGCGCGAATCGCAATGGCATTCTCGTACGTGCGGCTGTCGCCCATCACGCCGACCGACGACACAGGCAGCAGCACGGCGAAGGCTTGCCATATCTGGTCGTATAAATCGGCGCGGCGAATCTCTTCGATGACAATCGCGTCAGCCGCCTGCAAGAGCGTGACGCGGTCGGGCGTCACTTCGCCGAGTATGCGGACGGCGAGGCCCGGCCCCGGAAACGGCTGCCGCCCGATGATCTCTTCCGGCAAGCCCAGCTCGCGGCCCACGCGCCGCACTTCGTCTTTGAACAACTCGCGCAGCGGCTCGATCAACTTCAGGTCCATCTTTTCGGGCAGGCCGCCGACGTTGTGATGCGACTTGATGACCGCCGATGGACCTTTCACCGATACCGATTCGATCACGTCGGGGTAGAGCGTGCCCTGCACCAGATACTCGACAGGACCGAGCCGGCGGGCTTCTTCTTGAAAGACCTCGATGAACTCGTTGCCGATAATCTTGCGCTTGCGCTCCGGGTCGCTGACGCCTGCGAGCTTCGTCAAGAAACGCTCGCCCGCCGCTACGCCGACAACGTTCAAGTCCATCTCGCGGTAGGCGTCGAGCACTTCTTCAAACTCGTTCTTGCGCAGCAAGCCTGTGTCAACGAAGATGCAAGTCTGCCGGTCGCCAATCGCTCTCGCCACGAGCGCCGCCGCCACCGATGAATCAACGCCGCCCGACAAGCCACACACCGCCTGGCCTTCGCCGACGCGAGCGCGAATGTCGGCCACAGTCGTCTCGATGAATGACGCCATCGTCCAGTCGCCGCGCAGGTGGCAGATGTTGAGCAGGAAGTTGCGCAACACGTCTTTGCCCTTCGGCGTGTGCGCGACTTCGGGATGAAACTGCACGCCGTACAGATTGCGCTCAGTGTCTTCGACCGCGCCGATAGCGGCTTCTGTAGTGGCCGTTACAGTGAATCCCTTGGGCGGGCGGCTGACGTAATCGCCGTGACTCATCCACGCCTTCACGGGCGGCGCGATGTCGGCAAGCAGGTGGCTGCCCGGCTTAACGTCAAGCTCGGCGTGGCCATATTCGCGGCGCGATGAAGGCAGGACTTCGCCGCCGAGAAACTGCGCCATCAACTGCACGCCATAACAGATGCCGAGCACCGGCACGCCGAGGTCGAGCACCGCAGGGTCAGGATGCGGCGCGCCTTCTTCATAAACCGACGACGGCCCACCCGACAGGATCAACCCGCGCGGCTGGCGACGGCGCAATTCGTCAACCGACGTGTTGTAAGGGACGATTTCGGAGTAGACGCCAAGCTCGCGCACGCGCCGCGCGATCAACTGCGTGTATTGACCGCCAAAGTCGAAGATGAGAACCGTTTCGTGTTCGTGGGTCATAATCGATAAAACAGGATTATACGGGGTCGTTTACTTAACGCAAAGCACGAGTCCGCGATAAAGGCACAGAGCCTGCCCGTCAATGTTGATCCATTCGCTACTTGAAGCGCCTGCCCTTTGTGTCGCCGCTCAGTAAGCGAATGCTTGATAGGTCTCGCCTTCGGGTACGTCGTCGAGCGATTCGACTACCGGGTTGAATCGCAGCAAGCGGCGGGCGCGTTCCGACAGCGTGGCAAGCACGGCGCGCGGCAGGCGGATCGAGACTTCGGGACGAAACAGCCACCGCCGACTGTAGCCGATCACCACCATCGGTCGCGGCACATCCGTCTGGTTCGGCGTACCGCGATGCAGTCCGCGCACGTCGCGGATCATCACGTCGCCGAGCTTCATCAATATGGGTTCCAACTCGATCTCGCCGGCTTCAATCTGCCGCAGACCTTCCTGCTTCGAGAGCATATGCGTGCCGCGCGCCACCTCGAACGGGCCATTCTCTAGCGCGACATCAATCAGCGGGAAGTTGACCGCGAGTTGAAAGGGCGGCGTCTCGCGTCCCCACTCAGGAAACAGCGGCGGCGTGTCTCGATGCACGTCCTGGTAATCCGACCCTCTGAGCGGCGTGTCACTGGCCAGTTGGCACATCACCATATCTTCGCCGACCAGCCGCGCGCACACGGCCAGCACGTCTTCGTCCTCGTAAATCTGCGGGTCAGCGAAGGGCGCGGCGAACGGCAGTGTCACGTAGTAACGGCCCGGGCCGCGATTTTGCAGATGACCTTCCTGCGCGATGTGCGCTTCAAGCAGCGGCGCAAGCGCCGCGCGCCAGGTCTTGAGTGTGGCCGATGAAAAATGATTTCGCAGAATGCAGAATCCGTCCTTCAACACAGCCTGCGCGAATGCTTCGACTTCTGATTCGGTGTAACGTGGGACAGTCATAACTTCATGTTGCCAAACTCGGCGGGCGCTGTCGAATGCCGCGCTTCAGCTAGCACGGCGGTCACGTCTGATGGATTTGCGCGGCGCGATTTTATTTGTAAAGTCATATTATGAGCCATCACCCGCCACAAGATGAGATCGCAGAGGCCAGCGAGTTCGCGGCGGCGCTCGCCTCCGCGTTAGTCGAGTATGGCATTGACGAATTAAGCAACGCACAGCTCGCACAGCTCGCACGCCATTACGCGATGATGCGAGCGTGGAACCGGCGCATCAACCTGACGCGCATCATCGCGCCGGAGGAAGCGGCGCGGCTTCATTACGCCGACTCGCTTTTCGGTGGACGCTTCATCGAAGCGGCGCAGACGCTGCTCGACATCGGCAGCGGCGCAGGCTTCCCCGCTATACCGCTCGCCGTGCTGCGTCCCGACATCACCGTCAGCGCGCTCGAAGCGAACCAGAAGAAATCGCTCTTCCTGGCCGAAGCCGCCGACGCGCTTGGATTGAAGAACTTCAAGGTGTTGACAACGCGAGTCGAGTCGTTCGACCTGTCGGGTTATGACGTGCTGACCAGCCGCGCGCTTGATCGCGCCGAAGCTGTGTTGCCGGCAGTCATCAAACAAATAAGCGGGCGGCAACGCTTCCTGCTCTATTGCGCGCCGGACTTGATGGCCAGGTTGATGCCTCAACTGGCGACCGGCTTCGACGTTGAAACGCACGCGATCCCGCAGAGCGAGGCGCGGCTGGTCGCCGTCTTCAGTAAGCGATGAAGACCCGGTGGCCGTCATCACCAATCGGTCAAAAGCGCGCAACGGTCTTGATGCAAGAAGGTCAAACTGAAAAGGCGGCTTTTCTCGCGCCACCCAATACGGGCAGGATTTCGGGGGTTTTGCGGGATTTTTTGGACTAACCGGATTGGCACGGCCATTGCCTATATAGCAGCCGGAAGCTTGAGACGCCTGATGGTGCTCTCTTTTCGGGCCATCAGACGCGACGCCGAATTGATCTTGTGCGAGCGTCGGGTTGCGATCATCTGCGGAAGCGCCGAGAACCTCACCACTCGCGTGCTCAATGATCACACTCCGCCGCGCTCGCGCGCGAAAACCGAGTCAGAACCCTCTCTACGGCTTCGGCGTTGCGTTTGATGGCCCGCTTTCTTTCCCGGCTGCGGACCGCTCGTCTTTCACTTCCCCGCTTCGATTCGCTCAAGCCCATTCATATAAGAACGTAATGCTTCAGGGATCACGACGCTGCCGTCTGCCTGTTGATAGTTCTCAAGTATCGCAAGCCACAAGCGGCCAATCGCCAGCCCTGAGCCGTTGAGCGTGTGCGCGAATTCGACTTTCGCCTTTGGCTCGCGGCGGAACCGTATCTGCGCGCGCCGCGCCTGAAAGTCTGTGCAGTTCGAGCACGACGAAATCTCTCGATAAGTATTTTGTGATGGCAACCACACTTCGAGATCGTAAGTCTTCGCCGCCGAAAATCCCATATCACCCGTAGCCAGCGCGATGCGACGGTAAGCGAGGCCCATCATCTCAAGCACCGTCTCGGCATCGCGCGTCAGCTTCTCCAGTTCATCGAACGACTCTTCGGGCCGCGTGATCTTGACGAGTTCCACCTTGTCGAACTGATGCTGGCGGATCAGCCCGCGCGTGTCTTTGCCATAGCTGCCGGCCTCTGAGCGAAAGCACGGCGTGTAGGCCGTCAGCTTGATCGGCAGTCGCGCGCCGTCCACTATCTCGTCGGCATAGATGTTCGTCAGCGGCACTTCGGCGGTCGGGATCAAGTAGAGATTGCGCTCGTCCGTCAGCTTGAACAGGTCGCCTTCAAACTTCGGCAAATTGCCCGTTCCGAACAGGGTTTTCGCGTTGACGATGAACGGCGGCAGCGCTTCGGTGTAACCGTGCCGCTCGGTGTGCAGGTCGAGGCAAAAGTTAATCAGCGCGCGTTCAAGCCGCGCCCCTGTGCCGGTGAGGATGGCAAAGCGCGCGCCCGAAATTTTTGTGGCGCGTTCGAGATCGAGCAATCCCAAATTGGTGGCTAGATCAACGTGATCGCGCGGCGTGAAGTCGAACGCCGGCGGCGTGCCCCATCGCTTGATCTCTTGATTAGCCGATTCGTCGCGGCCCACCGGCACCGAATCATCGGGCAGATTCGGAATATTCTTCAGCAAATCGTTTAAAGTGCTCTCGACCGCACTGAGTCCCTCTTCAATAGCGGCGATTCTATTGCCCAGCTCTCGCACAGCGGCGCGACGCGATTCGGCTTCGTCCTTCTGGCCGGCCTTCATCAGCTTGCCGATCTCCTGGCTCTCGCGGTTGCGCGTCGCGTTGAGGTCGTCGCGCTGGCCTACTAACTCGCGGCGGCGCTCGTCGAGCGCAGTGAAGCGCTCAAGCGCCTCAAGCGGGAAGCCGCGCTGTTCAAGCTTCGTTCTCACGAAATCGAGATTGGCGCGGACGAAATTCACATCAAGCATAATCAGTCACCTTTCCGTCGCTAACAATAAAACGATAGCCTAAGCCGCGTGCTGCAAGAGTGTCAACTTAACGAATTCGCAACCTCCGCGCGCTTGCCCGGCTTCGGCGTCTCTCGTTAGCATACCTGACTATGAAGGAAGAGATTGCCGATCAATCAAAGCCGAACAGAGGCGAAGACGCGCTCGAAGAAGAAGCCTTCGATGAAGCGACGGAGAACGCCTTCAGCTTGCGCGAGCGCGACGTGGAAATTGCCGGTGGCCGCGCACGATTGGCCTATGTGGTCTGCGAGCCGCTCGAAGAAGCCGGTTTCACTAATGCCTTCAGCACGCGGCTGGGCGGCGTCAGCCTTCTGCCGAAAGAGGCGCTGAACCTGACCGGCTTCAAAGGCGACACGGCGGAAAACGTCGCCGAAAATCGCCGCCGCTTTCTAAAAGCCATCGGCGCAGAAGGCGCGGTTGTCGTCACCGCGCGGCAGACGCATTCGACTGACCGCTGCGTTATCAAATCGACGGAGCAGGCACGCGGCTTTCGTGATGAATGCGACGCGATGATAACGCGACTGACGGGCGTGCTGCTCGGCATACAGACCGCCGACTGTCTGCCGATACTGATCGCGGATACTGAATCGGGCGTGATGGCCGCGATACACGCGGGCTGGCGCGGCACTGCCGCTCGTATCACCGAACGCACCGTCGCCGACTTGATGCTGCAACACGGCCTCAACCCGCGCAACGCCATCGCCGCGCTCGGCCCGGTCGCCTGCGCGAAGTGTTATGAAGTCGGCGAAGAGGTGATCGAACGCTTCAAGTCTGAATTCCGTTACTGGCGCGACCTGCTCATTGATTTCAGAGAAGACGGCAAAGCGCACCTGGACGTGCGCGCCGCGAACCGCCAGCAGTTATTGTTCTGCGGCTTTTCAGAAGACAGCATCTACGTAAGCGATTACTGCACGATGCACCAGAACGAACTGTTCTTTTCTCACCGCTGCGAAGGCCGCGCGTCCGTGAGCGGCGCGGGACGCCTGCTTTCGGTGATCGGCAAGCTCGACCGCGCGTGACGCGCGCCGCTCATCGCGTGGCGTCTTCATCAAAAAAGTGCGCCGTTGTGACGGCTGTCACGTGAGGCTGTGACAATTGTCATAGCTCAACAGAAAAGACGTGACTAAGATGGAATTGACGGTATAGAATGGACGGCGAGATGAGACGACCGAAGGCAATCAAAACGATGAGCAAAGCAAAGCTCAACACGAGTCGGCAAACGGCTTCATCTCCCTTTCCAGAGCGTGCGCGGCGGATGAGCGCAACCGCGATCATTCTGCTGGCGTTATGGAGCGGCGGCTTCGGTTGTTTGTGGTGTTGCGCAAGCGACCTGCCGGAAGGGTGTTGCGACAAGCGCAGTGCCGCTATGAGTCACCACGCAACGCCGGCGTGCTCCGCGCATCGGCGTTGTTGTGAATCAACGGAGAGCAATCAGTACGCGGCCATCCAGCACAGTTCGCAACCGGCTGCGGCGCATTGCTGCCCAATCGGCTCTCATTCAAACGGACCTGCCGCTTTCCCTTCACCTCTCTACTTCCAGGGACAGGCGCTGACGAGCGCGCAATGGCCCGCGCCTGTCTCTTACACGGTTGGCGCGCCGCCGCTTGTCTTTGAAGCGCCGCCGGCCAACAAAGGCAGCACCTACCTGCGCTGCTGCGTCCTCCTGATTTAAACCTCGGCCCGCCCGCTGCGCCGACGAATGCGCCGGCCCGATTGAGCGCCGGCAGGCTACAGGTTTTTCAATTCACTAGGAGACGCAAAATGAAAACGATCAAGACTCTCATACTGACGTTCGCCTTGATGCTGACCGGCTACGCTTACACGACCGCCGACACGCAGGCGACCAATGAAGCGAAAGCGACGACAAAGGCGGCGTGCTGCGCCGACCAAACGATGTGCAAGAAAGAGGGCGCGGCCTGCTGCAAAGAAGGGGCTGCGTGCTGCACTGAAGGCGCGGCTTGCTGCGCCAGCGGCGCAACTTGCTGTGCAGACCACGCGGCTTGCTGCACTGACGGAGCGGCTTGCTGCAAGGACGGCGCGACGCACGCCACGGTGACGGCGCGTAACGCAGCCAGCAATCCTGATTGCTGCAAAGCGGGCGCGGCCTGTTGCAAAGAGGGCGCGGCTTGCTGCGCCGATAAGCAGGCTGCCGACAAAGTGACGGCGAAAGCGCACAGCCATTCTGACAAAGGCGGCTGCTGCGCCGCCGGTGGTTGCAAGATGACGGCTTCGGCGAAGTAGTCTTCTCCTCCCTCGCCAAACAAAAGCGCGGTTGAGCTAGTGTGCTCAACCGCGCTTTGCTTTCTGCGAAAATGTTTACGCCGCCGCTTAACTGGCCTTCGCCACGCCGGGCGCAAAGTAACCGCGACGGTGGCGCACGGTCAGCTCTTTCTGATTCTTAACGCGCAACTGAATCGTGCGGAACGAGCCGTCTTTCACGCCGTTGCTCGGCGTGTAAGCGAGCACGTACTGTGAGCGCAAATCCTCATCAATCTGCGCGAAGGCTTTGTCGAGATCGCCTTCGCTGCGCGGGAAGAAAGCGCGCCCGCCGGTCTCCTGCGTGATCTTCTTGAGCACGCCGGTATCAACGCCAAAAGCCGGATCGCCGATGCCAATCGCGTAAACAATCACTTCGTTACGCCACGTCCGCTCGACGGCATCGCGCAGCTTGAGCGTGCTCGATGTGTCCTCGCCGTCAGTGATCAGAATGATGACGCGACGGCCCGCTTCGCGCCGCAGCAAATCGTTCGACACTGAATAGACGGCGTCCCATATCGCGGTCGAGCCGGCGCGCGAGCCGCCGTTGATGGGCGGCGTGCCGCCGACGCTGACGGCGGCGCTTGCCGCGCTGATGCGGACCTCATCCAGCGCGCGTTGCAGCTTGGCCGGGTCGGACGTGAGGTTCTGCACCAACTCGGCTTCGCCCTCGAAGGTGATGACCGCGCCGAGGTCTTTACGCGGGCGCAGGACGCGCTGGAAGAAGCGCGCGCCGGCGGCCCTCTCCATCGGCAAGGTGTATGCCTCGCTGCCCGAAATGTCGATCAGCATCGCAATCGTGATGGCGAGGTCGGTCTGCCGCTCGAACGAAAAAATCTCCTGCGGCTTGTTGTCTTCAAGGACTTCGAGGTCTTCTTTCTTGAGGTCGTTGATATAACGGTTTGTCTTGTCCGTGATGTTAAAAGGAACCGTGACCAACTGCGTGCCGATCTTGATCGGCGAGTCGTCCTGCGCCGCGTCGTCTTCGGACGGCTTCTGATCTTTCTTATGCTGCTGGCCGGCCTTCGACTTATCGTCCTGCGCGAGACTGAACGACGGCACGACAAGCGCGGCGGCAAGCATCAGCACAAAGGTAAAGGGTACAGCTTTGGTTTTCATTTTTTTACTTCTTCCGTGGCCGCGTAATAACCGCGGCGGTGAATGACGCGCGCGTCTGGCCGGCTGGCCAGGCGCACTTCGATGCGGCGAAAGCGCCCGTCTTTAGCGCCGTTCAATGGCGAGTAGGCGACCAGATACTGGCTGCGCAACTCGCTCTCGATCTGGCGAAAATTGTCGAGCAACTCGTCGGCCCCGTGTGGAAAGTAAGCGCGCCCGCCGGTCTCTTCAGAGAGGCGGCGCAGGATGTCTTCGCGCACGCCCTCGAAACGAAAGCGGTCGCCGATGCCGACGGCATAGATGACGACGCCCGCGCGCCAAGCCCGATCAATGGCCTCGTCGATCTTGCGGCTGCTGGCGTTGTCAACGCCGTCCGTCAGCAGGATCACGGCGCGGCGCGTGACCTGATCGTCAGCACTGCGGCTGGCGTCGCGCGACAGCACTTCGTCCGCCGTGATGTAGATCGCATCATAGAGCGCCGTGGCCTGTCGCCGACTCGACGCCGCGCTGAAGCGGCGCGCGTATTGAATCTCGTCAAAGGCGCGGTTGAGCGTCTCGACCCCCGACGTGAGGCCCTGCACTAAATCCACATCGTCTTGAAACGTCAGAATCGCCGCCGAGTCTTTGCCGGGCCTGAGAACCGAGCGCAGGAATTCGCCCGCCGCCGACTTCTCCTGCGGGAAGGTGTATTCCTGGCTGCCCGACAGGTCCATCAGGATGGCGATGTGTATGGGCAGCGTCGTCTCGCGCTTAAAGGTGAAAAGCGTCTGCGGTCGCCCGTCTTCGAGCACGGTCACTTCGTCTTGGCCGATGTTGGTGATGACGCGGTTACTGCGATCAACAACGCTGAAGGTCAGGTTGACCAAGTCCGTGCCGAGGCGCACGGCCTCGTCGCTGCCGGGGATGTCATCATCCGTAGACGGCTTCGCTTCCGGCTTCTGCTTCTGCTCGGTTGTCGGGCGCGCAGGCGCGGGCTTCGGCTTCTGCGCCGCGACAGATACGACGAGCACGGCGACGATGGCAACCAGGGCAATGACGGTTCGCATTAAGGACATAAGGCTCCGAGTGATGCGTGATGAGCAGGAACAGCAGACGGATTTCCACTGACCCGCTAACTCATCACGCATCACTTATCACTTTAGTACGTGTACGCCTGTTTGTGCGACAGGTGGCCATCGGCGTTGACCAGCTTGATTCGGATCTCGCGGCGCTTGCCGGTCTTCTCCTGAACGAGCGGCCTGTAATAGATGACATACTCCTGCCGCAAATCTTCGGCAACCTGCGTGAAGGCTTTGAACAACTCGATCTTCTCCGAGGGCAGGAATATCTGTCCGCCGGTCTCTTCGCACAGGCGGCGCAGTTCCTTGTCGTCGGCGTTTTCGGTCAGGCCCGACCCTGTGCCTTTAAAGTTCTTGGTGCTGATGCCGAAGATGGTCACATCGTAACGCTGCGCCATCTCGATGGCGTCTTTCAGCGAGTGCTCGCTCGCGGTGTCTTCGCCGTCCGAGAGCACGACGATGATGCGCCGCGCATCGCCGGTCAGGTTCGCCAGTTTCTCTTCGATGATGCGGTAGACGGCGTCGTAGATGCGCGTGTAGCCGCCGGCCTTGACCTTGCGAATCGCCTTGACGAGCAGCTCCTGATTGTCGGTGAAGTCCTGGTGCAACTCGACATCGGAATCAAACGTGGTGAACGAAACCTGATCTTTGCGGCGGTAGGTCGTGACAGTGGCGACGAAGTCTTCGGCGGCGTCCTTCTCGAACGGCAGCTTGAGCTTCACGCTGTTGCTGGTGTCCATCAGCATGGCAATGTCGAGCGGCAGCTTGCTCGGCGCGATGAAGGTTTCGATCTTCTGCCGCTTGCTGTCTTCGTAGACCTCGAAATTGTTCTGCGTCAGGCTCGGCACGAACTTGCCTTTGGCTTTGACTGTCACCGGCAGGCGGACTTCATAAACGCCGACGCGGGTGGTCTGATCGTCCTGCTGAACGGGCTTTGACTTTTGTTGCGGCGGCTTGTCGGAGGGCTTCTGCGCGAACGCCAGCGCACTCATCAACAGAGCGATAAGCAGAGAGCCAGTTACAATTGCGGATGCACGTCTCTTCACGAAAGGGGAACCTCCGACATACGGGTCTGATGCACGGGATGCAAATTCACGATGCCTTGCTGAACATGAATTATAGGGGCCGCCGCGAATCAGTGTCCAGTGGGAAGAAAGAGACGGGTGCGCGAAGTCAAAGTAGGTGACCTCAAGCCGCCTTTGCCCAATCCAAACTCACCGCCGGCTTGGGACACAATTCATCGAGGCGATCATTGAGCACAAAACTCCGCAATGCCAGCATCGCGTCGGCTCCCGCTTCGCTCCAGCGCATCCCGGCTTGCTTACACCGCGCCGTTACCATCTGCTTGCAGGTTGATTCGACCGCGCCACTGCCGATGGGCAAGCCCGCCGCCTGATATTCGCCATAACGCATCTGCTCTTGGCGGGCGCGCAGATAGTTGATCGCCCCGCTTCGTACTCGTTGCCCCTCTTGGCTGCTCAGTTTCAAGCCTCGCATCGCTGCCAGCACTTGCCTGATCCGCCCGCGCTTGAGCTGACTCAGCTTGGCCTGCGCCCATCGCTGCGCGGCCAGCGTCGCTTCTCCCCAGCGCGCATTGGCCACCGCCCAGATGCGCTCACTGGCGTGATAATAATCCAGGATGCGTAAGGCTCGTGGGAATAACCACGCCACCGTTTGATCAATCCACTCCGCCCCATCTCCCAGCACCACGACGCGATCCTGCGCGCGCAGGCCAGCCCGCTGGCACAGCGCCCAAAGCCGCCGACGGAACTCGCTCACCTCGCCGCGCAACGCACAGCGCCAACGCTGCAACAACTCCCAGCGCCCGCCCTCGACTTCGACCCGCTGACTCAACTCGTAAACCACCCCGCATTTAACTTCTTGCCAACTGCCTGTCTGCAAGCCGAGTTGCACGCCGTCCATCTCGATGATAAAGGTGCGTGGGGCGGCTGGCTGCGGCCCACGCCTTTCGACCAATCCCTGAGTGGCGGCCTGCGCCTCCTCTAGCTGTTGACATTCTTCAGCTGCCGCGCCGACGCTCTCGGCAATGGTTTCGATCTGTCGCGCACTGAGCCGCACAGCGGTCACTTCCATCAGCACCTGTTCGGCCTTGGGGAAAGGCAGGTGCGCCGCAATCAAGCTCACCGCGCGCTCGACGCCGGGCGAGATCTCCCGCTCAGACTGGCCGAGTTGCTCATCAAGCGGACAAGCACTGGCGCAGCAGTGACGACAGCGATAATAAGCGCGCCGGTAGGTGACCTCGCCAATCAGGGTGCGCACGGTCTTCGGTGAATAGCGCTCAAAGCGCTGATGGCGGCCACAGTCGCAGGGACGCGAGGATGAGGTATAGCCGGTGCCGGCTTTCTGGAGTTGATCGGTCAAGGCCAGTTGGGCAAGGCGCTGAGCTAAAGCAAGAGCGGCTTGTTCGATAGTGGACATGGATAGAGTTGGCTGGTTAGCCGCATCGAGTTGGGCGCGAAGTTGTTCCTGCCAGGTTTCAACTGTGGCTATAATCTGCTCAGTGAGGGTCATCGGAGGCGTAGTCCTTTCGCATAGGTTAATTGACACGAAAAGTCTACCCTCCGTCCTCATTTCTACCTACTTTCACTTCGCGCACCCCGCGATGCGTGAATATCCATCCCTTTCGGATTCTCTCGCCTGTTGCATTGCAGTGCGTACATGGGACTTTGCCCCTACTACAACTTGAGCAGCTTACTTTGCCACTCTGACAATTCGAGCATTTAATTTTCCCTCTAAACCAGAATGCATAAGGTTGGCATAGGTCGTTGCTCTTTGATATTTCGTTTGTTGCCAAACACTCGATTTATCAAGGAGTACACCCTGTGCCCGGTTCGACAATAATTGACCTTTCTTGCTCCGAGCAAGAACAACTGCTCTTTGAACTCCGCCGCGCCCGTTATGGCTACTGGCTTGCCCTTCACATCATCCTCTTGTGCGCGGCTGGCTATACCCCGACGCAGATTGCGGCGGTCTTGTTCTGTTCCCGCTCCAGCGTCTATCGCGCTGTCCGCGCT
>JBJMGV010000065.1:0-129005 GCA_045807725.1 Blastocatellia bacterium | reverse complement strand
CTGGGTTTGTTGATAAACGGCTTCCCAAGGTGGCAAATCGTGCGGCAGCATGCGCCAGGGAGCACCGGTGCGAACAAGCCAGCGCAAGGCGTTGAAGACTTCACGTAAGCGATGTTGGCGTTGTGGAGCGTCTTCATTCATCAAGGTCAAATAGGGAGCGACGAACGTCCATTCGTCATCACTCACATCGCTGGGATATGGTTTTCGGCTCATTCGCTGAGATTACCATACCCAAAAGTTCATAACAGGCTCTAGCCACTATCAACTATCACCTGGCCACTGATCACTGACCACTGACCACCACGCGTTGTTGCGCGGCGGCAGCGCGGCTGCTATTTTTCTAGCTCATCAAACCTTGATGTAAACCCCTGAGCCTGAGGATGTGATGCGAAAGTGTGGAGTTCTCGTCTTAATTGCGTTATTCATTAGCGGCTGTTCGCTGCTGCCGCACGAAGCGCCCGCCGAAGACCTCGATAAGGCGACGGCGTTGTTCGTACAACGGCTGAACGCCGCTCAGTATGACGCTATTTATAAAGACGCTGCTAAGAAATTTAAAGAGGCCCAGACGAAAGAGACGATTCTCGACAGCTTGAAAGAGCTGACCACAAGAGGCAGGTTGCAAAGTTTTAATCGTATCCAAATGAAGTATGAAGGCGAAAACAAAGAGCGCATCGCTTCGCCGGTCTACTTCGTTGCATTCGATCAATCGCGCGGCGATCTGACCTTGAGCTTCGTCGATGAAGGCGGCGAATGGAAACTCATCGGCTTTGCGTTCAAGCAACGCGGCTAGGCTCATAGATCGCGCGGCGCGTCATCGCCTGCGTCTTTGTCAAACCGTGCTCCGACCGCGATGCGTGGTGACCCCCGGCATCATCGGTTGAATCTCTTTTCGTTACCACGAACGTCGTTGGCCCGACTCGCCGAATGTCGTTCATTACCCGTGCCAGAAAGCTGAACCCGGAGGCATTATGAACC
This sequence comes from Blastocatellia bacterium, assembly GCA_045807725.1. Classification (GTDB taxonomy): domain Bacteria; phylum Acidobacteriota; class Blastocatellia; order UBA7656; family UBA7656; genus DATENM01. The sequence continues at coordinate 128,030 of JBJMGV010000065.1, read as the reverse complement.
GTGGAATGTTTGCGTCGCTCGTCGTCGTGGTCATCTTTGCGCTGACTGCAATCGTGGCCGCCGATGGCCGGTTCTTTTCAACCGCAGATGACAACTCCCGCGCGCGCGTCAAGACCGCAACGGCAGAACGCGGCGCGATGGCCATCAACGCGCGCGATTACCGCAGCGCCGGTCGTTTGCGAAAAGTCACCGTCAATTCGAGCGACGCCGACGCCATCAATGATGTGTTGTCACGCGGCGCAACAGAGGTCGGTGATTACGGCTCATTCAAACTCTTCGTGATGGACGGCGAGGCGCTGGAGAGCGACGCCGCGACACCGAGAGGGGGCGACGCGGAGACCCAGACAGACTCGCCGCGTCTCCGCGTCTCTGCGTCACCGCGTCCCTACACCGTGCGCGATGATTTCAACCTGTTGCTGCTGCGCTCAGGCACGATTGACACGACCGACGAAGGTGCGCCCGGTCGGCTGCTCGGCTTAGGTCGCGCTTCGGCGATGCAGACGCAATCCGCCGCGCCGCGTTCAGCCGCGACAATTGGATCATCGGCGTTGCGCCTGATCCAATTTATCGGCCCGGTCAAGCGCGATTGGTTAAATGCATTGCGCGCGAGCGGGCTTGAGCCGATTGCTTATGTGCCGAACAACGCCTATCTGGTGCGTGGCAGCGACGCGGCGACCGCCAGCCTGATGCGCCTCGCCGCGCGCGATCAGTTCGTGCAGTGGGAAGGGCCGTTCGCCAACGACTACAAGATTCACCCGCGCCTCAGTGCAGCGGTACAGGAGCGGCCCGACGCGCTCGTCACCGTTTCAGTGCAGATTGCCCGCGAGCCGAACATCAAAAATATCGCTTCGGCCAGTGACGTGAAGGCCGCGAAGCGATTGGCCGCCACCGTCATCGCGGACGCTTATCCGGTGTTGAACTTCATCAACCTGCGCCTGTCTGTGAAGGCAAGCGATGTGGCGCAGCTTGCATTGCTGCCCAACGTCGTCAACATCGAGTCGTGGGAGCCGCCGCATCTTTTAGACGAGCGCGCGGCGCAGATTGTCGCCGGCCAGTTAGCGAGCGATATGAAAGGCCCGACCGGGCCGGGTTATATGAGCTGGTTGCAGGCGCACGGCTTCACGTCGCGGTTCAACTTTGCCATTGATATCACGGACGGCGGTATTGATCGTGGAGCGACGACCGCCGATAAGCTGCATCCTGCCTTCCTTGACGGCAGCGGCCAGAGCCGCGTCATCTATGCGCGCGATTACACGTCGGAACTCGACGGCAGCGACCTTGAAGGGCACGGCACGATCAACGCATCCATCGCCGCCGGCATGACGACGACAGATACCGACGGGCGCGACAGCAGCGGCTACAACTATGGGCTTGGCATCGCGCCGTTTGTGCAGATCGGCGCGTCGAAGATTTTTCAATCGACGGGCCGCTACGACTTGATCGAACCTTACACCAAACTCGTCTCGGAGGCTTACCGCGACGGCGCGCGCATCTCGTCGAATAGCTGGGGCAGCGCCGATAACTCCTATTCGATTGACTCGCAGGAATACGACTCGCGGGTGCGCGACGCGATGCCGGCGCAGGCGGGCAATCAGGAGATGCTGATTGTTTTTGCGGCAGGAAATTCAGGCGGCACTTCTCGCGTTGATTCGCCAGGCACGGCCAAGAATGTTATCTCAGTTGGCGCAAGCGAAAGCACACGGCTGGGCGGCAAGGACGGCTGTGGAGTCGCCGACGATGATTCAGGCAACGCGATGAACATCGCGTTCTTCTCGTCGGGCGGGCCGAGCTACGACGGACGCATCAAGCCGGACATTGTCGCGCCGGGCACGCACATTCAAGGCGCGGCGTCACAGCACCCGGACTTCGACGGCTTCGGCGTTTGCGGCGCGGCAGACAGTCCGTACTTTCCGAAGAATCAGAAGCTCTATACGTGGTCGTCGGGAACGAGCCATTCGACGCCGCAAGTGGCCGGGGCGGCGGCGCTGGCTCGCCAGTCCCTCATCAGTCGCGGCGACGAGCCGAACGCCGCGCTCATCAAAGCGCTCTTGCTGGCGACGACGACTTATATGACCGGGAGCGAGGCCAAAGGCGATCTGCCACAGGTCAAGCAAGGCTGGGGCTTGATGAATCTGAACCGCGCCTTCGATAACGTGCCGAAATTCTTTGTGAATCAGACGACCGTGTTGAACGACAGCGGCCAGGAGATGGTGTTGACCGGCGAGGTCAAAGACGCGACGCAGCCGTTTCGCGTAACGCTTGCGTGGACGGACGCGCCGGGCTTTTCGGGCGTTGCGCCGTGGGTCAACGACCTCGACCTTGAGGTGACGATCAACGGCCAAGTCTATCGCGGCAACAATTTTCACGAACAGGAATCGCAGCCGGGCGGCACGTCGGACACGAAAGACAACGTCGAAGCGGTCTGGTTGCCGGCGGGCACGGTCGGCACGTTTGTCATCCGCGTGCGCGCCGCTAATATTGCGGGCGACGGCGTGCCCGGCAACGCTGACTCAAGCGATCAGGATTTCGCGCTCGTCGTCTACAACGGCGAGCGCAAAGACGCGCCGGTAGCGGGCGTGACTAATGTTACACTCGCGGGCGGCGCAGATGCGTTTGCCGATCCTGGCGAGTCGGTGACGATGACGATCAACCTCAACGATCTTTCGCCGGTGGCGTTGAACGGCGGGCACGGCGTGCTCACGTCAAAGACGACGGGTGTGAATGTGACGACCGCTACGGCGGATTTTTCAATTATTGCGTCCGGGCAGAGCGGCTCAAGCCTGTCGCCTTTCGCGTTCACCGTAGACCGCTCCATCGCCTGCGGCAGCATCATTCAATTCGCGCTCGATGTCACGAGCGATGGCCTGCTGTCGCGCGTGCCGTTCACGGTGCGTGTGGGGCGCGGCACGCCGACAGAGTTCTTCGCCGACGACATTGAATCGGGCGAAGCTCGCTGGACGCACAACAGTCTGACGAAGAAAAAGAAGAAGAAGGTTCCGGTCGATACGTGGTCGGTGACTTCGCGGCGCACGCATTCGGGCGGCAAGGCGTGGTACAGCAGCGACCCCGGCGAAGCGACCGATACGGTGCTGGCTACACAGCCCATCACAGTGCCGGCAGATGGACGGAATATGCTGCTGGTCTTTTATCACACGTTCGAGTTTGAGCACGGTATGTACGATGGCGGCGTGTTGGAGATTTCGACCGGCGGCGACTTTGAAGACCTGGGGCCGAAGATTATCAAGGGCGGTTATACCGGCGAGGTCTGGGTAGGCGGCAGCAGCGTGCTGGCCGGCAGGTCGGCGTGGGTGGATGGTCGCCTCGGCGCATTCCAGCAAGTCGTTGTTGATCTGGCGAGCTATGCGGGCAAGACCGTAACCATTCGTTTTCACTTCTCCAGCGATGTCGATGTCAAAGGGCTTGGCTGGTACATTGATGATGTCCGGTTCGCCGGCGACCGCGTCAGTTGCGCGCCGGCGAACTGACGCGCGCCACTTCATCGTTTACTGACTCGGCGGCGGTGAACTGGTTATCGCTCTGATTAACGACATGGATCAGAGCCTCTCAGAAAAGCCCCAAAGGGGCGCGATTCATTAGCCCGGCGCATCGCGCCGGGTACACATAGCGACAATCAAACAAGCCCTGAAAGGGCGAAATAACGCATCTTATTTCGCCCTTTCAGGGCTTGTGGCTCATCTGCGGCTGAGACCTGGGGCTACGCCCCAGGCTGTCGAATTGCGCCCCTGCGGGGCTTCCTTGGGTTCTTCAAACACGCTCTCAATCAGCTCTTCAAACACGCTTGTAATAGCCTTCAACGAAAGCGTTGCTTGTAGCTCTCCTGCGAGCTGCGGGCGTTGGCGCAATCGCCGCGCTGCGCCGCGATCTGTATTTCGAGGACTGCCTGCAAGCGCGCCGGGTTGCCCGCCCGCTTCGCCGTCTCACGCTCGCTGAGCGCCCAGTTGTAAATGTCGCGGCACGAGTTCGGATCGTACTGCGCGCGCGGGTTCTCTTGCACCTCTTTTTGCATCTGCGTGATGCGCGCTTCGATGTCGCCGCGATCTAACGCGTTCGGCGCGAGGCTCAGGTAATTCTGCGCGTGTTTGATGGCCGACAGCGGCTTGTCGTTCGCTTCGTGAACCAGCGCCAGGTCATAGTTGACTGCCGCCGAGTTGGGCGCGAGCTGATAAGCTTGCTGCAACTGGGAGGTCGCGCCGTTGAGGTCTTGTTGTTGAATCATCATCTTCGCAGCGGAGATGTGGCCTTGCACCGCCGAACCGTTTTCGGCCCTGTCGAAATCTTTGAACAGGCTCGGCAGCATCGCCAGCTTGAATGCGTTGACAATCTCTTTTGGGTCGGCGGTCGAAGCCGAGTAGCTGCGCCCATTCGTCAGCGTCGCCAGATTCTTCAGATCGTCCTGCGCCTGCGCGTCCGTTCCAACATCGTAGCCGATAGTGTTGACCGGGATGTTGCTCGAACGAATAGCGGCGGCGGCCTGCGCCTGCTGGTCGCGGCAACTGTCACCGCCATCGCTCATCAGCACGACCAGCACCGACTTGCCGCGCGCGTTCTTCTTGGCGTACTCGACGGCAACGCCAGTAGCGATATACATCGGTGTGCCGCTGCCGGGCCTGAGACCGTCAATCGCTGCGAGCAGAGCATTGATGTCTGAAGTGAACGGACACGCCACTGTCACTGCGCCACCGCTACAACCGCCATCGAAATTAAGGATGGCCATCTCCGTCGTCTTCGTCGTGTTGCGAACGGAGGCGCGCGCCGCTGCTTTGGCGTTCTCCATCTTGTTGTTCTGTCCCATGCTGCCCGACGTGTCGATCAGCAGCACGATGGAGGTTTGAATCTGCGTCGGCTTGTTGCGTTGTAGACCGAGCAGTCGCTGGCGTATGGCATCCATCTGGTCGCGTTCCTTCAAACATTTCGGCGCGACGCGGTCGGCTTCTTCCAGTTTCTTTGCGGCGTTGTCTACCAGCAGCGACACCTGATTCCAATCGGGTGATGGCGCAGCGGCGGCGGTCTCGGCTTGCGTAGCGAGCGCGCCGGCCTCGCGTATGAATTGAATGGCTTGCTGCCGGCGTTGCAATAACTCGGATAGCTTCGGCACTTCGGTGTTGATCCAGTTGGTGATGAAGTCATAGCGCGGCGTCAATCGCGTGATGCTACCGACCGCTTGCTGGGCGCGAGTGTAATCGCATTGGCGCGTCGCGTCTTCGACTTCCTGAGTCAGCGCGATGAACTCCTTGCGCCGCTCAAGCTCGGTCTTGAGCGCCGTCATCGGTGGGCGCATACAAGAGGGCAGGTTCGGCACGCCGAGCGCAGAGGCGAGCGCGCTGATCGCGCCGTCCAAGTCTTTGGCTTCGATGGCGGCTTTGCCTTGCCGCAGAAAGACTCGCGCGTTACGCTGCGCGGCGGCTGCCTGCGTCAGTTGATTGAGATCGAGCTTGCTCAAGGCCGGATGATTCGGATTGATCTGTCTGACCTGCTCGACGATGCGCAGCGCGCCTTCGTATTCGCAAGCCGTAGTCGAAAGGCTTTGATTCAAGTCATTGATGAGCGTATTGACGTTGCTCTCGATCTGCTGTTCGGCATTGCCTATGCCTTGACTGATTGCCGGGTCGAGGCCGCCGCAATTCTTCTGTTGCAACTGTCGCAAGACCTGTTGTGCGCCTGCCGTGTCGCCTGCGGCCATCATCTGCTGCGCCTGTGCGAGCAAGCCCTGGCATTCGAGTATGGCTTTCGGGTCGGGCTGCTTGCCGCCGCCTCCGGTTGGAGGTTGGTTGCCCTGGCCGGTCTGTCCGCCCGTCTTGTTGCCTCCTTGTCCGCCTTGTCCGCCTTGTCCGGTCTGCCCGCCCTGTCCACCCGTTCCACCTTGCCCACCTGTCCCGCCTTGTCCACCTGTTCCGCCTGTTCCGCCTTGTCCGCCCTGACCCTGTTTACCGGGCGGCGGCTGAGGTTGCGTGATGGGCTGCGCTGGCGGTGGCGTGTAGGTGATGAAGACTTCGACGGTCACAACCGGGTCGAACTTCGTGTTGTTCGCCAGCGCCGTTTTGCCGTACGGGTCTTTCACTTCAAACTGCGCCGTGCCGCCGCTGAAATTCGGCGTCGCCGATTTGAATGCCACGGTGTGCGAGCCGACGCCGAGATTCTGAAACGAGGTAGAGAGCGTCGAAGCCTTAAACTTGTCGTAAGTGATCGGCTTCGATTGGCTCTCGATTGTCACCTCGCCGTCCAATTTGTCGGGATCGATCAAGTTGCCGTCGGGTCCGCGCGGCCTGACGTAGACGTTGATGCCCTGGCGATAGCGCGGCACTTCCGCGATGAAGTAGCCGACGACCGGCGCGGGTTTGGATTCGCCGATGACCTTACCGTTCTCGTCATAGGCTCGCGCCGTCGCCTTCAAGCGCACCGTGAAGACATCGTTGAGCGGCTGGCCATCGAGGTCTTTCTCTTCGAGCGTCTTGCGCTCTTCTTCGTTCGGTTGAAATCCCGCAGGCTTGCCACGCGTGATGGCTGAGTCTGCGCCGGCCAGCATCAATTTGTAATCGTGCTTCCAATTCGCCGGGTGGCCGGGAAAGGCGGCGCGGTCGGCCTGCACAGTGACGGCGATAGGCATCTCGCCATCGTCGCTGCCATTCGTGATCGTAGGATTCGGGCTGCGCTGTTCTGCCGGCTTATCAGTCGGCTGCGCTGAAAGACCTTTGCCCAGCACGCCCGACATATTGACGTACCAGCTCGGCGCTTTGACGCGAACGATGGCGGTCTGCACCGGCGACTGTGGGCCGAGCGCCGCCCGCACCATTCCTTCGATCTTCTGCTGTAAGCGGTCGAGCACGAGCTTCCTGGTCGCTATCAATCGTTTTTCGGGGTTGGCGATTTTGTCGCGCTGCTCGACGGCCTGCTTCTTCATCTCGTCTTCGTGGTTGATGCGGTCGAAGGTGACATATTCATAACGCTTGTATTCGGCGATCACCTGTTGCCGTATGCGTTCGAGCAACTGCCGCCGCGTGCGCCCTTCGTTCGGGCCGATGTCGAAGACGCTGTTGAATTCCAACCGATAGCCGTCGGGCTGGCGCGAGAACCATGCTTCGACCTCTTTGCCAAAGACCGACTTCAGCACGTTGTCTTCATCGAAGCCCTTGTCACGCTGCGCGATGATCTGATTGTGATAGCAATCATAAATCTTCGACACCCGCTGATAGTAAGGCAGGTCGAAGGCGTACTTCATCACCAGCCGGCTCCATTCCGAAGCCCACTGGCCTGAGCTTGGTGTCAGGCCGCGCCCGATCAGCTCTTTCCATATTGCCGGCCTGAACTCGTGCTCGGCTCTGCGGACGATTTCCGGTGTGATCTCGCCGTCGTCACTCTTCATACAAGGGTTGTCCCAGAAGATCGGAAACTCCGGCGTGTCGCCTTTGAAGAGGTCGGCGCTGTCTTTATATGGATTGCGCTGCGCACGTTTGCCCGGCGCGCGGCGCGAGCGGAACGCCTGCTCGGCCATATCGTCGTTGATGTTGTTGGTGACATAGGTGTATGCCACCTGCGGCACGCCGGTGGCGATGTTGTAGACCAGCACGGCGTGGCCTACGCCCGGATAACCGAGCGTTGAGAGGCCGTGCAGCGCGCCCATCTGCGCCAGCGACACCAGACCTTCTTTGACCTTGCCGCGACTGAAATCTTTGAAAGCGATGCCGATGATGCCATAAGCCGGCGGCAACAAGTTGAATGCTTCGCCGACGGCGGCTTCCCTGACCGCTTGTTTGCCGCCGGTGACATAGGCGCGTGCGAGATTGACGGCGGCGCTGCCGACCATCAAGCCGGTCGAGTTCTCCCACATCTGTTCGACGAAGCCCGCGCCGGCTCTACGGCTGACCGGGTTGCCGGTCTTCGGGTCAATGGTCGTGCCGGTCGTCGAGTTATGGAAGCTCTCGGCAATCGTGTTGAGCGTGCCCTGCAAGGTCGGCCAGTCTACGGGATTGGCGTCCATCAGCAGAAGGCGGTGCAGGTGTTCAGCCAGTTCGTTGTCGCTGACGCCTTCGGGGCCGGCTTCGGCCAGGCGGTTGACGATCTGCTCTTTGGCGGCCAGCGCCTGTTCGCTGGTCGCGCCGTTAGCGCCGACTTCGCGCAGGTAATTCTGCATCTGCGTGCGGGCGATGTTGTCGAGCTTCTCGATGTCGGCGCGCAGTTCTTGGGGCGCGCTTTCGAGAATGGTTTCACGCAATGCCTTCAGCCGCTCGCCCTGGTCGCCGATGAAATTGGTGTAGAGCGGTTTCTTGCCGCTCTCGAAATTCATCTCGAAGCCGGCGCGCTCGATGAAGTCGAAAAGTAATGCGAACTCCACACGGCGCGTTTCGGCGATCTTGCGCGCGACCTCTTGAGCGGCGCGCTGCGCATCGCTGCCGGCGGGCTTGCCGCCCTGCATCAGCAAGCCTGCGGAGTTGCGCTTGAGCTGTTGCGGCTGCAAGGCGCGCAGGGCGTCGCGCGTCGCTTTGACCATCGCCGTCTCGAAGGCTTCGACGATCTCTGAGCACAGCTCGCGGTAGGCTTCATCGTACAATTCGTTGACGCCTTCGGGCGTCGCGGCGCGCTGCGGGTCGGCGGCCCTCAATCGCTCGAAGTATCTTTTCAAGTAACGCGTGCGGCCTTCGCCCTGAAAATCAAATTTGCCTTTGGCCTTGTCCATCTCCATCTGCGACGTGGTGTTGAGCAACTCGTAAAGCCACTGGATGTTGGCCGGCTGCGTGCTGGCCGGCGAAAGGCCAAAGGCTTTGACGATCCAACGAAACTTGGCGACCGCCTTGTTGCGACCGCGCTCGCGTAGTTGCTGCAACTGCTCTTTGGGCAGTCGTCGCGTTTCGGGTTTCTCAAGTTCGAGAGCAAGGCGGGCGGCTTCTTCCGGCGACATTCCGGTATCGGGCAGGTTGCTCGTTTCGATTTCGAGATACGAATTGATCTGGCCCGCGCCTGCGCCCAGAGCCATACCGCGATTGAAGAGCTTGGCGACCGCCGCCGGGTCTTTGCCGTTGCGAAAGACTTTCTCAAGGTCTTGCGCGAGATTGCCGAAGGCGTTGCTGCGGTCGTAACGCGCCCGCACACCGCTGAAACGCAGAGACGAGTTAATCAAGTAACCTGACGGGTCAAGCTCGGTGACGCGGAACTCGACGGCGGTCGGTTTCTTAAAGCGGGTTTCGAGTGGCGTGCCATCGGCGCTGCGGCTAACGACTTCGACTTCGGGGATGAGCGCCGTGCCGATGCCGTCGCGCAATCCGCGCTTCTGCACATCGTCGAGGTTCGCGCCGGGCACGTACGAAGCGTCGCCGCCGCTCGTCACCTTGGTGCGAAGCTCGCCGACGACGCGGCGCAGGCTGGTCGAATACTCTTCAAAGCTCTGGCCGCTGTTGTAAGGGTCGGGCAGAAAAACATCGCCGTTGTGAATGGTGATGTCGAGCGCATCGGGTTTATAATCATACTTACTTTGAAAGCGATTCTCGGCTTCGGCGATGATGTCGGCCATCGCCGCGCCGCCGCGATCTTCGGGCCGCGCATAGACGGTCACGTCAATGTCGCTCGCATAAGCGTTGCGCTTGCCCGAATCGATCAGCTCAAGCGGCATGCCGTTCTCTTGCGCGACCTCGGCCCAGATGTCCAGGAACATCTTCCAGCGCATCGTGGCGAGAAGCTGGCTGTGCTGGCGGAACTCCGACTTGGAGCAGACCTTCTTCCACGCCCGCGCCGTGTCGGCGGGGTCGCCCGATTTCGGATTGAACAGCTCGTCTTTGAAGACATCGTAATTGCCGGCGTCGAGGTCTTGCGCCAGCTTCTTCACGTCGATTGTTCGGAGGAATGATTCGATGGCCGCTTGCTTCTCAGGATTGACGGCGGCAGGTTCTGCCTCGTGCGGCGCGGCTTCCGGCTGCGGCTGCGCTTCGTGTGCCGCGTCGAATACGGGCGTGTGCGATTCGACCTTGCCGCCGGATGGCGGCGCGTCGGGGCGATAATACTCTTTCAAGTTGCCGAGCAAAGTTTGGAACGACGCCTCGCTCGACACCATCAGCGTGAAGTCATTGCGCGGCTCGACGAAATCGCCGCGCGCCTCTGCTTCATAATGCGCGGCCATAATGCGCTCGACTTCGGCGAGAAAGGCGCGACCGTCTTCGGTGCGCGCGAGGTCTTCTTTTTTGACGAGGCGCACGACGCGGTCTTCGTAGGCGCGGCCCATATAGTCCTTCGCCATATTGAAGTCGGAAAACATATTGAAGTAGCGCCTGCCGGTGTCGTCGGGCTTCAGCTCGTCCCACGTCAGCAGCCTGCCGACGCGATAGAACTCCGGCGGCACGTGCGGGTAAGGGCCTTGCCACGCCAGCGCGCGGGCGGCGAGCAGGCAAACGAGGATAATCAATAAGAAGATGCGGAAGCAGTGCGGGGCGGGGAAACGAGTTCGCATAGCGAAAGACCTCACGACGGCGACCGATGGCCGCTGCTGATCGATGAGCGATCAAGGCAAGAGCCGCGCGATGACTTGTGCGGCTCTTGCTTCGGTAGACGAGTCAGCTTACAAGGGCGGCAGCACGGCTTTGCCGGGGGCTTGCGGGCCGGGTGTGTTCTGCATCGCGGACAACACGCGGGCGCGAATCTTCTGATAGTCGGCGCTGTCAGTCTTCACTTCGGACGAGCCGAGCGGGAACGCTTCAGTGTAATCAATCAAGTAAGCGGCGCGTTCGGGCACGGGCGGGTGCGTGCTCAGGAAGCGCACAGGTTGTTTCGGGCTGGCCTTGAACATCTTGGTGAAGAACATCGAAAGCGCCGTCGGATCATAGCCGGCGTTGTACATCAAATGCGCGCCGTAAAGGTCGGCCTCCTTCTCTTCGCCGCGACTGTAGGCGAGGATGAAAAGCTGCGCGCCGATCTGCCCGGCCAGTTGCGTTGCCAGTTGCGCCACCTGATTCTGTGGGTTGACGAGCGATGCGGCCAGATTCGCCCACTGCTGCGCCTGCACGGCCTTGATGAAGCGGCGTCCGGCGTGGTGGCCATAGTTGTGACCCATCTCGTGCGCCAGCACGCCGACGAACTCTGATTCCGATTCGGCAAAGGCAAACAGTCCGAGGTTGACGAAGACGTGGCCGGGAACCGTCATCGCGTTGACGGCTGGCGATTTCAAAATCGTCACCTTGTAAGAGAAAGCCGGGCCGGGCGTTTTGTTGGTCAGCCGTTGCACCAGCCCTTCAACATAAGTCTGAATCTCTTGATCCTGTAATGTCGGCGATTCGTTGGTGACGGCGGTGAATGCTTGTCCGCCGAGTTGCAATTCCCACTGCGGCGTGACCTGAAAGAGCGTCACCTTTTTGAAGCCCGGCCCCACCGTTTCCATACGCGAGTCTTTCGATTGATAAAAGTCGGCGTGCTTGTACCACGAATTCATGAAGCGCTGCTGACTATCCGCCATTAGTTGCTGCGCCTGCGCCGCGCCTTTCGGATCACCCGTCGCGCCGCCGATGTAGCGGTTCAGCGCGCGGACGGCTTCGGCGTATTCGCCGCTGTTGTAATGCGCGACGCCTTTGATGTAAGCGAGCGGCGCGTTGCTCGGAAAGCGCGTCAAACCCTGCGTCGCCACCTTGAGGCAGTCATCGTAATCTTTCTCAAATCCGAAGTAGCTCTTGTAGAGATAAGCGCGGGCCAGGTGCTCGGTGCATTTCTCGCAAGCCGGGTCATGCTTGAGCGCCTCCTTCATCAGCTTCTCGGCTTCTTCGAGGGCCTTCTTTGTCGCCTTCTTTGACTGGTCGTCTTTGTTGTTGGCGTAACTCGCGCCGGTCTCGCGCGCCTGCTTGAGCAGCGCCTCGGCCTGCGCGACGACACCTTGCGCGTCGGCGGGCGCAGCGGTAGATTGTTGCGCGCCGCCGTTGCTGAATGTGGTCGGGGAATGGGCTTCGACTCGCGGGGCGGCCTGAAGCGGCCACGCGCTAAGGGCAAAGACCAGAAGCGTGAGATAGAGGGCCTGGCGTTTCATTATTGTTTCTCCTGTCCGGCGATCAGCGATTCCTTGCAGACCCACAGGCTGCCGCTGACCGTGAGTATCGAGTGGATGACGCCGGCGTCGAGCAGGCGCTTGAACGCGCCAAGGTCAATGGCGAGGACGGCGCGCGCACCGTCAGCGGGAAGCATCTCGACTTCGCAATTGCAGACCTGACAGCGGGCGCGGAAGGTGTAGGCTTCGGCGCGAACACAGAGCCGCCGAATGGTCGTGATTCGCAATGTCGCGCTTCGTTGAATCATCATCGTGTCGCCGGAAGATCGTGGTATAATGCCGCCGACCGCTATGCTCCTTCACTGCAGGGCGGCGATGTTCGCAAGCAAGTTATTGCATCGCTTGCCCGCAAAAGTAACGAGAAAACGACGAGATTATGCCGAGAACGCATCGCCGAGCCGTCGGCAGCCTCGGCCTTGTTCGTTTAACAGACAATGCCCGGAGAAGTGGCGCGCGCGCCGGCCCTTTGCTTGAGAGAGTTGTCGTGAAGTTAGTGGGAAAGCCAATCTACCGCTTTGACGGCCTTGAGCTGAACACGGCGCTCGGCTGCTTGCAGCGCGGCGACAGCGAGCGCGCGCTGCGCCCGAAGTCTTATCATCTGCTCCTCTACCTCATCGAAAATCGCCAGCGTCTAGTCACTAAGGAAGAGTTGATCGCGCACATCTGGGGCAGCGCCGCCGTAACCGACGACGCGCTCGTGCAAGTCATCGTTGAGTTGCGGCGCGCGCTCGGCGACGACTCGCGCCGCCCTCGTTACATCAAGACGATCCCTAAAGCCGGCTACCGTTTCATCGGCGCGGTCGAGGCGGTCTATACGGACGATGCGCCGCCGCTCACCTTTGAAGAGATTACCTCTGTCGAATTCGAGTACAAGGAAGAGATTCGTGACGACGCGATCAGCCCTGTCCGCGAAGTCGCAGCGGTCACGTCGCCGCCCAAGCCGCGCCGCTGGTTTCATCTCCACCTGGCGCAGGCCGTCATCGCCGTCATCGCCATTGCGCTGGTGGCCGGGTTGTGGGTCGGCCTGCAAAGGCGGCTGACGCGGCAGAGCAGCGCAGTCGCCTAGATGCCTTTGCCGCAGGTTCCGGGTCGCCGGACGGTCGCCGTCATCTTCTTCGATAATCAGTCGGCCAGCGCCGATCTCGATTGGTTGCGCGAGGGCCTCGCCGATATGTTGATTACCAACCTATCGCGCTCGGCCCGCCTGACTGTGCTTGGCCGCCAGCAGCTTCACCTGCTGCTCGAACGGCGAGGTCACGGCGAAGCGGCGCACCTTCACCTCGACGAAGCGCTCGACATCGCGCGGCGCATTCACGCCGAGACGATTGTGATGGGCAGCTTCACGCGGCTCGGCGACAAGATACGTGTGGGCGCGGCGCTGCACGATGCTGAGAGCGGCCAGTTCATCGCCGCCGAAAGCTTCACCGCCGACCGCCCCGAACAGATTCTCGCGCAGGTCGATCTGCTTTCGCTCAAGCTGGCGGCGCATCTCGGCGACGTGGCGACGGAGGCCGAACGCCGCGCGCCGCTCGGCGAAGTGATGACCAGCAACCTCGAAGCCTATCGGTGTTATTCGCTGGCGGTTGAGAAGGCGCAGGCTTATCACACGGCGGAGGCGCTGGCGCTGCTTGAGCGGGCCGCGCGGCTCGACTCGGAATTTGCGATGGCTTACGCGCGCATCGGCTACACCTACGCGATGGTGCTGGTCAACGAAGGCGAGCGCGCGCGAACTTATCTCGAACGCGCCTTTCAACTGGCGCACCGGCTGACCGAAAAAGACAGGCTCTACATCAACACTTGGTACGCGGCGGCCAATGACGATAATGAGAATTCCGTCCGCTGGTTGAAAGAGATCATCGCGCGTTACCCGCTTGAGGTCGAAGCCTATCTGCGATTGGGTTACTCCCTCCGTAAAGACCCGGAGGCGGCGATAGCGACTTACCGCCAGGGCTTGCTGATCGACTCGGAAGCGAAAGAGCTATACAACGCGCTCGGCTTTTCGCTTTACGGGCTGGGACGCTATGACGAAGCGATTGCGGCGCATCAGCGTTATGTCGAGCTTGCGCCGATGGAAGCCAACGCGCACGACTCGCTCGGCATGACCTATAACGAAGCGGGCCGCTTTGACGAGGCGCTGGCCGAATTCCGCCGCGCCCTGGAGATCAACCCGCAGTTTCACTTCGCGCGTATGCATCTGGGCGACGTGTTCTTTCGCATCGGTCGTTACCGCGACGCCATCGCCGCTTACAAACGATACCTTGATGTCGCGCCGTCAGACTGGGATCGCGCGCAAGGATACCACCGGCTGGTGTTGATCTACCTGAGTAAAGGTGATGTAACCGAGGCTACACTTGCAGCGCAGCAGGAGATTCGGCATCGCAATAACTTCGGCGGCCTGTTGCGCGTTGCGCTGGCCAGGGGCGAGATCGGCGAAGCCAACCGGCTGCTGAATGAGTTGCTGAACAATACTGGAGGAAGATCATCAGGCGGCGTCCCGACGGCGCGGGCATCAAAAGCTCTGGAGCTGTTGCGCGGCGTCGTCGCGTTCAGAAGCGGGCAAGGCGACGAAGCCATAAAGATACTGCGCGCCGCTTGCGGTCAGCCGCCGATTCTGTGGAACGTGGATGGCGCGGAGATGAGTCTTGCCGATGCGCTGTTAGAGATGGGCCGCGCCGACGAGGCCGTCAGTGAATGCGAGCGGCTGATGGCGCAGAACCCGGCCAGTCCGCTGCTGCGTTTTCGTTACGCCCAAGCCTTGCGGCGGCGCGGCGACGCCGAGCGCGCCCGCGTTGAGTATCAACGCTTTCTCGACGCCTGGAAGTCCGCTGACCGCGACCTGCCCGAAGTCATCGCCGCCGAACGCGCTCTTGCTTCAGAATAATGAATCGGGCTGAGCGCTTCGCTTCTTACCTCTAAGCTGTCACGGGCGCGGTGTCGCGCCACTCGTAGTAATGGACGCCGCGCATTCCCATCGCGTAGGCAATCGCCGCGCGCGGATGAACCATTCCCCAGCCTTGCCTATCGACCGGCGCGTTTGGCAGGCGCACCGCCGTTTTGATTAACGCCAGCTTCACTTCGTGCGGCTTCAGGTCGGGGATTGCTTCGATCATCTGCGCGGCTATCGATGAGACGATGGGCGCGGCGAAGCTGGTTCCGTCAACGTGCTTATAGCTGCCGCTGATGACGTTGTTATCGCGCACCTTGATCCAGACGATGTGGCGGATTAGGTAAGGCGCGAGGCTCACCGCTTGATCGAGGTCTTCGTCTATGCCGAGGTTCTGGCGAATGATGTCGCTCAACTCGTCTTCGCGTGCGTGCTCCAGCTTCGACAAAAGAATGGCCTGCTCGGAAGTCGGCGTACCGGGCAGGATCGGGGCGGCGACCCAGATGCCCGGCGCGATCAACTCAGGCTTCTGCAATCCGTCAACGGTCGGGCCATAGCTTGATCGGTAGAGATCGTTGTCATCGAATTCGAGATTGTTCTTATCATCGAGGCCGCCGACCGTTATCACGGAAGGCGCGGATGCCGGCGGCAGCACCGGATGATTCGGCAAGTGGCCGGAGTTGCCCGCCGCCGCGACAACGACGAGACCGGCGCGCGTCGCGTCTTCGGCGGCTTGCGATAGCTCGTCGGTCAAGTAGCTGGCTTCGTAATCGCCGCCCGCCGAGATATTGACGATGCGAATGTTGTAACGCTCGCGGTTGCGAATGACCCAGTGCAGGCCGCGCATGATGTCGCGGTGACGAACGCGCGCCGAAACGCCAATCTTGACCAGCACGACATTGGCTTCGCTGGCAATGCCGCGATAAAGCCCTTTCGACAAGTAGCCGTTGCCCGCCGCGACGACCGAAGTCATCATGCCGTGCCACGAAGAGACTTTCGGCACGACCAGATCGGCGACGCGCGTGCGATCAACTAAGTTGACGTACTTGAGCAGGCGGCTGCGCGGCTGAGTCAAATCGGGGTGAGAATAAAAGCCTGCGTCGAGAAAGGCGATGGTGACGCCGCGCCCGCGAAACTCGCTCGGCGCATCGAGCCGCGCCGGCGTCGGCACGATCTTGACTTCCTGCTCGGTGAAGGCGGGGTACTTGGCCGACAGGTCTTCGCGCAAGCGGGCGTAGCGCCGCACGCAATCTTGGCAGATTTCGTAGCCCGGCTCCCAGCGGTGCATGTTGACCGCCAGTAGCGGGCGCAGCGAATCGTCAATGGCATCGGGCGCGACGACCTGCGAGGCTTCGACATCGCGGAAACAGACGGGGCAATTTATTCGCTTTTCCATAACTCAAATCCTGGCGCTTAAACAAGAGAGCATTGTAGCGGCGCGCGAAGCTGCCTGCAAAGCGCGCCTCGCTTTCTTTACCTCAACTGTCTCTGTGAGCGAGTCGTTGCAGTCGCGTCATGCTTCTCGCGGCTTTTTCCGGCGTGCTATCATGAGTATGAATTATGACGAGCAACGAAAGAGAATTAGCCTATCGTTACGACCTGTTCATCACGCCGGATTGGCGCGACCGCTTTGACATGCTGATCGACGAAAACATCAAGATGCCGACCGAGGGGCGCATTCTCGATGTCAACAGCGGAACCGGCGCGCACGCCATCGAGCTGGCCGAACGTATGCGCGGCAATGGCGAAGTCATCGCGCTTGACCCTAGCGCCGAGCGCATCGAGTTGGCGCGCGCCAAGGCGCTGGTGAAGAATGTCGAGGAAGTCATCTTCGAGCAGGCCGGCGCGCTGCCTTTGCGCTTTGCGGACCGTGAATTTGACGGCGTCATCGGCGACGCTTCGATGCTGCGCGCCTGCGATGTTGAGCCGCTGCTGCGTGAGTTGGTGCGCGTCGCCGAGTTGGACGCGCCGGTAGTCTTGAAGCTGGCGACGCGCGGCAGCTTCGACGAATTCTTTTCAATCTACTGGGAAGCCCTGCACGATGTCGGCATAGACGAGCCGGTCTGGGCGCGGCTTGAGGCGTTGATTAATGAACGCCCGACGATTTCGGAGGCCGAGCAGATGGGCGAGCGCGCCGGCTTGCGCGGCCTTCAGAACTTTTGGAGTAAAGAGGAGTTCGCGTTTGAATCGGGCGAGGCTTTTCTGGATTCGCCGCTCATCAAAGATAACTTCCTAGACGAGTGGCTGGCGATCATCGCCGCCGAGCGCCGTGACGACGTGCGTCGGCGGATTGCTGAGATCATTGACCGCGAACGGCAGGATGTGGACTTTGAGATGTCCATCAAGGCGACGCTGATCGCGGGCCACCGCTGATCCGGCGCATCCCTGCATCCGGGCGCAGCCGTTCATCATCCATCGCGTCGGTAATCGCTTAAGGCTTGACGATGGATAGCAGGTTTAGAGCGTAGACAATCAGGCAACCTTGAGCGACCAGGCCGAGGCCGCCGATGACCAGCCCCGCCGTAGCCGAGCCGCATCCTTCTTCAATATTCATCTCTTTGAGGGTTCGCAGAGAGAATGCGCCGAACAATATGGCGGCAAGGCCGAGCGCGATGCCAAAGAGCGGAAAGAAGCTCGACAGCGCCAGGATGAGCGAATTATTGGCTCGGTCCTGCGCCTTTTCGGTCTTCGTCGCCTCGTCCATCTTCTTGGGCAGGTTGCGCAGGTTTTTCCATTTATCGGGCAGTGCCACAGGCACGGTTTCATCAAAGATAGTGCCGGTCTTCGCGCCACAGTACGAGCACTGGGCGACACCGAAAATCAGCGGCATCCCACATTCAAAACAGGCTTTGCTTGCCGTCGTCATATCTCCTCGACTCTCTGGGGGCGCGCGCTTCAGGTCTGCTCGCGTCTTTTGTAACATAACTGCCGCACCGCTTCAAGAGTTGCTTCCGTCGCCTCAGAGAGCCGGAATCAGCAGCAGAAGGCGAGGCGCGATCAAGCCTTGATCCACGCCACGTCCGCCTGCGGAGCCTCACCTGGAGCGGGTAAGTTACTGCCATCACTGACAGGCCGATGCGAGCCGGAAGAGCCTATTGCAATGGGTTTAAAGTTATGGTAAAAATATATCAACTGAAAGCAGCAATTGAGGTGCCTCCTCAATTCCTGAAGTGAGCGGAATGGTAGAGGACGAGAGACTGGATGTGCAGATCTCGTCCTCATTTTTTATTTCCAGCCGACATTCACCTTTCGAGACCGTAAATCCCTGTGTTCACCAAAAACGGTGCGGTCAGCACACGTTTGCGCGCACTGTCAAGCGGCCCATGCGCGGAGTTAATTCTTGACCTCGTCGCCGCGCCTTGTGTAGTATCCAAGTCAGGCAGAGGGCTTCTGCTAGGTTCGTGATTGACTTGTTAGTTTTTTACCAACGCCTAGAAAACGGGGGCCGGGTATAGCGCTGGTCACGAGCAGTGCCCCACAAGATCGGGGATGCCCAATGACCGCACTCAGGTCACCCACCTGCTTAGTGCAGGTTCAAAACTAGCTTGACACACGGCTGCGTGGTTGCCCTCGCAACGCCTTCCTTTTCGGAGTACTCTTTACCTCATGGCTTTATTCTGGAAACGTAAACAAGAACCGGCCTACATCTCGCTTGGCCTCAACCGTGAAGCGACCGAAGAAGAGAAGAAGATCGCCGAGCGCCGCCACGAAGGGCCTGAGCCTGATCTCGCCGACAAGCTCAAGCAGGCTGTCACCGCAACGCGCGAGACGCTCACGGACCGCATCGAGGCCGTCGTCGGCCTCAAGCGCCAGATCGACGCGCAAGTTCTCGACGAGTTGGAAGAGGCGTTGATCGGCGCAGACCTCGGCGTGCAGACCTCGCTCGACATCATCGAGAAAGCGCGCCAGCAGGTCAGTCGCAAACAGCTCAATGACGTGGACGAATTGAAGCGGCTCATCAGAGACGAACTGACGGCCATTCTCGACAGCGCCGACCGCAACCGCAAGCGCGGAACCGTCGCATCCGAGACCGAAGTGCCGCTCGACATCAAGCCTTACGTGGTGATGATCGTCGGCGTCAATGGCGTCGGCAAGACGACGACTATCGGCAAGCTGGCGCACCGCATCAAGAGCGAAAGCAACGAAGTGTTAATCTGCGCGGCGGATACTTTTCGCGCCGCCGCCAACGATCAACTGAGCATCTGGGCCGAGCGTTCGGGTGTGCCGTTAATTCAGCAGAAACCCGGCACAGACCCTTCAGCCGTGCTCTTTGATTCGATCATCTCGGCTAAGGCGCGCAATGCCGATGTGCTCATCGTGGACACGGCGGGCCGTCTGCACACGAAGATGAACCTGATGCAAGAGCTTGAGAAGATGCGCCGCATCGCGGGCCGCGAAGTCACCGGCGCGCCGCACGAAGTCTTGCTGGTGATCGACGCCGTGACCGGCCAGAACGGACTGGAGCAAGCGCGACAGTTTACCAAAGCTGTGCCGGTGACAGGACTGGTGCTGACCAAGCTCGACGGCACGGCGAAAGGCGGCATCGTCATCGCTATCGCTAAAGAACTCGGCATCCCGATTCGTTACGTCGGCGTCGGCGAACAGATGAACGACCTGATCGAGTTCTCGCCCGAAGCCTACCTCGACGGCTTGTTCGATTGATCGCGCAATCGCCGGTCGGCTTAAACGCGGGCGGCTTCCATCTCACCCGGTTGTTGAGATGACGGTCGCCCGCTTTCTCTTTTCTCAATCCGCATACGAATGCCATTCTTTGCCCGTAGCGTAATCATCGGCTGCGGCGCGACCTTGTGACCGGGCGCGAGCCGCATACGCCAACGTTGCGCAATCGTCACAATCAGCAGCACGCCTTCCATCCACGCGAAGCCTTCGCCGATGCAGACGCGCGGGCCGCCGCCGAACGGGAAGTAGGCGAACCTGGGCCGCGCCTCGCGCGCTTCCGCCGTCCAACGCTCAGGGTCGAACGCGAGCGGCTCAGGGTAATAGCGCGGTGTGCGATGCATCACGTAAGGACTCATTAAGATGATCGCTCGCGCCGGAACCGTGTAGTCATCGATGCGATAATCGGCGATGGCGCGTCGCCCAATGGCCCACGCCGGCGGGTAGAGGCGCATCGCTTCGGCCAACACCATCTCAGTGTAACGCAGGCGCGGGAAGTCATCCGCCGTCGGCAATCGGCCTTGCAAAACCGCATCAATCTCTTCGTGCAATCGCGCTTCAACTTCCGTGTGTTGCGAGAGCAGATACCACGTCCACGTCAGCGCGTTGGCGGTCGTCTCGTGGCCGGCAAGAAAGATCGTCATCGCTTCGTCGCGCAACTGACGGTCGCTCATTCCCGTGCCGTCGCCTTCGGTGTCCGTGGCGAGCAAGAGCATCGAGAGCAAATCGCCGCGATCTTCGCCGGTCGCGCGCCGCTCGTTGATGATGCGATAGATTGTTTCGTCCAACCGCGCACGCGCCCTGGCGAAGCGGAAGTTCGACGGCAGCGGCAGCATCTCAAGCAGCCACGGGAACGGCGTCGTGATGCGATCAAACATATGCATAATGTCTGTGAGCGCGCTGCCAATCGCTTTCGACTCGCCTTCCACGTCGGCGTCAAACAACGTCTTGCCGACAATGGCCAGCGTCAAGCTCATCATCTCTTGCGCGATGTCGAGCGTCTCACCATCCTGCCAGCGACCGCGCCGCCGCGCGCCGTATTGCGCCATCACTTCGGCGTATGCCTGAATGCGTTTGTGATGAAAGGCCGGCTGCGCCAGTCGCCGCTGGCGGCGATGAAAGTCGCCTTCGCTCGTCAGCAAGCCTTCGCCTAAGAACTTCTTCGCCATCTCAAGCCCGCGACTCTTGGTGAAGTTGCGATTGTTCGTCACCAGCACGTCGCGTATGGTGTCGGGCGAGTTGATGAAGAAGATGTCTTGCGGCCCGAACTTGAAGTGGACGATGTCGCCATACGTTTGCGCCGCGCCGACCAGAAAGCCGAGCGGGTCGCGGCGAAATTCCATCAAGTGACCGACGATGAGTTTGCGTTTCGGACTGGGCGGATGAACGGCTAAGGCCATGCACAACTCCAACAAAAATTGCTTACGTCCGTTTGGGCCTGAGACTGCCGACGGTGAAGCTGAACGGCTCGCGGGCTTCGGCTGAAGCGGCAGCTTGTGGAAGGGCGTTGTTGTTTGACACTGTAGCCTGTGTTACAACTTGGCCCGACGCGCCGCCGAGCAGTTGGCGTATGCGCGCCCACTTCGCTTTCTCGTCGGCCATCAGCTTAATCAATTCGGCCCGCGCCGCCGGGTCCGCGAGCGACGCGGCGGCTCCTGCCACCTTGTCGATAAACGGCATCAGGTACCCGAAGTCTTTGTCGTATTCGCCAGCCATTGCTCGCCTCCTTTAGATGAGTGGTTCAATTATTGATGATCTTCGGCAGCCGGCGCAACTTGCAGTGCGCGCCGCTTTGCTATAGATTATGCGCCAAACAGTGGATGAGCGAGTAAGTTAGTTTCTCAATGTACAGTTCATTTCTTCAGGCAATCCTATGAATTCTCATCTGTCTTCAGGAGGCGAATGAAGATGGCTCAATCTCAGCCGTCGCGTTATGGCAGAGCGCGCGCCGCGCGCCCGCATCGCGTGCTGCTCGCGGCCCTGGTGGCCGCGTGCGCGGTGTTCGTTCTGACCCAACCCCGTCCTACACGCAGCTTCGCGCCGGACGCTTACGCGATCAAGGACGCACAGATCATCACCGGCACGGGCAAGACGATTGCCAAAGGCACGGTCGTCTTTCGCAACGGGCTAATCACAGAAGTCGGCGAAAGCGTCCGTGTGCCCGGCGACGCGCGGGTGATTGACGGCGCGGGCTTGACCGTTTATCCGGGGTTGATTGATGCCATGTCGAACCTTGGATTGCAAACGCAACAGGCGCAGCAGCAGACGCCTGCACGCGGTCAGCAAGGGCGTCAGGCCGCGCTTGCCGCGTTGGCTGCGGGCGCACAGCCGAATCCCGAAGCGGCGCACGGCGACCCTTCGCTCGTCGCTGCCGATGAGATCAAGCCGGACGCGCCGGGCATTGACGACGCGCGCAGCGTCGGCATTACCGCTACGCTCAGCAGCCCGCGCCAGGGCATCTTCGCGGGCCAAAGCGCGGTCATCAATCTGGCCGGCGACAACGCGGCGCAGATGGTCGTGCGCGCACCCGTAGGCTTGACCGTGCAGTTTGCGACGAGCGGCGGTTTCTTCTCTCAGTACCCGAATTCATTGATGGGCACGGTGGCCTTCGTGCGCCAGACCTTTTATGACGCGACGCATTACCGCGATGAGATGGATCGCTACAATCGCGTCAAGCGCGGCGTCGAGCGCCCGACGTATGATAAGAAGCTTGCCGCCTTGCAGCCGGCGCTCAGAGGCGAGCTGCCAGTGATCTTTCTGGCCAACTCCGAAGGCGACATACGCCGCGCGCTGATGGTCGCCGACGAATTCAAGCTCAAGCCGATCATCGCCGGCGCGCTCTACGGCTATCGCATGGTGGATGTGCTGAAGAGTCGCAACGTGCCGGTGATCCTCTCGGTTGATTATCCAAAGCGACCGGCTGACCTGCCTGAAGATGAAGACGAATCGCTGCGCGTATTGCGCGCCCGCGCCGAAACGCCGAAGGGCGCGGCGCGGCTTGCGCAGGCCGGCATCAAGTTCGCGTTTGCTTCAGGCACGCTACGGCCCGCCGATTTTATCAGTAACGTGCAGCGCGCCGTCGAGAGCGGCTTGTCGAAAGACGAAGCGTTGCGCGCTCTCACCGTCAACGCGGCAGAGATACTCGGCGCAAGCGAACAACTCGGCAGCATCGAGGTCGGCAAGATCGCTAACCTCGTCGTGACGAGCGGCGATCTCTTCTCGAAAGATGCCAAGCTGCGCTACGTCTTCATTGACGGCAGCGAAGTCGAGTTGAAGAAGCCCGAAGCGCCGGCGTCACGTCCGGGCGGCGGGCGACCGGGCGGCAGGATGGGCGGCGCGGGCGGAGCGCCGAATGGCGGGAGCGCGGTTGATCCGGCGGGCGATTGGTCGTTGACCTTCAACACGCCGCAGGGCGATATGAACGGGCGTTTGAGTCTGCGCCGCGAAGGCGGCCAGTTTCTCGGCACGCTCAACTTACATCAAGGCACATATGAAATCCGCGACGCCAAGCTGAACGGCAACGAGTTGAGCTTTAGCGCCAGCATACAGTTGCAGAGCGACACGGTGAATGCCGCCTTCGTGGCGACTATCGAAGGCGATGCGATGCACGGCACGGTGACGATTCCGGCGCTCGGCACGTTCAACTTCAGCGGCACGCGTGCCAGGTAATTGCGGACTGCGGATTGCGGAGTGTGGAATCAGGATTACTCTTTGAAGTTTCTCAGTAGCACGTTCGATAATCCGCAATCCGCAATCAAAAGAGGAGATGAGATGAAACGAATTCAGGCGATTGTCTCTATCACACTGACGCTGGCGATGAGCCTTTCGGCGTTCGCGCAGAGCGGGCCGCGCAACACGAAAGCGGCTACGGAAGCCAATTCGACGGCGACGCAAGCGGCTCCGCGCGAGACGTTGATTCAGAACGCCACCATCCTGACCGCTTCGCACGGCACGATCAATAACGGTTCGATCCTCATCCGCGATGGCAAGATCGCCGCCGTCGGCGCGAACGTCAAAGCCAGAGACGCTAACGCGCGCATCATTGACGCGACCGGCAAGTTCGTCACGCCCGGCATCATTGATTGCCACTCGCACACCGCCGGCGAAGGCAACATCAACGAAGGCACGTTGTCGGTCACGGCGATGGTGCGTATTCAAGATATCGTTGATCCGAACCATCCGAACATCTATCGCCAACTGGCCGGCGGGCTGACGACGGTGAACGTGCTGCACGGCTCGGCCAACGCCATTGGCGGGCAGAACGCCGTGCTCAAGCTCAAGCTCGGCAAGCCTGTGGACGACTGGTTCGTGAAAGACGCGCCGCCCGGCATTAAGTTCGCGCTCGGCGAAAATCCGAAGCGATCAAACAATCAGGGCATCACGCCCGGCGTCGCCCGCCGCTACCCGGCTACGCGTATGGGCGTCGAAGAGGTGATACGTGATGCCTTCACTCGCGCCAAAGATTATCAGCGCGAGTGGCGCGAGTACGAAGCGAAGAAGGGCAAGGACAAGAACGCCATCGCGCCGCGCCGCGACCTCGCGCTCGACGCGCTGGTCGAGATTCTGGAAGGCAAGCGATTCATCCATTCGCACTGCTATCGCAATGACGAGATATTGATGTTGCTGAACCTCGGCGATGAGCTTGGCTTCCACGTGCAGACCTTGCAGCACGTGCTCGAAGGCTACAAGGTGGCGAACGAAATTGCCGCGCACAAGACCTACGGCTCGACCTTCGCCGATTTCTGGAGCTACAAGATGGAAGCCTACGATGCCATTCCTTATAACGCGGCGTTGATGGCTTCGCGCGGCGTCAACGTCTCTGTGAACAGCGATTCAGACGAGCGCGCGCGGCGTCTCTACCTCGAAGCCGCCAAGGGTATGAAGTATGGCGGTATGAGCGAAGAAGCGGCGCTGCGTATGGTGACGCTCAACCCGGCGATTCAACTCGGCATAGAGAAGCGCACAGGCTCAATCGATGTGGGCAAAGACGCCGACGTGGTGATCTTCAGCCAACATCCGTTCTCGGTCTACACCGTGCCGGAGATGACGATCATCGAAGGCGAGGTCTACTTCGACCGCCAGAAAGATTTGCAGCAGCGCGAGGCGCTCAAGCGCGAGAAGGAAGAGTTGATTAAGGCTGAACGCCAGCGCCGTCAGACGGGGCCGCCCGCTCCGCGCCGCGACGAGAAGCCCGACGCCGCGCAGCCGAACCCTACCGAACCCGACAACGACCCGGAGACGAGCAATTAGCTGAACGAATCTCGCTCGGAGATTCGCGGAGATGAAGGATGAAACGACAAGCGATACGGTTAATGACTCTTCTAATCATCTGTGCGGCGTTCGGCAGTGGCGTATGGCCGAACGCCTCGGCGCAGACCGGCGGCACGACTTACGCGATTCGCAACGCGCGCATCGTCACTGTCACCGGGCCGATCATCGAGCGCGGAACCATTGTCATTGCCAATGGCAAAATCGCGGCGGTCGGCGCGAACGTACAAGCGCCTGCCGGCGCGAAGGTGATTGACGGGACAAACCTCTCGGTCTATCCCGGAATGATCGATGCGGGCGGCGAGATTGGCCTGACTGAGATAGAGTCAGTTGCCGGCTCGGTTGACGTGGCGGAGATCGGCGATAACAACGCCAACATTCACGTTGATGTTGCGATTCACCCCGATAGCTCGCACATTGCCGTGACGCGCGTGAATGGCATCACGTCGGCGCTGACCGCGCCGCGCGGCGGCTTGATCGCCGGCCAGAGCGCGCTGCTCAACCTAGACGGCTGGGTTCCGCGCGATATGATCCTGAAGTCGCCCGTCGCTATGCACATCAACTGGCCGGGCGGCTTCGGCCTCGGCTCCGAGTTCGCCTTTCAAGGGCAGCGCGGCGCGACGACCGAAGCGCGAAGAGAGCAGGACAAGCAGGTGGAGAATTTGAAGAAGATTCTCCGCGATGCCCGCGCCTATGCCGACGCCAGAGACGCTCGCGCCAAAGATGCCAGCCTGCCCAGGCAAGACGTTGATTTGAAGATGGAAGCGCTCATTCCGGTGGTGCGCGCAGAGATGCCCGTCGTCATCAATGCCAACACCGAGCGCGACATCAAGAGCGCCATCGCCTTTGCCGACGAGATGAAGATCAAGATGATTCTGGCCGGCGGCATCGAAGCTTATCGAATCGCCGATCAGCTCAAGGCTAAGAACATCCCGGTCATCGTCGGCCCTGTCTTGCGTATGCCGAACCGCGAAGACGATGCGTACGACGCGGCCTTCGCCAACGCCGGGCTGCTCGCAAAAGCCGGCGTCAAGATCGCCTTTCAGACGGGTGATTCGGCGACGGCGCGCGACCTGCCTTACCACGCAGGGATGGCGGCGGCATTCGGATTGCCGAAAGAAGAGGCGTTGAAGGCGGTGACGATTTACCCGGCGGAAATCTTCGGCGTCGCCGACCGCATCGGTTCTATCGAGCAAGGCAAGGTGGCCAACGTTATCGTCACTGATGGCGACCCACTTGAGATTCGCACGCAGATCAAACACGTGTTCATCAATGGCCGCGAAATCCCCTTGACCAGCCGCCACACCGAGCTTTACGAGAAGTACAAGGCTCGCCCGTAATCTCCATTGACGGGGCGCGGTCATCGGTCGCCGCGCTCCGTCACATTCGCTGAGTGAAGGATTGCCGTTGCTGGGGCGTTCAGTAACAGGCAATGCGCCGCGCCTGCCGCTTGTCCAAACCTGCGTGATCCGGTTTTCATCTTTTGTCCACCCGCCCTTGCCCGTTTCGGGCAGACGAATGTAGGGCCAGTTACGGAACAGCCGTTGCTGAAGTTTTTGCTGAAGATGGACTGTTCGTCGGACTACAACCCTTTTCGATGTGATGACCCCTGTTATGGCTGACCAGAGCGGCAAGGCACAGGCGCGTAGCGGCCTGAGCGAACTGGAGAAGATCGTGGCCGAGTTAGAGCGAATGCGTGAGACAGGCGAATGGGACTGGGCGGCGCTGGATTCGCTTTCGCCGGAGACTCGCGTGTTGTTTGAGGTGATGATGATTGAAGCGCTGACCTCGTGGCCGCTCAGCGCGCGTCGCTGCCTGCGCGCCACGTTGATCGTGAACGGCTACGATGAACAATGCGCCCGCCGCATTATGAGCGACAACCTGCCTGCCAGCATCCGCGCCACGGCGCTCTATTCGATGCTGCGCCCGTGCAGCGACACCGCGCCGCTGGCGCTTCCTGATGGCCTGCGTTGATTAACTGTGCTTGTCGGATGAATCGGACTTCTCGCGCCGCGCGACGCGCTTGACCATCATCAACTGATTGCCCGCTTCGTTAAAGCAAACCTCGTCCATGATGTGATTGATGAGATAGAGGCCGCGCCCGTTCGGCTCAAGCAGGCGGCAAGGGTCTGTCGGATTGGGGACGTTGCAGAGGCTAAAGCCCGGCCCTTCATCGGCGATGATGAAGCGGGTGGCTTCGGCGGTGAGCTCAGCGGTGATCGTCACCGATTTCGTGGTGTCGCACTTATTACCGTGCTTGATGGCGTTGACGATGGCTTCGTCGAGCGCAATGATCAACTCGGAATCCTCCGGCTGAACAAGGCCCAGTCGCAGCATGCGTTCGTTCAGATATTCGAGCACGCCGTCGAGCAGCTTAATGTCGCTCGGCATCCGAAACGAGATGCGTTCTTCGAGGAAGGGAAGCAGATGACTGACCGAAGGGTGTTCAGGCTTGGCCGCTAACGCGCCGTCGAAGAGATCCGGCTCAGGGGCCTGGCTGACCGCCTTGCGCTGGCGGGGCTTTGCGGGCTTCACAGCCCTGCGGGCTGCGGGAGTGACATTCGCTTTCGGCGCTCGTCTCAATTGATCTGTTCCTGCCCCCTGCTCGAATTCTAACGCTGCTTTGGTTGCGCTCACTTATTTTACTCTACCAGCGAGTTTGATGCTACATCGGCTTTGAGCCAACCAACCGTACGAGCGCCCACGCCGCCGGGTTCGGGACGAATGCGCGGCCTGCGTGTGTGAGCCGGTATTTTATTGTGATGGGCCGGATCAGCGAACGTTTTCGGCTTACGCGCAATCACGCAAGCGGCGAACGCGCCGCTTCGTAGGCGTGTTATTTCTTATGAAGGAGGATGCGCCCGGCGTAAGCCGTCAGCGTCAGTCGCGGCCCGCCGTTCAGATAAGAGCCGCTGACGCCCTTCGGCCCGCGCGAGCCGCTGACGAGATTGGAGATGAAACTGCCGAGGTTGATCGAGCCGCTCAGCGTGCGCGCGTTCAGGTTGAAGGGCGTCGATTCGGGCACGGTCACATCGAGGTCGCCTTTCAACGATTGCAGCGTGTAGCTGCCGCCGTTGCGCAGATCGCCGTCGAAGTAGATGTCGCCGCTCGTGACCTTAACGTCGAGCGAAGGACAATTCAAACCGACCAGCCGAACGTCGCTGTCAATCGAATCAATGCTGACTGCGCCCGTGACGTAGCGCACTTCGATGTCGCCCATCACGTTCTTCAGCGTCAGCAAGGTTTCAGCCGGGACGTTGATTTCAAAATCGGCGCGGCCCAACCGCAGGCTGCGCTTCACCGAGATGATGATGTCGTCGCCGATTTCACGGTCGTTGATCTCGACCGAAGGCGCTGCCGTCGCCCGCACGGCGATGCTGCGCTTGTCCCAGGCCGACACGCGAATCAGGCCGTTGCTGTTGGCGATGGTCAGGTGCGCCGTGCCGCGCGGCGTATAAGTGCGCTCGAAACGCGCTGCCGATTCGGCTCGCGCTGAAAACGTCAGCAGCGTGAGACAGGTGAAGATTGCCGCGACGATCAGTCTCGGCAGGCGTGGGATCAGGGATATGTTGGTCGAACTCATCATCGTTCGGAAACGCGGTGATGGATTAGGCTGGCCGCCGCGCCCGCTCGACGCCAGCGCGGCGGCGATTTCAGAAACTTCCAAACCCTTCGAGCAGGCGCAGCTTCTCGCGGTAAGCGTTCAACATTAGCTCTTGCGCCGTGTCATCAGCCGGGTCGTCGTTCATCTGGTGGCGGCACTCGGCGAGCGACTGATTAACATAGATCAGGTTGCGCTCGTACATGGCGCGCAGTTCGGGCGTCCACCCCGTCTTCTTTTGCTCGATAGTCTCGGACAACCGATTGATCTGCTGTTCGAGCGCGTCAAACTCGGCGTTAGAGGCGCTCGACAATCGTTCGACCGCGCCCACCGATGCCGCGTTCATACTGGCCGGCGTGGTCGCCGCATCCCGCCGAAAGACGATGATGCCGAGCGACAGCACGATGGTCAAGGCGGCGGCGCTGGCCGCCAGTTGCGGCAGCGACAGGTTGAAATGCTGCTCTCGAAGGCGCGTCCACCAGAGCTTGAAACGCGCCGATGCGCCGGCAGGTTGCTCTTTGGCGAGTTCCGTTTGAATGCGCGACCAGAGGGCCGTCGAGGGCGCTTGTTCGGGCAACTGATGGCTGAAGTGAACGATCTGCAAGAAGTCGTCGCGCACGGCGCGGCACGGCTCGCAGTCTGCCAGATGGCGCTCGACCTTGGTCTGCTCGCCGAGTTCGAGCAGACCGTCTATGTAATCTGATATGAGTTCCTGACAATCCGTGCAAAGCATGTGAACCACCCACTCTTCAAAGAGGATTTCATCACGGCAACCGCCGCCGTTGATGTCCAGCCTCACGCTATTTTGGCGCGTCACTAAGCGCGCTCACTTCTTCATCAGCAGCTCGCGCAACCGCATACGTGCCTTGTGTAGTTGCGACTTCGACGTGCCGATGCTGACGCCGAGCATGCCGGCGATCTCTTCGTGTTCGTAGCCTTCGATGTCGTGCAGCGTGAAGACCGTGCGATAACCCGGCGGCAGCTCGGCGATAGCTTTTTCGAGCGCCAGGCGGTCAACCATCGAGATGCGCCGCGTGCTCTGCAATGGCGTCTCGACGACGTTTGTGAAGTCGCCCTCTTCGCTGGTGTGTTCGAGCTTCACGCCGCGTTTGCGAAAGTGCATCAGCACCTGATTGACCGTCAAGCGGTGCAGCCAGGTCGTGAATTGCGAATCGCCGCGAAAGCTGCCGAGCTTGCGGAAGACTTGCAGGAAGACCTCCTGCGTCAAGTCTTCGGCTTGCGTCGTGCTGCCGAGCATACGCAGGCAGAGCGAATAGACCCGCCGATAATGCTGCTGGTAGAGTTGCTCGAAGGCCGCCGCGTCACCCGCCGCCGCCGCCCGGACTAGCTCCAGGTCGCTCGGCATCTCGGTTCTTTCGGCGGTCATGGTCATTATGAGCGTGTTTGTTAGCGTAGCCATGACCTCACAGCCTGTGATGCCACGACCCTAAATCCGGTTGCCTCAGCATTATAGCCACGAAGCGCAGGAAGGTTAAGCGAATTAATGAATAGCTGGAAGGATGAAAGACTGCCTTGATCGGGGAATAAGCCGGAAAAGCGAAAGGCCGCACTACACTCGTGCGGCCTTGCCAATCCTTACCGCAGACAGGCGGCGAAGGATGATCGCTCATCCCTCACGGCCTGCCTGCGGGTCACAAGCGGGGGCTTGTCACGCGACAGAGAACTTTTAGGGACGCCGCTGCGACGGCGCGGCCATACCGGTCGCCCCGGTCGTCGTGCTGCGCATCGGCGCAGTCGGTACGGCGTTGTTGGTCAGCAGGCGAATCTCGACGCGGCGGTTGAGCGCGCGCGGCGAAGTCGTCATCGCCCCATCGCCCGTCGATACGTTCTGCGACATCGGACGCGCTGCGCCAAAGCCGATGGCGAACATACGCATCAGCGAAATGTTATGCCGGTCGGCGAGATAGCGCTGCACGGCTTCGGCGCGCAGTTGCGCCAACGATTCGTTGTAGCGAGTGGCGCGCGCCGTGTCGCCAAAACCCGTGATCTCAAGAACGAAGCCGTTGCGGTCAGTGATCTGCGACGCAATCTGGTCGAGCTGCGCCATTGCTTCCGGCGTCAGCTTCGCGCTACCCGCCCTGAAGAAGACCATTGAGGTGTTGGTGACGCTGTATTTGTCGAGGTTGGCGCGCAGTTCTTCGACGTTGCGCTCAATGCCGGTGACGCGCGTATTGGCCTGTTCGGCGGACGACGCGGCGCTGTCAGCCGTCTGCTGAGCGTGATCGGCGCGGCCCCGCACATCTTCAACGCCGGTGCGCAGCTCGCCAATCGACTGCGTGTTGCGGCGCGAAGTCTCTTCCAGCTCGCTCGTGCGATTCTCAAGCGGCGTGGCGCGTTCGGCGACACGGTTGCGAACATACTTCTTCGTAGCGCAACCGCTTTCAAGGAAGACTCCGATAACCAGTACCAGCGCGACGGTGAACAATTTCAGCTTCATTCGATTCCTCCTCGATTCTTATTCGATTCTCAAATGCTTGACCCGTTCCGTGTGCTCGTCACTATTCACACAAGCAGCCAAGCCACCGAATCAACCTGCGACTTGCGTGCCAGCCGCGATGAGGGCGCGAACCGTCCGCAGAGCCGCGTTTTTGCGCTGACAGGGCGATCAAGCATCGGCGCGGGTTGTATTAGTTTCTTACTGCCCCTGAAAAATTTACATACTAATACGCTCTCCACTGTTAATGTGGCAAGCATAATCCGCGCGCAACATCGGTAGCCGAGTCTTATGATGGTTAAACGGCGTAACAAAACAATTGACAGCGATGTGCCGCATTGTACAATCGCTTCAGCCATCTGTCCCCGTGCTATTCGGTAAGCCTTTGCCGCTGTCAGTCTGAGCCAATGTATTCGCTTTTCCACATCCTCAACGGTCAACATGGCGACGAGCTTTTTCCGGTTCGCTGCAACCGGCAAACCGTCAAACGGTTGGTCAGCTATTTTGAAGACATGGTGAGCGAGAGCCGCTGCTCTGTCCTGGTGCTCGAAGGCCGCTGCCTGGATGGCGATGCCGACCGCGAAAGTGAACGGCTTGAAAAGCTGGCTAGCGCCGCGCGCCATCTCTTTCTGTTCACTTGCGACAGCGACTGCGTGGCGCGAACTTGGGACGGGCCGGCGTTCAAAACCCTCACACTGGTCGAAGAGCACGACCATCACAGGTTGGATGGTGGGCCTTTCGTTGTTTTTATGGACCCGCGCTTTTGCGGCTTGCTCGCCTGCGCCGAGATTCCGCGCTCGCCGGCTGCGCAGACGGAAACCTACGCCGTCACCTGGACCTTTGATCCCAACGTCGTCTACACGGCCATCGAATACTTGCTGGCGCGTATAGGCACGCAGCGTCCCGACGAGCGCAGCCGCCTTGAGATGCTGATGAACGCGACGACCACGCGCCGTCCGTCGTTGCAGGTCGCGCTGACGTTCACGACCAAGCTGGCGATGTTGATGCAGCGCCAGAGCGAGCTGGATATGGCGACCAGCCGCATCAGCTCGGCCATCTCCAGCACGCTTGAACTCGAATCGATATTGCAAACGGCGGTCGAAGAGGTAGGGCGCGCGCTCAACGCCCGACGCGCGGCGCTCGTGCTCTGGCAGGAAGGCACGAGCCTGCCGGAAGGCATCAGCATTTACGAGCGCACCGACGAGAGCGCCGGCGATGTGGCAGGCGACAACGAGTTATTGAAGAAAGGATCGCTCACGGCAAATTCTACCGTCGCCGTGATCGAAACGCCGCCCTTGCCGTTGATGGCGTGGGCCGCTCACGAGACGACCAGCAGGGTAACGAACCCGTTTGCGCCAGAGGAAACATTTGAGAGCGCCCGCCTCAACCGCGAGATGGACGTGCCGGGCGCGCTGGAAATCCCTCTGACTTACCGCAACAGCATCATCGGCGTTCTGGTTGCCGAAGACGATACGCCCAACCGCGTCTGGGAAGACGAAGAGATGTTGATGGTGCGGACGGTCTCGGACCAGTTGGCCGTCGCTATCAGTCACGCGCGGCTGTTCAGGCAGGTGCAGGTGCAGGCGATGACCGACTCGTTGACCGGGCTATATAACTATCGTTACTTTCAGGAGCGCCTCGACCGCGAGATCAAGGCCGCTGACCGCAATAACGAAAGCCTGTCGCTGATCTTGCTCGACCTCGATCACCTGAAACGAATCAACGACACGCACGGCCACCGCGCCGGCGATGCCGCGCTCCGTCACGTTGCGTCGATACTGCAAGCGACCGTGCGCGACATTGATGTCTGTGCGCGTTACGGCGGCGAGGAGTTTGTCATCATCCTGCCGAAGTGCTCACGCGACGCCGCCTTTCAAGTTGCCGAGCGCGTCCGCGAAGCGATTGCGTTGAAGACGGCGCCGCGCGTTGGAGTTGTGACGGCGAGCATCGGCCTGGCGACTTACCCGGCCCCGGCGAAGACCAAAGAAGAACTCATCGAGATGGCCGACCGCGCGATGTATCAGGCCAAAGAGGCGGGCCGCAATCGCGTACGCATCCTGATGCACCGCGCCTCTGACGGCTTGAGCGTCTGACCTCTCGCCCCGCCGCTCTATTCTTTCCGCGTAAAAATTCTGATGCTCTCGTAAGAGAACTGTTGCTCGAAGTGCGCGGCGAAATCGCCCGCGAGGGTGGCGTCGCTCTTGATGCGCTCGGCTAAGGGGTCGCCTTCCTGATAGATGATCGTTTTGACATCGGCGGGAATTGCGCCGTTGATTGTGTGCCAGCGCAGTGAGCCTTCGTGAATGATCCGGGCGAACTGCAAGCCGCCGCGCGGCACCAGCGGCCCTAGTGCGCCGGTGTTCATCCATATCATCTGGCGTTGCGGATTGGCTCTGAGCCACGCCGCCGTATGCGCCCACTCGCGGGCGCGCGCCGAGTTGACGCCATTGCGGTAGCCTTCCTGATAGACGGCCAGTTGCGATGGCCCTTCCGAGATCAAGTAGCCATACTGCAAAACAATAACTGTAATGACGATCACAATCACCGCAAGCCGTCTGCGCGGCTTGACCAGCCAGGCGACTGCCGGCGCAAAGGCGGCCACTGCAAGCAGGTGCGGCAACCCGTAGCGCACGTTGAGCAGGCCGAAGGCGCTGAACGGAAAGATTTGAATTTCGCCGCGCATCACGCTGAAGGTGTGAAAGAGGAAGGGAACCGCGAGCAGCAGCGCCGGCGAATGTTCGATCAACGTTCGCCGCTTCAGCGTAGCATAGGTTACGAAGCCGGCTAGGCTGAGCAGGAGCACGAATGGGCCGCTGCATACGGCGGTCGTCACAGCCATCCACAGCAACGAGACGAGCGGGTGGCCGATGAATATCTTTGCCCAGCCCAGCCGCGCCTCTTCGTGCAGAAAGATGCCGCGCGCCGAATGCGGCCCGCTCAAAAATTCAAGCGCGTTGCCGAAGATCGCCCAGTTGTGCCACAGCCAGTAGAGCGGCGCTGCGCTTGTCAGCGCGGCAAACACGACGGTCATTCGCAAACGCGCGCGGCGGTCGCCGCGACTCGTCAGCGCGACGATGAGCACGGACAGCACCGCCACCGGCCACGCTTCGTAGCGCGCCAGCGTCGCCAGCGTCATTACACTGCCGGCGATGACGAGCCGGCGCATGGACTGTTCTTTCACCCACTGCTGCAAGCAAAAGATCGCTGCCGCCAGCATCGCCATTAAGACCAGTTCGGTCATCGGCGTCGCTTGCATAAACAAGGCGCTGGGATTCAGCGCGAAGATCGCCAGCGAGACAACGGCCATCCAATGACCCCACTTCGAGTCTTCGTTGCCGTAAAGATCGAGCGCGATTCGATAGATCATCGTCGCGGCGAGGACGAAAGCGATCATTGAAACGAGGCTGCCGGCTGCGCCGCTGCGCCACAGCGGATCAATCGCCACCAGCGGCAACATCAATACCGTTTGCAGCGGCAGCCACGGCGTGCCGATTTGCAGGTATCGCTGCCAGAGCGAATCGTCCGGCGAATCCACGACCTTGCGGGCGATGTTGACGTGCGCGATGCCGTCGCCATAGTGATTCGTCATCCCATTCGCGGAAAAGTAGACGAACGACACAATCGAGAGAAATGTGGTGATAATAACAACCAGCAAAACGCCGCGCGGCGCGATGAATTGCGTCACGCGTTCGTAAGAGATCAGCGACACTCGTGCGGTGTTGATTGGTTCAGCGATAGGCGCGGCAGAAGAGTTTGGCGATGAATCCGTCGCTGCGTCAGCAGTCGAGTGATCGCGCTCCTGTGGCGCTGCCTCACCAAGAGGCCGGCTTTCAGGCAAAGGCAAAGCGGCAGGCGCAGCGACTTTTGCCTTTTGCCTTTTGCCTTTTGCCTTTTGCCTTTTCATCTCTGGCTGGTTGCGGTTTCGGCGAGGGCGCGGTGGATGGCGTGCACGTCAGCGACGAGTTGATCGAACATCTCAGGCAGCAGCGCCTGTGGCCCGTCCGACAGCGCGTGTTCGGGGTGATTATGAACCTCGACCATAATGCCGTCCGCGCCGGCGGCAATAGCGGCGCGTGCCATCGGAATCACCTTGTGTCGTTTGCCGGTTCCGTGTGAAGGATCAACGATGATCGGCAGGTGCGAGCGATGCTGCACCGCCGGCACGACCGACAGGTCGAGCGTGTTGCGCGTGTGGTCGGCAAACGTGCGGACGCCGCGCTCGCACAGCACGACATTGTAATTGCCCTCGGCCATAATATATTCCGCCGCCAGCAAAAACTCTTCGAGCGTTGCCGCCAGCCCGCGCTTCAACATCACTGGCTTGCGCATCTGTCCGATGCGCTTCAGCAGCGAAAAGTTTTGCATGTTGCGCGCGCCGATTTGCAGCACGTCGGCGTACTCTTCAACAACGTCCGCCGTCTCTGTGTCCAGAACTTCGGTGACGATCTTCAACCCGAAACGCTCGCGCACATCGGCCAGTATCTTTAAGCCCTCGACGCCGAGACCCTGAAACGAGTAAGGCGACGTGCGCGGCTTGAACGCGCCGGCGCGAAAGAACCGCGCGCCGCTTGCGGCGACAATCTCAGCGATCTCCATCGTCTGTTGATGCGATTCGACCGCGCAGGGACCGGCAATGATGGCCGGCTCCGGCCCGCCGATCTCCGCATCGCCAACCCGCACGATGGTGTCGTCGTGTTTGAGGTCGCGGCTCACGAGCTTGTAAGGCTTCGACACGCGGATGGCTTCGGAGACGCCGGGCAGGTTCTCGAAGTGAGCCGGGTCAATCGCGCCGGGGTTGCCGGTAATACCGATGGCTGTGCGCGTCGCGCCGGGCATCGGGTGCGGTTTGTAACCGAGATCACGAACGACTTGTAGAACCTCTTCGACTTGCGCGTCGGTCGCTCCGGCTTTCATCACGATGAGCATCGCGTCTCTCCTTTACATACGCTCCGGCGCTTCGATGCCCAGCACATCGAGCGCAGCGATCAGCTTTTCTCGCACGATGGCCGTGATGGCGACCAGCAGCGCGCGGCGGTCGGCGTCGGGTTCAGAAAGAATATGATAGTGGTGATAAAAGAGGTTGAACCGCTGCGCCAACTGGAATGCCCACTTGGCGACGACCGCCGGCTCAAGCGACACCACCGCGCCGCGTATCACTTCGTCGAGCCGCGTCGCCAGGTAGACCAATGACCAGAGGTCGTCGCCCGTCTCGCCGCCGAACAACTCGTTGAGCCGTTCGCTTGATACCTGGCGTAGAGCCGCTGCGCTCGGCGCAATGCCCGCGTCCGTCAGCTTGCGGAAGATCGAGTTGGCGCGCACGACCGAGTATTGAATGTACGGGCCGGTCTCGCCGTCAAACGCCAGCGCCTCTTTGAAGTCGAAGGCGATGATCGAATTGCGCAGGTACTTGAGCAGGAAATAACGCAGCGCGCCGACCGCGATTTTGTGCGCGGTCTCCTGTTGTTCGTGCTCGCCAAGTTCGGGATGTCGGTTCTGGACTTCGGTCAACGCGCTCGCTTCCAACTGGTCAATCAAGTCGTCGGTCTTGACGCCGAGTCCTTTGCGACCCGACATCGACACCCCGCCGCGCTTGCGATCTTCATCAGAGAGTTGCTGTCCTAATTTTTCAGCGGCGTCAGTTGTGAGCGTCACCTTCTCATAAGCGAGATGTGCGCTGCGCTCAACGCGCTCGTCGTGGTCTACGGCCATCACGCCGAGCTTGACGTAATGCTGCGGGTAAGATTGGCCGATGTCGATCACGTTGAAGTAGGCCGCGCCGTTGCCGAACTTCGGGTGCAGCGGATAGTTCTCGCGCTCATTCGCCGAAGTGATCCAGACGGTGTGGCCGTCGGGGTAGGTGCGGAACGGTCGATAATAAAAATCCAGATCGAGCTGGCCCAGCTTCCACAGGTGAAAAGCGATGTCTTTGCCCGTGTAAGTCACTGTGCCGTTCGACCGCACGATGACCTTATCGGCCTCGTGCTCTGTCTCTTCGCTGCTGCCCTTGTCATCGTCTGCGGCGCGCATCACCCAGCAGTCGGCGAGCTTGCCTTCGCTGACCAGCTCGATTGCGCCGCGTTCTCTCAACAACTCGAAGGCGCGGTTCCAGATGTGCAAGTGCAGAACGTCGGACTCGCGCGGCAACACGTCATACTTGATGCCGACGCGCAGAAAGGTGTCGAGGTGATGATTGAGAACCCGCATCGCCACGTAATCGGCCATCTCGTAGATTTCGCCTTCGCCCGATTCAATGGCGTGCAGCGTCTCTGCACGCAAGGCGAGGCGCGAACGATCCTCTTCGTAAAACTGGCCGACGCGCGCGTAGAGGTCCCAGCAATAGTAATCGAATTTACCTTCGATAGCTTTAATCTCGTCGAGCGTTTTGTTTTCAATGTGGCGAAAGCCGACGACTACGTCCGCGACCTGCACGCCGGTATTGTCGATGTAGTTCTGGACTTCAACGGTTTCGCCGGCGGCGCGCAGCAGGCGAACCGTCGTGTCGCC
Organism: Blastocatellia bacterium; assembly: GCA_045807725.1. Taxonomy (GTDB): domain Bacteria; phylum Acidobacteriota; class Blastocatellia; order UBA7656; family UBA7656; genus DATENM01. The sequence goes on along the minus strand of JBJMGV010000065.1, from coordinate 90,610 downwards.
CAACACGGCATTGCGCAGGTGGCCGATGTGCGCGGCCTTGTTCGGATTGACTGCCGTGTGCTCGACGATGATTTTGCCGCCCAGCAGCGGCGCGGGCTGCTCGGTGCGCTGCGTCGCATTCAACAGATAGTTGGCGCGATCAAAGTAAACATTGACGTAACCTGCGCCGGCGACTTCGACGCGCGCCACGCCTTCGACAGCGTGCAGCCGTTCGGCCAACCGTGTCGCAATGTCGCGCGGGTTCTGCTTCTGCCCGCTCGCGGCCTTGAGCCGTTTGGCTAACTCAAAGGCGACCGGGAAGGCCAGGTCGCCAAGCTCTGTGCGCGGCGGAATCTCGCTGTTGAACTCGGCGAGGTCAAGGTCGAACAGTTCGTTGATGGCGGCGCGCAACTGCTCGCGCAACCGTTCCTGAATCTTCATGTATTGATGAACTCCCGAATCGGCTTCCAAAGCGGCAGCGCCCGCTGTCCCTTAGATTTGCAAATAGTATCAGCCGCGATTTGCTTTTGGAAGGCAGGCTGGAGAGCCGGCATGGCTGTAAAGGTGTTGGCCTTTAAACCCGAAAGCTGAATCTTGTTGTGATGCGCCAGAAGAAGAACCGAAGGCGCTAAAACGCAAGGCCGTATATCTGTTTCATCGCTCTGACACGTTCACATCAGGCCCGCCGACTGATCAGCGCCAGGCGCAGTCTCTGCAAGCTGACAAGGACGAGCGCGCTCACCGCGCACACCGTCAGCATCACTGCCCACCCCTGCCCGCTGATGCGCGATATTTCATAGAACGTTTTAATCAGCGACAGCAGCCGGTTGTTGGATTCAACCCCGACGACCAGAAAATAGAGCAGGATCATTGACGCCGCGTATCCGCTATATAGCCCCCACCTCTTTCTCCCTCCTAGTGCCGCCACGATCAAGAAACTCACCACCGAATTCATAATCATAATCGACAGCATCACCATACCCGCCGCCTGCGATCCCGTCTCTGAGAGCTGCGATTTATCGTTGACGAAGAAGAAGCCCACATATCCCGATGCCACGATGACCAGCGCCGATACCGCCACAAACGACAGCAAGTCGAGCAGGAAGCGTCTGGGCCTGTCGGTGTTCGTGTTCGTCAGCGCGATCACCATCGCCGGCAGCCCAATCGCAAAGATGTTGATCAGCGACACCCGTCGCGGCGTCAGCGGAAATTCCCACGACAGGAAAGCCGACACCAACGTGAGGTAGATCACCATAAAGTTCTTCGTTAAAAACAACCGCGCCACCGACCCCACCGTGTTGATGATCTTCTTGCCCTCCTCGAACACCTCCGGCAACAGCGTGAAGCGATTCTCAAGCAGTATAATGTCGGCGACCTCTTTCGTGATCGACGCGCCTTCGTCCATTGCGAAGCCGAGATCGGCCTGCTTGATCGCCGGAACATCGTTCACGCCGTCGCCGATCATCGCCGTGTGAATCTTTTTGGCGCGTAGCGCCTGCACGATCTTCACCTTCTGCTCCGGTCGCAGCCGCGCAAAGACCGTCTTGTGCTCAACGACCTCGCCCCACTCGGCCTCGGTTAGCCGGTCCAGTTCGTTGCCCGTGATGACCTGCGCTTCGCCGACCTCCCAGCCGATGTCGCGGCAGGTCGCGCGAATCGAGGTGGTCGAATCGCCGGAGAGAATCTTGAACTTGATTCCCCGTTGTTCAAACTCCCTGATGACGCCGCAAACATCTTCACGCACCGTGTCACTCAGCGAAACGATGGCCAGCGGTTTGACTTTGAATGGCCCCAGATCGTCGGCGCGATGGGCGATCACCTCCGGGTTGATGACCTCGCCGAAAAAGAGGTTGCGGTAAACGTCCAGCTCGGCGGCGGCCTGCACGGCGCGGCGGCGCTGGTCGTGGTCGCAGCGTTCGACCAGCATCTCGAACGCGCCGAGAACATAAACCGCTTCGCGGTCGCCGGCTCTGAGGCCCAGCACGCTCATCTTCCTCTGCGAGCTGAACGGCACTTCATAGACTGCCTCGCAAGCCGAGTCGCCAGCGAAGGCTTCGAGCGCGCGGATCGTGGCGTTCTTATCCGACGAGAAGCGGGCGTAAGTCCCCAACTGCTGCTCCAGCCAGTCTGCCGGCGAGCCTTCGTTAAGCGCAGTCAGCTTGCGCACAGTCATACGGTTCTGCGTCAGCGTGCCGGTCTTGTCCATACAGATGACCTGCACGTTAGCGAACGACTCGATGGCGTTGAAGGACTGCACCAGCGCGCCGACGCGGCTGATGCGATAGATGCCAATAGCGAACGTGACCGAGGCCATCAGCACCAGCCCTTGCGGAACCATGCCGATGGCGATAGTCGCCAGTCGGCGGGCGAAATCGACGCCGAGCTGATGATTGAGCGCGCTGCGGGACGTTTCGATCAGGCAGAGCAGCGCCGCCGTAGCGAACAACCATATGACAATCCGGTTGATCTGTTTTTGCAGCGGGCTGGTGGTGATCTTGAGCTGCTGGGCGAGCCGCGTCATCTTCGCGGCGTAGCTGTCGTCGCTCAACTGCGTGACCTGATAATAACCGTTGCCGGCGAGGCAGAAGCTGCCGGAGAGGATGCGGTCGCCGGCCTCTTTTTCAATCGGCGTAGACTCGCCGGTCAACAGCGATTCGTCGATCTCCATATGATTAGATTGAAGCACAGCGCCATCGACGACCGCCTGATCGCCGCGCCGCAGAACGATCACATCGGCAAGGACGATCTGCGCTGGCGGCACATTTCGCATGACGCCGTCGCGCATGACCGAGACTTCTCTGGCCAGCAACATATTGACTTTATCCAGAGCGCGCTTGGCTTTGACTTCTTGAAAGATGGCAATGGCGGTGTTGAAGAGAGCAACGGTGAAGACGCCGACAGCGTCAAGCAGCAATCGTTTATCTTGAGATGCGACGTAGAACGACAGCAAGAAAAGAATGATGAAGCCGATGATGATATTGAAAACGGAGACGATGTTGTCACGGAAGATGCGGCGAATGCTCCTGGTGGCCGATTGCGGCGGTTTGTTGTATTGGCCGGCTTCAATCTTGATGGCGACCTCGGCAGAACTGAGGCCGGCAATGGCGACCGGCTGATCCTTCGCATCGCTCTCTGGAATTCGATCCGTTCCTTCACTCATGCGACTCCTCTTCCCTCCATATCTTGACAGAGAGCCGGGCAGCCAAGCCGACATCGATTACCGTTGGCTGTAACTGCCTCATGCACTCCTCCAGTATTGGACAATGGCTCCTGGCGAATTTTCGATGTGTCAACATATGATATGCTCACCTTAGTTGATAAAATAGCGATTTATGATTTTGCAAGAAGTGACTGACGAGTTGCGGATGATGTTTGACCGAGCGCGTCGCGTTGCCGTGCTGACCGGCGCGGGCATCTCCGCCGAAAGCGGCGTGCCGACATTTCGCGGCGGCGGCGATTCGGAAATCTGGACGTGGCGCGGGCGTCCCGTCACTGAACTTTCGTCTGCCGAATTGATGCGCACCGATCCGAAGCTGGTCTGGGAGTGGTTCGATTATCGTCGCGGTCTGCTCACTGAAATTCAGCCAAACCCCGGTCATTACGCGCTCGCCGAATGGGAGCCGCGCTTTGAAGAGTTCACGTTGATTACGCAGAACATCGATGACCTGCACCGCGCCGCCGGCAGCCTCAACGTGCTCGAAGTTCACGGCAACGTCTGGCGGGCGCGCTGTCTGCGCTGCGCTTCGACATTTGAAGCGCGCGAGACGCCGCTCGAAGACGTGCCGCATTGTTTCGTCTGCGGCGCGGCGGCGCGGCCCGATGTCGTGCTGTTCGGCGAGATGCTGCCCGAAGCCATCTTCGAGCGCGCCGAAGCGGCGGCTCAACGCGCCGACCTCTTCTTCGTCATCGGCACGTCGGCGGTTGTTTATCCGGCAGCGGGCCTGCCTATCGCCGCTAAGCAGGCAGGCGCTCGCGTCATCGAAGTCAACCCGGAGATGACTGACATTTCGTTCCTCGCCGATTACACGCTGCTCGGCAAAGCGGGCGAAATCCTGCCGCAGTTTCTAAAGGAGCGGGGCTGATGCGAGCGTTGTACTTTGACTGCTTTGCCGGCGCGAGCGGCGATATGATCTGCGGCGCGTTGATTGACGCGGGCGCAGACGTTGATGAGTTGAAAGCGCAGCTCGCATCACTCGGCTTGAGCGGTTACGCGATCAGTGTCGAGCGCGTCAAGCGCAGCGGCATCGCGGCGACGAAGTTCAACGTCGTGGTTGATGAAGCCGCGCAGCCCCACCGCCACCTCAAGGACATCCGCGAGATCATCAATCGTTCGGCGCTCAACGAGCTGACGAAGCAACGCGCCCTGCGCGCCTTCGAGATGCTGGCCGACGCCGAAGCGCGCGTCCACGCGACGACGCGCGAGCGTGTGCATTTTCACGAAGTCGGCGCGGTCGATTCAATCATCGACACGGTCGGCGCGATGATCGGGTTTGAATTGCTCGGCGTCGAACGCTTCTTCGCTTCTGCCTTGCGCGTCGGGCACGGCACGATCAAAGCGGCGCACGGGTTGATGCCTATCCCTGCGCCGGCGACCGCCGAGCTGTTACGCGATATTCCCATCTACGCGGGTGACATCAGTGGCGAATTCGTGACGCCAACCGGCGCGGCCATCATCGCTTCGCTTGCGGAAGGCTACGGCCCGCTGCCTGAGATGAAGATTACAAAAGCCGGATACGGCGCAGGCACGCGCGATCCTGAAGCATTCCCGAATGCTCTGCGTGTGATGCTTGGTGATTTGCCGAGCGTGCCAACGTCGCCGGTCGCCGGAGATGGGACGATTGCCGTCATCGAGACGAACATCGACGATATGAACCCGCAGGCGTTCGGCTTCGTTATGGACAGAGCGTTCGCGCTGGGCGCGCTCGACGTTTATTTGACCGCAACGCAAATGAAGAAGTCGCGCCCCGGCGTGATGCTGACCGTGCTGTGCGAAGCTGAACAACGCGAGGCGATTATTGCGATGCTGCTTGAGGAAACGACGACGCTGGGCATTCGTTACACCGACGCGCGGCGTCGCGTGCTGGCGCGGACGTTCGAGACAGTGACGACGCGCTACGGCGAGGTGCGGGTCAAGGTGGCGCGCGACGGCGTACGCACGGTACACTTTCAACCTGAGTATGAAGACTGCGCGCGGCTGGCCCGGCAATTGGGCGTGCCGGTTATCGAAGTGCAATCCGCCGCCAGCGCCCGTTACCGCGAAAGCATAGATGACCAGAACAGCCAACTCGAAAAGAAATAACTCCGTGCCTGCGGGCGAGCGAAAAATGGATCTCGAAAAGATCGAAGCCGGTGTGCGCTTGATCCTTGAAGGCATCGGTGAAGACGCCGACCGCCCCGGCCTGCAAGACACGCCGCGCCGCGTCGCCCTGATGTACGAAGAGATTTGCGCCGGCTTGCACCAGGACGCGCGCGATGTGCTGCACGTCATCCCTGCGGAAACTCACGACGAGATGGTCATCGTCAAAGACATTCCGTTACAGGGACTCTGCGAGCATCATCTACTGCCGTTCGTCGGCGTCGCGCACATCGCTTATATTCCGCGCGAAGGGCGCATCGTCGGCCTCTCGAAGCTGGCGCGGGTCGCCGACATTATGGCGAAGAAGCCGCAGATTCAGGAGCGCTTGACGACAGAGATTGCCGACCTGCTCTACAACGAACTGCGCGCCACCGGCGTGATGGTCGTCATCGAAGCCGAGCATCTATGCATGGAGATGCGCGGCATCAAGAAGCCCGGCGCGAAGACGATCACCAGCGCCTTGCGCGGCGGCTTCCTGAAAGACCCGCGCACACGCAGCGAAGCGATGGCGCTCATCCGGGAGAAGTGATGAATGATGAGTGATGAGTAATGAGTGAGAACAGCGTGCTCATCGTTACGCACATTCCCGCTCATCACTCATCATTCATCATTCATCACTCATCACTCATCACTGACTATGGAAAACACGTTCTACGTCACGACACCGATCTATTACACCAATGCGAAGCCGCACATCGGCCACGCCTACACGACGCTGGTCGCCGACACGCTGACGCGCTTTCATCGCCAGCGCGGCGTGGACTCGTTCTTTCTGACTGGCACGGACGAGCACGGCATCAACATCGAACGCGCCGCCGAAGCGCGCGGTGTGCCCGTCAAAGAGCACGTCGATCAAATCGTCCGCGAGTTTCAGGAAGCCTTCGCGCCGCTCGGCGTCGAATACGACCGCTGGATTCGCACCACCGACCCGGCGCACGAAACCGCCGTGCAGAAGCTCTGGCAAGTGCTCAGTGATCGCGGTTACATTTACAAGGGCTATTACGAAGGCTGGTTCTGCGGCAACTGTAACGAGTTCAAAGAAGTCGCGGACGATGTCAGCAATCCGATTTGCCCTGTGCACGAGCGCCCGCTGGATCGCGTTTCTGAAGAGAGCTACTTCTTCAAGCTCTCCGAGTTCCAACAGCCGCTGCTCGATCTTTATGATTCGCGGCCAGAGTTCGTGCAGCCCGACGCGCGGCGCAACGAAGTGCGCTCGTTCGTCGCCGGCGGCTTGAAGGACTTGTCGGTCAGCCGCGTCTCAGTCAAGTGGGGCATACCCGTGCCGGGCGACCCGAAGCACACGATTTACGTGTGGCTCGACGCGCTGTCGAATTACATCACGGCGCTGGGTTGGGGCAACGACAGATACGATGGCTTTGACCGTTACTGGCCGGCGCTGCATCTGGTCGGCAAAGACATCCTGCGCTTTCACACCGTCTACTGGCCGGCCTTTCTGATGGCCGCCGGCATCGAGCTGCCGCGCGCGGTTCACGCTCACGGGATGCTGCTGTCGGGCGGGCGCAAGATGTCGAAGACGCTCGGCAATGTGCTGCGCGTTGATGAACTGCTGCGCTTCTTCACGGCGGATATGGTTCGCTACTTTGTGCTGCGCGAAGTCTCGTTCGGGCAGGATGGTTATATAAGTTACGAAGCGATCATTGATCGAGTCAACTCTGATCTCGCCGACGGAGTAGGCAACCTGGCGAGTCGCACATTGACGATGGTGCGCAACTATTTTGGTGGTCTGCCGCCGCGTCCTTCGGCGACCGATGAGTTTGCCGCAGATGTGCGCGAACGCATTGCCGAAGCGAAGCAGCGATTCGATGAAGAGTTTCGCGCGCTGAACTTTTCGCGCGGCCTCGAAGCCGCCTGGACAGGCATTGCTCGCGTGGACAAATTCATCACCGAAAGCGAGCCGTGGAAGCTGGCCAAAGACCCGGCTTCGCGTGACAAACTCGAAGCCGTGCTGGCCGTGGCTTACGAGGGCTTGCGCCATCTGGTCTTGCTCGTTGCGCCGACAATGCCCGAAAGCGCGCGGCACATCTGGCAGGAGATGGGGCTTGCGGGCGACCCGCTGCGGATCAATCCGCACACGGCGACGTGGGGTGAATCGCTCGATGTAGCGAAGATCGAAAAGGTCAGCCCCGCATTCCCGAAATTGAACAAGGAAAAAATCATGGCAGAGGTCGAACAAGCAACCGAAGCCGCGCAATCGCCGGCATCAACTGACAAGCAAGCTACCGAAACGCCAGCGGCGCAAGCGGCAACGCCGAACGCCACCACATCAACCGAGAGTGCGGCGCAAGGCGCTACGCAGGCCGCCGCGCCGCCTGCGAACATCATCTCGATTGACGATTTCATCAAGGTCGAGTTGCGCGCCGCCACCGTGCTCGAAGCCGAGCGCGTGCCGAAAGCCGACAAGCTCTTGCGATTGATCATCGATGTCGGCGAAGAGAAGCCGCGCCAGATTCTCGCCGGCATCGCCGAGCATTACGCGCCCGAAGAAGTCGTCGGGCGCAAGATCATCGTTGTGGCGAATCTCGCGCCGCGCAAGCTGCGCGGCCTTGAATCAAACGGCATGTTGTTAGCGGCTTCAGTTGGCGAAAACGGCAAGCCCGTGCTGGCGACGTTCGGCGAAGACGTGCCGAACGGCACGCGCTTGAAATAGGCGTGTGCTTTATCAAGCGCACGCGGCGGAGGCCGGCAGTCATTGAATGAAAGAGAACCTTGAAATTGAGGTCAAGCTGGCCTGTGACGATCTCAGTCGCCTGACGCGCGCCGGCTTCGACCTTACTCCACGCAAGCCGCGCCACTTTGAAGATAACTGGCTGCTCGATGATGACCGGCAGACGCTATTCAAAGAGGGCGCGGCGCTGCGCATCCGCTCGGTCGAAGAGGACGGCTGGCTGACTTATAAAGGCGTCGCGCAAGAGACCGCCGCCTCGCCGCTGAAAGTCCGCGAAGAGATCGAAACCTCGGTCGGTGATCCTGAAAAACTGGTTGCCCTGTTCGAGCGCCTGGGTTATCATCGCGCCTTTCGTTATCAGAAGTATCGCACGACCTACGCGATTCGTCTCGATGGCGCGACGCTCGAAGTCGCTTTCGACGAAACGCCGATGGGCAATTTCATTGAGATCGAAGGCGACGAAGACTGCGTGCTCGGCATCTTAGAACGGGCGGGCTTCACCGCTGCCGATTCCATACGCGAAAGTTACCCGGAACTCCAGGCCGCACGTTGCCGTGCGCGCGGCGTGCCGCTGGAAGATTTGACGTTTTAGGATACAGGATTCGGGATACAGGATTCAGGATGAAAAGGAGGTTGGGCACCGCTTCCGTTTTCATTCTGGTTCCGAAATCCTGAATTCTGAATCCTGTATCCTGTATCCTTATGAAAGCAGTCATACTCGCAGCAGGATTCGGCACGCGGCTCTGGCCGTTGACTGAAGATCGCACCAAGCCGGCGATTCCGTTTTTGAATCGCCCGCTGATCGCTTACGCGGTCGATTATCTGGCCGCGTATGGCATACGCGACATCATCATCAACCTGCACCATCAGCCCGAATCGATCCGCCGCGCGCTTGGCGACGGCTCCGCGCTAGGCGTCGGGATTCACTACTCGCTTGAAGATGAGATACTAGGCACATCGGGCGCGATTGACCGTGTCCGCGATCAGTTGTTGGACGATGATTTCATCGTCATCAACGGCAAGATCGTCACCGACATCGATCTCGAAGCGGCAGTGCGCGAACACAGAGAGCGGCAGGCTATCGCTACGCTGGTGCTGAAAGAGAACGTCGCGCGCGAGTATTTCAGCATCGTCGAAGTGGACGCGCGCCGGTTGGTTACGCGCTTTGCGGGCTTCCCGGAAACCGTGAGCGTCGAAGCCTCGGCGAGTGATACCGGCGGCGGGCTGGTGAAGAGTGAAAGCGCGCCGCTGATGTTCACCGGCATTCAGGTCTTATCGCCCCGCATCTTTGATTACGTGCCGCGCCACTGCTTTTCGCATTCGACCATTCATGTTTATCCGCGCGCCATCGCTGAAGGAGAGCCAGTCGTCGCGCACATTGCTGACGGCAACTGGTTCGAGATGAGCACGCTCGACCGCTACCTTGAAGCGAGCCTGATCTTCATACGCAAAGAAGGGAAGAGCATCATTCAAGGCGCGGGCTGTGTGGTCGAGCCGGGCGCGAACGTCGCCGACGCCGTCTTGTGGGAGCGCGTCCACGTCGAGAGCGGCGCGCGCATCCGCAACGCCGTCATCGGCGATGACGTGCGCGTGCCGGCTGGCGCGTTGATCGAGAACGCGGTCGTTGTGCGTCGCCAGATCGTTGACGATATCGAACGCGGCACAGTCGTTGGCGACAACCTCATCGTGCCTTTGTGACAATACAGTTGGCCACAGAGTCACAAAGGCACAGAGCCAAGGATTCATAAAATTCTCTGCGTCTCTGTGGCTCTGTGGCCAATTCTCCCGCTTATGGAAACCACTTATTCACCTGCGATGATAGAGCTGGCGGCGCAGCATCTCGGCGTGCCTGCTGAACGTGTGACCATCACGCGGCTGACCGGCGACGCGTCTACGCGCGTCTACCTGCGCGCGGCTGCCGACGGGCGCACATTGATCATCAGCCTATACAGTGAGCCGTTCAATGAAAATGAGCGCGCCGCCGATCAACTCAAGCGGTTGGAAGAAGCGAACCCATCGGCGCGGCTCAGCTATCACAGTCACGCGCTGGCGCATCTGGAAGCGACGCGCCTTTTCCTCGATGCCGGTCTGCCGGTGCCGCGCATACTGGCAACGTCCGGGGCCGACGCCTTGATGCTGTTTGAAGATGTCGGTGATATGCGCTTGCAGGACTGGATGGTAAATCGTCAGCCGGCGGAAATCCGCGATGCTTACTTGCGCGCTACCGAGTTGATTGTAGAGATACAGGAGGCGACAGGGCTCGCGCTTGAAAGCGGCTCGATCTGCTCGCAGATGGCCTTCGATGAAGCGAAGCTGCGCTGGGAACTCGGTTTCTTTTTTGCCAACTTCTTCAACCGCTATCTGAAATTGAAGCTCGATCCCACAACGGCAAACGCCGTGCAGATGGATTTCAAAGCGGTGTGTAGTGAGTTGGCCGCGCGCCCGCGTGTGCTGGTGCACCGCGATTACCACGCCCGCAACCTGATGATGCACGGCGGGCGAATGTTCATCATTGACCATCAGGACGCACGCATGGGGCCGGCCAGCTATGATGTCGCGTCGTTGATTAGCGACCCGTACACGATGCTCGGCGATGAACTGACGACTGATCTGGTCGAGCGCTTCATTGAAAAGAAGGCCACATCGAAGCAGCCTTTGGAAGACGTGGCGGCGTTTCGCCGCGAGCTTCAGTTGATGACCGTTCAGCGCATGCTGAAAGCCATCGGAACCTACGCTTCGCAGGCGGCGCAAGGTAATCTGACTTACGTTCCTTACATTGAGCCGGCCCGCGCCCGCGCGCTCGCGGCGATGAAGGCGTTGGGCCGATTCGACGCGACCCGCGCGCTGCTGGAACGTGAGGGATAGTAGGCAGGAGGCAGGAGGCAGGAGGCAGGCGGCAGGCGGCAGGAAGCAGTGGTCAGTGGCCAGTAATCAGCAGTCCCGTAGGGACGACCTGTTTATAGTTATTGTTGAAGGAAACGACGAAGCTCCGTAGGAGCGCGATGTCCACATCCCGCTCCTACGGAGCTTGTTTTATCTACTGCATCGGTAACTATAAACATCGCGCTCCTAACGGAGCTTGGGGAACTATCAACTTTCAACTATCAACTATAAACTGACCACTGGCCACTAGCCACTTGCCTCCTGCCTCCTGCTTCCTGCCTCCTGCCTATCCCCGCTCGTCAATCGGCACGTACTGCAAGCCGCGCGGGCCGACGTATTCAGCGCGCGGGCGAATCAAACGGTTGTTGGCATACTGTTCGAGCACGTGCGCCGTCCAGCCGGAGATGCGACTGCACGCGAAGATCGGCGTGAACAGGTCGGTCGGAATGCCGAGCGCGTAATAGGTCGAAGCCGAGTAGAAATCTACGTTGGCGTTCAGATGCTTTTCGCGCTTAACGATCTCTTCCATCTTGCTCGACATGTCATACCACTTACTTTCGCCTGTGCGCTCGCCGAGCTGGCGCGACATCTCGCGCAGGTGCGTGGCGCGCGGGTCTTCGGTGCGGTAGACGCGATGGCCGAAGCCCATAATCTTCTGCTTGTTGGCGAATGCGTTCATCACCCACGCCTCGACGTTTTCGAGGCTGCCGATTTCGAGCAGGTTCTTGATGACGCCTTCGTTCGCGCCGCCGTGTAGCGGCCCTTTCAGCGTGCCGATGGCCGAGACAATCGCCGAATACATATCCGACAGCGTCGCCGCCGTCACCCGCGCCGCAAAAGTCGAAGCGTTCAGCTCGTGGTCGGCGTGCAGGATCAAAGCGACATCCATTGTGCGCGTCGCTATCTCGTCCGGTTCTGTGCCGTTGAGCGTGTAGAGAAAGTTGGCGGCGATGGAAAGATCGGCGCGCGGTGTGACCGGCTCAAGGCCATTGCGCACGCGCTGGAACGTCGTCACGATAGTCGGGAACCTGGCGATCAGGCGTATGGCTTTGCGCAGGTTGGCTTCGCGCGACATATCGGCGGCGTCTTCATCAAATAGCGCCAGCGCCGACACCATCGTACGCAGCATGTCCATCGGGTTGGCCGTCTTAGGGACGGCGCGAATCAGTTGTTGAATCTCGGCGGGCAACTGGCTTTCGCGGCTGATCTGCTGCTTGAGTTCGCTGAGTTCGCTGCGGGTGGGGAGGCGCAAATTCCAGAGCAGGTAGATAACTTCCTCGAAGGTCGCATGACGGGCGAGGTCGTGAATATCGTATCCGGCGTAAATCAGGCGGCCTTCAATGCCGTTGACGTCGCTGATCGAAGACTGCGCAGCGACAATGCCCTCAAGGCCGGCTTTGGCCACATTGGCATCACTCGACATCTTCTTTCTTTCCTTTCACTGTGCATGGTCTGAATGAGTAAGTGACGATGGTTCGATCCAAATTGAAGGATAAGCGACGCATTCGGGGCTGTCAACGAAGCCGCCGAAAAAGCGCGGCACGGCGGGAATCTCAAGCGGCTAAGGCTGAAAGAGATCGTTGACAGGCATTCGCCAGCCAGGCACGGCAGGCTCGGCTTCGGCGATGTCGTCGCGCCGATAGATCGTCGGATGGTGCGGATCGCTTGCGCGATAGACGCGCACGACATCTTCACTGAGCAGGTCAACGTCCCACACGATCAGAGTTCCAGCGGCGAAATAGTCGGCTCGTTTCGCCGCCATCCTGCGCTCAGCCGCTGGCCCATAATCATTCTCGCTGCGCACCTCGGCGGCAAATATGGGAGCACCGACCAGAAACTTCATGCCCGATGAAGGGCCAACATAAAACGCCGCATCCGGGCTGAACGACTTGCGATTAGGCAGGTTGACGACGAAGGCTTTGTTATCGCCTACCGCCCTACCGCTTTTAGTGCGGCGGGCCTGATCGCGCAGGCTGGCGAAAATTTCGTCGCCCGCGTAGCCAGGAGCATCACCTGTTGGACTCATCAGCACCAACTCCCCATCAATGATCTCAGCCTTGCCGGCGGTCTTGTAGAGGTCTTCGATTGTCGCTTCAACTCTCGTCGTCATTGCCACACCCTCTTGTCCTGTGATTGTAGCACGATTGCTCAGACAAGGATCGTTGAATGTCGATGCGCAACTCAGGGCAGGATGACTTCGATGTCGAGGCCGCGCCGGGCTTCGATCAGGCGGGCGGCAGACTGACGCGGCACGGCGAGTTCGAGAAAACCGGCGCTGCCGAAGTAGGCGAACAACTCGCCCTGGTTCGCCTCGGCGTAGGTGTTCAACAGGCGCGCGGCTTCGTGCTTGCCTACGCGAACGCGAGCGCCCGCTTGCGCGCGTTCCGGCGGTAGCTCGGCGGCAGTGATGTTGGTGACGACATTGCCGAAGCGATCAATATGAATCACATGGCCGCGAATCTGTTTGTCGGAAGCGACCGTCGGCATCGGCGTATTGAAGCGCACGGGGTCGCTGATCTCAACGCCCATCTTGTTCCAGTCCACCAGCCTCGACACGTAACCGGCGCAAGGCGCAAAGACATCGCGCCCGTGAAAGGTGTTCGACAGCGGCTGGCGAAAATAATGCGACTCGTTGAAGTGAACGACGCGGTTGACGTGCTCGCGCTGGTAGATGTAGCTGAAGACGCCGTTGTCAGGGCCGATGAAGTTGTAGTTATCGGTCATCACCAGGATGGGCCGCCGCTTTGTGCCGACGCCCGGATCAACCACCACGACGTGCAGCGTCATCTTCGGAAAGTCGGCGTAACAACACAGCAGCGTGAAGGCTGCCGCGTAGAGGTCGTGCGGCGGAATCTGGTGCGTCAGATCAATGATTTCGGCCTGCGGGTTCACGTTGAGAATCGCGCCTTTCATCGCCGGCACGTAGTAGTCGGCTTCGCCGAAGTCGGTTGTCAGGGTGATTAACGGTTTGCGTTCAGCCATCAGCTTCTCCGGTGCGGGGCGGATAATGGAGGGGCAAACACATTCTACTCGAAGCCGGAATAATTTGAAGATGATTCTTTAAGCCGCGCCGTCCGGCTCATCAAACAGCGACCTCAACAACTGCTTGTCGTGCTCGTAACGCAATCGTCCGAGGGCGTCGCTTATATCGCACCAGCGCGCTTCATCGATCTCATACATATTGACGTGGATCGCGCCGCCGGCGGCTTCCATCAGGAAGTAATGCACTACCTTTGGCCGCGTGTCGCCGTTGCGCCCGCGATATTGATAATGCACGGAGGGCAGCGCGCGAACGATGCGGCAATGGAGGCCGGTCTCTTCTTCGACTTCGCGCAGCGCGGCGGCCTCGATAGTCTCTCCAGGATCGAGCTTGCCTTTAGGGAATGACCAATCGTTGTACTTCGGACGATGCACGAGCAGGACGCGCGGCGCACCGCCGCTTGAATCAATGACGAGTCCGCCCGCCGCGACAATTTCATCCGTCGGTTCCATATCAGCGACAGTATCACTGAAAAAAGGAAAAAGACAAATCTGACGCGGCGACACGGCGACACGGCAACGCGGAGAAAGAAAAGAAACGACAAGGCGATGGGGCGACACGGGCAGAGAGGGGTGATTCGTCTCTGTCTCCTTCTCTCGCCGCGTCGCCGCGTCGCCGCGTCGTTCTTTCCCCGCGTCGCCGCGTCGCTTTGCCATGAGCCTTGCGCTTGGATTAGGCTGTTGAAGTATGAATGAATCGAAGACTGGATTTGAATACAACACGCCGGGACAGGAGCCGGCCATCCGCGTTGTGCTGATGCCCAAAGACACCAACGCGCACGGCACTATATTCGGCGGCGTCATCTTGAGCTACATCGACATCGCCGCCGCCATCGAAGTCCGCCGCCACACGCTGAAGAAGATCGTCACCAAAGCGATGCGCGAAATCGTTTTTGTCGCGCCGGTCTTCGTCGGCGATCTGGTGAGCTTCTATACCCAGTTGGTGCGCGTCGGTCGCACCTCGATCACGGTCAAGGTGACGGTCGAAGCCGACCGCGTCGCCAGTCCCGGCCAGCGCGTGCGCGTCACCGAAGCCGAAGTCATTTACGTCGCCATTGATGACAACCGCCGCCCCGTACCTATCCGCGATGAAGAGTAGATGAGAGCCTTCTATTCAGATCGCTACGTCATCCCGCTGCCGCCGCAGCATCGCTTCCCCATCTCGAAGTATGCGATGATCCGCCAGCGGCTCGATGCCGAAGGCGTGCTCAAGTCGCATCAGATCATTCACCCGCCGTTGGTTGAACGTGACGAAGCGTTGCTCGTACACACAGTGGATTACTATGACCGGCTGATCGCGGGAGAGATGACCAAGCGCGAGATTCGCCGGCTTGGGCTGCCCTGGAGCGAGGCGTTGGTCGGGCGCTCGCGTGTGTCTGTGGGCGGGACGCTTGCTGCCGCTCGCGCCGCGCTTGCTGATGGCATCGCGGCCAATCTGGGCGGCGGCACGCATCATGCCTTCGCGGATCACGGCGAAGGCTTCTGCGTCTTCAACGATATTGCCGTGGCGATTCGCGTGCTGCGCGCCGAAGGCGCACTTAGTCGCGCCGCCGTCGTTGATCTGGACGTGCATCAGGGCAACGGCACGGCGGTAATCTTCGCCGATGATCCGCAGGTCTTCACGCTGTCGCTGCACGGCGAAAAGAATTATCCGCTCGTCAAACAGCAGAGCACGCTCGACGTAGCGATGGCCGACGGCACTACAGACGACGAATACCTGTACGCGCTGGCGCTGCACCTTTCGACGACGCTTGACCGCTTCCGCCCCGACATCGTTTTTTATCAAGCCGGCGTTGATCCATACCAGGATGACCGGCTGGGCCGTTTGGCCTTGACCATCACGGGATTGAAGCGACGCGATGAGATGGTCATTGCAGCGTGTTACGCGCGCCAGTTGCCTTGTGTGATTACGCTCGGCGGCGGCTATGCGCGCGACACGGCAGATACGGTCGAAGCGCATTGCAACACGATACGCGCGGCGCGCTCCATCTTCGGCGCGTGAGGAACTGTGGTTGAGCCGGGCGCGTATGGATTAGAGGCTATTCACGCTAACCATCACTGATAAGATCAACGTAAGGAGTAACCGATGCCGAGCAAGCTTGATGAGCTGAGACGCCGGGCGCAGCAGGCCGCGCGCGAGCTGGACGAGAAGTATAAGATCACCTCGAAGCTCGACGAAGGCGCGCGCAAGACAACCGACGCATTGCGCAAAGGCGCGGACGCCGCCACCTCGACGCTCGACAGCGCCCGCCATGAAGCCGCGCGCATAGACCGCGAGCACCACATACGCGAGCGCGTTACTCACACGGCGCGGCGCGCGGTCGATGTCGTCGATGAAGCGCTCGATGATGCTGGCGTTAAAAAAAAAGCCGGTGATGTCGTAGACGCTGCCGGCGCGGCAGCCAAAGAAGCCGGTTCACGCGCCGCCGCCGCCGCTGCCGATACGAAAGAGAAAGCGGCGGACTTTTTCGGCGACGCGCGACGTTATTATGAGCAAGCGTCTGATGCGGCGCGCTCGACAGTCTCGGCAGCGCGGCTGCCGACTTCGTTGGCCGGCGCAGTGAGCGGCGCGCGTCGCTGGGCCAAGCGCAATCCCGGTAAAGCCGCCGCCGTCACTCTCTCCTTCATCGCCGGCACACGCATGGGCGCGGCCTTCTCATCGCTCGACGTGACGCTGCTCGGCGCGGGCGGCGCGGGCCACTGGCTCTTTCATTCAGCGCTTGCGCCTTATGGTCTGAGAAAACTCGCCGAACGTTACGAGAAGTTTTTGAAGAAGCAGGAAGAGTTGGTGCGCGACGGCAAGCTCACGGAAGCCGAGGCCGCGCGCGTCAAGTTTCAACGTGACGCCGCAAAGTATGTTGGTGCGCCGCTGCTCGGCGCGTTCAGCATCGCCGCCGGCGCGGGCCTCGTCGCCGAAGCCTTCACCGGCGGCGCGGTCGCGGGCTTTCCTCTCAACATTGTGCTCGGCGGCAACCCGCTGCTTTCGAGCATCTGGCTCTTCGGCAATGGCCTGGTCTGCTTTCACAACGGCTATAAATTTTTCATGATGGCCTTCGGCGATAAAGAAGAAGTCGCCCGCGTTGTGCGCGACATCAAGGGGCTGTTGCCGCAGGTCGCCGCCGAGACGCTTTGACGCGAATAGCCAGCGCCCGATACTTGCCGGTCGCTGAATCGAGTTATGCAAGAGCTACACGTTGCGCTGTTGGGATTCGGAAACGTCGGGCGCGCGTTTGCCGATTATGTCGGGCGTATGCGCGATGAGCGAATCCGTTTGCGCATCCGCGCCATTGCCGACCGCAGCGGCGGCTTGTTCATCGACAACGACGACGCGCTTCAATCTATCCTTCATCGCAAAGCCACGGGCGACGCTCTCAGCGACTTCGCCGCTGACTCAATCGTTGACGCATCGGCCTTCATCTCTCGACTGACTCAATCCGGCATCGGTGTGCTCATCGAATCGCTGCCGACCAATCTGATGAATGGTCAGCCGGCGCTTGGTCTAATCCAATCCGCGCTTGCTGGCGGCTTACACGTTGTCACGGTGGACAAAGGACCGCTCGCGCACGGCTTCGACGCGTTGCAGCAAACCGCAAAGGCGAACAGCGCGCGGCTCGGCTTCACCGGCACTACAGGCGTTGGCATTCCCGACGAGCTGGCTGGCGAACGCATCGTTGAAATTCGCGGAGTCCTCAATGGTACGACTAACTACATTCTAAGCGAGATGCAGGAGCGCGGCGCATCATTCGGCGAAGCGCTGGCCCGCGCGCAAGCCGCTGGCGTTGCCGAGCCTGACCCCTCGCTCGACGTTGACGGCTGGGATACGGCGGTTAAGACCTTGATCCTGGCAAAAGCGTTGATGAATGCCGACGCGCGCCTCGATCAAGTGACGCGCATCGGCATCGGCGCAGAGACGGCTGAGTTGATTCGTGTTGGCCGCGAAAGCAACCGCGTCGTTCGGCTGGTAGGCCGCGCGCGAATCTATCAAGGCCGCGTGCGAGTCAGCGTTGTGCCGAAGCTGGTTGCCCCGGACTCAGCGTTCTACGCGGTCGGCGGCACGTCGAAAGTCGCCGTCTTCAGAACCGCGAGCAAGCGCGAAGTCATCGCGCGCGCGCGGTCGGGCCGCGACGCCATCGCTCAAACCATCGTTGATGACATTGTGAAGATCACTGCCCGCTGAATGCTGCGAACAGGTCATCGAAGGAAAGCTGCGCGGTCGGCTCGTCGTCGTTGTGCGACTCGCCGTCCTGATGAGGCCGCGAGGCTTGCAACGCTTTCAGCGCCTTCTGCACGTCGCGCAGGTTGAAGCGGATCAAGCGGCCCGTCAACTCAATCGCCGGGATGCGGCCAGCGCGGCGCAGGCGATGAACGGTTGACTCGCTCACCTGTAAGAACTCTGCGAGTTGTTGCGCGGTCAGGTATTCGACGCGTTTTTCTTTGGCCGTCTCAATCGCGTCGTGCGGATCGCCAGCCGCTTCAACGATGGCAAGTTTGCGACGTTTGCTGGTCATATCATCACGCCCCCACTCCTGAGGATACGGCGGCACAATAATAAATCCTTACCGCTTGCCGGATGAGTTTATCACAACCAGAACGAACGTCCAGAACGGGCGACGTGTCTTCGGCTTGCCTTCACACGGGCCGCTTGAATCCACGCTCGATGTCGCGCAGGTCCATACGCATAATGATGGGCCGCCCGTGCGGGCAGGTCATCGGGTTCTGTGTCTTCATCAACTCGTCAATCAGCCACTGCATCTTCTCTGAAGTCAGCCGCATATTCACTTTGATGGCCGCCTTACAAGCGAGCGAAGCGGCGATCTCGTCGCGCAGGTGATCGAGCGAAAAACTGCGCCGCTCACTTTCGACAACGCCGAGCGCTTCGCGCACCAGCGCGATCACGTCTTTTGCCGCGAGGCCGGCGGGCGCAGTCTTGATAGCAATCGTCCGCCCTGATAACTGCATCGTCTCGACGCCGATGCTATCGAGTTCATCCTGCACGACGCCGAACGCGTCGGCTTCGGCGGGGCTGAGGTCGAGCGTTTCGGGAATCAGCAAGGGTTGTACGTCCGCCGGGCGTGCCAGCCGCGTGTCGCGGAACTGCTCGAACAACACGCGCTCGTGGGCGACGTGCTGATCAACCAGCAACAAGCCTTCTTCATCAGTGGCGACGATGTAGCTGTCGCGTATCTGGCCGAGCGGCTTAATGCCGTGTCCGAGGTTCGGCAGCGACGGCGCTTGCGGCGCTTTCGTTTCGGCCACAGCGTTAGCGACCTGTGATTCGTTCGCGTCGGTCGCCGGCGGCTCGAATAAGCCGAGCGATTCAAGCGCGGGTTGATTGGCGCTGGCGCTCGCCTCTTCACGCGAGGCGGCCAATGATTCACCTTGTGTCGTGACTTGATCGAATGATGAATCAGCCGACATCTCTGCCTCATCCGGCGCGGCCTGAGTGGCGCGATTTGAAACTGAGAGACGGATCGCTTCGCCGCGATTCTCTTCGATTGCGCCCGGCGCTGTGTCGTTCCACGATTCATCCTTGGTTGATCGCCACGCCGCGTTTGCTTGCGCGTTCACGCTTTGGTTGCGCGGCGAAGATCCAGACAATGACGAGCGCGGCGCGGTGGTTTCAGCGTCACTGCGATTAATCCCGATGCGCGTCGTCGGCTCGGTTGCGCGGATGGCTTCGGCGACGGCGTTGCGCACGAAAGCGATGATGGCGCTCTCGTGCAGAAAGCGCACCTCGGTCTTGGCCGGGTGGACGTTCACGTCTACTTCCGTGGGCGGCGCGTCGATGAAGAGCACGACTGCCGGGTAAGTGCCCGATGGCATCATCGAGCGATACGCTTCCGAGATTGCCCGGCCTATCAATTGATCGCGCACGAAGCGGCGGTTGACGAAGAGGTATTGTTGATCGCGCGACGACCGCTGCTCCTGCGGGTTCGAGACGAAGCCTTCAACGCGTAGGCTGTCGCTCTCGGCTTTCACCTCAAGCAGCTTGTTGAGCAGCGCGCCGCCGAGTATTTGATAGGCGCGTTCTTTTAACGACCGTGCCGGCGCGACGCGAATGGCATCGCGTCCGTTATTGATCAGCAGAAACGATAGCTGTGGGTTGGCCAGCGCGTAATGTTGCACGAGGTTGGTGATGTGATACGTTTCGGTGGCGTCGCTCTTTAAGAATTTCTTGCGCGCCGGCATGTTGAAGAACAGTTCTTTGACTTCAATCTCGGTGCCGCCGGGCCATGCGATGTCGCGCACGCCGACCAGCTTGCCGCCGTTGAATTCGACTTCCGTGCCTTCGATGTCGCTGACGGTCTTGGTGCGCAGGTGCAGGCGCGACACCGACGCGATGGACGGCAACGCTTCGCCGCGAAAGCCGAGCGTGGTGATGGCTTCGAGGTCTTCGACGCTTCGCAGCTTAGACGTAGCGTGGCGCTCGAAGGCAACGACGGCATCATCACGCATCATTCCTTCGCCGTCATCGATGATGCGGATCAATCGCTTGCCGCCCGCTTCGACTTCGATGTTGAGGCTGCGCGCGCCGGCGTCCAGCGCGTTCTCCAATAATTCTTTGACGACCGACGCGGGCCGCTCGACAACTTCGCCCGCCGCGATCTTGTTAGCAAGCGCGTCGGGCAACACTCTGATCTTAGCCATCCCGGTTCCTTCTTTGATTGGAGGTGACAGGGAATTATAACAGCCCGGCGCGCATTACGCGCATCCCGTATCACCAGGATTCGATAATGTGGTAGTGGTAGTGATGCGGGCGAAAAGCGAGGTTGTCAGGTCGCGCCGCATAGCGGCGGTTGAACTTGGCCAGGCGTTTTAACGCCTGGAACACTCGGTCGCGCCGCGTAGCGGCGATTGAACTTGGCTAGGCGTTTTAACGCTTGGAATACTCGGTTGCGCCGCGTAGCGGCGGTTGAATTTAGCCAGGCGTTTTAACGCCTGGAATTTATGTAGAGCGCAACCGCGCGTCGCGTAGCGACGCTTGAATGCTCGCTGATTCAAGCGTCGCTGACGCGACGCGATATCCATTGCATCAACTCATACAAGCATTGAAATGCCTGCCGCGAGCACAGGCATTTCAATGCCTGCCTAAACTCACTTGCCGCTACGCGGCATCTTTTGCTTTTACTTCGTGTTCGCCACCCAGCCGTAATAATGATTCGACCGTTCCGTGCCATTCTCGACGTAGGCCGCTTTGATGTGGCTCATATAGTCTTTCGGAATGGCCTGGCGTTTGGCGGCAACGTCAACCTTGTAGATGCGCGCCGCGTTGAGGCCGAAGATTTTCTCTTTGTCCTTGTCGGTGATGGCGCGGTAGCCGAACTTCTTCTGCATCTCTTCGGGAATCTGAAAGCGGCGGAAGGCTTCGATCTGCCACTGCGGCGAACCCCACCACAGCGAGTCCGTGCCCCAGATCATATGGTCCGCGCCGAATGAGTCGAGCAACTGGCCGATCAAGTGCGCCGCCAGAACCGGCTGCATACTCGCCGCCAGTCCGAACGACGAACCGATCTCGGCGTACACATTCGTCATCTTCGGGTTCTTCTTGCGGTCCTGTACGAAGTCCCACGTCCATTCAAACGCGCCGTTTTCGGCAATCGGTATGCTGAGCCGTCCGCCCGGCGGCAGGTCCGCCTTGAAGGCCGAGTGATAAATCACAAAGGTCAGGTCAGGATGATCGAGCGCCGCTTTCTTCACGTCGCGCGGGTGTGCGTAGTCGTGATGCTGGCCCGTCGAAGGGAAGCCTTTGTGAACGCTGATCAACTTGATGCCAAGCTGCCTGGCTTTCTCAAAATATGGGTAAGCGATCTTTTCATCATCGAGCCACCACGGTTGACCCGTCGAGCCGCGCGGCGTCGTGTGCGGGTAGAGCTTCCACGAGTTGTGCTTGTAGGTCTTCGCTTCATACTCCATGCGGTCGAAAAGTTGTTGCTTGCTGGCATAGTGATTCGGCGCGACGTTGCTCTGCGAGAGGGCGCGCACCGTGCCCGACATTTCATTGATGCGGTCGCGGCTCTGCGCCATCAATGAAGTCGGCAGCACGCCGTACTCTTCATGACCGGGCACGCCGCTGATGACACACATCACGGTGTCGCTATCGAGGAATATCTCTTTGACGAAGGTCTTGAAGCTATAAGCATCGGTGTCGTCCTTGAGCGACACGCCGAGGTCTTTCAAAAAGTCGAAGGCGCGAAAGCCGGTGACGCCGCCGATCTTCATTCCATCGCGGACGTGGTGCGTCTGCACGTCCATGATGAATTGATTCTTCGGCCAGCGCTCGTCGTAAGCCGCCGGCTCGAAGGTTTCGGCTTCGGCGACTTCAAAGAAATTGCCGAAGACCTGATTCATCGCCACGAAGGCGGTCGCCATACCGGCGCTGGTGCGCAGGAACTGGCGGCGCGAGAGGCCGAGCTTCTTCGACTTCCTGTCGGCCATCTCGTTGATGAGGTGTTCAACCTTGCGCTGCTCGTCGGTCTGCGGCAGCGGAAAGAACTCTTCATTCGAGATCGCTTGCGTCGGGATGGGCGTGTCAATGCCCTTGCGCCGGTCGCGTATGTGCTTGGGTATCCACATCGGTGCTTGCCTCCTGTGCAGGCAGGTGAAACGCTGCCGCTTGATGTCTCAACGTGACGACGAAGCCGCGAAAGACTCCACTGGTTATACAGTCTTCAGCTTCGCGTCATCTCAACTGATCGTGGTGTGTACTTGAGAACTAAGGTTCGAGCCGCAAGTATTATCCACAAACCTCCCGCGTCTGCAAAGCCGGCGGTCAATACTCGCATACGGGGCTGTGGACTTCGTAAGGCTTCAGCGCTTTGAACGGCTCCTTCTGGTGGCAGACGTAACAGTAATCGGTCTTCGGCTGCCGACGATGCAAAGCCGAGCCGGTCGAATGTAGCTTATGACATGATAGGCAGGTCAGGTTGTCGCGTCCGAGCAGAACCACATCCCGCGCGTTCTGCTGAATGTGCGCGTCCATCGCGTTGAGGCTTGCCTCGTCGGCGCGCGAAAAGTCGAACGCGAAATCTTTGAAGAGATTGTCGCCGGCGATGAAGTTAGTCGCAAAGGGCCGACCCGTAGAGCGCGACTGGCCGCCGCGCAGGTGGCAACTGCCGCAGGCCGAAGCGATCATCTGCGGCGTCTCTTTCGCCTTCTTCGCAAAGCGCATAAAGAACGTGCCGCCGGTGTGCCGCTCGTCATAAGGGCCGTGACAGCTTTCGCAGCCGACGAAGGTTTCAAACGGTCGCAAGCTCACAGGATCAACGCCGGTCGTATGGCAGCCGATACATTTCGTGGCGAACTTATCTGAATCCCACGCCGCTTTGCTTTGCGTGTCCACGCGCGGCTGCTTCGGATTCAACAACACCTCGCTGAACAGATCGAAGCCGCCCCGGTCGTTGCGCCGCAGAAAGCGGGCCGCGCGCTTGTGGCCCAACACGAAATCGACTTCGGCAGCCGCTTTCTTAAACGGCGTTCGTGTGCGGAGCGCTTCGATCTCCGGCGCAAGACCGCCGCCTTGAAACTTGTCTCGCATGGCGCGGAAGTGCGGGTCGTTCTGCCAGACTGCGCCGACCGTGGCGCGGTGGCAAAACAGACATTCGTCGCCGCCATAAAGATCGGGCGCGGGCTTGCCGACGTGGTCGCTGCCCCACGCCGCCGGGTCGAGTTGTTGCGCCGCTGCGCCTGCGCCCGCGCGCAACGTCATCACGCCAAACCCGGCTAGTGTAATGGACAATACAACCAGCTTAACGAGCGTATGAATCTTCATAGCCATTAAGACGAGGCGCTGGTGTGGTCGTGAATGATCTTCCAGCCGTCGCTGAACTTGCGAAAGATGAGCGTGAACAATCCGCCCTGGTCGCCATTGCTCATCTTCAGATTCCAGTGGCCGCGCACGAAGGCGGTGTCGGGGCCGAGCGGCTCGACTTCAAGCTCGATAAATTCGAGGTGGCCCATCTCGCGGCCTTCGCCTTGATAGCGGTTACGATAACGTTCGAGCGTCGTGTTCCATCCTGAAGTTTTTGTACCGCCGGAGAAAAACGACAGCGTTTCTGAATTGCGGTAGCCGGCCATGAAGCCTTCGAGGTCGCGGCGATTCCAGGCGGCGACTTGATTATCAAGCACAGTCAGAATCGCTTTCGTCGTTTCCTCCGCGCTTGTGGCCTTGCGTTTGTGAGTCTTCTGCGCGCCGCTAACGGCGACGGCTAAGAGCAGAAATAGAGCGAGCGCGTTTAATGCTCGTGATCGCATGGCTGGTCTGACCTCCGCGAGTTTGTTGCCTGCCATCTCGCAGGGTAGAATTTTCATGCGAGATGAATGCACTGCCACAATCGAAACCCTCCCCGCGCGGCTGCGCCATCTGCGGCGCGACCGTTGCGCGCGAACTCTACACTGCGCCCGACCGCCTGCGCAACTCGGACCGCATCTTTGTCATTGCTCGCTGCGATGGCTGCGGCGTCCTGCGCACGCTGCCGGAGTTGACCGATGACGAATTGAGTTTCTACTACCCGCCCGATTACTGGGGCGGCGCGCCCACGCTCGATTGGATACGCAAATCGCAGGCGGAGAAGACGGGATTCCTTGATGGCTGCGGGCTGCGCGGCGGGCGCATACTCGATGTCGGCTGCGGCGCGGGCTTCTTTTTGCGCGCCCTTGAACCGAACGTCTGGGACCCGTTCGGCGTCGAGATTAGCAAGGCCGCTGCCGATGCTGCCGAGCGCGTCATCGGGCTGGGCCGCATCTTCAACGGCACGTTGCTCGCCTCGGCTTGCGAAGACGCTTACTTTGAAGTCGTCACCTTCTGGTCGGCGCTCGAACACACGAACGAGCCGCGCGATCATCTCGTCGAAGCGCGGCGCATACTGAAGCGCGGCGGGACGTTGATCGTGCAGGTTCCGAACGCCGCCAGTTATCAAGCCCGCTGGTTCGGCGGCGACTGGTTTGCGTTCGACGCGCCGCGTCACCGCTATCACTTCACGCCGGAGACGCTGGCGCGGCTGCTCAACCAGACGGGCTTTGAAGTTTATCGCACCAGCTATCACTCGAAGGCGCACAACGCGCACGCGCTCAGGCAGAGCTTGAAGGCGAGACTCTACGCGCCGCCTGCCACGCGCTTCAGCCGCGCCGCCTTTCTCGCCTGCATCCCTTTCATCAAGCCGTTTGATCTTCTGATGACTGCGCTGGGGCGCGGCGCTACGCTCACGGTCGCGGCGCGCGCGGTGTGATTCAGTCGCGCCGAAGGCGCATCAAGAAGATAGCCAGTGGTGCAACGTCCGGGATGCTTCAATGGCGGTGTTGATAGGCGGCATCCTTCGCCCTGCCGGGATTCGCTATTCGTTCAAGCTCAAGCAGGCTGTTGTGGCTGCCGATGGCGACCAGCGCATCGTGCAGCTCGATGACAGTGTCGGCGGCGGGGTTGAAGATCATCGTGCCGCTGTGCCGGCGAATAGCGATGATAATTACATCAAGCGCCGAGCGAATGGCGGTCTCTTTCAACGCGCGGCTAATGAACGGCGAGCCCTCGTAAATCTCAATCTGCTCCATCTCCAGTTCCATCTGCTCGGTCATCGTCGCCATCTCCATAAAGTCGGCGACCGCCGGGCGCAAGAGCACCTGCGCCATCTGATTCGAGCCGGTGATGGTCGGCGAGACGACTTTATCTGCGCCGGCTTTCAACAGCCGGTTGATGCCTGCTTCGTCGTTCGCTCGTGCGACGATGCGAAGCGTCTTGTTGAGGTCGCGCGCCGCCAGCGTGATGTAGAGGTTGTCGGGGTCTGATGACACCGCGCAGACGATGCCGTGCGCGCGCTCGATGCCGGCGGCGCGTAACACATCGTCATTCGTGGCGTCGCCCATCAACACCAGATAGCCTTGCGACAGGAGCTTATCGGCAACGCTCTCATCGCTCTCGATGACGACGAAGTCGTGGCCGCGCCGGGCGATCTCGCGGATCACGCCTGCGCCGATGCGTCCCGACCCGCAGACGATAAAGTGGTTCGTCAGCTTGCTGATGTCTTTGTACATTCTTCGCCTTCCGAACTGCGCGACCAACTCGAACTCGACCAGCGCCTGCGCCGCCGCCGACAGCGCGTAACCAATCGTCGTGACGCCGGTGAGAATGAGAAAGGCCGTGAAATAACGCGCCGATTCCGTCATCCCCTGCGGTTCGCCGAAGCCGATAGTCGTGATCGTGATTAGCGTGAAGTAGAAACAATCGAACCACGTTTGCTGCGGCAGAAAGAACTTGTAGCCTAACGTACCCATCGCCATCAGGACGGCGATCACGGCGAGCGAGAGCTGGAATTTTTGTCTGGGCGACATAAGGAACCGGCACCTTATGTTATCGCTGCGCTGCCAGCGGGCGCAAGAACCGCGAACGGAGGCGACATGGGGAAGGGAAGAACGGAGCGCAGGCTCTCCAAACAAGAAGAGGCGCAACGCGTGCGCCTCTTCTTCATTTTGTCGAAAGTTGCTGATCGAATCGTTAAACCGTTCGCACCGCGCGGACGGTCATGCCGTGACGCACGGCGGGCGTGGTCGCGCGCTTTTCCAAAGTCACGGTCACGCTCTGCTCGGCGCGGTTGCGAATGATCTTTAAATTGACCGCGCCTTCTTTCTTCGCCAGGCTAGTGACCAGCGCATTGACGCTGTCGATCTTCTCGTCGTCCACAGCGATGATAACGTCGCCGGCTTTCAACCCGGCGCGCGCTGCCACGCTGTTCTCGTTGACCGAAGCGACCAGCACGCCTTTGCCATCCTTGACGCCGAAGAACTCCGCCAACTGGTCGGTCAACGATTCGGCGCTGACGCCGAGCCGCGAGCCGCCGAAGTAGGCGAAGCCGCCCGGATTCACGAAGGTGAAGTTGCCGAAGTCGGGCATGTTCTTGAACTCATCCTGATGCTGGCGCATCTGGTCTTCGTACTGCTTGCGCATCGATTCCATCTGCTTGCGGCTCTCTTCCAGCCGCTTGCGGCCCTCTTCGGTTTGCGCCCACGCCTGGCCGTTCCACTCCGGCCCGTTGAATGAATAAGCAAAACCCGACGCCCGCTTGCTCAAGGTCGCCGCAACCGTTTGATGACTGCCGCCGCGCACGACTTCGATCTTGATGTTGCGGTCGGGCGGCGTCTCGCCCAGCAGCCGCTGTAATTCGCGCACGCTGTCAATGCGCCGGTCGTTGAACGAGACGACGACATCATTCTCTTTCAATCCGGCCTTCTCCGCCGGGCTGCCTTCGACTACCTTGGTGATGATCGCGCCGCGTTCTTCACTGAGGCCAAGTTCTTTGGCGCGCTCAGGCGTGACTTCTTCGAGGTAGACGCCGAGATAAGCGCCGCCGCCCGACAGGGTGAAGACTTGTGGCGTTTCGTTCTCAACTTTTGTTTGCGCGTCCGGCGTGCGGGTCTTCTCCTTCGCCTTCTCCTTTTGATTGGCGAAGGCGCTGCTCAGCAAGACCGACAGGCCGAGCGCCACAAACAATGAGATGAAGAGATAAAAACGTTTACGCATATTGCGTCCTCCAGTGCGATTTTGAGTTTTGCCTGATGTCAATCTAGACCACGCGCGGGGCGCGGCAAAGTTCCAAAAATTGAATGACCAGCCCATCGCTTGCTTTGCTGCCACTTACGAAAAACGATTCACTCTTACAGTCGTCAATCATACAGTGATAGCGCAACAAGGCCATTCTTTTAAGCCAAAACGTCGCCGTCCCGGCATAGCTATTGCAACTCAATGAATGGGCGCACGAAACCATATAGAGGAGGAAATATGAAGAAGCTATTATCCGCAGGTCTTCTATCGCTGGCCTTGTTCGCGGGCTCAGCCTTTGCGTTCAGCGGCCAGTATCGGAATCACGACTGGGACGAGCATCATCGCCACGCGCGCGTGGTGTTTAGCGACCATGATCGTGGACTCCACCGGGGATGGTCCAGGCACAGACGGGTTCGCTACATTAATGGCCGGCGAATCGTCATCATGCGAACACGTGATCGTGACCATCGCGTCTACTACGACCGGCACTACCGTATCCCGTAAGCGCAACGCGCTTAGTTGCGTGTAGCGCGAAGAATGCGCCGCGTCAGGCGCGGCGATAATGCAAGCAGGGTTGCTGCCGGACCCGCTACGGTTGGAGAAAGCGCAACCCTGCGCAGCCAGCCGGCAACGCGCAAGCGTGTGCCGAACTCGCGGGCGTAGCTGACCGTGTAATGTGACAACACATGGTCGAAGAGAGCGCCGCTTGCGGCTTTGTCTTCGCTCATTGCTTCGAGGACTGCCTGCGCCGCCAGCTCGCCGGTCCTGAGCGCCATCTGTATGCCCGTGCCGGTGAACGGATCGATCATTCCCGCCGCGTCGCCGACCGCAAGCACGCCGCGTTGTGAGAGCCTTCGATGGCCGAACGCCAGCGGGCCGACGCTGTGCCACTTGCCGACGACCGTTGCATTGCGCAGACGTTCGCGGGCGAGTGTATTGCGCATTACAGTCGCTTCGACAATGCTCTGCGGGTCGCCGCCGGCGGCGCGAAAGGTTCGCTCGCTGGCGATGAAGCAGAGATTCACCAGCCCATCTTCAACACGCGACAACCCGCCGTAGCCTTGCGGGAAGAAGTAAAGCTCGACCTGTTCGTCGATCTCATCAACGTGGGCGAGGTGAGCTTTCAAGCCGTAGAGGCGCGAGCCGCGTTGGCCGGCGCGACGCTCGTCACGGTTGACCATTAAACGCGATTGGCGGCCCGACGCGTCAAGGATGAGCGGCGCTTCGTAGCGCACCGTCTGCCCGTCGGCCAGAGACAACGCTTCGACGCCGCGCGCGCGGTCATCTTCGATAAGACACTGCTTGACGGCGATGCCTTCGCGGCAATCCGCGCCCGCTTCACGCGCTCGCTCAAACAGGATTTGATCGAAGCGGGCGCGGCTCAAGCTCATCGCCCAATCAGCGACCTCGGACATCTCGGCTAATGGTGTCTCGACGCGCTTGCCTGAAGCGACGACGAGCGCCAGCCGCGTCAACCGCTGCGCGCCGGCGGCCATCATTGTCGGCAGAACGCCGAGTCGTTCAAGCGTGGGGAATGATTCGGGCGTGATGAATTCGCCGCAAAGCTTGGCTCGCGGCATACGCTTCTCTTCGAGCAAGAGGACGCGAAGGCCGCGCGCGGCAAGCGTGATGGCGGCGCTCGAACCGGCTGGCCCAGCGCCGACGATGATGGCATCGTGTGCTTTCATTCAGGAACAATGAAACCACAGATGAACACAGATGAACACGGATGAAAGAACAAGCGGGATTCTCTCTTTTCCCTATCTGTGTTCATCTGTGTTCATCTGTGGTTGCTACTTCTTCGATTCGAGCAATGAGCGAAAGGCGATAAGGGAAGCGGCGGCGCAGACTGACTTGCCGCAGGCCGGCGCGCTCGGCAAGCGTTGCCATCTCGGTTACGGTGAAGCCGCGCAGCACCGACGCCGGGCCATCGTAACGAGTCAGGTAACTCGTCGCCAGCAGCGGCCCGGTAAGCCGTGCGAACCAGTACGGCACGCGATGGCGAATCAAGTCGTTGACGATCAGCGCACGCCGCGCGACGCGTGCAAACTCCGCGAGCAGTAGCCGCACGTCCGCGTCTTCAAAATGATGAAGGAAGAGTGAGGCGGTCACAACATCGAACGAGCGGTCGGCGAAAGGCAGACGCCGCGAATCGCCGCGCACCAGTTGCACGGCCTTGTTGATGCCGAGCCGCGAACGTGCGATGCGCAGGTTGCGCTCGCTCAAATCCAGCGCCGCAATGTTAGTTACAATGCCGCGCCCCTGACACCAATCAGCGACCGCGCCGGGAATGTCCGCCGAGCCTGTGCCGACATCGAGCAACGATAGCTCGCGCCACTCTCCCTGCGCGGCGAGCGCGGCGAGCGCATCCGTGACGACGCGCTGCCCGCCGAAGAAGCGATTGATGCGACGCAGGTCAATGAGGTTACGCGCCACGTCATCATCGCTGCCTTCGCCGAGGTCGAGCAACTCTTCAATGTAGACTCGCGGCGGCGTCAACATTTCACTTCAAACCTGAACGGCGCATCGTTAAGCGTCAAGCCTGTAATTGTTCAATCGCGCGTTGCAGGCTGGCGCGGACGTGAATGGATTCTTCGCTTTCGAGCCGGCGTTTGAGCGGCGCAATCGCTTCGGGGCTGCCGAGCTGGAGTAAGGCGTTGGCCGCCGCGCTACGCACCGACGCATTGCTATCGTCGAGAGCCACGAGCAGCGACGGCAACATGCGCTCGTCACGCCCGCCTAACTGGCACATGCGCGCAAGGTCTTCGGCGGCGCGGTGGCGTGCGTAAGGCGACAGATCGCCGAGCGATTCAATCAAGCTGAGAAGGCGCGTGTCTTTGGTGATGGGCGGGCCAGCGTCAAGCGCCGCGTCGGCGGCGTAGCCTCTGTTCTTCAGGTATTGTCGTTCGTTGAATGACAGGCCCTTGCGATTGCTGGCCCACCACACAATGGCGACCACGATCAGAACGATGAGAAAGAAGGAGAGCATAATCAACAGGATTCAGGATACAGGATTCAGGATTCAGTTCCAGATCGAATGCGAGAGGTTGCCGCTGAATTGGCTCACTTTCGGAAGGTGAGGCTCCCTGAATCCTGAATCCTGTATCCTGAATCCTGATTTCATCCATTCTTGCCGCGCTTCTTCGGGGTTTGTTGTTCAGGCTGAGAAGCCGGCGGGCGCGGCGACGGGCTGCGCTCTACGTCGCGCTGACGCTCGTCACGAGGAGGCCGCGCGGGGCGCGGCGTCTCGCCGTTGTCATCCATCTTCGGCGGGGGGCGCGGCGCAGTCGGCTCGGCAGTCGCGCCGTCATCCTGAGAGGCGCTCTTGGCTTTATCCGCCGTGTCGTCGGTAGACTTGGCGGCGCTCTCGGCTTCGGCGGCTTCAGCTTTACGAATCGCGCTCTCGGCCTGTGCGCGCTTGGCGATGATCTCTTTATCCGGGCCTGGGGCTTTCGGGAATTTATCGCTCGGCTTGTCGGCGAGGAATTTTTCCATGAAGCTGATCCACATCGGCAGCGCCGCCACCGAACCCGCTTCCTTGTTGCCCAGCGTCTTCTTCAAGCCGGGATAGCCGATCCACACGCCCGCCGTGTATGACGGCGTGTAACCGATGAACCACGCATCTGTGAAGTCATTTACCGTGCCGGTCTTGCCACAGATCATGCGCTTGCTTAATTCTTTGTTGCCCATGATCGAAGCCGCCGTGCCGCCGGTGACGACGCCGCGCATCATATCCTGCATCTGCGAAGCGACGTACGGCGAGATGACTTTAGTGGTTTCCGGTTTGTTAATGCCCGGCAGCGCGTTGCCCTCGGCGTCGGTGACTTGATTGATGAGATGCGGCTTGACGCGCGTGCCCATATTCGAGAAGGACGAGTAGGCGCTGGTCATATCGAGCAGCGGTTCTTCGGTCGCGCCCAGCGCCGACGGCAGTACGCGCTTCATCGGGTTGGGCAGGCCGAAACGCTTGACCACCTCCGCGCCTTTCTCGACGCCAACGATGGAGAGCAATCGCACGGCGACGACGTTCAGCGATTGCTGCAACGCCGAGCGCAGCGGCAACGAGCCGCCGCCCGCCGAACCATCATAGTTCGACGGTGACCAGCCCGTGCCCTGATCCGTGAACGGCGCGGCGCTCACAATCGTGTCGGGCGTGAAGCCTTCTTCGACAGCGGCGGTGTAGATGAACGGCTTGAAGGTCGAGCCGGTCTGCCGCTCGGCCTGCGTGGCGTTGTTGAACTTGCGCGTCGAGAAATCATAGCCGCCGACCATCGCCTTGATGTCGCCGCTCTTGGAATCCAAACAGACCAGCGCGCCGTCTACGGAAGGCACTTGATCGAGATTGACTTCGAGCGTCTTCTTGGCGTTGTCAATCTTGATGACTTTGAAGACCGCGAGGTCGCCGCGCTTGAGCAATCGCGCCGGCGGCCCGCCCGCCCACTTGGTATTGGCTTCGGTGATGACGGCTTTGTAATCGCCGAAGCGAATGTCTGCGCTCGCCGCCGACACATTCATCACCAGGCCATAGATGTATTCGCCCGGCACGTAATCGCCGAGCCAGTCGGCGTGGTTGTAGTGGTTCAGGTCGTTGGCCTGCTTGGTGTCGAGCACGTTGAGCAGCTTGCCGCGCCAGCGCTTGCCGTGGCGGTCTTCGTAAGCGTGCAGCCCTTTGCGCACGCTGCGCATGGCTTCACGTTGCGCCGTCGGATCAATCGTCGTGTAGATGTTCAGGCCGCCGGTCTGCGTCTGGTAGGTGCCGAAGGTGTCTTCCATCTCCTGGCGGACTTCTTCGACGAAGTAGCCGTAGATCGAATTGTTATTCGCCTGCTGCGGATTGATGTTGAGGTTGATCTTGTTCTGTCGCGCGCGATTGTATTCGTCGTCACCGATGTAGCCTTCTTCGTGCATACGGTAGAGCACGACGTTGCGGCGGTCGAGCGCCGCCCGTTCGTCGCGCGTCGGCGAATAATAGCTCGGCGCTTTCGGCAATCCGGCCAGCAGCGCGCACTCTTCGAGCGAGCAATCCTTCAGCGACTTGGAGAAGTAGTACTGCGCGCCGGCCTCGAAGCCATACGCGCCGCCGCCCAGAAATATCTGGTTGCAGTACATCTCCATAATCTGCTCTTTGGTGTAGTAGCGTTCGATTTGCAGTGACAGCAAAATCTCTTTGACCTTGCGCGTGTAGGTCTTTTCGGGCGACAGAAACAGCGCGCGAGCTAACTGTTGCGTCAATGTCGAAGCGCCTTCAGCCTTGCGGCTCTTGACGATGTTCTTGAACGTCGCGCCGACAATGCGGATCGGGTCAACGCCGATGTGCTGAAAGAAACGGTCGTCTTCGATGGCCCAGATGGCGTTCTTCATATTATCGGGAATCTGGTCGTAGGTGATCGGGATGCGGCGTTCGAGCGAGAATTCACCGACCACCGTCTTACCGTCTTCGGCAAGCACGCGCGTCACCAGATTGGGGCGATAATTGGCGAGCGCCGCGACCTGCTGCGCCTCTTCGGTCATGCTGGCCTGATAGGCGACGGTTGCGCCGAACATAATACCGGCGATGACCGACAGCGCCAGCAGCCCTAGAAAGGTATAGCGGCGGAAGAAGTCTTGCAGCAGGTTTGTCGAGCTGCCGCGATTGACCTGCGAATGGGTTCGATTGAATAACGCCATAATTACTCTCGCTGATTGCGGATTTGTTAATAGGAGCTACGGATTCGTCTCTTCAAACTTACCGCAGGCGTGCGGCCATTGTAAAGCGACGCCGATTTCGATGCAGGGATGGCCGGATAGGTTGATTGGCCAACTAAAGAGCAAGGATGGAATATGAATTAGAAATGTGGTGGTGAGATAACGCCGCGTCGCGGCGGTTTGATTTTAGCCAGGCGTTTCAACGCCTGGAATCTGCATTGGCCATGGGCGCGCGGGGCGTCAGCGTCGCCTGAGTCGTCAGTCCATTCAGGCGTCGCTGACGCGACGCGATCACTGTGACATTACCTTCCAGGCGTTGAAACGCCTGGCTAAAATCACCTGCCGCTACGCGGCATAATCCAACTGATGACCGATGAATCATTGCTACTTCTTCGGTGCGGCGCGGCGCGTCAGTTCGTTGGTGACATCACTGAGCTTCACGTCGCGCTCGACCATCAGAACCATCAGGTGATAGAAGAGGTCGGCCAGCTCGCCGATCAGCTCGCGCGGCACTTTGTTCTTCGAGGCAATGATGACTTCGCCCGATTCCTCGGCGACTTTCTTGAGTATCTTGTCGAGGCCGCTGTTGAAGAGGTAGGTCGTGTACGAGCCTTCCGGGCGTTTCTCTTTGCGCTCGCCGATCAACCCATAAAGGTTATGCAGCGTCAGCCCGAACTCCATCGAAGCGATGTCAACCAGCGCGACCTCTGAGGCCGGCGCGTCGTTGCCGTCGAATTGTCGCATCAGGCTGATCGTCTCTCGCTCGCTTGCTTCCTCGGCGTCGCGTTCGACCATCACGATCAACGAGCCGCCATCGTGGCTGACGCGCACGTCGAGCAATCGGTAGTCGCTCAGGTCAGCCGTCGCCTGCAAGTCAACCAGGAACCGCGTCTCGCCGGTTTGCAGCGTCCGCGCCAGCCGGGTGTTATCCAGATAAGCGAGCGCGACGACTTCGAGCGTGCCGGCATCTTGCACGATAGCCGGAATCAACCCGCGCTCGTCGAATTTCACGTTATGAATCAACACGTCGTCAGCCATAGTTGATTGTAGAAGTGATGAGTGATGAACTAAAGAGGAAAAGGAAGCCGGATTACTTATCGATCATCTGTAGATAATCTCCTGCCTTCATTCATCGTTCATCATTCATCATTCATCGTTCATCATTTGCTGATCTCAAGGAGCCTGCGCACGATGGCTTCTCGATCCTGGCGGCGGCGTATGTGCTGGCGGCGCTCCTGGCCTTCGGAATCAATCCAGGTCAGGCCGTCAACGATAACCAGCTTGCGCGTGCCGTAACGCATCGTGCGCCGCCGTTCGCCGGCGCGACGATCATTGCCTGACCTGCGTTCTTCACCGTTCCAGCTCATTAATTACTTGTCGGGGCTTCGGTCTTTATGCGCGACTTGCTGATGGCCGGCTTTTCAACCATACGCGGCGCGCGCATCGCGCCCATACGATCAATGTGCAAGTGGACGCCCGTCGCATAGGTATCGAGTGCGCGGCCCAGTTGCGCCGAGCGCGTGTTGTGCGCGGCGACGCGGTCCCAGGTCGAAAAGTCTTTGATGCGCAGGCCAAGCTCGTTGCCTTTGCCGATGATGAAGGTGACTTGCTCGCGCGTCAGGTCGCGCACCCGTATGTCGAAGGCGCTGCCGCGACCATAGAGCCGGCGGTGCTCGCCGTGATCCGCGCCCGTCAGCGTGATGTCGCGGTCATAGGCTTCGCGGAAGGCCGCGCGCAACAGCGCGAAGCGCCGCTGGAATTCAACCGCGTTCATCGGCCCGACCGGCAAATCCATTTCCGCGACTTCCGTCTCGTCCGCCGCAGGCCGCCCTTCGTACTCTTGCGACTTCCATAATCTGACGGCCTGTGTGCCTTCGGTCTGTGTCTCGTAACGATAAATCTTTTCGATGATCTCGGTGAGGCCGACGCGCAGTCGCGGGTCGCTACGCACATCGACGCGCTGCTCGAAGACATAATCAATGGCGTCGTCAAACTCGCGCCGCGCGCAGTCGGTGTTGCCGGCGGCCAGGCAAGTTTCGCCTTTGGCGAGATGCTGCCGCGCGCCGGCCAGTATTACATCCGTGCGGCTATCTGCCGCGCCGGTCTGCGCGATTGCAGGCACAGCGGTGAAGGTCAGAATGGAAACGGCCAGGATGATCGCTCTACGCATTAAACTTGTTATTACCCCTTGTCGATTGAACGCCGGTGCCGCCGATGCGGTTGCATTCAGATACGCCAGAAAATTCTAGCAGAGCGCCGAAGCCGTCGCCAAGTTTGCCTTCAAGGTCAGCCCTGATGTAAGGTGTTGGCGTCAAACGGACGCGGGGAGTCGCATTCGACGGGCGCGGATTTCGGGAAGCACATTCCCGCAGTCAATCCGCAATTTGCAATTCGCAATTCAACGAGAGCGCCAATGACGGTTAGCCTCAAGCTCGCTTCGGACGTGGCGGCGAACTACGCGGACAATCTCTGCCGCTGGGATCGCCGCAGCGCCAATCATTATGAGGTATGGTTCCTGACGTTGAATCAGCGCGCCTCGCGTCGCGGCTTCTGGTTTCGTTATTGTGTGGACGCGCCGACAATGGGCGAGCCGCGCGTGGCGCTGTGGGCCGCTGTTTTCGACCGCGCCAATGCTGAATCGACGCTCGGCATCAAGCGCGAATACCCGATAGAGCAGTTCGCCGTCGAAGGCCACGAAGCCTTCCGCATACGCATCAGCGACGGCGAATTCACGGCTTCGCGGGCATTGGGCCGCGTCGAACAGGGTGGGCGCTCAATCGAATGGGATTTGCATTTTCAGCCGAATGAACGTACACATCATCACGTTACGCCGGCGCTGGTCAATCTGGTGCGCCCTTCGTCTTTCGTCTGCTCGCCGAATCTCGACACGCGTTTCAGCGGGCGGATCGCGCTTGATGGGCGCGACTTTGTTATTGAAAATGAGCCGGGCTGTCAATCGCACCTCTGGGGCCGCAAGCATGTTGATGAATGGATATGGGTTCACTCGAACGGCTTTGAGGGACACGACGGGACGGTTTTTGAAGGGCTGGCGGCACGTCCGCGTCGCGCCGGCAAAACGCTGCCGCCGCTTCAATCCCTGTACTTGCGCCATCGCGGCCAGGAGCATCGCTTCACGCGCCTGCGATTGTCCGAGCAGTGGAAGCGCCATCTCGGAATGGGCTACTGGTCATTCGCGGCAACCGGCACGCGGCTGCACATCGAAGGCGTGGCGCAATGCCGTCTGCGCGATATGATACAAGCCGAATACCGCGACCCTGATGGCGAGCGACTCTTTTGCATCAACAGCGAAGTGGCGAACCTGAAGATTCGCCTTTTCCGCCGCGTGCGCGGCATCCGTTACCGACACGTTGAGACAATTACTGCCCACGCCACTGCCCATCTCGAACACGCCGCGCGCGTGCTTGATTCGAATGTGCGTGTGGCTTTCGATACAATAAGTGAACAGTGATAGGGAGGAAAATGAAAATCTTACTGTATAACCCGGACAATGGCGTGACACGCAATTTCATGCCGCACCTTTGGATGTTCCTGCTCCGCGCTCTGACTCCACCTGAGCATGAGGTCGTGCTCATTGATGGGAATGCGCAGCCGATGGATGAAGAAGACATCGCTCGGTTCGTGCGCGAGCAGGAGATCGGCCTTGTCGGCATTGGCGCGATGACCCGAATGATACAGAAAGCCTACCGCATGGCTGATGCGATTCGCGCCGCCGGTGTGCCTGTCGTGATGGGTGGCCCGCACGTCACAGAGGAGCCGGACGAAGCGCTCGGACGCAGTGGCGGGCCGCGCCACGCCGATGCTGTGGCGCTGGGCGAAGCCGATGAAACCTGGCCTCGGATCGTCGCCGACGCGGCGCGCGGTGAATTGCAAGATGTCTATGTGCCGGTAGACGAGACGGGCAAGGAGCGCAAGCCGCGCCTCGATCCCTACCCGGAGATTCCATGGGACACCATCAACCTGGACCAGTTCGATCTGATCCCGCGAATCCTTTCATCCAAACTCAGCGGCCTCGGTGAAGGCTGGGGAAGCTTTCGCGTGATCCCTGTCGAATCGGGACGCGGCTGTCCTTACGGTTGCGAGTTCTGCACCGTGACCGGCTTCTTCGGCGACTCCATCCGCTTTCGCAGCAATGAGAGCGTCGTCAATGAACTGTTGCGGCTGAAGGCCCGTGCCCGCCGCGAGCGCGGCCAGCTCGCCGTCTTCTTCATTGATGACAATTTTGCCATCAACATCAAACGCACCAAGTCGCTGCTGCGCGACATCATCGCCGCCGACGCGCAGGTGAATTGGGTAGCGCAGATCAGTGCCAACCTGTTGCGCGACGAGGAGCTGGTTGATCTTATCGCGGCCTCAGGAGGCAAGTGGATATTCATCGGCATGGAATCGATAGACCCGACGAATCTGGCCGACGTGAACAAAGGATTCAACAAGCCGGGCGAGTATAAAATCGTGCTCGAACGGCTGGCGCAGCGCAACATTCTGGCCATCACCTCGTTCATCTTCGGCCTCGATAACGACACCGTAGGCGTGTCCGAGCGCACGCTCGAACAGATTCGCACCTGGCCTGCCGGCCTGCCGGTCTTTGGCACGCTCATCCCGCTGCCGGCGACGCCGCTTTACAAGCGGCTTGAGGTAGCGGGGCGGCTGACGCGGCCAAAGCACTGGCTGGAATTCCAACCCTTTCAGATGGCCCATACGCCGCTGAAGATGACTATCGCGGAAACGCATGCCGAGCTTGATCGCGCCTGGAAGCTCTCCTACAGTCCTGAGGCTCTGGCTCAGGCGACGGATGCGGCTACCAATAAGCCGCTCACGCATCGCATCACCATCCTCATCGCGCGACTGTTCTTTCGCGGCATCTACTTTCCGCAAATGGGCAAATGGGCGTGGCTGAAAGTCATCGCTGAAAATCGACGCACGGTTTACCGCCTCGGAAAAGAATCGGTCAAGGCCTGGCGCGCGTCACGGAAAAATCGGAAGGTCGAATTGGCGACAATGCCGGTTAAACAGAACGCTGAGCAAGAGGCCGTGGAAGAAGCTGGCTGAAGGATCAAGCTGTTCCTGGAGTTCCACCTGAAGGCAGAATCGTTCGCCCATCCTGCCCATTGCCCGAAGGTGGAACTCCAACCCTGCGTCTGCCTCGTGTCCCCCGCCTTTATCATTTTCAAACTATTTCAAAACGGCGCGCGTCTAAATGACCGAGTGCGTAAGCTCAAGCGGGGAATTTAGCTGAACCGTGAGAGACTCGCGCGAGGCAATCTACGCGGCAGCGGTTGGCATCTTATCAGTTCGCACCTTCAGAGGAAGTAGATCATGAAATTCGACACCACGAAGACCTTTATTAACTTGACGGCTCGGACGCGGCGCGCGACTGCGAGCGTGCTGGCCGTTGTGATGACGGCAACGCTTGCGCTCGGCACACTGTCGCCGGCCTTCGGCGACTCGAAGACGAAAGCGACGAAGTCGGCGCTGACCGAAGACCAGAAGATCACGCACCTGCTCAACCGCCTCGGCTTCGGCCAGCGGCCCGGCGACGTTGAGCGCGTGCGGGCGCTCGGCATTGATAAGTTCATCGACCAGCAGCTTCACCCCGAACGGCTCGACGACGCGGCAGTGGAGGCGCGGCTCAAGAACATCGAATCGATTCACCTGGGCCTGTCCGAGTTGGCAGAGAAATACCCGGAGCCAGGTATGATCGCGCGCGAGCTTGGCCTGAGAGGCAAAGCCGCCGCCGCACAGTCGCAGCCCGCCGATCAATTGAAGCCGAGTGATAACGCGCCGGGCAATCAAGCCGCCGACGCCGCGCTCGATCTCAACAAGCCAGAGACGCGGCAGATGGTGCAGGAGTATTACCGCGAGCACGGCTTGAAACCGCCGCAGCTCTTACTGCAAGACTTGATGCAACAGAAGGTAGTTCGCGCCGTTTACAGCGAGCGGCAGTTGCAGGAAGTGTTGGCCGATTTCTGGTACAACCACTTCAACATCTTTTGGCCCAAGGGCGCGGACAAAATCCTCACCACCGATTTCGAGATGAACGCCATCCGCCCGCACACTCTCGGTAAGTTTGAAGACCTGTTGCTGGCGACGGCTAAGAGTCCGGCGATGTTGTTCTACCTCGACAATTTTCAGTCAAGTTCGCCCGACGCGAAATTGCCCGGACGGGCTGGAATCGGCCAGCAGAGCCGTTTACAGCAGCGCGGACTGTTGGGCGGACTGGGCCGGCGCAATGATCCTCTCTCGCGCCAGCAACAGGCTGACCGCCAGATGAGCGCCGATCAGCAACAGCGCGCGCAGGCCGCGCCGCAGTTCGCCAAACGTAAGCCCGGCATCAATGAGAACTACGCGCGCGAGTTGATGGAGCTGCACACGCTCGGCGTCGAAGGCGGCTACACGCAGAAAGACGTGCAGGAAGTCGCACGCTGCTTCACGGGCTGGACGATTGTGCAGCCGCGCAGAGGCGGCGGCTTCATCTTCCGTCCGTTTATGCATGACAACGGCGAGAAGACAGTGCTCGGCCACAAGATTCCGGCAGGCGGCGGCATCAAAGACGGCGAGATGGTGATTGACATCCTCGCGCATCAGCCCAGCACGGCGAAGTTCATCTCGATGAAGCTTGCGCGCCGCTTTGTCAGCGACAACCCGCCGCCGGCGCTGGTTGAGCGCGTCGCTCAGGTTTATATGAAGAGCGATGGCGACATCCGCGAG
Source organism: Blastocatellia bacterium (assembly GCA_045807725.1). Taxonomy (GTDB): domain Bacteria; phylum Acidobacteriota; class Blastocatellia; order UBA7656; family UBA7656; genus DATENM01. The sequence continues at coordinate 50,728 of JBJMGV010000065.1, read as the reverse complement.
ATGCTGCGGACGATCTTCACGTCGCCGGAGTTTTACTCGAAAGACGCTTATCGCGCCAAGATCAAATCGCCGTTCGAGCTGGCGGTGTCGGCGATTCGCGCCGTCGGCGGCGAAGTCAACAACACGCTGATGGTGACGCAGTTCATCTCGAAGATGGGCCAGCCGCTTTACCGCTATCAGCCGCCGACGGGCTTCCCCGATAAAGCCGAGCAGTGGGTGAACACCGGCGCGTTGCTTGAGCGGTTGAACTTCGGCCTGGCGCTCAGCGCAAACAAGCTGCGCGGCACAACCGTAGACCTCAAGCGCATCGCGCCCGAGGCGCAGGACAAGAGCGCAACGCAAACGCTCGATCAAGCCATCGCGCTGCTGTTGAACAAAGATGTGTCGCCGCAGACGCGCGCCGTGCTTGAAAAGCAGATGGTCGAGGGCGTGCCCGTTAAAGGCGAACTGGAACGCGAGCAGCGCAGGCCGAACGACGCGATGACGGCTGACAGCGGTGATGCTCTGCTCGCCGAAGGCGCGACGCCGCAACGCCCCGGCAAAGGCGACAAGGTCGGCAGGTTGGATTACCCGCGAGGCCGCGAGTTCCGCGCCGCTCGCCGCGCCGATCAACCTGCGCCGCTCTCGGCTCAAGAGCAAGAGATTGCCAAAGTGTTCGGGCTGGTGCTCGGCTCACCGGAGTTCCAGCGCAGATGAAAGCATTCACCGCAGAGGCGCAGAGGACGCGGAGAGGGCGCAGAGTTTCTGCAATCGTGCCCGGCTCTGCGCATCCTCTGTGCTCTCTGCGCCTCTGCGGTGAATCCTCTCGATAATTAAAGCATCCTGTAAATTAAGTTCGGAGATAAAGCAATGGCAGTAACACGAAGATTCTTTTTAAAGTCATCGGGCCTGGCGATGGTTAGCCTGGCAGCGGCCCCGTCGTTTCTGAAGCGCACGGCGTTTGCCCGGACGCTCGCCGGCAGCGGCAAAGATAGACCGATCATCATCGCCATCTTTCAGCGCGGCGCGATGGATGGCATCTCGGCGGTCGTGCCGTTCGGTGATGCGAATTACTATAGCGCCCGCCCGAACATTGCCGTCCCGCAGCCGAAGACCGGCAACGCTGAATCGGTAATTGACCTCGACGGCTACTTCGGCCTGCACCCGGCGCTCGCCCCGTTCAAGCCGATCTACGACGCCGGCAACCTTGCTATCGTTCACGCTATCGGCTCGCCCGATAACACGCGCTCGCACTTCGACGCGCAGGATTATATGGAGGCGGCGACCCCCGGCAATAAAGGCACGACCGACGGCTGGCTGAACCGTTACTTGCAATCAAAGCGCGAGACGGAGACGACGCCGTTCCGCGCCGTGTCGCTAACGGCCAACCTGCCGCGCACCTTAATCGGCAATGCGCCGGCCATTGCGATGACCAACATCAGCGACTTCGGCGTGCGCGCGGGGCAGGGCAATGGGCAGGTGGCGAAAGGCTTTGAAGACCTCTATGCGCAGAACATGAATGACGTGCTGCACGGCACAGGCAAGGAAGCCTTCGAGGCCGTGAAGATGTTGAAGAAAGCCAACCCGCAACAGTATCAACCGGCCAGCGGCGCAAGCTATCCGCGCTCGCCGTTCGGGCAATCCTTGTTGCAAATCGCCCAATTAATCAAAGCCGACATCGGCGTCGAAGTCGCCTTCACCGATGTCGGCGGCTGGGACACGCACGCCAATCAGGGCAACGCGCGCGGCCAGCTCGCCAACCGCTTGCAGGATTTTGGGCAAGGCATCGCGGCGCTCTACAAAGACCTCGGCGACCGTATGCGCAATGTGGTGATTGTTACAATGACTGAGTTCGGGCGCACAATCAGGCAGAACGGTTCGGGCGGAACCGATCACGGCCACGCCAGCGTAGCCTTTGCGCTGGGCGGCCCGGTCAAGGGCGGCAAAGTCTATGGCAAGTGGCCGGGGCTGGCCAACGAACAATTGTATGAAGGCCGCGACCTCCAGTTGACGACAGACTTCCGCGACGTGTTCGCTGAGATTGCCGCGCGGCATATGGGCGCGACCAACCTCGGCGCGATCTTTCCGGGATTTCGTCCGAACCCGGCGAACTTCAAGGGGCTGATTCGCGGCTAGCCTTCAGGTTTTCGCATGCTGAAGTCTTCGCTTTGTATCGCGGCGCGGTTGGCTGGTGCTCACACTGGCCAACCGCGTCTTTGAATTTCCTGAAGTGCGGCCAGAACGGGCGCACTGATCCTTGTCCATCAAGGCTCGCACCGCACGCCCTGATATTCAGTCTTACCTGACGCACCGCGCCACACGCATCACGCTTCACTTGTCACAGCCACAGCGGCCTGCGCTATACTTATTCAAGCAGCTATGAAGATTTCTCAAGTATCGATTCGCACTCTGACCTGCACGCTTGTCTTGACGCTTGTGGTGGGCCTGGGCTTAGCACAGAGCGGACGCCGACTGCCTTCGGCCAATCCGTCGTCGGCCAATTCAGGCGCGGACGACACGGTCAAGCTACGCGCTGACGAAGTCCTGCTCAACGTCACGGTGATGGACCCTTATGGCCGACAGGCGACCGACCTGTTAAAGAATGATTTCATCATCGCTGAAGACGGACAGCGGCAAGATATCGCCAGTTTTCTCATCAGCGCCGTGCCGGTGAACGTCGTGCTGATGCTCGACGCGTCAGGCTCGGTCGCCGGCGACATTGCCTCACTGCGCGCGGCGGCGATGAACTTTCTCGACAAGCTTGGCCCGGAAGATAAAGTTTCGGTCATCGAGTTTCACAGCAACGTCGAGTTGATTCAGGATTGGACATCGAAGACCGACGACGTGCGCCACGCGCTGTCGTGGCGATTCAAGCCCGGTATGGTGCGGACCAAGGAAGGCAACAGCGAGTACGGCAGCACGGCGCTTTTCGACGCGCTCTACAGCACGGCGGATGAGCAACTGGCAAAGATTCAAGGTCGCAAAGCCGTGATCCTACTCACTGATGGTGACGACACGTCAAGTAAGGTAACTTACCAGCAATCGCTCGACGCCCTCATCCGCTCAGGGGCGGTCGTCTACGTTGTCAGCAAAGCGCAGCAGTTCATCGCTCAACTTAGACCGTATGCCGGGAAGATGGGAACCGTTGCCGGCACGCGCGGGACGGCGGGCGTGATGATCGCGCGGTTTGAAAATGCCGAGCGCATTATGACCGATCTGGCGACGCGCACCGGCGGTCGCATCTACTCGCCGCTGCGCGACGAAGAGATGAAAGACGTTTACGCGCTTGTCGCCCACGAATTAAAGAATCAATACATCCTCACCTACGTCTCCAAGAACGAGCAGCGCGATGGGCGCTTGCGTCACGTCAAAGTCTTCCTGACGCGCTCGGGCTACGAAGCGCGCACCCGCGACAGTTACTACGCGCCGAAGAATTAAACAGACGCGGCGACGCAGAGAAAAAGACGACGCGGCGACACGGCGACGCGGCGAAAGAAGCAATTAATGAGCTATTACGTCGCCCTTCCCTCGCCGCGTCACCGTGTCGCCGCGTCCCTCTTCCGCGTCACCGCGTCGTTGTCTAATCGCTTGCCTGCGTCGTCGTGTCCGCCTTCTTGCGAGTCCGCTTTGGCTTTTCGGTTGCGTCCGCCGTCTTCTTGGCAGCCGTGCGTCGCGTAGTCGTTTTATTCGTGGTGTCGTCGCCGGTCTTTTTCGCGCGTGGTGTAGCGGTCTTGCCTGCCGACCGTGTCCCGGTCTTTTTCGGAGTTTCCATCGCGGCCTCGCCGCCTGGAGCCGGGGCCAATTCCAAACCCGCTGGTTCGGTCACTGACCATCCGCCGATGCTGGTTTCCGGCTCGGCAATCTCATCCGTGCGCGAAATCAGCTCGATGCCGGCGACGGTTTCAGGCGATGAAGCCGGCGTTTCTTCGGCTGATCGCCGGTCTTCTTCTGCGATCAGAAACGCGAGGACTTCGGATTCGGCGCGGAACCAGTCATCTACCGCGCTGCCGCCCTGGCCATTGCGCATCTGGTAAATATCGAACGCGCGCATGCGAATCATCAACTGCACTTCCGGGTCTCTCAATAATCTGCCTTTCACTTCTTCTGTGCTTTCTCTGCTCATGACATTTCCTTTCAAGAAACTTGCTGCGAAAAAAGAAAGAGTCCTCCTTTGTCACAAACTGCCCACGCTATCAAAGCCAAGGAGTTTACCGGACGGGTTCGGCCCTTCGCAATCCGCGTATGCCCTTACACATTGGGCGCAATAGGCTCTTCGGCATTGGTGGTGCGGCAGGCATCGCACATCGGAGGTTAGCGCAGGATTGATCGGTCGTGATGGTTTCAGAGCCAGCTCGTTTCCTCTCATCACCAGCTCAATGCTCTGCCCGGACAGGCGGGCCGCAGCCGGTTCTGTCTGGGCAGTTGACTTTCTAAGCTGACGAAGACGTGCCTCTGGCGCGGTCTGTGTCGCTGCTCGGCCTGGGCCGCCAGCGCAGGACGGGCTTGCGTGCTGCCGCCACCTCATCGAGCCGCCCGACTTTCGTCGAATGCGGCGCTTGTTTGAGAAAGTCGGGATTTTCAGCCGCTTCGGCATCAATCGACCGCATCGCGTCAATGAAGAGGTCGAGTTCTTCGCGGCCTTCGGTCTCGGTCGGCTCGACCATCAGCGCGCCCGGCACGACCAGCGGGAACGACATCGTTGGCGGGTAGAAGCCATAATCAATCAGCCGCTTGGCAATGTCGAGGTTGCGTATGCCATGCTTCTGTTGATGCTTATCCGAAAAGATGACCTCGTGCATCACGCGGCCCGGATACGGAATGTCGTAGACTTCTTTTAAGTGCTCGGCGATGTAGTTGGCGTTGAGCACGGCAGTTTCAGTCGCCTCGCGCAGCCCCGTGTCGCCGTGCGTCAGGATGTAACTGAGCGCGCGCACCAGCACGCCATAGTTACCCAGGAAAGCGCGCACGCGACCGATTGACTTCGGGCGATTGAAGTCGAGCGACAGTTGGCCTGACTCATTGCGCGTGACGCGCGGGAAGGGAAGGTAAGGCTCAAGCTCTGCGGTCACTGCCACAGGCCCGGCCCCAGGCCCGCCGCCGCCGTGCGGCGTCGAGAAGGTCTTATGCAGGTTGAGGTGCATCACGTCTATGCCGAAGTCCGCTGGCCTTGCGACTCCGACCAGCGCGTTCATATTCGCGCCGTCCATATAGACGTAGCCGCCGCCTTCGTGAAGAATGTTACAAATCTCCTGAATGTTGCGCTCGAACTTACCCAGCGTATTCGGATTGGTCAGCATGAAGGCGGCAACGTCTTCATTCATGAGGCGGCGCAAGGCTTCGATGTCTGTGCCGCCGTCCGCGAGCGTCGGCACGGTTTCGACCGTGTAGCCGCAGATGACCGCCGACGCCGGATTCGTGCCGTGCGCCGAATCGGGGATCAGCACCTTCTTGCGCGGGTTGCCGCGTTCGGTGAGCGCGGCGCGGATCATCATAATGCCGGTCATCTCGCCCTGCGCGCCCGCCGCCGGTTGCGTCGTCACTGCCGCAAGGCCGGTGATCCGGGCCAGCGTGTCTTCGAGCCGCGCGATGATTTCGAGCGCGCCTTGCGCCATCGGCGCGGGCACGAGCGGGTGCAGTTTGGCGATGCCTTCGATGCGCGCCACCGCTTCATTGATGCGCGGGTTGTATTTCATCGTGCACGAGCCGAGCGGGTAGAGGCCGTGGTCTATGCAATAGTTCCACGTCGAGATGCGCGTGAAGTGGCGGATCACGTCAACTTCAGACAACTCAGGCATGCCTTCGAGGTCATCGTCGCGCAGCAATCGCGCGTCAACCAGCTCGCTCGCTGCCGTCTCTGGCACGTCGAGCGCGGGGATCGAATAGCCCTTGCGACCGGGCCGCGATCTTTCAAACAAGAGGTCTTCGTTCTGAACGACGTGTGTGGCTGCTTTCTTGATTCGACTGTTGTTCATCTTTTTATTTATTAGCCACAGAGGCACAGAGACACGAAGATTTTTCTTTCAACTTACTCCGTGTCTCTGTGCCTCTGTGGCCACTCATCAAACTTCCGCGAGCGCGGCGACGAATCGATCTATCGCGGCGCGCTTCGCCGTCTCAGTGACGCACACCAGCAAGGCGTCTTTCATCTCCGGGTAATACCTGTCGAGCGGGACGCCGCCGAGTATCTTTTTGCCTGCCATCGCGCAGGTGACTTCAGCCGCCGACCTCGGCGTCGTGATGACGAACTCGTTGAAGAAGGGCGCGCCGAAGCGCAGGCTGTAGCCGTCGAGCCTGGCGATCTCAGAGGCCGCATAGTGCGCTTTCTGCATATTCTGATGCGCAACTTCCTGCACGCCGCGCTTGCCCATCGTCGCCAGGTAGACCGTCGTCATCAGCGCGAACAGTCCCTGGTTCGTGCAGATGTTCGAGGTCGCTTTTTCGCGGCGGATGTGTTGCTCGCGAGTTGATAAGGTAAGCACGAAGCCGCGCCGCCCATCGTGGTCGAACGCTTCGCCGGCCAGACGGCCCGGCATCTGCCGCACGAATTTTTCATTCGTCGCAAACAGACCGCAGTAAGGGCCGCCGAAGCTGAGCGGGATGCCGAAGGATTGCGCCTCGCCGACAACGATGTCTGCGCCGCACGCGCCGGGCGATTTCAGCGCGCCGAGGCTCATCGCTTCGCTGAAGGCGACGATGAACAAAGCGCCGGCTTGATGCGCGGCGTCGGCGATGGCCTGTAGGTCTTCGATGCTGCCGAAGAAGTTCGGCGATTGCACGACCACCGCCGCCGTCGTCTTATCAATGCGAAGCGCGTTCAGGTCGAGCGTGCCGGCCTCTGTGTGCGGCGCGTAGTCGAACGTCAGGCCGAGCTGCCGCGTGTAGCTCTCGGTCACTTCGCGGTACTGCGGGTGGAGCGTGTCGGCGATGATGAAGTGGTCGCGGCGCGTCACGCGGTTGGCCATCATCACCGCTTCGGCGACGCCCGTCGAGCCATCGTAAAGCGAGGCGTTGGCCACATCCATGCCCGTCAACTGGCAGACCATCGTCTGAAACTCGAAGATATATTGCAGCGTGCCTTGACTCAGCTCCGGCTGGTAGGGCGTGTAGGCGGTGAAGAATTCGGCGCGCGAGATGAGCGAATCGATGATGACCGGGATGAAGTGCGAGTACGCGCCCGCGCCGAGAAACGATTGGTAATCAGTGGCGTTCGCCGCCGCCAGATCGCGGAAGTAGGCGATCAGTTCCGGCTCGCTCAAGGCCGGGCCGATGCCTATCGCCTCGTTCAATCGGAGGTTTTCGGGGATCTGTTCAAATAGCTCTTCGATGCGGCCACAGCCGATGCTGTCGAGCATCGCCTGTCGCTCGTCGGGTGAGTTCGGGATATACCGCATTGCTACTTACTCCGAGGCTTCTTCCTTGATGTAGTCTTCATACTCGATGGCGGTCAACAGGGCGTCGATCTCAGACAGGTTGCTGGGCTTAAGCACGACCATCCAGCCTTCGCCGTAAGGATCGCTGTTCACCTTCTCCGGCTCTTCGTTGAGCGCGCTGTTGACTTCGAGCACCTCGCCGCCGATGGGCATATAGATTTCGCTGACCGCCTTGACGCTCTCGACCGAGCCGAATGGCTCGCGGCTTTCAAACTTATCGCCGACGCGCGGCAGTTCGACGTAGACCACGTCGCCGAGTTGCTTCTGCGCGTGATCGGTGATGCCGACCGTGACCCGCTCGCCGGCGGCGCGAACCCATTCATGGTCCTTCGTGTAGGTGAGGTCTTCAGGAGTATTTGCCATGTTCTCTCTCCGCATTTCGGATTTTATATTTTCGATTTTGGATTAAAAGAACCTGCGGCGATGCGGACCCCGATTCTGTAAATCCAAAATCCAAAATATAAAATCCGAAATTAATCAAACGTACGTTGCCGTTTGTAGAAGGGTGTTTCAACGACGCGGGCAGGGACTTCGCGCCCGCGAATAACTACTGAAAATTCTGTGCCGACACGGGTGTGCTCAATCGGCAGGTAGAGCATACCTATGTTCTTTTTCAGCAACGGCGCGTAGCTGCCGGAAGCGACCGTGCCGACCTGCTGACCCGCGATCATCACCGGGTAGCCGTCTCGCGCCGGCGCTTTATCGAGCACCTCGAAGCCGACCAGCTTGCGCCGCAGCCCTTCGGCCTTCTGCCGCTGCATCACGTCGCGCCCGATGAAGTCGCCTTTGTTGAGCTTGACGACCCAGCCCAGCCCGGCTTCGAGCGGCGTCGTCGTCTGATCCATATCGTTGCCGTAGAGCCTGAACGCGGCTTCGAGTCGAAGCGTATTGCGGGCGGCCAGTCCACAGGGAGTCAAGCCGTCGCTTTGGCCAATCACCAGCAGCCGATTCCAGATGTGCAAAGCGTCCGCCGCGTGGCAGAGAATCTCGAAGCCGTCTTCGCCGGTGTAGCCCGTGCGCGAAACGCGACAGTCTACGCCATCGACAGCCAACTGCTGCGACCAATAATAAGGGATGCGGTCGAGCATATGGTCGCTGATTCGTTGCAGGATGAATTCGGCGCGCGGCCCTTGCAGGGCGAGCAGCCCATAGCCGTCGCTGGTGTTATGCACTTCGACGTTTAAGCCGTTCGAGTGCTGCTTGATCCATGCGAAGTCACCATCCGTGCCGCTGGCGTTGACGACGAGCAGGAAATAGTCTTCGTTGTAGCGATAAACCAGAAAATCATCGATGATGCCGCCCGCATCGTTGGTCATCGTCGTATACTGAACCTGATTGTCTTGAAGCTTGGTGACATCATTGGTCGTGAGGCGTTGCACGAGGGCCAGCGCGTCCGGCCCGCGCACTTCGACTTCGCCCATATGCGAAACGTCGAACAGCCCCGCCGATTGGCGCACGGCCATATGTTCGGGGATAGGTCCGCTGTATTGGACGGGCATCTCCCAGCCGGCAAATTCGACCATTCGCGCGCCCAGGATAATGTGTGATTCGTAGAGCGGTGTGCGCTTAAGCATGGTGTTTCCCAATAATCGAGATTAACTGCCTGAACGAGAACTCGCAAGCTAACACAGCCATTTTTGCACAGTCAAGGAGAGCTAAAAAGAGGCTGGAGGCTGGAGGCCAGGGGCTAGTAAGAACAAGCGTGTAGCGCGCTGTCTCGCCCGCCAGTCTCTAGCCTCTAGCCTCTAGCCTCCACTCCCTCTGCTTGCGCCGGGTGCGCGTTTTTGGGAAACTTTCAGGCTTGTTACCGCACTCTTCAGAAGCGCGTTATTCAATCATCAGGTGATGAGCCATGCAGACGCTTGAGCGACTGGCCGAGATCATCAAGGCGCAATTGATTGGCGACCCGCAGGCGGTCGTGCGCCGCGCTCAATCGTTCGAGCAGGCTGAAGCCGGCGACATCAGCTTTGCCGCCGATGCGCGGTATCGCGCGCGCATTAACGAGTGCCGCGCTACCGCGATCATCGTCAACTCGCCGGTCGAAGGCGCGACCGCCAATCTGCTCGTCGCGCGTTCTCCGAAGCTAGCCTTCGCGCAAGTGATTCAAGCATTACACGCGGTCGCTTATGTCCCGCTCGGCGTCAGCCCCGACCTCATCGCCGGTGACGGAACAGCCTTCGGCAAAGACCTCTCGATTCACCCGCGCGTCACCATCGGCAAGCGTTGCCGGATCGGCAATCGTGTGACGCTGTATCCCGGCGTCGTCATCGGTGACGACTGCCGCATCGGCGATGACTCGGTGATCTACGCGAACGTAGCGATCTATGCCGGCACAGAGATCGGCAGCCGCGTCACGATTCACGCCGGCGCGGTCATTGGCGCGGATGGCTTCGGTTTCGTGCCTGACGAAGAAGGCCGGCAAGTGAGGCTCTTGCAGTTAGGCCGCGTCCGCATCGAAGACGATTGCGAGATCGGCGCGAACTGCGCAATAGATCGCGGCGGCTTTGCCGATACGGTGCTGCGGCGCGGCGTCAAGCTCGATAATCTTATACAGGTCGGCCACAACTGCGAGATTGGCGAAGACACGGTGATCGCCGCGCAGGCGGGCTTTTCGGGCGGCACGAAGATCGGCAAGCGTTGCGTGATTGCCGGGCAGGTCGGCAGCGTCGAACACGTCACGGTCGGCGACGGCGCAGTCCTGATGGCGCGTGCCGTCGTTACCAAGGATGTGAAGGCCGGGGCGTTGATGGGCGGAATGATACCGGCCCTTGAGTACAATGCGTGGCGGCGCAGGCATGCGCTATACTCAAGGCTGCCCGAACTCGCAGACCGCGTGAAGCAACTGGAACAGGTCATCCGCGATGCCGGCATCACCACGCGAACCCAGCCGGATGAGAGCCTTGAATAGTCAAAGGGGGTTATGGAAACTGTACTCGACATTACACAAATCCAGGCGATTCTGCCACATCGCTTCCCGTTCCTGCTCGTTGATCGCATCATCGAATACGAGCCGCACAAGCGCGTCATCGGCATCAAGAACGTCACGCTCAACGAACCATTCTTTCAGGGCCACTTCCCCGGCGCTCCCGTTATGCCCGGCGTTCTCATCGTCGAAGCGATGGCGCAGACTGCCGGCGTCTTGATGCTGGCGTCGCTGCCCGACCGCGAATCGAAGCTGGTCTTCTTCACCGGCATCGATAACGCCAAGTTCCGCCGCCCCGTCGTGCCCGGCGATCAACTGCGGATGGAGTTGACGGTGCTGAAGCTGCGCCCGCGCTACATTCGCCTGCGCGGCGAAGCGTTTGTCGATGGGCAGCTCGTCGCTGAAGCGGAGATCGCTTCGTCGCTGGTCGAGCGCAGCCTGGTCGAGCGCAGCAGCGAGATCAATCACGCGGCTTTCAAACCCGTCGAGCAATGACCGCGATGCGCGAGCCCGCAACCATTCACCCGACGGCCATCGTCAGCGCGAAAGCCGAGATTGGCAGCGGTGTCACCATCGGCCCATATTCGGTGATTGGCGATGATGTGATCCTTCACGACGGCGTGCGCGTCGGCAGCCATTGCGTGATCGAAGGCCCTTCAGAATTCGGCAGCGGCACGGTCTTCTTTCCATTCGTCTCGGCAGGCCAGGCTCCGCACGACTTGAAATACAAAGGCGAGCCGAGCCGCCTTGTCGTAGGCCAACGCAACGTCTTCCGCGAGTTCACGACGATTCATCGCGGCACCGAAGGCGGCGGCAACCTGACTTCGATTGGCTCCGACAATCTGTTTATGGCGCAAGCGCACGTCGCGCACGATTGTCACGTCGGCAATCACGTCATCTTCTCGAACTCCGCGGCGCTTGCCGGTCACGTTGTCGTCGAAGACCACGCGACGCTCGGCGCTTTCTCAGGTGTTCACCAGTTCTGCCGCGTCGGTAAGTACGCCTTCATCGGCGCGTCGTCGGTCGTCGTCAAAGACGCGTTGCCTTATGCGCGCAGCGTCGGCAATCACGCGCGCTGTTATGGGCCGAACACCATCGGACTTAAGCGGCAGGGCTTTTTATCCGAAATGATCCGCCGCATCGATCACGCCTTTCACCTGCTGTTGGCCGCAAAGCTCAACACCACGCAGGCGGTCGAGCGCATACGGGCCGAACTCGGCGGCCACACGGAGATAGATTACCTGATCGCCTTCATCGAATCGTCCGAGCGCGGAGTGACCAAGTGAGCGTGCTGATTCTCAACCAGCAGGAGATCGAACGCCTCTTGCCGATGGCCGACTGCATCCGGCTGATGCGTGACGCGCTGCGGTCGCTCGCACGAGGCGAGATGACGCAGCCGCTACGTATGGTGATCTCGCCGCCCGGCGCGAAAGGATTGTTGGGATTGATGCCGGCGCACAAAGCGAGCGAGCCGGCGGCGTATGGCGTCAAAGTCATCGGCGTCTTTCCTGACAACCCGGCACGCGGGCTGGACGCGCATCAGGGCAGCGTCATCCTGCTCAGCGGTGAAACCGGCGAAGTGATGGCGTTGATGAACGCGTCGGCAATCACAGCGATTCGCACAGCCGCTGTATCAGGCGTTGCTACCGCGTTGCTGGCCCGCGAAGACGCTAGCGACCTGGCTATCATCGGCTCAGGCGTGCAGGCACACACGCACCTTGAAGCGATGGCCTGCGTGCGGCCTTTGAAGCGCGCGCGTGTGGTCAGCCGCCGCTTTGCTAACGCTCAACGTCTTGCCGAGGCGATGCAGGCGCGCTACGCCTTTCCTATTGAAGCGGTCGAGACGGTCGAAGCCGCCGTGCGCGGCGCTGATGTGATTGTCGCGGCCACTTCGTCGCGCGAGCCGGTCATTCAACGCGAATGGGTCGCGCCGGGCGCGCACCTGAACGTCGTCGGCGCGAGTGTGCCCGCCGCGCGCGAAGTGGACAGCGCGACGATGGCGGCGGCGAGCCTCTTCGTAGACCGGCGCGAATCAACTTTGAATGAGAGCGGCGATTACTTGATGGCTTTGCGAGACGGCGCAATCGGGCCGGACCATATTCGCGCGGAGATCGGCGAAGTACTGATCGGCAATAAGCCGGGCCGCACATTCGCCGCAGAGATCACGCTGTTCAAATCGCTCGGCCTCGCTGTTGAAGACCTTGCTTCAGCCGTCTATCTCTACAGGCAGGCGCAAGAGCGGCAGGTCGGCACGTGGGTCGAATACTGACGAAGGATACAGAATACAGGATTCAGGATACAGGATTCAGGATACAGGATTCAGGATTCAGCTCTGGAGTCCGGTTCAGGATGCTGCGGCTGAATCAACTTAATCGCAGAACGTAAGTCTCCCTGAATCCTGTATCCTGTATCCTGTATCCTGACTTATGAAATACGGATTGATCGCCGGCAATGGCCAGTTCCCGTTTCTCGTGCTCGATGGCGCGCGGCGTCGTAGCGTCGAGATGGTCGTCGCCGCCATCAAGGAAGAGACTGCGCCGGAAATTGTTGATCGCGCCGCGCGCGTCGAGTGGGTCGGCGTCGGCCAACTCGGCAAATTGATCCGCTTCTTCAAAGGCGAAGGCGTGACGCATGCCATTATGGCGGGGCAGGTTAAACACCACCAGATTTTCCGCCTGAACGCGCTGCCTGATTTGCGAATGGTGCGAACGCTCGCGCGCCTTGCGACGAAAAACACCGACAGCCTCATCGGCGCGATTGCCGACGAGCTGGCGCGCGAAGGCATCACCTTGGTTGACTCGACTGTCTTCCTTGAAGATTCGCTCGCGCCGCAAGGTGTATTGACGCGCCGCGCGCCGAACAAAGATGAGCGCGCAGACATCGAGTTCGGCTTGAAGATCGCTCAAGAGATTGCCCGCCTCGACCTGGGGCAGACCATCGCGGTCAAAGACTGCGCCGTCGTCGCTATCGAAGCAATGGAAGGGACGGACGCCGTCATCACGCGCGCCGGCCAGATCACGCGGGGCCGTCCCTTTGTCGTCGTCAAGGTGGCCAAGCCCGATCAGGATATGCGTTTCGACGTGCCGGTCATCGGCGTGCCGACGATTGAGACGATGAAGCAAGCGGGCGCTACGGCCATCCACATCACTCCGCGCAAGACGTTGCTGTTCGACAAAGATCAGATCATCAAGCAGGCGGACGATTACCGCATCAGCATAACTGGCGGCCTTGACTGATGTTGACGGCTGCCTGCTCATCATAGAAAAACGAACAATTGACAACCGGCAGCGGAAACAACAATATGTAGTGCGGGCTGCTGATGTGATCGAGGGCGAAGCAAGCATGTCGAAGAACAACCCCAACGAGTTTGATCCCGAAAGCGCTATCATTGACGCCGAGCTGCTGGTCAAGTACCGCATGGTCAATCGCGCCATCGAAACACTTGAGCGCGCCATTGACAGCGCGCCGCGTCACATTGCGCTGCGCGAGAAGCTGCGCGAGATACTCATCGACGCCGGCAAGCGCGATCAGGCAGCACAGCACTGCCTGGCGCTGGCCAGCCTGCACATCTCGGCGGGCGACCTGGAGCGCGCGAACGAGCGCCTGCTTGAGGCGAAGCGGCTCGACCCACGCGTATCAGTCACAGGCCAGTTGCGCGACGTGCGCCGCACGCAAACGCCGTCCTCGCTGCCCGCGCCTTCGCGCGGACCGAATCAGCGCATCTTATCCGGCAGCCTCGCCGACATCAGTCTCTTCGATATTATTCAGATTCTCGAAAACAGCCGCATTACAGGGCTAGTGCAAGTCATATCGTCGGCGGCCAGCGGCGAGATTTATTTGCAGGAAGGTTTGATAATCGGAGCGAAGGCCGGCGTCGAAGCGGGCCGCCGCGCGCTGACCCTGTTGAGCGGCGCAGCGGACGGCAGCTTTGAAGTTGAGAAGAATGCGCGCACCTACGAGCGCACGATTCAGGCGACCAGCAACACGGCGCTCATTCTCGATCTCCTGCGCGTCAAAGACGAAGAAGATCACGGTATCAGCACCGACACCATTCAGTAAAGATCACCTGACACGGCGACGCGGCGAGAGGGACATACGGGAATCTTCCCCGCGTCTCCCCTTCGCCGCGTCGCCGCGTCGCTTCCCCTTTTTTACTTGCTCAGGGCTTAGTCGCCGCCGGCGCAGCGCTCACCGGATTAGCCTTGTTGTATTCGGCGATGAAATCCGTCGTGATGTCAGCGCGCGGGTCGTACCACAGCAGGAAGCCCGACTGCGTAGAGTTGCTGAGATCGATCAGGTGGACGATGCCGCGCTTGGCCGTGTAGTCTTGCGCGAACTTGACGAGCTTGTTGGTCAGCGGCTCGAAGGCGCGATCCTTGGCGCGCGAGGCGTCGGCTTCGAGGTCTTCGGCCTTGCGCTGATACTCCTTCTTCATCCCGTCAAGCTGTTCGGTCATCTCGGCGACACGAGCCGCCGACAGCGCGCCGCCCTGGCCCTGCGTCTTGATCGTATTTTCCTGCGCCGTAATGCGGTCTGCGAGGCCGCGCACGTCTCTGACGCGTGGCTCAAACTGGCGGTTCAACTCGTCCATCTTGGCTTTGAACTCAAGCACCTGCTCTTGAAACATGGCCGTGTTGATGACCGCGACTTTGCCTTTCGGCAGCGCCGCCGGCTGAGCGCCCGCGGTCTGCTGTGCGGCGGCCAGCGTCGTCAGGCTCAACAATGCGACGAGGGTAAAGGTTGCTTTCAATAACTTCATGCTCTTGGCTCCTTTCCTCGCGCCTTAGGGCTTGCGAACCGGGCTGGTCGGGGCCGGCTGCGGACGCGGCGTAGCGGGCGCGCCGGCGACCGGATTGGCTTTGTTATATTCGGCGATGAAATCGTCGGTGATGTCCGCGCCGGGGTTCCAGTAAGCGAGCGTGCCGCTCTGCGCCGCGCCGGCGAGGTTGATGATCATCACGATGCCGCGCTGCGTCGCGTAGTTCTGCAAGAACTGATAGAGCTTGTCGCGCACGGGCCGCGTGTTGCTATCGACGGCGCGCTCGTACTCCGCCTTGGCATCTTCGAGGTCGCGCTCGGCGTTCTTCTTCAAGCCTGTATACTCGTCCTGCAATTTCGACACTTCATCCGGCTTGAGCACGTTGCCCTGAGTCTTCAGCCGATTTTCGATTTCGGTCAAGCGGGTCTGGGCGGTTTGCAGTCTCTGCGAGCGATCTTTGAATTGATTGTTGACCTGCTCGTACTTTTGCTTCAATTCACTGATGCCGTCAGGGAATGCCTGCGTGTTGATGACGGCGATCTTGCCATCGGGGATTGCGCTGCTAACGCCGGCCTGCGTGGCCTGCTGCGCCGAAGCGACTGACGCCATCGTGGCCAGGATCACTGCTGCCAGCGCAGCAAATCGAATCTTGAACATAACTGCTCCTGTCGTGTTTGGAATTGATTGAGACTAACGGCGAGCGTCAGTCGCACGCTGAGAAAGAATCATTATACCAGTGACGAGTGACCAGTGAACAGTGACAAGTTTTGATTCGGGCACTTTCTTGTCACGGCTCACTGGTCACTCGTCAACATGCTAGAACGTTCTGCCGACCGAGAAGCGAATCGCCTTCTTCTGCTCGATAAAGAACGGATTGTCAGTCCGCGCGTTCGGGTTGTAGGCGAATATCAGCCGGAAGGGCACGTTGATGACCGGCACTTGTATGCGGAACTCGCCGCCGACGCTGGCGCGGTAGTTATCAAAGACGCCGGCGGCAGCCTGCGAGAAACGCCCGGTGCGGTTGACCGCCTGCTCGCCGAGGATAGTCGCAAACCGGAAGCCTGGCGGCAATGACCCGGCGGGCGTCTCCGGCGGCGTCGCCTTGACGATCTCTCTACGCGTTGCCTGCAACCCGCGCGGGTTGAGGATGAGCGTGCCGAGCGCCTGGTCGGCGATGAACTCACTTTGCTCGGACTGGTCGTTGAGCGTGTAGAGATTGAACGACGAGCCGATATCGAAGAAAGGCACGAACTGTAAAGGCCCGACAATCGGGATGCGGTACTCGAAGTTGAGCAGCAACTGCGAGTCGCCGCCGAGGAAGGCCGGGAACGTCGTCGTGTTGGTCGCCTGGTTCGTGACCAGAAATTGGCTGATCACGCTCGGATCGATGCTGTTGCCGGTCGATTGCTGGGCGCGGCGCACGCGCAGGCGGTTGCCTTCAAGGTCAGTGGCAAAGAGGTTGCGCGTCGTCGTCGTCGTCTCAATCGGCGCGGTCGGCGAGATGCCGCGAATGTTGTAGCCGCGTATCGAATCTTCGCCGCCGAGGAAGAAGCGCGCAAACAGCGGCATACCGCCGACGAATGAGAACGAGTTCGATTCGAACGGTGTGCCGAACGAGTTGATCGTCGCAAACAGGGCGCGGAATCCAAAGGTGCGCGTCTGCTTGCCCGATTCAATCTTGGCGCGCGCCTCTTTGCCGGCGAACAGCGGGAAGAAGCGCTTGTACTCGATAGTCGGCTCAATCGTGTTGACCTTGCCGCCGAGTATACCGCCTGAATACGATAAGCCCAACGTCAGCGATTGCCCGGTGGTCGGATCGAGCGACGAGTTCAGCGTGTTGAATGCGAGCGTCGGCGTCAGCGTCGATTGCGTCACGCCGGTCTGTCGGAAGGTGATCGGGATATTGTTGTTCGGGTCGGCGTCGCGGTTGACCGCCGGGTCGAGAATGTCGCTCGTGCGGAACGAGTAGGACAAGCCGAGCCGCACGAAGCGCCCCATGCGGAAGCGCTTGGCGAAGTAACTGAGCGGCGCTGATAGAGTCACTGCCGCGCCCTTGGTCCGCTGCGTGAACAACGATTCGCCTGAAAAACCGCCGAAGATGTTGCCGGTCGTCACCGCGCCAAAGCCCTGGCCGATGAACTGGTAGTCCTGGTAGAAGATGCTGAAGCCGAGGCTGATCGGCTTGCCGCGAAGGTACGGCTCGGTGAACGAGAACGAGGCGACCTTTTGATAGTTGCCACCCGATACGGCGATGGCCAGCGACTCGCCATAGCCGAGCAGGTTGTTGGTCGAATAATCGATGCCGAGGTAGGAGCCGCCGATGCCTGACACGCCGCCGGTGAAGCTGATCTGTTGGCGGCCTTTCTCCTGCACCTTCATAGTCAGGTCAACCTGACCTTCCTTCTCGTTGGTGTTGATCGTCGCGTCTTCCTTCTTGACCTGATCGAAGTAGCCGAGCTGGTTCAATCGCAGAATGCTCAAGTCCCAGAGTTGTTCGTTGTACCGCTCGCCTTCGTTCAACAGCACTTCGCGGCGCAGCACGTTGTCGCGCGTGAAGGTGTTGCCGATGAACTCCAGCCGGTGCAGCGTGTACTGCTTGCCTTCTTCGATGTTGAAGGTGATGTCGGCAATTCCTTTGACCTGATCGTTCGGGTCGTCTTTGAATTCGGGGAAGAAGTTCGGGTTCGCCTGGATGTAGCCGCGCGAGCCGTACAACTTCTTCAGGTTATCGATGCCCTTGTTGACGACCGTGTAGCCTTTGATAACGTCGCCCGGCTTGAGGCCGATGACCGACTTGATTTCATCGGCGGTGAACTCGGTGTTGTCTTCGACCTTGATATTGCCGGCGCGGTACTGACGGCCTTCTTCAATCGGGATGACGATCTTCAAGCCCTGGCCCTTGTGGCCGAATATCGGAATCCACGTGCCGACCTTGCCGACCTCTTCGACGCGCGGCTCGCCGAAGCGGGTCTTCAAATATCCGTTGTCGGCGTAAACCAAAACGCGAAGGCGGTCGAGGTCGGCTTCGAGCTTCTCTTTATGATAGATGTCTTTTGACGAGAAGGTCGTGAACAGCCCGACCTCTTTGACGAGCTTCATGTGCGAGCGCAGGTAAGCGTCGGAGTAGACAGTGTTGCCCTCGAACTCGATATCGGCGACGCGAAAGCGCGGCCCTTCTTCGACCTTGAAGGTCAGGGCGACGGCGGTTGCCGAGATGGCTTCGATCCGCGGCTCGACTTTGGCTTCGGGGCGGCCTTCGTTGGCAAGCAACTCTTTGATGACTGCCGCCGCGCGCCGCACCTTGACCGGATCGTACTGCGACTCTTTCGACAAGCCGACGGTCCGCTTGCGGAACTCTTCCAGCACGGTCGATTGCTGGACAGACTTGAGGCCGTCGTATTTGATGTCGAGCAGCAGCGGGCGCTCGCGCACCTCAAAAGTGATGAGCTTGCCGCCGCGCGTGCCCTCTTCGGCATAGACCTTAACGTCTTCGAAGTGGCCCTGTGCGTAGAGCGCGCGCACGTCACGGTCGAGTTGCTGCGGGTTATAGGGATCGCCTTCGCGTGTGCCGATCCAGATTTTGATGGTGGATTCAGGGATGCGGCGGTTACCGTGAATGGTTACTTGTTCAACCGGCACGTTTTGATTGACCGAGGCCGGCGGCTCAAGCATCGCCAGATAACCCTTGCCGGGCCAGACGCCGACTGCCGCTACCAATACTGCAAGCAGGCAAAGAACACGCTTAGTCATAAATGAATTGCACGCTCCCTATCATTCCTGAGTCTGTCTCGATTCCGCGTCGCGGCGCACGGGTTCGGACGCGGGCCGCGATTAAGCTCCTACACTCAACAGGCGAAGCGGTTGGCCGCTGGCGCGTCCGTCCGCTTTGGCCGGTGCGCCGTCAGCCGGGCACTCATTTCGCGCTGCTGATTTCTTGCTCACTGTATAGAATGCCAATTTGATCGGTTATTGTAACAAAAATATGGGGGGCTAGCCAATCAACTGCGAAAAGGCGGCGCGGGGACGCGGCGACGCGGCGACGCGGAGAAAGGAAGGCCAGCAATCAGAGTCTGTCCCTTTCCCTCTCCGTGTCGCCGTGTCGCCGCGTCCCCGCGTCGCCTTCTTGCGAGTACTATTGCACGAGCAACGCGTCGCCCATCTCTTCAAGCGCCATCGGGCGATATTGCAGCGCGTCGCCTTCGAGGAAGACTTCAATGATCGACGCCTCGCTGAAGCGACCGCTGATGAGCGCTTCAGACAGCGGGTCTTCGACGTACTTCTGCAATGCGCGTCGCAGCGGGCGCGCCCCATACGAGCGGTCTATGCAGGTCTGCTCGACGATCCATTGCCGCGCTTCCTGCGTCATTTGCACTTGCAGCTTGCGCCGTATCAGCGTGCGATTGAGTTGCGCGACGAGCAGCCCGATTACTTCGAGCAAGTCGCTGTCCGTGAGCGGCTCGAAGACGATAATTTCATCGAGGCGGTTGATGAATTCAGGATTGAACGTCTGCTTGACGGCCTGCATCACGCCCTCTTCGACGTTCGCCTGCTGTAGCCGCACCGAAGACTGGAAGCCGAGATGGCCGCGCTTCTGTATGAACCGCGCGCCGATGTTCGAGGTCATAATCAGAATCACATTCTTGAAATCGATGTGATTGCCGAGCGAATCCGTCAGCACGCCGTCTTCCAGCACCTGCAAGAGAATGTTGAAGAGGTCGGGGTGCGCCTTCTCGATCTCGTCGAGCAGCAGCACCGAGTACGGATTGCGCTTGACCTTCTCGGTCAACTGGCCGCCTTCCTCGTGGCCGACGTAACCGGGCGGGCTGCCGATCAGCTTCGAGACCGCGTGCTTCTCCATATACTCGGACATATCGAAGCGGATCAGCGCGCGCTCAGAGCCGAAGAGGAATTCGGCAAGCGACCGCGCGACTTCGGTCTTACCGACGCCCGTAGGGCCTAAGAAGAGGAACGAGCCGACCGGACGGTTGGGATTCTTCAGACCGGCGCGGCTGCGGCGAATGGCGCGCGACAGCGCCGAGATGGCGCGGTCTTGGCTGACGATGCGCTTATGTAATTCTTCTTCGATGCGCAGCAGCTTCGCCGTCTCTTCTTCTTTAAGCGACGTGATCGGAATACCCGTCCAGCGCGAGATGACCTCTTCGATGTCTTCGCGCGTGACGTTCGGGTAATGCTCGGCGACGAGGTTGTGCGACTCGCGCAGCAGCGACAATCGCTCAAGCTCTTCCTGTTCTTTCTGCTTATAAAACTTGGCGCGCTCGAAATCGCGCTCGGCGTGGGCGCGCTCGTAGCTCTGTGTGTGCCGACGCAGCTTGCGCTGGCATTCGTGAATCTCTGCCGGCAGGTGCGCCTCGCGCAGCTTCACGCGCGCGCCGGCCTCATCAATAATGTCTATCGCTTTATCCGGCAGGAAGCGATCCGGGATGTAACGCTGCGATTGATAGACCGCTGACTCAACCGCGTCGGCGGTGTAGCGAATCTGATGGAAAGACTCGTAGCGTTCCTTGACCCCTTCGAGAATCTTAACCGTCTCCTCTTCGGTCGGCGGCGGCACTTTGACCGCCTGAAAGCGCCGTTCAAGCGAGCGATCTTTCTCGATAGTCTTGCGGAACTCCGCCGGCGTCGTCGCGCCGATGCACTGGATTTCGCCGCGCGACAGCGAAGGCTTCAAAATGTTGGCCGCGTCGAGCGAGCCTTCCGCTGAGCCTGCGCCGACCAGCGTATGCAGCTCGTCTATAAAGATGATGTAGTGCGGGTTCTCGATCAACTCGCGCATGATCGTCTTCAATCGTTCTTCAAACTGGCCGCGATATTTAGTGCCAGCGACGACCAGCGAAAGGTCGAGCGCGACGATGCGCTTATCACGCAGGAAAGGCGGCACGTCGCCGGCGACGATGCGCTGCGCCAGTCCCTCGACGATGGCCGTCTTGCCGACACCCGGCTCGCCGATCAGCACAGGATTGTTCTTGGTGCGGCGGCAGAGGATTTGAATGACACGTTCGATCTCGTCGCCGCGCCCGACGAGCGGGTCGAGTTGATCGGTGAGCGCCGCTTCCGTCAGGTCGCGGCTGAATTCGGCGAGGTGCGGCGCGTCCTTCTTGGCTGCCATCGCGCGCTCGTTCTGGTGAGCGCGCATCAGGTCTTCGCGGATTTGATTGAGCCTCAGGCCGCGCTCGTAAAGAATCTCGGCGGCGGTTGACTTGTCTTCGCGGAGGATGCCGAGCAGCAGGTGCTCCGTGCCGATGTGACGATGTTGCAGGCGCTCGCTTTCGTCGGCGGCAAAGCTCAGGACGCGCTTGGCGCTGGCCGACAGCGGCAGATCGACCGAGGCCGATACCTTATCGCGCAGCGGCGTGCGTCCTTCGATCTCCTTGCGAATGGATTCGACGGTTGAGTGCGGACTGCGGAAGAATTTTTGCGCCAGTTGCTTGTCTTCGCGCAGCAGGCCGAGCAGAATGTGCTCCGCTTCGATGGCCTGTGCGCCGAATTGGCTGGCTTCGTACCTGGCGAAGAAAATGACGCGGCGCGCTTTTTCGGTATAACGTTCGAACATATTCGCTTCCGCTTATCCATTTTGGATTTTGGATTACGGCACCTGCGGTTGAGCGCAGCACCCTTTCTACCAATCCAAAATCTAAAATCCAAAATCCAAAATTCCCCTGACGGCTTTAGCCGTTGCGTAATTGTCCGTCTTCAAGGTGGAGCACGCGATCACAGATTGCCGCCAGCCGTTCATTGTGAGTGACAATGATGGATGTGAGGCGCTGCGAACGGTGAACCTCCTTGAGCAGGCTATGAATGCTTTCGCTGGTTTTGCTGTCGAGGTCGCCCGTTGGCTCATCAGCCAGAAGCACGCGCGGTTGCGCGACCAAGGCTCTGGCTAAGGCGACGCGTGCCTGCTCGCCGCCCGACAACTCGCCGGGCCTGTGCGTGGCGCGACTGCCGAGGCCGACGGCCTCAAGTAATGATAGGGCACGTTCGCGCGCCGCTCCCGCTGAGCTGCGATTGATGAGCAGCGGCATCATAATATTTTCAACGGCTGAGAACTCTGGCAGCAGGTGATGAAATTGGAAGATGAACCCAATTTCCCTGTTGCGAAACCGAGCCAAGTCTACATCACTGAGTTTCGAGATGTCAAATTCGGCCACTTTTACGGTCCCGCTGCTGGCTCGGTCCAACCCTCCTAAAAGGTGCAATAAGGTTGATTTTCCAGCGCCCGATGGCCCGACCACGGCGACCATCTCGCCCGCCGCCACCTCGACCTGTAATTCGGCAAAGACGACGACGCGACTGTTGCCCGATTCATAGATTTTCGTCAGGCCATCAGCCTTGATCATCGCGGGTTGTGCAGCCGGATTGGAGAGGGGATCGAATGACGAGCGTGCAGGCAGGGCTTCTGTCGCCGTGCTATCAACAAGAGTCTTTGAATCACCGATCATCCAAATAACATTCTAGATACCGCCATCCTCAATCGCAATAGGCGCGCTCATTCATATCTCAACCCTTCGACCGGCGTGATACGCGCGGCACTCCACGACGGGTAGAGCGTTGACAAGAAGCTGATGGCCAAAGCGACCAGCACCACCATCGCCATATCCATCAGATTGAGATGAAACGGAAGGTAGTCGAGCGCGTAAGCGCCCGCCGGCAGCTTGATCCAGTGATAGAGGTCAGCGAAGTGACAAAAGCCCGCGCCGATGATGACGCCAATGACTGTGCCGACCGCGCCGATCAGTGAGCCTTGAAGCATGAACAGCCACATCACGCTGCGGTTGGTCGCGCCCATCGCTTTCAGTATGGCGATGTCGCGCTGCTTTTCGAGCACGATCATAATCAGCACGGTGATAATGTTGAGCGCGGCGATGCCGATGACGATCAATAACGCGATGCCCGAAATGTATTTTTCATAACTCAGCGCGCTGTAGATCGGCGCGTTCAGTTCTTGCCAGGTCTGCACCTCATAATCATCACCCACCGCATCGAGCACTTCGCGGCTGATCGCTTGGACGTTGTCCACGTCGTCTACTTTCATCTGAATCATCTCGGCGACATCCTGACTGCCGGTCAGCCGTTGCGCCGCTTCGAGCGAGATGTAGGCCCACGACTCGTCATAATCGTTCAAGCCGGTCGAGAAGATGCCGGCAACGCGAAAGTCGCGTATGCGCGGGGCCATACCCATTGGAGTCAGGTGGCCCTGCGGCGAAGTGACCGTTGCAATGTCGCCGACCTTTAATCCAACCGTCGCCGCTAGACCGCGCCCGACAAAGATGCGGTCGATCTTCACGTCCGAGTCGGTCAGCGTTTCGGGCTCGGCAAGCGAGCGCGGATCGCCTTCGGTAGCAAACTGGAAAAGCTCGTTGGTCGCAGGCGGCGCGCTCATATCTACGCCCTTGAGGATCGCGCCTTCGGTTTGATTCGTGCCCGTGAGCAGCACGCGGTCGTACAGCGTCGCCGACGCCGAGCGAATGTGCGGCAGCTTGTTCAAGCGATCAACCAAGTCGCGGTAATCGGTGAGCGGCTCGCGCGTCTTGTGGCCGAGATTCAAATGCGCTGTGCCGGATAGAATCTTAGTTTGAAACTCCTGCCGGAACCCGGTCATCATCGCCAGCACGGTGATGAGCGCCGCGACACCCGCCGCCACCGCCGCCACCGCGATTACCGTGATGACCGAGATCATCACCTGCTTTCGCTTTGCTCTCAGATAACGCAGCGCGATGAAGAGTTCATATGGCATATCGAATAGGGGTCGGGTGTCAGGGCCCGGGGTCGGCGAATAGTACGCGTTCTACTGGTCCCCGGCCCCCGGCCCCCGGCCCCCACTTTCCGGTCTCATATGCGGGAAGAGGATCACGTCGCGGATCGAGCGCGAGTTGGTAAGCAACATTACCAGGCGATCAATGCCAATTCCTTCGCCGGCGGTCGGCGGCATCCCATAGCTCAACGCGCGTATGTAGTCTTCGTCAATCACCATCGCTTCGTCGTCGCCCGTGGCGCGGCGCTTCATCTGATCTTCAAAGCGCTGGCGCTGGTCGCGCGGGTCGTTGATCTCGCAGAAGGCGTTGGCGATCTCCATTCCGGCGATGAACAACTCGAAGCGATCAACGAAGCGCGGGTCGCTCTCGTTCTGCTTCGACAGCGGCGAAAGCTCGGTAGGGAACTCGGTGATGAAGGTCGGGTTGACGAGATGCTTTTCCGCCACGACCTCGAAGAGTTCGCCGAGCAGGTAGCCGTCACTGAGTTTCTGCACGTTGGACATTTCGGAGCGCAGATGACTTGGCAACTTGTCTATCCAAGAGAGCAAGCCTTCGCGGGTTGAAAGATCATCAAGCGTCGGCTTCGCGCTTTCATCCGGCCAGTGCTCTATGACGGCTTCGCGCATCGTCAGCCGCTTCCACGGTCGCGTGAAATCAATCTCCAACTCGCCATAAGGCAGCCGCGCGCTGCCGCCGACTTGCACGGCCAGATTGGCGATCAATTCTTCTGTGAGCCGTATGAGGTCTTCGTATTCGGAATAGGCTTCGTAAAACTCCAGCATCGTGAATTCGGGATTGTGGCTGCGGTCAATCCCTTCGTTGCGGAAGTTGCGGTTGATCTCGTAGACCTTCTCGAAGCCGCCGACGATCAGCCGCTTCAAGTAAAGCTCCGGCGCGATGCGCGCATACAGATCAATGTCGAGCGCGTTGTGGTGCGTGACGAACGGACGCGCCGCCGCGCCCGTTGCTAGCGGCGTCAGCATCGGCGTCTCGACTTCGATGTAGCCGCGCCCGTCGAAGAACTGGCGGATGGCGCGAATCGTTTCGGCGCGCTTCTCGAAGACGCGGCGCACGTCGCGGTTGGCGATCAGGTCGGCGTAACGCTGCCGGTAACGGACCTCGACATCGTGCAGGCCATAATACTTGTCGGGCGGCGGCAGGAAGGCTTTGGCGAGGAACGTCAGCGACTCGCCGTGAATCGACAGCTCGCCCGTGCGCGTGCGAAACAATCGGCCTTCAGTGCCGATGAAGTCGCCGAGGTCGAGCAGCTTGAACAGCTCCCACATCTTTGCGTCCACCTCGTTCGAGCGCAGGTAGATTTGCAGTATCTCGCCGCCGTCGGTGAAGCGTATGAAGGCGGCCTTGCCCATCTTGTTGACCGCGTGAACGCGCCCGGCCACTTTCACGCGAACGGGCGCGGCGTCGAGTTCTTCGCCGCTCACTTTGTCAGGCTCGCGGTCGAAATCTCTAACAATCTCCGAGATCGTGTGGGTACGCTCGAACTTGTGCGGGTACAAGTCAACGCCGAGCCGGGCGATCTCTTCAAGCGAGCGTTGCCGCTCGACCTGCTGATCGTTCAACTCCGTCTCTTGTGCCTGTGGTTGCTCGTCGGCCATGCATTTCTCCAATGCTTACACGGTTGCGAATCTCTCAAAAGGTCGAAGCATCTGATTATAGGAATGCTACTTTTGAAGTGTCAAACAGCAGTACCGAAACGTGCACGACGGCGCGGCTTTTGCCGCAGAAATGGGCTAATGTTGAGTATGATTTTGATTGTGCTATACTTGAAAAGGATGATTCATCAGTACAGAGATTCCGGTGATCAAGTGAGCGCTTACCGCCGGTTCACCACGGCCCAACCCGCTTAGGAAGTGGAACAGATATGATAGATCTAGAGATTTATACAGACAAAATTGCTGACAGTGGCCGCAAGATCATTCGCAAGGCTTACGACGAAGCGCGCTCGCGCGACCACAATCAGCTCGCGCCCGAACACGTGCTGCTCTCGATTGCCGAGACCGAGCGGCAGTTCTTCAACGAGGTGATGCAGAGCCTCAACCTCGATCCGCAGGTCTTGCTGCAATCGCTCGAAACCAAGCTGAGCCAGCGCGATTATCTCGGTCGCGGCATGAAGATCAGCGAGGCGATGCGGACGCTGCTGCAAAACGGCTTGAAGCAGGCGCACGAGCGCGGGCGGCGCTTGATCGAGTCGCATGACCTATTCGTCGCGCTCTTCAGGGATGTGCACGGCTATCCCGTCGAGCTGCTGCGTCGGCTCGGCGCTGACCGCGAGATGGTCATACAGAAGATTCAAACCCGCGTGCGCAGCCACGAAGAGAAGGAAGAGAAGTACCGCCGCCGCTACGAACTGCCACCTTACCTGAAGCACTTCGGCGTCAGCCTCAACAAGCTGGCCCGTCAGGACAAGCTGCCGCCGGTCATCGGGCGCAATGAAGAGATTCGCCAGATGATCGAAATCCTTTGCCACCGCGAGCGCGCCAACTCGCCGATGCTCGTCGGCGAAGCCGGCGTCGGTAAGACCGCCGTGGTCGAAGGACTGGCGCGCAAGATTGAGCTTGAGCCGGAGTCTTTGCCTCAACGTCTGCGCAACGCTCACGTCGTGCAGTTGCAAATGTCGGGCATTGTCGCCGGCACGATGCTGCGCGGCATGTTCGAGGAGCGCATACAGGGCATCATCAACGAAGTCAAAGAGCGCGACAACCTCATCCTCTTCATTGACGAAGCGCACACGATCATCGGCGCGGGGTCAGCCTTGGGCGCAAGCTCGGACGCGGCCAATATGTTCAAGGCGTCGCTGGCGCGCGGCGAGATTCGCATCGTCGGCGCGACGACGATGACCGAGTACAAAGAGTACATCGCCGAAGACGAAGCTCTGGCGCGGCGCTTCCGCATGGTCAAGGTCGATGAGCCGTCGGTTGAAGACACGCGCAAGATCGTCGTTGGCGTGCGTCCGCGATTGGAGCGCAACTACTCGGTGACGATTTCGGACGAAGCCATCGAGACGGCTTTAGAGATGGCTCCGCGCTACATTCGCAACCTGCACTTGCCGGATAAAGTCATCGGCTGGCTCGACACCGCGTCGGTGAAAGTCGAGATCAACAATCCTGACACCGCCGAGGTCAAGAGCGAGCACATCATCGATGTCATCAGCCAGGAATCGCGCATCCCGCGCGATATGATCTTCCGCGATACGAATGATCGTTTCGCTTATATGGAAGATTCGCTATCGGCGCGCGTCATCGGCCAGAAGAACGCCATCAAAGCTGTCGCGCAACGCTTGCGCTTGAATAAAGGGCCGCTGAAAGAGAACTTCTACAAGCCCGATGGCGTGCTGTTGTTTTTGGGACCAACGGGCGTCGGCAAGACGGAGTTGGCGAAGGCTGTTGCCGAATTCATGTTCGGCGACGATGACAAGATGATCCGCATAGATATGTCCGAGTATCAGGACGGCACCATCGCGGTCGAGAAGCTGATCGGTATGCCGCGCGGCATTGTCGGCAGCGAGCGCGGCGGTATTCTGACCGAGCGGTTGCGCGACAACCCGTACACGGTCTTGCTGCTCGACGAGATTGAGAAGGCGTCGCCTTACTTGCTCAACCTCTTCCTGCAAGCCTTCGACGAAGGCTGGATCACGGACGGGCGCGGCAAGAAGGTCTATCTCTCGGATGCCATCATCATCATGACCTCGAACCTCGGCTCAGAGAACTTCAAAAAGTATATGAAGCCGCTCGGCTTCGGCACGAAGACGCTCGCGGACATCAAGCAGATCAACCGCGAAGTCATCAAGGCGGCGGAAGAGCGGTTCTCGCCGGAGTTCCGCAACCGCATTGATGAGATCGTCGTCTTCACGCCGCTGACGCAGGACGAGGTCAAGCAGATCGCCGAGCTTTACCTGAACACCTTACGCAAGCAGATGAAGCGGCAGGGCAAAGAGCTTGAGATCAGCGAATCGGCGTTGGTTCATCTGGTCGAGAAAGGCTTCAGCCCGACCTACGGCGCGCGCTTCCTCAAGCGCACGATTGACGAGTTAGTTAAACTGCCGGTGACGACGCGCTGGAAAGAGTCGGACTACTTCCTCGCTGACTTTGAAGACGGCGAGATGAAGATCAAGATGAGCCGGGAGTAGCCGGTCATTGAAGATCAGCAGAACAGGCGGCGCGGTGTTGATCCGCGCCGCTTTCTTTTTCATCGCGCCTCGTCTCGGCGGCGGCGTGGTATAATCTGTGGCGTATCGCGCACACGAGTCAGCGCAATCGTAATCACGCGGGAGGCAAATCGGTGCAGGGAAGAAAGCAACTTGCATATTGGTTGATGGCGCTCGTCTTGATCGCCGCGAACGTCACGCTGGCGCAAGAGCAGGACGAGAACGATCCGGCGAAGGCGCTGGCGCTGGTCCGCGCCGCGATCAAAGCGCGCGGCGGCGACGCTTACTTAAAAGTTCGTCAGACCATCACACGCGGCCAGTACACCGCTTATGAAAAAGGCGTGTCGGGCAATCCTTCGGCCTTCGTTGATTATATCGCGCCGGGCCGCGAACGAACTGAGTTCGGTAAGAGCGATTACAAATACGTGCAGGCGAACTCCGATGCCGCCAACTGGATTTATGATGCGAAGTCGAAAGCAATCAAAGACCAGACCGATGAGCAGGTGAAGAATTTCAAGCAGGGCGCGCGTTATGATCTCGACAATCTTTTGCGCGCCGCCAACTCGCAACAGGGCGTGAAGCTCATTTACCTGGGCCGCCGCGAGCCGTGGCGCAGCACGTTTTCAGAAGCGATTCGTGTCGAGTATGCGGACGGCGGCGCGGCGACTCTGCACTTTGACACGCGCAATCATCTACCGTTGAGCGTCGAGTACCAGACGGTAACAGAGAAAGGGCCGGCAAAAAGCGAGACGCGCTATTTTCGCTGGGTGGATTACGGCGGCGTGATGTTCCCGACCATTCAGGACTTCTTTCTCGAAGGCGTGCAGAGCGCCCGCGTCAGCTTCGACGACGTGAATCTCAACGCGAACATTCCCGATAAACTCTTCGCCAAGCCGGCGAGCGTTAAGGAAGTGAAGTGATGAAATGCTGCGCCGCGAATCCGCTTGACGCTGCGAACCAACGGCAACATAATCGCGTTCAGGTAGTTGAATATAAATTAGGAGGTATGCGATATGAACGACGACTTGAAAATCATTCTTGAGCGGCTGACCGGGATCGAATCTCGCCAGACGAGTATCGAAACTGGGATCATCAATCTCGGCACTCGCGTTGAATCGCTGGAGACGAAAGTTGATAACCTTGAGCAGAAGTTCGATGCCAGGTGGGCTTCACTCGAAGAGCGCATGATAGAAATGCACAGCGACATTCGCAAGATAGACCGGAAGTTTGATCTGCTAAACGAAGACGTAATGGAAGTCCGGTCTGACCAGCGCGATATGAATCGCCGACTCGATAAGCTCGAACGCAAGGTGTCGTAAGAACACTGCCGGATAACACACTGCCAGCCGTTGCGATCTGTTTCTCCGCTCTTTACTTCCCCACTTTTTACATCACACGTTCCGGCGCTTCCTGCAAGGCGCGCAGGAATTCCATTCGCATCTCGATAAAGTCCTGACCGATGCCGCGAAGCTCGCGGATCATGTAATCCAACTCGTCGTCCTGCCAGAGAGGTTCGGGCGCGACGCTCGACAGCCGCGCTTCGAGCGAGATGAAGCGCTCTTCAAAAGTCACGAAGCGATCCTTGATGCGCTGCCAGTCCTGTTCCGAGCTGAAGTAAATATCGATGTGCTCTTGAAACTCGACGGCGCTTTGCCGCAGCGCCGAGATCAAATCGAGAACGTCGTGAATGGTGGAGGCTTTCTCTTCATCCATGATTTCGACCTACCAAAGATGAGATGGCCGCAGACGTGCGTCGACCTACGTCTGCGGCGCTGTGCAAGCGAGAGCTTAAGCAACCGTGATCTCTTGCGCGAGGTAAACGTCCTGGATAGCGTTGAGAATTTCGACGCCTTCGTTCATCGGCTTCTGAAACGCCTTGCGCCCGCTGATCAGCCCCATGCCGCCGGCGCGCTTATTGATCACCGCCGTACGCACGGCCTGTTGCAAGTCGTTCTGCCCCGATTCGCCGCCGCTGTTGATCAACCCGGCGCGGCCCATATAACAGTTCGCCACCTGATAGCGCGTCAGGTCAATCGGGTGGTCGCTGGTCAATTCGGTGTAGACCTTGTCGGAGATTTTGCCGTACGGGTTTTCTTTCGAGGTCAGCGCCTTATAACCGCCGTTGTTGGTCGGCATCTTCTGCTTGATGATGTCGGCTTCGATAGTGACGCCGAGGTGATTGGCCTGACCCGTCAGGTCAGCCGACGTGTGAAAGTCAGCCTCTTTCGTCTTGAACGCGGGATTGCGCAGGTAACACCACAGCACCGTGAACATACCAAGCTCGTGGGCGCGCTCGAAGGCTTGCGATACTTCCTGTATCTGGCGCGCCGATTCGTCCGAGCCGAAATAGATCGTCGCGCCAAGGCCGACGCAGCCCATCTCGAACGCCGCGTCAACCGAAGCGAAAGGAATCTGGTCGAACTTGTTCGGGTAGGTCAGGAATTCGTTGTGGTTGAATTTGAGGATGAACGGGATGCGGTGCGCGTACTTGCGCGCAACCATGCCGAGCACGCCAAACGTAGTGGCGACGGCGTTGCAGCCGCCTTCAATCGCCAGTTCGCAGATGTTGGCCGGGTCGAAGTACATCGGGTTGGGCGCGAACGATGCGCCCGCCGAATGCTCGATGCCCTGGTCTACCGGCAGGATCGAGAGATAGCCAGTGCCCGACAGCCGGCCCGCGTTGTAAACCGTTTGCAAGTTGCGCATCACGACCGGCGAGCGGTCTGTGAACGCCATGACGCGGCCAACAAAGTCCGGCCCCGGCAGGTGCAGTTTATCTTTAGGTATGGTCTTGCTTTGATACGACAGCAGGCTCTCGGCCTCAGCGCCGAGTATCTCTTGAATCCGTCCGATCATTTCGTCCTCCTGAAAAGCTTAAAAGCGCCAAAGTGTTTGCGGATAACAGAGCAACATTTTAAGCCTCGCAATCAGCAAGGTCAAAGGTCAACGGCGCAAAAAAAAGGACGCGACCGCTGCCGCGTCCTGGAGGACCTGAGATGTTTACCCTTTCAAGCAGAGACAAGAGGCAGAACAAAAATACATCGCCACAAAAAAAATCGCGCGCCGGATCATCTTCCGGCGCGCGTAATCGGTTATGCGCGGTTAGCGAATGCGTTTCCGGCTTTGCGCGCAGCCTGCGGCTTCAGCGGGCGGCAGTCTTGCCGGCAAGCCGACTGGTCATCGCGGTGTGGTTATACGCCCTCGCCAGGTCGGCAGCCGTCTGTCCTTGCTTATTGGTCGCCTTCAGGTCAGCGCCGGCGGCGATCAGTCTATCGAGCACTTCTGTGTCGCCGAAGTTGATCGAAGCGGCGTAGAGCAGCGGCGTCATGCCGAAGCGGTCTACGTGATTCACGTCCGCGCCGCGCGTCAACAGCGCCTTGACGGTGTTCGGGCGGTTGATGATCGCTGCCCATCCGAGGACGGAAATTCCATCCCCGTCCACTTCGTTCGGGTTCGCGCCTTTGCTGAACAGGTACTCGACCATTGTCGAATCAGTGCCGCTTACCGTATACATCAGCGGTGTGGACGGGAACCTGCCAATGATCTTCATCCGCGCGTTCACATTCGCGCCGGCATCGGCGAGCGCTTTGACCACCTCCACGTCGAAGGCCATCATCGCGTAGAAGATGGCCGAAGCGTCATTGCGCACTTCGACGCCTTGATCCGGGTTCGGTCTCGCACCTTTCTTCAGCAGCAAGCGGACGACTTCGACATTGCCGGTGTATTGCGCGGCAGCCATCAGCGGCGTGATCCCTGTTGCCGCGCGCGCATTCACATCTGCGCCGCGCTCGATCAGCAGCTTTACTTTTTCAAGGTCGCGCGCCGCCATCATCAGCGCCGTTGTCCCTTCCGCCGTTTTGCTGTTCGGGTTCAAGCCCGCGTCGAGAAGTCTTTTCAAATCCGCCGCGCTGCCATTCAACGCAATGGCCACCCACTCGGCTTGTTCGGCAGGCGTGAGCGCCAAAGCCCCGGTGGGCGAGGCTGTGACTGCCTTCGCGGGAATGGCTTCGAGCATCGCGGCGGCGGCCCAGGCGCTTCCCATCAGCGAAATGAACTGGTCGTGTTGGTATGGGAACCCCGTCTCGAAGTAAGGAGGACTGACAGGCGCAGGCGGATGCAGGCGCGACGTGACATGCCAGGAGCCGTCCGCCTGCTGGGTCTTGAGCAGGAAGCGCAAACCGCGTTGGTATGTGGGATCGCTGGCCGGCAGCCCTGCGCCTTCGCGCAGGGCGAACAGCACTTCGCCCGTCGAATAGGCATCGCTCGATAGACCGCCCATCTGCCGCCAGCCGCCGTCGGCGAGCTGTTCGGCGATGAGCCGCTGCGCCGCTTGCTTGCGGGCGTTCAGGTCCGCCCCCGTCCAATATAGACCGAGGAGTTGATAGACGCGCTCTTCGGTGTTTTGTGGGGGCGTCTTGAGCAGCCATTTTCTGGCCCGCCGCGTGCGGGAATCGCTCTCGCCTTTAAGCCAGTCGGGCAGGTAAAGCCGTATGGCGTGCGCACAGACGACGGTGGCCGTAAACGAGCTGTAGGATTGCGGTGGTCGGTCGTCGGTCGTGAACCAACTCCCATCAGGCTGTTGGCGCGAGGCGAGGACTTGTGCGTGAGCGCTGGTCGTCAGGCTGGGCGCAATGCCGGCGGCGTGTGCCGTGACCAACCTCCAGCCGTAATCCATCACATCAATGTAGTCATACCCCTGGACGACCGCATCCAAGTCTTTCAAGCAAGCGAAGCTCGCCGTGGTCGCTTGTCTCGCGGCAGGCTCGTCAAGAGCGACGCCGCGCTGGCGGGCGAGGCTGATGGGGATTTCAGGGAGCAACTGATTATGGCACGAGCTACAGGTCTCTTTCTTATACCAGTCGGCCTGCGCATGCTGTATGAGCTTGATGGCGCGCGCTGAAGCCTCGCGCAACTCGGTTTCGTTCACAGGCTGAGTTGGTGAATAGGATTCAGACTTTTGTTGAAAGCCGAAGGCGAGGCAAGCAACGGTGAATCCGAACAGGAGCATTCTTTTCACAAACACCTCCAGGGCTGGCGATGAGATGGGCGCTTGCACCATTCTATTCGACAATCAATTGATAAAGCGGCGAAGCGATGCCGCCCGGATTGACGATACGCAACTCGTGCGTTCCCGAATTGAGCGAGACGGGCTTGACGGTGATGGTGTCGGCATCGACTCGCGCCGCCACCTGCGCGCCATCAATAAACAACGCGGCGTTGGCGTCAATGCGCTCGCCGGTCACGGTGAGCTTGTGCTTGCCGGCTTTGTATTTCGCCTTGCTGATGGCCGGCGCAGGCTGCGGTTCTATGACGGTGATGCGGGTTGTGCCGCTCGCGCTCTCGTTGCGCTGGTCGCGCACTGTGATCGTCACGCTGAAATCGCCGACGCTGGCAGGAGTCCCGGTTAGCGCGCCGGTAATGCCGTTGAGTACGAACTCGCCTGGCAATGCGCCTCCTGTAATTAACCATACATAAGGCGGCGTCCCCCCGGCGGCCTGCGGTTGATAGGCGAACGATTGACTCTTCACAGCCTGAAGCATCGCGGCGAGATTGAGCGTCAGCGGCGAGGCTTGAGGCGGCGCGACCGCGAGCGAGAACGACCGCTGCGCCGCGCGCGAAGCGGCATCGGTGACTTGCGCGGTGAAGGTCGCGGTGCCCGCTGCGGTCGGCGTCCCGGCAATCAGGCCGCTTTGCGAATTGAGGCTCAAGCCGGCGGGCAGCACGCCGCTTGTGATTGACCAGGAGAAAGGCGCTGTTCCGCCTGTCACTGTGAGCTGATAACTGAACGATGTGCCGGCCATTGCCTGTAACGAGCTTGCGCTATCGATGACGGGCGGGCCGGGCGTGACGATGATCTGGAGATTGCTCGATGGCTGGCCAAACACCGCTCCGCTTAGCTGCGCCAGTTGCCATTGAAAGTTGTAGGTTCCGGCGACGCGCGGCGCGGTCAGCGTGAGCGGAATGATGAGCTGGTCGCCTTTGAGCGTAATTCCCGGAGCGGCAATGGCGGTGACTCTCCACGTCTCATTGCCGTTTGGGTTTTGCGAAACGAGCTTGACGGTTCCTCCGTCCCACATCTGGCTGCCGACGTTGAGCCACTTGAGACTGGCGCTGAACGTCTGGCCGGTCTGCACGGTCGAAACCACGCTCTGCGAAACGAAGCGCGAATCGAATGGCAACGCCTCGCGCACGGTCAGCGTGAACGACTTTTGCAGAAGATCGCCCACAGCGTCCTCGACCTGCGCTTTGAAGGTAAACGTGCCGGTTTCAATTGGCACGCCGGTGATGACGCCGCCGGTGTTCAGCGCCAGTCCGCTCGGCAGTCTGCCGTAACCGGGAACGTGGCTCCAGGTGTGCGGCAGGACGCCGCCCGAAGATCGAATGGGTTGTGAATAGCGAATCTGGTTGATGCTGTCCGACAGCAGCGATTCGCTCTCAATCGCCAGTGGGCGCGAGCCGAGATCGTTGACCGGATAGATGAAGGCAATGCCGTTCACGTCATCTTCGGTGAGCGAGGCGCAACGCCCATCAAAGTGCGCCGTGCCATTCATCGTCGCTTCGGGATACTGCGAATGGCCGAGGCCGAGCGCGTGACCGAGTTCATGCGTCGCCACTTCACGAAGGTCGCAGTGATTGTTATAACTCTCTGCCGCGTATGGGTTGAACGAGACAAATCCGTAGGCCGCTTTGACGTAAGTTTGGCCGTTGACCTGTCGCGTCTCTTCGCTCTTCCATTTCAAGCCGCCGAGCGCGATGATGCGGCCCTGTTCGGGCGTCGGCGAGAAACGCTGGTCGCAGTTGTTGAAGGTGATGACGCTGGCCGTTCTTTCCGTTGGGCAGGCATTACGCGCGCCGCCGTTGACGATGCGCAGCTTGCAGCCCGCAACATTCGTCCAGACATTCATCGCCGCGCCGACATCATCAATCACCTGCGGGTTCGGCGCGGCATCGGGGTTGATGTAAAAGACGACCGGCTGATTGCTATCCGGCTCGAACCAGCGCACGGACTTCAAAGGGTAGAGCAACGTGAACAGCGGGCGCATCTCGCCGCGACGGAGAGCGCCGCCGTATTCGCGGGGCTGTGCGCGCATCGGCACTGCCCCGTAGTGTGCGGCCTCGAACGCCTGCGCCCGCTCCCAGTTTGCGGCGAGTCGCGCCCGCACCATCTGGCGGTAATCGGCCAGCGTCATCGGATCATTAAGCGCTCGGTGAGAAGGATGAACCGACGTTGGATTGATAATTGCCGCGCAGCCAGCGTCGTCACGTTGAATGATCGGCTCACCGCCGGCAGCGTCTTCGATAATCGTCAGCTTGCCGAATGCGAGTTGATGCACGCGCAGGCTGCCGTCGCCGCGTGTGTCGAGATAGAGCAAGACGCGCTCGCCGCGCTTGAATTGTGGAGCGCCAAAGATAATGCTGCCCTGTCCCTCTACTTCGCCGCCTTCTTCTTTGATGACGATCTGGCGCTCGTTGATTTCACCTTTGATCGTCTCTTCGATATCGAGCGTGACGTAGGTGTAAACACGATCTTGCTCTGCATCCAGACGGCAGGCGAGCGACAGCACTTTGCCGATGACGATGGCCCGCGCGCCGATGATCAAGTCGTCATCGTTCGTGAAACTCGTTGTCGTGCGGCGCTCGGTCGCCGCGCCGTTTGCGAGAGCGACGAATGACGCAAGACAGACAAGGATGATTGTATGGATCGTGCTTTTCAAACTGTATCTCGCCGGAGGAAATCGGGGGACTTGAACGATTCCGTTTGATTTGCCGCCATTGATATAGCGGAAGCCGGCGCAGATGGCAAGCGTCTTAGAAGCGGGGTGGTTGCGAAGACGGCGGTTTATCGGCGGCTTTCTTGATCTGTTTGCGAGTGACGGGCGGCGTGTCGCGCGGCACGTCTTCCGGTGTCTCTTCGTCGTTCTTCGGGGGCTTGCCGGAATCCCTTTCCGGCATTCCTTCGGGCCAGGTGAAGTCGGGGCTGGTGTGCTCGGCAGGCTTATCGCCTGAATGACCATTGCAGGGTTCGGTGGGCTGCGTGCCTTCGATGAAATACTCTGTGCGTTTCGTCGGGCACTCGTCTGTGGCCAGCATCCCCGTCGTCGGATCAATCTCTGCGCTGACGATACTGTCGGGCTTCGGGAAGCTGTCGCCGCCAAGCTCCGGCCTGAGCGCCAGCGCCTGCTTCATAAACGATGTCCAGATAGGCAGCGCCGACTTTGCGCCTTCGAGGCCAAGCTCTGAATTATCGTCAAAGCCGACCCATACGACGCAGACCAGATTCGGCGTGTAGCCGGCGAACCAGCCGTCGCGCGACGTGCCGGTCTTGCCCGCCGCCACGGCGCGGAATCCCATCGCGCGGGCGCGCGCCGCCGTGCCGCGATTCAACACGTCCTGCATAATCGAGGTCATCAGCCAAGCGACTTCCGGCGTCAATACCTTCTGCGTTTCGGGCTTCGATTCGACCATCGTCACGCCGTTGCCATTCGTCATTCGCTTAATAGCCGCAGACTCTGTGCGTACGCCGCTGTTAGCAAATGCGGTGTAGGCTTGCGCCACTTGCAAAGGCGTCGCTTCGGTCGTGCCGAGCGCCAGCGCCGGGTAGGGCTGCGGCTTCGGCAGTCCGAGCTTTTCAGCCATACGAGCGATCTTGCCGAAGCCGACCTTCTCGGCGACGCGCACGGTGACGACGTTCAGCGAATGCGTCAGCGCGTCGCGCAGCGTGACATTCTCGTTCGCGTAGGTCTTGCCGAAATTCTCCGGCGAGTAAGTCTGCCCGCGCCCGTAAAGGAACGTCTCCGGTGCGTCCATGAACGTAGACGCGGCGGTGATCTTCTCGTCGGCCTGATCGTCATAGGCCGTGTTCAAGGCCGTCGCATAAACAATCGGCTTGAAGACCGAGCCGGGCTGGCGGTTGGCATCGACGGCGCGGTTGAGCTGGCTCTGCCCGTAATCGCGCCCGCCGACCATCGCCATGATGTCGCCGGTCTTCGGGTTCATCGCCACCAGCGCCGCTTGCAGCGTGCCCGCCGGAATGGGGTTCTTCTTACGTTTAGAGAAGATTGGATCGAGTTGCGTCAGCGTGTCGGCGACTGCCTTGTCGGCGGCGCGTTGCAGATCGAGGTCGAGCGTCGAGTAGACGCGGAAGGATTGCTTCGACAGGTCGCGCGCCGCGCCGGTTTCGAGCAATTCCTGTTGCAGGTAATCGACAAAGTATGGCGCGTCGCTGTTGACGGCCCGCTGACGGGGAACGATTTCGAGCTTGGTCGCTTTTGCCGCCTCGCCTTTCTCTTTGGTGATGTAGCCGGCTTCGATCATCGAGTCGAGCACTTGATTGCGCCTCGCTTTGGCGCGTTCGGGGTCGCGGTAAGGCGAATAGAGGCTCGGCCCGCGAATGATGCCGGCGAGAAAGGCCGCTTCGGGCAGTGTAAGGTTGACTACGTCTTTGTTGAAATAAGCTGAAGCCGCTTCGCCGACGCCGTTGATCGAATAGCTGCCCGACTGCCCCATATATATCTCGTTGGCGTAGAGCTGAAAAATCTCTTCCTTCGAGAGCTTGGTTTCGAGCGTCACGGCGATCATCATCTCTTGCAGCTTGCGCTTCAGGGTGCGCTCAGGCGTCAGGAAAAAGTTCTTAACCAGTTGCTGCGTGATCGACGAGCCGCCTTCCTGCATCTGCCCTTCGCTCACGTCGCGGAACAGGGCGCGGGCGATGCCGCGCACGTTGATGCCGGAGTGGTTGAAGAATTGCCGGTCTTCGATGGCGACGACGCCATTGACGTAATCTTTCGGCAGGTCTTTGTACGAGACGAGCTTCTGTTTCTGCCGCGCCTTATCGTTCGAGATGGCGGTCATCAATTCCGGCTCTAGCTGCGCCTGATCGAGATTGCGTTTTGAATCGAGGTCGGTGATTTTGCTGACGCCTTTGCCGTTGGCCGTAAAGGTGATTATGACGTTAGGGAACTGGCGTGTGTTGTTGATGACGGCGTCGCTCGACGAATGAATCTCGATGGCGTTGCCTTTATCGGTGTAACGCCCGCGCTTCAAGTCAGCCTCTTTGGTTGAATCGACGTAGCCGATGTTGTCGAGGTAGCTCTTGATCGATGCGAGCGTTGCCCCTGATCCTTGCCGGATGGTGCGCGGCGTAGCGTAGATGCCGGTTGTGCGCACCACCACATCGCCACGCAAGCGTGCGTCAATCAGCGCCGAATAGCGTACGTAAAAGAAGGCGAAGATCGAACAGAAGATGAGCGTGATGATGGCCAGCGCAATCGCCAGCTTACGCGAGAAGATGCGACGCCATAGCGGCGGACGCGCTTCGGGCTTCTTGATGACTCGCGTGTTGGCTTTGCGTGTAATTGTTGCCAAGGCTCGATCCGCTCAACTTCCTGTTTGGCAATTCGGGCGATTAGATTCCCGCTTTCGTGTTTGGGTTTGTCGGTCCGTCAAATAAAATCCCTGTGGGAGCTAAGAGAAACTCTAGCATTGAGTGAAAGCCAAATACAAGGAAGGGATTTACTCGATAATTAAGCAGCCGGCAAAGCGGGTTGCATCGCTCTGCGCAGTCCCGTAGAGACGGCCTGTTTATAGTTCTAGTCGGTGAAAGAGACAAAGCCCCGTAGGGGCGCAATGTTTATATCGCGCCCCTACGGGGCTTGTTTGCTTCTTAGGGACACGTACTATAAACGTCGTGCCCCTACGAGGCTAATCCAGTCAGCCGATGTTTCACTTCTCGCCTTTAATGCGCCGCGCCGGTGGCACGCTGCACGACCAGCTCGACCGCCGCTTCAGGGAGCGTGTGCTGGATTGCATCGGTTAATTCCGGCGTCACTTTCACGCGCACGAATTGATTGGGCTGAATGCGCGCGACATGGCCGTCATTCAACGCCACTTCAAACATCACCGTGCATTCGCCGCGATGGCTGTCGAGAAGATTGTGCAATGACTCAAGCCGGTCGGGGGTGATCGCCTCGACATTGAAGCGAATGACGACCGTGCGCGCCGCGCGCTCGCGGATGTTTTCGAGCGACTGCACCTCTTCGGCGATGACAGTCATCGAGCCGCCATCGTCCATTTCGAGCCGGCCCTTTATCAGCACAGGCGCGTCGTTCGTCAACATGCTCGCCGCTTTGCCATAAGGCTCCGGCCACACGACGACCTTCACCGAGCCGTATTGGTCTTCAAGCTGAAAGAGCGCGAAGCGGTCGCCTTTCTTCGTCATCTTCAGATTCATCTCCATCACGACGCCGCCGATGGTGACAATCGCACCGTGATGAAAGCCCGGCAGGCGTCCCATATCCGCGTTGGCGAAATCAGCGAGCGCCTGATCGTAGCGCATCAACGGGTGGCCGGAGATGTAAAAGCCGAGCGTCTCTTTCTCGCCCTTGAGCAACTCGGTCGGCGACCATTCTTCGGCTCTCGGCAGCGGCGGTTCGGCGACGGCCATTGTCCCGGCCAGCGCGCCGAACAGGTCCACTTGCCCTGACGCGCGCGACTTCTGCGCTCGCTGGCCGCTCTCAATCGCCGAATCAATCACCGCAAACATCTGCGCGCGGTTCTTATTGATGGTGTCGAATGCGCCCGACTTGATCAGGCTTTCGAGCACGCGCTTGTTGACCGCCTTCGAGTCTACGCGCTCGGTAAAATCAAAGAGCGAGCGGAACGCGCCGCCGCCCGTGCGCGCATCGACGATGCACGACACCGCCGCCTGCCCGATGCCTTTGATGGCCGCAAGCCCGAAACGTATGGAGTTGCCGCTCGGCGTGAAGTTATCGAAGCTGACATTCACGTCGGGCGGCAGAATCTCTATGCCTTGCGAGCGCGCTTCGTTAATGTACTTGACGACCTTGGCGGTGTTGTTCAATTCGTTCGACAACACGGCGGCCCAAAAATGCGTCGGGTAGTGCGCTTTCAAGAAAGCCGTCTGATAAGCCAGATAGCCATAGGCGACGCTATGTGATTTGTTGAAGGCGTAATCGGCGAAGCCTTCCATGCTATGCCACAGCTTGTCGAGCTTGGTCTTGTCGTGGCCAAGTTCCATCGCTTGCTTCAAGAACTTCTCTTTGTGCTTATCGAGTTCTTCGCGCTTCTTTTTGCCCATCGCGCGGCGAACGAGGTCGGCTTCGCCAAGTGAGTAACCGGCGAGCCGCTGGAAGACGGCCATGATCTGTTCCTGATAAACGATCACGGCCAGCGTGTTGCCCAACACCTCTTGCAATTCGGGGAAGTCATACTTGACCTTCTTGCGCCCGTGCCGACGGTCGATGAAGTCGTCAATCATTCCCGAATCAATCGGGCCGGGTCGGTAGAGCGCGTTCAGCGCCGCGAGGTCTTCCAATCCATCGGGCTTGAGGCGGCGGCAGATGTCTTTCATTCCGTCGGATTCAAACTGAAAGATCGCTTCCGTCTTGCCTTCGCAAAAGAGTTGCATCGCCGCCTTGTCGTCGAGCGGTATCTGCGCGAGGTCGAGTTGCTGGCCGGTCTCGCGCTCGATGGACTTCAGCGCGTCGTCAATGATGGTCAGCGTCGTCAGCGCCAGAAAGTCCATCTTCAGCATGCCGGTCTTTTCGAGATCGCCCATCGCGTACTGCGTAACAATGTCATCCTCATTCGTACTGCGGGAGGGCCTTGCGACCGGCACCAGTTCGTAAATCGGCTTAGGCGAAATCACCACGCCCGCCGCGTGCACCGACGAATGGCGCGAGCAGCCTTCTAACCGTTTGGCGATTTCAATTACATCTTTGACGCGCGCGTCGGTGTCTATCGCGCGCTTCAGGTCAGGGTTCTGCTTGATCGCGTCTTCAATAGAGACGTTGCGCCCGCGCACCGGCGGCGGGATCATCTTGGCAATCTTGTCCACTTCGGCGTAAGGCATTTCGAGCGCGCGGCCTACGTCCTTAATCGCCGCTTTCGACGCCATCGTTCCGAAGGTCGAGATCATCGAGACGTGATCGCGCCCGTAATAATCCGCCACGTAATCAATCACGCGCTGCCGCCCGCGCACGCAGAAATCAATATCGATATCGGGCATCGAGACGCGTTCTGGATTCAAGAAGCGCTCGAACAGCAGGTCGTATTGCAGCGGGTCAATGTCGGTGATCTTCAAACAGTAAGCGACCAGCGAACCCGCCGCGCTGCCACGACCCGGCCCGACCGGAATGTTGTTGCGCTTGGCGTAGTTGATGAAATCCCAAACGATCAGGAAGTAGCCGGGGAACCCCATCTTCGAGATGACAGTAATCTCTTCTTCGAGCCGCCGCTTGTAATCGTCGAGGTCGTACTTGCGGCCCAGCCGGTTCTTGATCGCCTGCCAGCGTTCTTCGAGTCCTGCCCGCGCCATCCGCGCGAAGTAACTGTCGGTCGTTTCGCCTTCGGGCACGCGGTAGACCGGCAGGTGATTCTCGCCTTTCGGCAGCTCAAGCTCGCACATCTCGGCAATAGCGACAGTGTTCAGCAACGCTTCCGGCAAGTCTTTGCCGAACAGCAGCCACATCTCTTTGGCCGAGCGAACATAGAATTCGCCCTCTTTATATTTGATGCCGCGCTTCTCATTGACGGTCTTGCCCGCGCCGATGCAGACCAGGATGTCGTGCGCGCGCCAGTCGTCTTGATTCAAATAATGGCAATCGTTGGTTGCCACGAGCGGCACGCCCGTGCGCTTCGACAACTCGATCATTCCGGGGATCACGGTCTTCACCTCTTCTTCGAGGCCGTGGTTCTGCACTTCGAGATAGTAGTTGCCCTTGCCGAGTATGTCTTGAAACTCAAGCGCCTGTTGCGCTGCCTGCTCGAACTTGTCCGTGAGCAGCAGGGAAGAGGGCACGCCCGAAAGGCAGGCCGACAATGCGACCAAGCCTTCGCTATGTTTAGCCAGCAGTTCTTTATCGATGCGCGGCTTGTAGTAGTAGCCCTTAGTGAAAGCGAACGACGAGAGCTTAACAAGATTGTGGTAGCCGGCGAGATTCTTAGCCAGCAGGATAATGTGATTAGTGCCACGCTCGCCCTGCGCGTCGCCGCGGTCGGTGTGCTTGCCGCGCGCAATGTAAGCTTCCATACCGATGATGGGCTTGATGCCCGTCCCCTTCATGTGGTTGTAGAACGACAGCGCGCCATACATATTGCCGTGATCGGTGACGGCGACGGCGCGCGCGCCAAGTTCCTGCGTGCGCTTGGCGAGCGGCTTAATCTGAATTGCGCCATCGAGAAGACTGAAATCGGTATGAAGGTGGAGGTGGACGAAATCTTTTTCGTTCATGGCATTCTTATGAGACCAGCAAGGCTCGCGCGGCTTTGGGGACGCCGCTTGAGCGATTTAAAGTTGTGCCTGCGTTTGACCTCTGAGGACTCGACCTGCTCGTTACTCACCGTCATCTACGGGACGGCAGTGTAGCACAGCGCGGCTCGAAGTGTACACCACAAATTGTGGCGTATTCCTTGCGGTGCCCAACATCTTGAATAGCAACGATTATCCTGTGGAAACTGTGTGGAAAAGCTGTGGAAGAAAATAGATAGGTAGAGTGGCGGGTTCTGCCGCATAGCGGCAACTGAATTTAGGCAGGCATTTCAACGCCTGCACTGATGGCCGCGTAGCGGCAGATGAATTTAGGGAGGCGTTGAAACACCTGCACCGATGGCCGCGTAGCGGCAGATGAATTTAGCAAGGCATTTCAATGCCTGCACCGCATGCCGCGTAGCGGCAGATGAATTTAGGCAGGTACTTTAGTGCCTGCACCTGAGGGCCGCATTGTTGGGCGTCGCGTCAGCGACGCTTGAATCGGCGGGCATTCAGGCGTCGCTGACGCGACGCGATCACCGCGCCGTTGCCTTCCAGGCGTTGAAACGCCTGGCTAAACTCAACCGCCGCTACGCGGCGATGCTTCACTCACCCACCGCTACGCGGCGATGCTTCACTCATCCGCCGCTATGCGGCGATGCTTCACGCCCTACGCATCACATATCACGTTCTACGTTTCACTATGGATCGCTTCCCACTCGCCGTAGAGCGCGTCGAGCTGGGCTTGCAGGTCGTGTTGTTGCTGGCCGATCTCGGCGTACTTATCCGGCCCCCAGTCAGCCGCCGGGCTGGCCAGTTGATTACTCAACTCGGCGAGCCGCGCTTCGACTGTGGCGATTTCCGTTTCGATCTCTTCGACCTTGCGGCGGCGCGGCTTGAGTTGCGGGTTGACGCGAGGCTTTGCCGAAGCCTTCGCCGCGCGCGGCTTCGGCTGGTTATCCACGATAAGGGGCTTGCGATGATGAGTGGCGTAGAAGTCCGAGTAGCTGCCGGTGTGATAATCGGCTCGGCCATTCTCAAAGTGGAGAATCTCGGTCGCCAGCTTATCGAGGAAATAGCGGTCGTGCGACACCGTGATGATCGTGCCGGGGTATTCGACCAGCGCCTGTTCCAATGCTTCGCGGGCGGGAATGTCGAGATGGTTGGTCGGTTCGTCCAGCACCAGCACGTTGGCGTGACTGTAGATCAGCTTGGCCAGCGCGAGCCGGCTCTTTTCGCCGCCCGACAGTCCCGCCACCGGCTTGAAGATGTCGTCGCCCGTAAAAAGAAAACGTGCGAGATAGCCGCGCAGCTCGTTTGGCGTAGCGCGCGGCGCAGCGACGGCGATCTCTGCGATCACGGTCGAAGAGAGGTCGAGGCTTTCAAGCTCCTGGTCGAAGTATTCCAGTTGAACGTTCGCGCCCCACGTGAAGCCGCCGGCGAGCGGTTCAATGTCGCCGATCAGCGTCTTTAGAAATGTCGTCTTGCCCGTGCCGTTCGGCCCAATGATGCCCAGACGTTCGCCGCGCCTCAACAAGAGCGCGACGTTTTGCGCCAACGCCTTCTGTCCATAGCCGACCGCCAGATCAGAAACCGCCAACACGTTATCGCCGGCGCGCG
This sequence comes from Blastocatellia bacterium, assembly GCA_045807725.1. GTDB lineage: Bacteria > Acidobacteriota > Blastocatellia > UBA7656 > UBA7656 > DATENM01. The sequence goes on along the minus strand of JBJMGV010000065.1, from coordinate 6,812 downwards.
CGACATCTTTAATGCCAAAGCTCGCCGTGCGGTCGTCGCGCACTGACTCGACGCGTTCCATCTTTTCGAGCATCTTGCGGCGCGACTTGGCCTGCTTGGTCTTCTGGCCGGCGAGATTGCGGCGGATGAATTCTTCTGTGCGCGCGATCAGTTCCTGCTGCTGTTCATACTCACGTTGTTGCGACAGTTGCCGTTCTTCGCGTTGCTTCACGTAGGCCGTGTAATTACCCGTGTAAGAATTGGCGCGGCCCGCATCAATCTCAATAATCTTGTTCGCCGTGCGGTCGAGCAGAAAGCGGTCGTGCGAGATGATGACGAACGCGCGCTTGTATTCGCTGAGAAAATCTTCGAGCCATTCGACGGCGTTCACATCTAGGTGATTGGTCGGCTCGTCGAGCAGCAGCACGTCCGGCTCGGACAACAACAACTTGGCCAATGCCAGCCGCGCCTTCTGCCCGCCGCTCAGTTGATCGGCAGGTTGAGTCATCTCGCCGCTCTTGAACCCAAGCCCGATCAACACCGACTCGGCGCGCGACTGATAGGTGAAGCCGCCTTCGATCTCGTAGCGATGCCGCAGGTCGCTGTACTCGTGCATCACTTCGTTGAGCGCTGCGCCTTCACGCTCGCCCATCTCGTGTTCGAGGCGCGTCATCTCATCTTCTATCTCGCGCATCGCGGCAAAGACTGAGAGAGCTTCATCGCGGATGCTGCTCTCGCCGCTAAAGATAGGCTGTTGTTCGAGCAGTCCGACGCGCAAGCCGCGCAGCAGAATCACCTCGCCGCTATCGGCCTCTTCACGGCGCGTCAGCAGGCGAAAGATGGTCGTCTTGCCGACGCCATTGCGGCCCACCAGCCCGACGCATTCGCCGGGATTGATTTGCAGCGTGACGCCGCGCAACACGTCGTGCGCGCCATAGGATTTGTGAACGTTTTCGAGGCGGAACAACATGGCAGGAAGCAGGAGGCAGGAAGCAGGAGGCAGGAATGAGCAGGCGGTTGTCCCAATTAAGAAAGATGCCGGACTCTTACAGCACCCTTCTTAACTGCCTCCTGCTTCCTGCCTCCTGGCTCCTGGCTCATCGGTTGGTGTTCGCAGCAGCCGGGCGGCTGGCCGCGCCGGTGTTCGCGTTGGCCGGGCGGTTGGCGTTGGCCGGCGCACGGTTTTGATTTTCAAAACGCGGCTGCGATTGTTGCGGCTGTTGCTGCGGCTGCGATTGATTGAGTAGCTCTGACGGCTTCATCTCGCTGATGATCTGCGGGTTCTGCACGATGCGCTCGGCGAGGTAATTCTTGACGCCCGCTTCGTTGACGACGTTGGCGACCAGCGCGTTCAACAGGATGCCCTGACGCTGTTGCGTGATGGCGTTGGTGATGTTGGCGCGCACGTCATCGAGCGAGAGGTTGCGTGCCTGCTCAATCTTGGTATTGACCTTGATGATGTACCACGCCTTCGACGTGTTATCCTGAATCGGCTCGGTATACTGGCCCGTGGTCATCCCCATCAGCCGGCTCGCCAGTTCCGGGCGCGTCGGGAACATCTGCCGCAGTTGATCCTCTGTGCGGAACCCGACCGCGCCGCTGCGCACAGCGGTGTTCGGGTCTTCACTGGCTTGCGCGGCCAGCGTCGCAAAATCATTGCCGCTACGGAGCTGGTCGTAAATCCTCTTGATTTTCTGTTCGGCCTGCGCGTCGCCGATTGCGTCGTCTGCCGCGCTGTTGTTGGCCGGGTCGGTAACGATGATGGAAAGGTCAACGCCGCGCTCGGCGCGAAACTCGCTCTGGTGCTCGTTGAAGTACTTCTCGATCTCGGCGGTCGTTGGCTGTGCCACGCGCGCGTTCTGCGCGTCACGCAACGCGGTCAGCGCCAGCTCTCGGCGAATCTTGTCACGCACTTCTTCTTCGTTGAGACCGGCGGCCTTTATCTGCGCCTGAAACTGGTCTTCGGTGAGGTTGGCCTGTTGCTTGCGGCGCTGTATCTCCTGGTTTACCTTGTTGTCATCGGGCACAAGGTTGTCTTTCTGCGCTCGCTGAAACAGCGCCTCGTCCTGGATGAGCTTGTCGAGCGCGGCTAGCCGCGCGGCGACCAGTTCGGCGGGTGTCAGCGTGCCGCCACCGGCCTGATCGAGCTGATCTTTGATGGCGCTGTCCACCTGCTTCATAGTGATTTCGCGCGAGCCGATTTTGGCGACGGCTTCACTGTTGTCGGCCTTGCCGCCATTCTTGCAGGCGGCGGCCAGCAGGGAGGCGAGGATGATAATTGCTGCCAGGGTAGTCTTTGAGGACCTGAACACGTCGTTGCTCCTTCGCAAAATTGAATTGACGACACACATGCCGTCCGTGTTAAACTTGCGTTTTGCTTTCATCACAAAATTCTCATCGGAGGTGTAGGATCATGTCAAAACGGTGCGATGTCTGCGGCAAGGGGCCGCAGTTCGGTCATCGCGTTTCGCACGCGAACAACCGGACGAATCGCCGCTTCAACCCCAACCTGCAAGCGGTACGCGCGCTCATCAGCGGTCGCGCCCAGCGCGTTCGCGTCTGCACGCGCTGCCTGAAGGCCGGCAAAGTTGTCAAAGCGGCCTAACCGATTTTGGATTTTGGATTGTCGATTTTGGATTGAGGAACCAGTCCAGCCCGCTCAAACCCAATTAATTTCGCCAATCCAAAATCCAAAATCAGCAATCCAAAATCCAAAATTCCCACCTGTTAATCCGCTAACGCAATCACGTCTATCTCGACGCGCACGTCGCGCGGCAGGCGTCTGACTTCGACCGTCGCGCGGGCCGGCGGCACGTCGCCGAAGAAACCGCCATAGACTTCATTCATCGTCGCAAATTCGTTCATATCCGCCAGGTAAACCGTCGTCTTGACGGCGCGGTTCAGGCTGCTGCCGGCGGCTTCCAACACGGCGGCGAGGTTTCGCATCACGCGCTCGGTCTGCTCGCGTATGCCGCCTTCGATGATCTGCATCGTCGCCGGGTCCAGCGGTATCTGACCCGACGCGAAGACGAACCCGTTGGCTTTGACTGCCTGCGAATATGGGCCGATGGCCTGCGGCGCGTCGTCGGTTTGGATGCGTTCTTTCACCTGGCTTGACTCCACAGATAAGAATCGGACACCTCGCTGAAATTGCAAATTATCTCAGATGCGCGGGTGCTTGTCCACACGCGACGGTCGGGCGCGCTCGTTGCATCGAGATGAAATCATCGAGGAGTGAATCACGTCAGGCCAGCGGTGGTCGTCTACTTGCCGATCATTCAAATCATCTACCCAGCCGCTAATCCGCCGCCGGCTCGCCGCTGATGCGCTCGACATCCATCACGCCTTTGACGCCCTTGAGCGCGGCAGTGATCCGTTCGAGGTGCTTAAGGTCGAATATCTCTGCGGTCAAGACCAACTGGCCGCGCCCTTCGTTGTCGAGCGATGCGCGAATGTCGCGAATGTTGGTGCCGACTGTAGCAATGGCATTGGTCACATCAGCCACCATCCCCGGACGGTCTTCGGTCATCAGCCGCATCGTGATTGGATAAGCCGCCGGGTGATTGCCGTCGCTCTTCATCCACTCGACTTCAATGATGCGTTCGGGGTTGACCGACAGGCTCGGCATATTCGGGCAGCGCGTCGAATGCACCGCGACGCCCTTGCCGCGCGTGATGTAGCCGATGATCTCTTCGCCGCGAATCGGGTTGCAGCAGCGCGCGCGATAGACCACCAGATCGTCTACGCCTTTGACGACGATGCGGTCTTCTAGTCCAAGCGCACGCTTAACGACTTGCTTGAACGTGGGCCGTTTTTCCTGCTCAAGCTCAGCGACGCGGTCGGGCGGCAGCAGCTTGGCGATGAGGTTGCGCGGCAGCATCTTGCCGTAGCCGATTGAGGCCAGCAGGTCCTCGGCCCGCGCCACGCCGTAATCGGGCGCGAGGCGGTCGAGGTCGCCGTTCGAGAGCATCTTTTTCAGGCTCAGGCGGTAGCGGTCGGCCTCTTTTTCAAATAGCTTCTTGCCCAGTTCGATAGCCGTCATCCGCTCAGATTCGGCCAGATAGTGACGTATCTTCGACCGCGCCCGCGAGGTTTTGACGAAGTTCATCCAGTCGTGCGACGGGTGCGAGTTGGGCGAAGTCATAATCTCGACCACGTCGCCATTGCGAAGCTGATAACGCAGCGGCACGATACGCCCGTTCACCTTCGCGCCGTTCGTGGTCAGCCCGACCTGCGTGTGAATCTGGAAAGAGAAATCAATCGGCGTCGCGCCGCGCGGCAGCTCGATCACCTTGCCCTTCGGCGTAAAGCAGTAGACTTCGTTGGGATAGAGATCGAGCTTCAGCGAATCGAGAAACTCGCGCGAATCCTTGACCTCCTGCTGCCATTCAATCAAGCGCTTGAGCCAGACAAAGGCTTCGTCTTCATCGGTGTGCGTGCCGCGCCGGCCCTCTTTGTATTTCCAATGCGCGGCGATGCCTTCTTCGGCGATCTGGTGCATTTCGAGCGTGCGAATCTGCACCTCAAATGGCTGGCCGCCGTCGCCGACCACCGACGTGTGCAATGATTGATAAAAGTTCTCGCGCGGGATGGCGATCCAGTCCTTGAAGCGCGTCGGGATCGGCTTCCACGCCGCGTGGATGATGCCAAGCGCGGCGTAGCAATCCTTCACCGACTCGGTGATGATGCGTACGGCCACGAGGTCATAGACCTGATCGATGGTGATGTGCTGGCGCTTGAGCTTCTGATGAATCGAGAAGAGTCGCTTGAGCCGGCCCTCGATCAGTGTGATGTGGATGTTCGACTCTTCCGCCAACTGGCGTATGCGAGCCGTGACATCCTGTAGGAACTTGTCGAGGCGGGCGCGGCGGCTCTCCACCGACTCTTTGAGCTTCTGATACTCTTCCGGTTCCAGAAAACGAAAAGCGAGGTCTTCCAACTCGCCGCGCACGCGGCTCATACCGAGCCGGTGAGCGATGGGCGCGTAAACGTCGAGCGTCTCTTGCGCGATGCGGCGGCGCGACTCGCCGTGCATGTATTCGAGCGTTCGCATATTGTGCAGGCGGTCGGCGAGCTTCACCAACACGACGCGCACGTCATCGACCATCGCCAGCAGCATCTTGCGCATATTGAGCGCCTGCCGCTCTTCGGTCGAGGCGTGATCGAGCTTGCTGATCTTCGTCAGGCCATCAACCAAGTGGGATATCTCTGCGCCGAAATACTCTTCGATATCTTGAAGTGTCGTGTCGGTGTCTTCGACGGTGTCGTGAAGCAGTCCGGTGGCGACGCAGATCGGATCGAGCTTGAGGTCGGCGAGGATGTTGGCGACTTCGAGCGGGTGGACGAGATAAGGCTCGCCGGATTTGCGTATCTGGCCGCGATGCTGGCGGGCAGAGAACAGGTAAGCGCGGCGCAGCAGATCTTCATCTGCGCCGGGGTGGTTCTGGCGAACTTTTTCGACGATGGTCTCGAAGCGAATCATCTTGTTTTAGCGGCGGCTTGATGCGCGTGCGGCTCTCTTCGTTTGCCTCTGACGCGCCTGCATCAGAAACCTTCGGCAAGCAAAGAGAGCCGCACGCTTGAAAGCATAACAAGGACGCCTGAAATTAAAAAGGTGACAGCCTCCGAAGAAGCTGTCACCTTAATTTTAGCACAGGAGGGAAGCGCGCCTGCTTAGCTGGCTTTGGCGTTGGCGTTGGCGTCCGCCGCCTGCTGTTTGCGCAAGTCTTCCGCCTTCTTGCCGGCGGCATCCGCCTCTTTTATGATGGCCTGCTTCTGCGCCGGGTCTGTCGTGATGAAACTCTGCTGCAACAGCGCGAGCTTCTTGATCGTCCAGACATCGGCGTAATTCGGATTGTATTCCAGCGCTTTGTTCAGGTATTCGAGCGACTTCGGAATGACCTGACGGACCTGGCTCGCCTTATCCGGCGGAATAGGCTGTTTCAGCGTGAGGTCGTAATTGATGTAAGAGCGAGTGGCCTTGAAGGCGTCGCTCCAGTAGCTCTGGCCGATGCTGTAAAAGACAGCCGCCTTGGTTTCGTCTTTCGCACCGGGCAGCGCCGCGCGCGCTTCAAGCAGTTGGTGATACTTCTGGCGATACTCTGCCGCCTTCTGCTTGCCCTCGTCGCCTTTCTCTTCCGCCTGCTTGGTCAGCTTGTCGTAGATGTCGGCCTGGAAGGCGAGCGCCTGGTCCTGAAGCTGCGGGTTATCTTTGCTGGTGTCGATGATGTTCTGATAAGCATCAATCGCCTTCTGCGCCGCTTCCGGCGTGCGTTGCTGATCGTACAGTTGATAGATGGTGCGGGCGTGGAAGAGCTTGGCGTTGGCGAGGTCAGGGCTGAGGCTGACGGCCTCGCCGAATTTCTTCTCGGCCTCGTCGTACTTGCCCTTGTTGAACTCACGCACGCCCTCGTTGAGCGAATTCTTGGCGCGCAGCTTGTTGATGACGCCGCACCCGCCGGTCATCATCAACACCGCCAGCAGCGCAGCCAACAGCGCCGGGTGTCGTTTTCGGTTCACGGATTAGTCCTCCTATGCCTTGCTACTGTAGAAAGTCAATTTGAAGGCCGATGGGTTGCGCGCCCGCGCCTTTGACCGCGTCAATGACCGAGACGATATCGCCGTAGAGCTTGTCTTTCGGCGCTTTGATGAAGACCGTCTTGTCGGCTTCGGGATTATTCTGCGCGCGTTGCTCGATGATGCCTTTGAGCGTCCCTTCCAGCTCGGTCACAGGCATCGGGCGGTTGTTGAGCTTGACCTGCTGATCGAGTCCGCCGCCTTCGCGCGTCACCTCGACGACCAGCAAGGTGTCGTTGGGTGGCGGCGTCTGATCG
>JBJMGV010000064.1:0-12307 GCA_045807725.1 Blastocatellia bacterium | reverse complement strand
TTGCGGCCTGCAGCCTTGATAGAAGTAGTCGGTGATGAACTGGCGCGAGCAGGCCTTGCACTTATACCTTTGCTTCTGCTTAGGTGTTATGCCATTCTTTTTAATAGACAGCGAGCCGCACCTCGGACAGGTGATTTCTTTGTATTGCACATTCAAAGATTAGCTTGACAGGTGCGGCTTGTTCCACCAGCCTCTTTTCTGAATGACCACCCAGATAACTACCCGGTTTTTAACAGAGAGGCAGCAAGCTTGCCGGTTCATTGCGGTAAGCTTGCTGCCGCCTCGCTCGCATCGTGCGCCGCGATGAGGGTAGAATCCGAAACCGCTGCCCGCGCTCAAGCGGGTGGCTTGGATTCTCGTTCACAGGGAGAAGCGATATGCACTGGGGAGAGCTGTGGAAACTGAGCGGCATCGTCATTGTCGTGGTCGGGTTGGCGCTCAGGCTGCGCACGACGCTGGTGGTGGTGGTGGCGGCGCTGGTGACGGGACTGGCCGCCGGGCTGCCCGTGTTCACTAATGCCGGTCTGTTTGCAGACCTGCCGCTGCTGACCAAGCCGGCGATCAATGGCAGCGCGCCCGAAGGCATCATTGATATGATGGGCCGCGCCTTCGCCGAGTTCCGCTACGTCACGCTGTTCATCATCACGCTGCCGGCCATCGGTTTGGCCGAACGCTTCGGCTTGCAGGAGCAAGCGGCGGCCTTCATTCGCCGAATACGCGCCGCCACCGCCGGACGCTTGCAGATCGTCTACCAACTATTCCGCGTCCTCATCGGATTGCTGGGCATACGCATCAACGGCCACCCGGCCTTTGTGCGCCCGCTGATCTTTCCGATGTCGGTCGGGGCGCTGGAGGCACGCGCCGGCGCGGCGAGCGCTGCCGAGTTGCCGCCCGACGTAGTGGAAAGGATCAAGGCCGCCAACGCCGCTGCCGAGAACTACGGCAACTTTTACGGCCAGAATCTCAACATCGTGCAGGCCGGCATACTGCTGGTCGCCGGCACGCTCAAGGGCCTGGGCTATTCGGTCAGCCTGCTCCGCCTGGTCCTGTTCGCCATTCCTATCACAGCATTATCGGTTGTCTTAGGCATGATTCAATTCCACCTGCTCGACCGCTGGATAGCCCGCCGCATCAAGCGAGCCGGAGGCAACGCGCAATGACGACACTCGCCTCACTGAGCAACATCGTATTCAGCCTCAACGCCGTCTATGTGGTGACGGGGGCTGTGCTGTGGGTCTTTGCCGTGATGACCTTCCGCGACCGTGGCAACCGGCGGCGCATCGGCAGCGGCCTCTTCTGGTTCATACTGGGAACGACCTTCATTTTCGGCGGCATCCTGCCGTACTGGATCACCGGCCTGCTGGTCCTACTGATGGTGGCGATTGATGGCGCGGGTCGCGTCGCGCGCGGCACGAGTCACGAGGCGACGCCGGAAGAACAACGCGCCGAGGCGCGGCGGTTGGGCGATAAGGTATTCTTGCCGGTGATGGCAATCCCCGCCATCACGTTCGCGTGCGCGGCTTCGGCATTGGCCTTGAAATGGTTCGGCGGTGATGTCAATCGCGCGGCGCTGGTCGGCCTGGGACTAAGCGGCATTATCGCCGTGCTGGTCGGCATCCGATTGACCGGCGGCTCGCTCAGAGAGACGATGGAGCAAGGCCGCCGCCTCAATGATGCGGTCGGCACGGTGAGCATTCTGCCGCAACTGCTCGCCTCGCTCGGCGTCATCTTTGCGGCGGCTAAGGTCGGCGACTTAATCGCGCAGGGCATCCAACAGATCATTCCGGCTGACAACCTCTTCCTGCTGGTGCTGGCAAACTGCCTGGGCATGGCATTGTTCACGGTGGTGATGGGCAATTCATTCGCGGCCTTTCCGGTGATTGCGGCAGGCGTGCTCGTGCCGCTGATCATTCAGCCATTCGGCGTCGATGCGGCAATGGTAGGAATCATTACATTGACGGCAGGCGCAAGCGGCACGTTGATGACGCCGATGGCGGCCAACTTCAATATCGTGCCGGCGGCGTTGTTGAACATGCGCGAGCCTTACGGGGTGATCAAATTCCAACTGCCGTTCGCGCTGACGATCTGGATGCTGCACGTCGTGATGATGTGGCTGCTGATCAAGCTGGTCTGATGGATGCGCCCGGCAGCCCGCCGCGCCGGGGCCGGCTGTCGTTCAATCAAGCTGAACGTCCGGCGCGCCGGGCTACGGCAATCTGACCGAAGCGCCGCGCCCGGCGCGCCGGTCGTGCCGCCGCCGAGCGCCCGACAACGGGTCGTCAACCTTCGCCCCTCTCCTTATCTAAACTCTAAATCGGCAATGCTTAGGCTTGCATCCGAGTCATCTGTGTCGATGATGAAGCGGAGCCGGTTGGCCCGCCGCGCCAGCGACATCTGGTGGCACGCGGCTTGATAAATGGAGTGACGAGGAGCCACCCCCGCAAGGAGATTCCGAGGCAGGTAAATGCAGAAGGACGAATCAAACAATCAAATATCGCCCTTTAAAGCCTATATGGCAGCGGTCGTAGCCATAGGCGGCATCGTCCTGCTGCGCACCTGTTACGTCTTGCCGATGGAGACGCTGAGCCTGCCGTACCTGCTGCTCGCCGCTGTGACTCTCTTCGTCGGTTCGCGCATCACCGTTCACTTCTTCCGCTTCGATTCCTGCATCTCGGTTTCCGACATCTTCATCTTTTTATCGCTGATGCTGTTCGATGGCGAAGCGGCCATCCTGCTGGCCGGGCTTGAAGGCTTCATCTCGTCGCTGCGCATCACCAAGAAGAAGCTGACGATGGCCTTCAACTCCGCCGCGATGTTCATCGCCACGTTCATTACGGTCTGCGTGCTGCGCCTCTGTTTCGGGCCGATCACAGCGGTAGTGCAGGGCGACTTCTCGTCGCGGCTGGTGATCGCCGCCTGCGTGATGGCCATTGTGCAGTACGTCGCCAATTCAGGGCTGGTCGCCGCCGCCGGCGCGTTGATGGTGCAGCGCCCGTTCTGGGAGACCTACAAGAAGCACTACGTCTGGACCTCGATCACCTACCTGGCCGGCGCGAGCGCCGCCGTCATCACGGTCAAGCTGATTCACGTGATCGGCTTCTACGCCTTTATGGCGACGCTGCCGATTCTGATCATCGTCTACTTCACCTACACGACCTACGTGAAGAGCGTCGAGTCGTCGGCGATGCAGGCCGAGCAGGCCGAGCGCCACCTGAAAGAGATGCAGGCGAGCGAAGAGCGCTTCCGCAGCGCCTTCGATCTCGCGCCCATCGGCATGGCGCTGGTCGCGCCCGACGGTCGCTGGATGCAGATCAACCAGTCGCTGTCGGAGATCGTCGGCTACAATGAAGACGAGTTCAAGTGCATGAACTTCCAGACCATCACCCACCCGGAAGACTTGCAAGGTTTTATGCAGAACGTCAGCGCCGTGCTCGAAGGCCGCACGCTGACCTGCCAGATGGAGAAGCGCTACTACCACAAGCTGGGTCACGAAGTATGGGTGCTGGTCGGCGTCTCGCTGATCCGCGATTCGCAGAATCAGCAGTCGCACATGATTTTCCAGATACAGGACATCACCGACCGCAAGCGCGCCGAGCAGCAACTGGTTCACGACGCCTTCCACGACGCGCTCACCGGCCTGCCGAACCGCGCTTGGTTTATGGAGCAGTTGCAGTCGTCGCTCAACCACGCGCGCAAGAAGCCCGACCGTCTGTTCGCTATGCTCTTTTTGGACCTCGACCGCTTCAAGCTGATCAACGACAGCATCGGCCATATGGTCGGCGATCAGTTGTTGATCGGCATCGCCCAGCGCTTGCGCCAGTGCGTGCGTCCGGTCGATAAGGTGGCGCGGCTGGGCGGCGACGAGTTCACCATTCTGCTCGACAGCCTGCGCGACGAGCAGGAAGCGATTGAGATCGCCGAGCGCATACAGAAACAGGTCTCGCAGCCATTCGTGCTGAACGGCTACGAAACGTTCACCACCGCCAGCATCGGCATCTCGTTCTCGAACATCGGCTACGAACGCGCCGAAGATTTCTTGCGCGACGCCGACACGGCGATGTATCAGGCGAAGTTTCTGGGCAAAGCGCGGCACATTATCTTCGACAAAGGCATGCACGCGCACGCCGTCAACATGCTGCAACTGGAAACCGACCTGCGCCGCGCCATTGATCGACAGGAATTCTTCATACAGTACCAGCCCATTGTGTCGCTCGAAAGCGGGCGGCTGACGGGATTCGAGGCGCTGGTGCGCTGGCAGCACCCGGAGCGCGGATTGATTCCGCCCGACAAGTTCATATCGGTCGCCGAAGAGACCGGCTGCATCGTCTCCATCGGTCGCTGGGTGCTGTATGAATCCTGCCGCCAGATGCAGCAGTGGCATGAGATTTATCCGCTGCGCGAGCCGCTGTTTGTCAGCGTCAACCTCTCGACCAAGCAGTTCTCGCAGGTCAACCTTTATGACGAGATCACGCAGACGCTCGCGGCCACAAGGCTCGACCCGCGCGCCCTGAAGCTGGAGATCACCGAGAGCATCGTCATGGAGAACGTCGAGACGGTCAACCACACGCTCGAAAAGATTCGCGCGCTCGGCGTCGAAGTGAGCATGGATGATTTCGGCACCGGCTACTCGTCGCTCTCTTACCTGCACCGGCTGCCGGTTGACACGCTGAAGATCGACCGCTCGTTCGTCACCCGTATGAACGAGCAGAACGAGAATAAAGAGATCGTTCGCACGATCATCCTGCTGGCGCAGAACCTCAACAAGCACGTCATCGCCGAGGGCGTCGAAACTAAAGAGCAGGTCGAGTTGTTGCGCGAACTGCATTGCCACAGCGCGCAAGGCTATCTCTTCTCGCCGCCGCTGGCCGCCGAGAAGGCCGACAAGATGATCGAGGAACTGACGAACTGGCAGACGCGCCTGTCCGACCTCGCCGAACTCTACGACGACAGCACCTTCAGCCCCATCATCAGCAACTACTCGATGTAATGCCTCTCACATTGCGAGCGTGAATCGCTCGCTGCTCGCAAGTCGCGTTGCTTGACACCCGGAAAATGCGCTCCTTAGTATGGAGCCTATGGCTGACACCGAACGCAAGCGGCTCTTTCTCATTGATGGGATGTCGCAAATCTACCGCGCTTACTATGCCATTCGCGGCCTCTCCAATTCGCAAGGCATGCCGACCAACGCGGTCTACGGCTTCACGATGATGCTGCGGAAGCTCATCGCTCAAGAGAAGCCCGACTATCTCGGCGTCGCGCTCGATTCGCCCGAACCGACCTTTCGCCACGAAAGTTATGAACATTACAAAGCCACGCGCGGCGCGATGCCCGATGACCTGTCGCTGCAACTGCCATACGTGTGGCGCGTCTGCGAAGCGCTGCGTGTGCCGATGACGCGCGAGCCGCGCTATGAAGCCGACGACATCATCGGCACGCTGGCGCAGAAGGCCGAAGCAGAGGGCCTTGATGTAATCATCGTCACTAACGATAAAGATATGTGTCAGCTCGTCACCGATCACATCAAAATTCTGCGCACAGAGCGCAACGGCGTGATGACGATGCTCGACCGCCAAGGCGTCAAGGAGCGGTTTGGCGTGTGGCCGGAACAGGTGGTTGATCTGCTCGGCCTGTGGGGCGATCAATCCGACAACATCCCCGGCGCGCCGGGCGTCGGCGAGAAGGGCGCTAAGCAGATCATCGAGCAGTTCGGCTCGATTGAAAACGCCATCGCTCACGCCGACGAGATCACCCGCAAGACCTACCGCGAGAGTTTGCAAAACAACCGCGAGTTGATTATGCAGTCGCGCGAGCTGGCCTGCATCCATTGCCAGATGCCGATTGAACTGGACCTCAAGGCGCTGGTCTACGAAGAACCCGACCGCCGCGCCGCCTACGAGTTGTTTGCCGAGATGGAGTTCGCGCAGTTGACGCGCGAGTTCGCCGACGCGGCGACGCCCGACTCCGTCGCCACAGTCGCGGCGCGCAAGCCCGGCCAGGCGCGCTACACGCGCATCGAGTCGCGCGAGGCGCTTGAAAAATTCGTTCGCTCGCTGTACGCGCTCGACCGTTTCGCGCTGTCTATCGCCGAGCGCACGAAAGGGCCGGTCTACGGTATGGCCATCTCGACGGCGCAGATGAACGCGGCCTTGATTGACTTTGATAAAGTGGACGGCGCGCTCACGCTCTTAAAAGAGGCGCTCGAAAACGGGCTGATTCAGAAAGCCGTACACGATTGGAAAGGCGCGCTCACCTTGCTGCACCGCTACTGGTGCGAGCAGACGCCCGCGCCCGCCGACAAGGCGATTGTGAAGAAAGTTACACAAGGCGCGATGCAGGATTTCGCGCCCGCCGTTCGTATTGAAGGCGTCGAAGACGATACCTTGCTTGCGGCCTACCTGCTCGACCCGAACCGCGCCAGCCACCGCATCCTCGAAGTCGCGCGCGAATTCCTCGGCGTTGAAATCGCTGAGACGATTGATGGCTTCGACGCAGACGACGCGCGAGCGTTGCAGGCGGCGGACCTTACGTTTCATCTCGCTGATGTGCTGCGCGCGCGGCTCGAAGAGAAAGAGTTGGAACGCGTCTACACCGACATCGAGTTGCCGCTGGTAGAAATTCTCTTCGAGATGGAGCGCATCGGCGTTCGCATAGACACGCAGGCGCTGGACGAAGCAGGCGGCGAGATGGAGCAGGAGCTTCAGCGGCTGACCGCGAAGATTTATGAGTTGGCCGGGCAAGAGTTCAACATCAACTCGACCATGCAGCTCGGCGAGGTCTTAGAGAAGCTGAACCTGAGCACCGGGCGCAAGACGAAGACCGGGCGCATCTCGACTTCGGCTGACGTGCTCGAAGAGTTGGCCTCCAAGTACGAGCTGCCGCGCTTGATCCTTGAATACCGCGAGATCGCCAAGCTCAAGAACACCTACGTTGACACTTTGCCGCGATTGATCGACCCGCGCACGGGCCGCGTTCACACGACGCTGAATCAAGCGGTGACGGCCACAGGACGATTGAGCAGCACCAACCCGAACCTGCAAAACATCCCGATCCGCAAAGAGTCAGGGCGAAGGATTCGCGCCGCCTTCGTCGCCTCGCCCGGCTACGTCCTGATGTCGGCGGACTATTCGCAGATCGAGCTACGCATCTTCGCGCACCTGACCGGCGACCCGGAGATGACCGACGCGTTTATGAAAGGCGAAGACATTCACGCGCGCACGGCGCGGCTGGTCTTCGGCGCGAAGACGAAGGCGGAAGAGACAGAAGCACGGCGGCTGGCGAAGGTCGTCAACTTCGGCGTCGCCTACGCGGTCGGCGCGTTCGGATTGGCGGCGCGCACGGGACTGTCGCGCGCTGACGCCAAGCGCACGATTGATAATTACTACGAGACGTTCAAAGGCGTGCGGCGGTATATGGAGCAGATTCCTGAACAGGTGCGCGAGACCGGCTTCGTGAGAACGGCTCTGGGCCGCATACGTCCAATCCCTGACATCAACAACCAGAACCACAACCTGCGCGCGCGGGCTGAGCGCGAAGCCATCAACGCGCCGATTCAAGGCACAGCCAGCGATATTGTGAAGATGTGCATGATTCGCGTCCACCAGCGGTTGAGAAAAGAGAAGCTCGGCGCGCGAATGATCCTGCAAGTTCACGACGAGTTGTTGCTGGAAGTGCCGGCGGGTGAAGTCGAGCAGACGACCAAGGCCGTGCGTGAAGAGATGGAGCGCGTCTATAAGTTGTCCGTGCCGCTCGTCGTTGACATTGGCGTAGGCCGTAACTGGCTCGAAGCCAAACCGTAACGGGTCATCTCAGGGTCGGAAGATATCTTCAACTTTGCAACTGAATCCCGGCAGGACTGAGGAGGTCAGTTCATCCGCTTCCGATAAAGTTGATTGAAGCTTCAAAGTCTGTCCTTCAAGAACGTAAACTTCGATAGATCGCTGGTAAGGATCAACGACCCAGTATTCGTTCACGCCGTGCCGGCCATAGAGTTGCCGCTTGGCTATGCGATCACGCCGTTCGTTTTCGGCTCCGGGCGAGACGATCTCAATCATTAAATCAGGCGCGCCGGTGATGCGGTCGCCCGAAGCGATTTCGGCGCGGCGCTCATTGCTGACAAAAACCAGATCGGGAATCACGCCGCTGAACTTGCTGAAGATCACGCCCGGCGTCGCCCAGACAACGCCGATTGGATTCTGGGACAGGTAGCTTTTCAAATTGAACACCAAATTCCCGGAAACGCTCTGATGCATTAGATTAGGTGCGCAGGACACGAATAGTTCCCCCTCGATAATTTCGTAGCGGTAGCCGTCGTCGGGCATCGCATCAAGGTCTTCTATGGTCATTAGCGGTTCGATCTGCGTGCTCATAAAGCCTCCGTGTGTGCCGTCATTCTAACACAAGATGGTTACGCACCAACATCTCAACGTCTGCAACATAGATCACACGAATCTATGGCAGCGCGAAGGCGATGACCGCATCGCCGCGCTTGGTGCCGAGCTTGCCGTGACCGCCGGCGCAGATCACGATGTACTGCTTGCCGCTTATCTCATACGTCATCGGCGCGGCCTGCGCGCTCGCCGGCAGTTCGCCCTTCCACACTTCTCTGCCCGTTTCAATATCAAAGGCTCGCAGGTAAGTGTCCATCGCGGCGGCGATGAAAATGAGATTGCCCGCCGTCACGACCGAGCCGCCGAGATTGAGCGATCCCCACTCGCTCGCCTTCGGAAATACGCTGACTTGTGGAATCACGCCCAGTGGCACTTTCCATCGCAGCGCGCCGGTCGCCGCGTCAACCGCCGAGAGCGCGCCCCACGGCGGCGCATTGCACGGCGCGCCGCTCGGCCCTAAAAGCGGCTCGCGGTACATCGCATAAGGCGTGCCCTTCTGCTGAGCGAATTCGCCCTTCAGGCGGTCGCCTTCGTGCGACGCGCGCAGCCGCGTATAGTCGTCGCGCGGAATCAAGCGCGCCATCGTCGCCAGCCGATTTGTATTGACGATTACAAGATTGCGCGTCGGGTCATAAGCCATGCCGCTCCAGTTCATGCCGCCGACGTTGCCGGGAAAGATGATCGTGCCTTTGATGCTCGGCGGCGTGAAGACGCCTTCCGAACGCAGCGACTTGATGCGCTCGCGGCAGGCTTCGCGGTCGGCGGGCGTCAGTCCCCAGGCATCATCCGGCGTGAGCTTTTGTGGGACCAACGCAGCGGGCAGCGTCGGGAAAGGCTGCGTCGCCGAACTCTGTTCGCCGGGCACATCGGTCTGCGGCACGCGGCGCTCTTCAACCGGAAAGAGCGGCTTGCCGGTGTCGCGGTCGAGCAGGAAGAGGTGGCCGATCTTGGTGCCGACCGCGACGGCATCCGTGGCGCGGCCATTGCGTTTGATCGTAATCAACATCGGCTGCGACGCGACATCGTAATCCCACAGGTCGTGATGCACGACTTGAAAATGCCAGATGACTTTGCCGCTCTCTGCCCGCAGCGCAATAACAGAGTTTGCGTAACGATTATCACCCTTGCGCTCGCCGCCATAAAAGTCGGGGCTTGGGCTGCCGGTCGGCACGAAGACAAGGCCGCGCCGCTCGTCTACCGAAATAATTGACCAGGCGTTGGCCGCGCCGGTGCGCGTCGCGCTCTCGCCCTGCCACGTCTTGCGCGCAAGGTCTTTCGCGTCGGAAGGAATCGGGTCCCAGCTCCAGCGCAGTTGTCCGGTGCGCGCGTCGTAAGCGCGGACGACGCCACGTTCAATCTCGACGCCGCGATTGTCGCCGATGGACGAGCCGACGATCAGCAGATCGCCGATCACTGCCGGCGGCGAGGTCACTTGATAACTGCCGCGATCAACGAGCCGCACGTCGCGCGTCAGATCAACCTGGCCGTCCTGGCCGAAGTCTTTGCAAGGTTGCCCGGTCGCGGCGTCGAGCGCGATCAGCCGCGCGTCAATCGTCGCCACGAAGATACGGTGCTGACTGCTTCGGCTGTCGCGCCACGTTGAAACACCGCGCGAGGTGACTTCCGAATAACCGCTCGATGGATCAACCTTAGGATCGTATGTCCAGCGTTCGGCCCCGGTCTGCGGGTCGAGCGCGATGACGCGGTTGAACGGTGTGCTTAAATACAAAACGCCGTCAACCAGAATAGGCGTCGCTTCAAAGGCCGACCGGCGTCCCGCCGACGTGTCAGGAATAGCGCCCGTGTGATACGTCCACGCAACGCGCAACTTGCTGACGTTGTCGCGCGTGACTTGCGCGACCGGCGCGTAACGCGAGCCGCCGCTGTCTCGTCCATAGGCCGGCCACTCGTCGCCGCCTTTTTGCTGATCCTTTGCGTTGCGCTTCTGCGGGCCGCTTGCGGCGACCGCATTCAGGTTGAGCAGCAACGCAACAAGAATGAGCAACGCGCCGCCGGCTCGTCGTGCTCGCACGCCAAATCGTTCTCGCCCTCTTCCACTCATAGCGTCCTTATAATGTTCAGCCGATACGCGGCAAGTTCAACAACTCGCGCTTGCCGCGATACACGGTGGTTTCATTTGCGATAGGTCACGCGCCAAATCTTATTCGCGCCGTCGTCGGTGATGAGCATCGAGCCGTCTTTCAAGACCAACAACCCGACGGGTCGGCCCCAGACATCCGGGCGATCTTCGCCGAGCATCCATCCCTGCACGAAATCATCATAGCCGCCAACCGGCTTGCCCTGTTTATCAAAGCGTATGCGGATGATCTTGTAGCCCGTGCGCTTGTCACGATTCCACGACCCGTGCAGCGCAACGAAGGCGTCGCCGCGATACTCTTCAGGAAACATCTTGCCTTCGTAGAAGACCAGCCCGAGCACTGCCGAGTGCGCTTGAATCAACACATCGGGCACGATGGTCTTCTTCACCAGATCAGGTTGCTCGCCAGCGCGGCGCGGGTCTTCGTGCTGGCCGATGTAGGCGTAGGGCCAGCCGTAGAACGCGCTTTCCTGAATCGAAGTCACGTAATCCGGCACGAGATCGTTGCCGATCAGGTCGCGCTCTTGCACCGCTGCCCAGAGCTGCCGCGTGCGCGGGTTCCAGTCCAGGCCGATGGGATTGCGAAGGCCAGCAGCGTAGATGCGCTGACCGCTGCCGTCGGGATTGAATTCAGAAATCGCCGCGCGCATCGGCTCTTCGCCGGCATCGACGTTCGACTTCGAGCCGACCGTGACATAGAGCTTCGAGCCATCGGCATTGAAGATAATGTTGCGCGTCCAATGCTCGCGGTAGCCATTCTCAGGCAGCGAGGCGATCTTTTCCGCCGGCCCGTCGGCTTTCGTCTGCCCGGCTTTGTATTTGTAGCGGATCACCTTGTCGTTGTCGCCGACGTAGAGGTAATCGCGCCAGAAGGCGAGGCCGAACGGATGCCGCAAGCCTTCAGCGAAGACGAAGCGCTCGTCCACCTTGCCATCATTGTTCTTGTCGCGCAGCACGCTGAGACGGTCGCCTTCGGATTCGGCGACGAAGACATCGCCGTTCGGCGCGAGCGCCAGCCAGCGCGGGCGCTTCAGGTCGCCTTCAGCATACGTCGAAATCTCGAAGCCGGGCGGCAACGTGAGCCGCGCATCAGCGGGCGGCGGGATGATCTTCGAGAAATTCACCGGCCCCTTTTGCACTTGCGGTGGCGGCAGGTCGGCGAGCGTGATGGCGTGATGCTGCAACTGGCCTACTGAATCGGATGACGAAGATGGCGTAGAACTCTTTGAGCCGGACTGCGCGCAGGCAAATGAAGCGATGATGATTAGAGCGACAGTCAACACCGAGGCGTGGCGCGCGCGGCAGATAGCGGATGCGGCAACCCTGTTCAGTCTCATGTTTTCAACTCCAGCGTGACGGTTGATGGTAGTCCACCGGCGGCGATGCCGCCGCCTCATTGTCACATGGCCGACGCGGATCGGGAAAGCAGGAGGCAGGAGGCAGGAAGTAGGAGGTAGGAAGCAGGAGGCAGGAGGCAGGAGGCAGTCGGTCGCGTAGGTCTAAGCTCCGTTAGGAGCGCAATGTTTATAGATATAGCCGAAGGATGTGACGAAGCTCCGTTAGGAGCGCAATGTTTATAGTCAACGATGCAATAGATCAAGCAAGCTCCGTCAGGAGCGGGATGTAGACATCGCGCCCATACGGGGCTTCGTCCTTTCTATCAGCCTTAACTATAAACATCGCGCCCCTACGGGGCTTCGTCACATCCTTCAGCCATATCTATAGAGCGTGTCTGAGAAGCCCTGCAGGGGCGCGATTCAATCGCCCGGCGCAACGCGCCGGGTACACTCAGCGACCATTCCGCCAAGCCCTGAAAGGGCGC
>JBJMGV010000063.1:0-59209 GCA_045807725.1 Blastocatellia bacterium | reverse complement strand
CGAGATTGTCAGGTGATGCGCTATTGTACGGACGAGTGGGAGTCATACCAGAAGCTGCTGCCGCCGGCCAAGCACTGGATCGGCAAGGAAGGCACGCAGCGGATTGAGCGGAATAATCTGAACTTCCGCACGCACTTGAAGCGGCTGCAGCGAGAGACGATCTGCTTTTCCAAGGCCGACGATATGCACTATGCCGTGACCAAGCTTTACATCAGGCACTTAAATGATCGCCAGCATCTTTTGTGAAGCACCACCTAACAAAGTTAGTCCCATAGTCGATCTACTTGAAATTTACGATTTTATCAGTACAGGATCACCATCCGATCAGGAGGTCCAGCGATGAGCAGTGTGCGCATAGAATATCGGCTGCGCGCCGCAAGCGGGATTTTGATTGGCTCAACCGCCAATGTGCTCAGCATCGGCTTGGATAAATCGACTATGCAACGACGGCAATATACAAGCCAAGGCACACCGCTTGAACAACAGGCGCCGATCATCCCCGGCTCGACGCTTAAAGGAAAAGCTCGAAACGAATGCGAGCGAATACTCGTGAGCCTAGGCCGGGAAGTCTGCCATGCTCCGCGCGCGGATATGATGTGCCCGCACGACCCCGCGGTGACGAATTCCCCCTGTGAGATCTGTCGTATTTTTGGCGGACCAAGCCACCAATCGCGCCTCTTCTTCGGTGATGCAATCGTCGAGGCTGGGCAAGACTTGGCGGCGTTTCTTGTCCGCGCGCATACGGGTGTGTCGCTGTCTCGGACGCGGCGCACTGCCGAGGACGAGCGCCTTTACTACTTCGAGCGCGGCATCGAAGGTCTGGATTATAAAGGAAGGATAGAAGGCCATTTGGACGCCGGTTCAGCTAATAAGCAACTGGCTCTTCTAATCGCAGCTTTTGAGAGGCTCGTCGCCGTCGGTGGCGGTAAATCGCGTGGAGCTGGCTGGACACGGTTCACGCTCGACAGCCTCCAGATCGATGGCCTGCCAATCAGCACCGAGCAATGGCAACAAATGCAAGCGGAGGGATTTGAAGCATGGCGTGCATCGAAATAACCATTAGAGCCGAATCGCCGCTTTCCTTAGGGACCGTAAAGGCCTATGGCGGCACACTGATCGAAAGCGGCGGTTATATCGCGGGTAGCCAATTGCGCGGTGCATTGGGCGCGCTCAAAGGCTACGCCTCAAAGGCGGACGAGCAAGAACTCGATCAGTTGCTTGGTCAACCTGAGCGCGCCGGCATTTGCTTTCCGAACTGCTACCTGACCGACGGCCTTCCGGCTTTTCCGCTACCCCTCACAGCCCAGAGTTGCAAACGCAGCAGCGGCTGGATCGGTCAGGATAACAAAAAGAATCGAGGTACCCACGGGGTCGCCGACACGTTGATCATGCAACTGGCTTATGACCGTGTCGCTAGGGACGGCGACCGATGGCGCATCCCTCTACCGTTTCAGTACAAGTGCCCGCAGTGTGGAGATCGCACCGAAAGTAAGGGCGGGATTATTGAGTATCGAGGGAAGGGCAATTACGCAGCGCCAGAGGTTTCGTTTCATCGCCAGACTCGAGTGGCCATCAACCGTGCGCGGCTGACTGCCGAGGAAGGGCAACTCTACAGCGTCCGAGCGATTGATGAAGGCAGTCAGTTTATTGGGTTAATGGAGGTTGATGAGACGCGCGCTTTTAAAGCCCGCACCTGGCTGGAGCAAATCACCCGCATAGGAGGCCGTACCTCGCGGGGATTTGGCCGCATCAAGATAACGGCGGCGGACCCCAAGCCCGCGCCTAGCGACAGCCTACGCCAGCGTTTGGAAGACTTCAATCGCGAATACAAGAATTCCGAAAAGAGCCTGATAGAGATTGCGCACGATCCGCCAGCAGCGGAAACGCGAACCTTGTTCACGATCAACCTACGGGCCGATGCGCTGTTAAGAACCGAGTTGGGGCTGCCAACCTTGAGGCTGGATGCGGCGGCGGTGGTCGCTGCTTGCCGCCCCCTGCTCACCACCGATGAGTACCGAGCGCTAGAGGAGATGGCCTTGACTTGGATCACAGAGTATACCCAGCCGATCCATCTCAGCGGATGGCAGACTGCGTGGCGTTTGCCAAAAGAGGTTCTGCTCGCCTCGCGTCTGGGCGGGCTCTATGTGTTCGCCGCAGAGACGAGTGGTAATCCAAACAGGTTTTCTACCTTGATCTCAATCCTCAGCAAACTTCAACAGGCAGGTGTTGGCGAGATGCGAGAAGATGGCTACGGCCAGATCGCCATCTGTGATCCATTCCATCTGGAGGTAAATCCGGTATGAACGAGACGAACGAAATAAAAGAGCTTAAACTGCAGCGTGGCATCGATCAAACCATTGGCACGCTCGTTGAGCAGGCTGAAAAACTGATCATTGATTGCCGTAGCAAGATCAAACAGATTGACGCCAACCAAATCCGCAATGTGATGGCAGTGGCCAACTCCGCCCCGCATCCGGCAGTCGTGACCAACTTTATTTATTACCAGATGGGGCGCTCTGGAAAGCCAAGCAAAGCATGGAAGGAAACCAAGCTCGGCGAAGCTGTGGTGGCGGTCATTGACGGCCAGTTGCACCGTCTTGCGCAGAAAGCCGTAGAGGCAGCGAGTTACGGAAGCGTAGAGACAGTACAAGTGGAAATGACTCGATTGCTTCTCGGCTTCATGTACCGCCGCTACGTTTACGAGGCGAGCTAAGCCAGGCCAAACCTACCGCCAAGGGGTCCAGGAGAATGTTTATGAGTTTTGAGAAATTCTTGTCGCGCGTGACGATCCGTGGCCAGTTAATCGCCGAAACCGGATTGCACATCGGCACCAGCGTTTCAGCCCTCGATCCGTCGGCCACCGATAGCCCTGTCATCCGTGATGCCACTGGCCACCCGTTCATCCCGGGTTCCTCTCTCAAGGGTGCGTTGCGGGCGCACATGGAATGCCTGATTCGAGGTCTGAATTGCCCGAAGATGTGGGCCTGTGACCCCCTCGCCGCTCCATGTATTCCCGAGAAGCAGCAGAATGACAGACCAGGCATCAAAGAAATTAAAGCCGCCGCTGAGAAAGAGGCGACGGTAAACGATCATCTGGACCGCTTCAAGTACGACCAGCTTCTAACGAGCAAAATCCTCGATGCGACATGCATCGCCTGCCAACTGTTCGGCTCGCCATGGCTGGCAGCTCACGTCATGGTCAAGGATTTGTTCATTGCTCCTGAGTGGTGGGCCGGGCGGCTTGAGTTGCGTGACGGCGTCGGAATCGACCGCGACACAGGCACTGCGCGGCACGGCATCAAGTACGACTTCGAGGTGGCGCCGGCGGCGACGCGCTTTGGTCTGGAAATGGTAGCCGATAATGCCGGCGACGATCTGCTGGGACTGCTGGCTGTCGGGTTGCGCGAGATGGAGAATCAGCGCGTCGCGCTAGGTGGCAAAACCACGCGGGGATTGGGTGCTGTCAAGCTCGAACTAACGGAAATCGAGGTCGTCGGCGACGGCGCAGCCGAAGAGATCGACGGGACGGGCAGCACCGATTTGATCGACTATTTCATCTCCGGACAGGGAAGACGCCTAAGGGAACCGGCCTTGCACGGTTACACACACGCCAAGATTCAGGGATTGACCAAGGCCAGACTCTAATAAAAGGAGCCAGTGAAATGCACAAAAAACTACTTAACGAAGCGACCTTCTACCTAACCATATCCGTGGAAGGACCGTTGCTTGTTAAATCGGGCACTGAAACCTGGGACCCTGCCGTTCCCGATATGCAGTTTGTTCGAACTCGCGATGCTCAGTTTCGAGAGACGATCTTCATTCCTGGCTCATCGCTCAAGGGTACGCTACGCAGCTACAGCGAGAAGATCGCGCGCACGCTCAATGTGGACTGCTGCGATCCGTTCGATGACATCCATTCGTGTAGCAAGCGGTTGGAAGAACTCGGCAGGGAAAACAAAGCCGCCGAGATATATAAGGAGTCTTGCGCGGCCTGCAAGCTATACGGCTCGACGAACATGGCAGGGCGGAGCGCCTTCGCGGACGCCTATCTAACTAAGCCCCTGGATGTTGCCAAGCAACTCACCAAACGCACGGCTGTGGCGATTGATCGCGTGTTGGGCTCAGTAGCCGTTGGACCCTTCGATTTTGAAGCCCTGATCAGTGGCGAGTTTGGCACACAAATTAGATTACACAACTTTGAGCTATGGCAACTTGGATTGCTAGGACTCGCCATTCGCGATTTGTGTCTTGACCGCATTCGAGTCGGGTATGGCAAGTCGCGCGGATTCGGCAGCATCTCCGCAAAAATCACCAAGCTTGAACTGCGCTCTATCGCTGAAGGCGGTCTCAGTACAATCGACGGCAAGCTGACCCTCAAAGGAATAGGCGCGTTGATCAGCCAGGAAGAGCGCGGGCGCTATGACATTCACGAGACAGAACCAGTTAGTGTCCCGACCACGGTTATCCCGATTGTTGACTGGCTTGCAACTAGCGTGATCTTCGAGCGATCACCCGACGCCACCGACTGGTTCCCGCCCGCAGTTGATGCGCTGCTGGGCCAGTGCGTCAAATCGGCGTGGAAGCGTTACACCCTAACGCATCAGGTTAACGGAGGACGGAATGGCTAGAGGAACTCTCGCCAGTATCTGCGGCGGATGGGACGCAGTCGTCAAAGCTGCGAACGTAACCTTCGGCGGCGGGTTCATCCTGCTGTCCGAGGGGGCTTGGGCAACTGACCCGCCGCGTTTCGAGTCAGCCGCCTTGCTCTCTGATAGCGCGCGCTGTCAGAGAGGGCGAGCCTTTGACAGCAAACGAGAGTTGCGATGGCGCGAAGCCGACAGCGGACGCTTCATCCTTACCTACCTGTCCGAAGATGGCGCGCCACCACCGGAGGCTGGTCTGGTCCTTAGCGGAGAGGAATGGCAAACCAACCCCACGATCCAAAAGCTATATGGCACTTGGAGCCAGACCGCAAAGGATTGGGTTGAGGTTGCGGTGCCAGGGATCAGCCAAGCCTACAAAGGCATAGCGAGCATCGCGCTACAAGTCAACGCGCTACAAATCGCCGCCATCGATTACAGTAAGAACGGCATGGTTCAGATGACCCGCTTCTGCGCAATCGAACCATACCGAATTTAGTGACAGGGAGCCAGACTATGCCAGATAGACCAATGAGATGGGGTAGAGGCCACATCGAACCTGAGCCTAAGCCCTTCGGCAAAGTAACAATCACCCGTGATAAAGCACGTAACAGGTTGATCGGACACGAACGGTTTGCACCCAGCAGCTATAACGGGAAGGTAACCTTGCTCCTGACAGCCCTCACTCCGATTCATGTCGGATCCGGTATTTACGAATTGGAAAAAGATGAACCGGTGCGCGGCCTGATCACCACTGACGGCAAGGTTATCGTGCCGGGAACATCTCTCAAGGGCGCTATTCGCTCGATTGCTGAAGCGATTTCAGATTCCTGTATGCGTATATTGAGGGGGGACATAAAGGAAAACCTTGCCAAAGGTGTAAGCCCCTGCGACGAAATCAAACCCTCCACGCGCGAGAAGGGACGTGAGCCGAAGCTTTGTGTCTGCTGCTCAATCTTCGGCGCCCTCGGCTACCAAGGCCGAATCAGCTTTACTGATGCCCATCTAGTTACTGAAAGCGGCACGGCGATTCATTCCATCAAGTCGCCCTATCAGCCGCGCCCTTCAGCACGTTTCTACTTGGATGCGCAGCGTCGCTTCAATGGGCGAAAGTTCTACTTCCACGGCCAGCCAGTAGATTCAAAGGTCGGTGAACCTTATCAGGTTATTGTGCCGAATTCTGAGCTCGAATGTTCTCTGGAATTTGAAAGCCTGACGGCGGCTGAGCTCTGTTTGCTGTTTGTGGCGATGGGCATTTTCGACGACATCATCATCAAGATCGGCGGTGGCAAACAGGCGATGCTTGGTTCGATTGAGATTATGCCGACTCGCCTTGAGTTACGAAAATCACTGGAGTCGTTTCTTGATTTCTCCGAAGCGAATAATGATAGCAAAGAGGTGCTAAACGAAGGAATCGTCGCTCGCCTGCTCAATGAGGTAGGGAAAGCGAATCAACTTGTCAACGAAGAGGCGGTCGACGAGTTGATCAAGATCTGGCAGTGGCCGTCAAATCGCAAAGCCCCAACGACTATCTATTAGGCCATTGCCGCGCGAACGAAGGTAAGCCATGATGAAACCAGAAGAACAAATAAGGCGGGCTCAGGAGTTGAGTAAGCGTATACGGGGAGCCTCTGCGCAGGTTGGTTCGCGTGAGCATCCAATTTATGTAAAGGGCGCCGACCCAAACGAACTCAAGAAGATCTATACCTTTCTCATAAAGCATCGCGACTTAAATAAGCTCAGAATGCTCGTCGAGAAACTCCCGTCATCCAACTTTGCCAAACGGAGCGGATCGACGGAGGGATACTATAGGAATATTCAATCGGCGCTCGCGCCAGAGTTCTACCGGCTCAGCAGCGACGATGCGATCTTTGTGATGGGTTGGACCTGTCGGCTGCTGTGAGTCTTCTAGCAAGACTATCTTCATAATTTGATCACGGTGTACCGCGATAGAGTTGATGGGGCAGCAACAAGATTGGGTTGATTCTCACGGAGCGAACACTGGGCGTGGGTATCTGCGTGGCCAGCAAAGGCCGAGATCATCGACAAATGCATACATCATTCTTTTATCGATTCAGGGTACGAAGCCGACGTTCGCAGCCGGTGAGAAGCCAATCCCAAACCATCTCTCCTCACTGGCTGTGAACGTGTGGTGTCTAAGGCCGGCTCTCTGAATTGAAGACGCGATTGATTGCGAATTGACGCGCGCTCCTTCCTAACTTCCTGCCCGTCGAGCCTTGTCCAAAGAATACTTGCCGTCTTGATGATCTTTTAACGCATTCCTTATGAACTCTTAACACACCATTTATGACTTCCTTATGTTCATCCGGCTAAGGTTCTTTCTGGCAGAAAGGTTCGATGTGATTGGCTTCTGTTAGATGAACAAGTGAGGGATGCGCCGTGACGAATGAAGTGCTTGGCATCATCAGCGTCTTTTTATGCACCGGCGTCCTGCTCATTGTGCGGCAGTTGATCTTGATCGCAGGAAAGGGCAAGAGCACACCTGCTTTAACGAGCCGTATCCACGCTTCAAAAAGTAATCTACGGCTGGTTGATATTCGCAGTGAAGACGAGAGCGGAAGGCCACAGGTCAAAACGGCGATGAATCCGTGATCAAACTCCTGTATCGCAGCTTCGATGAAGACGCCGCCCAAGCTGACGCAAAGGGCGAGTTATTATGAGATACACGTGGATAGATTGGCTGATGGCGATGAGCGTCCTGCTCGCCGGCGGAGCCTTAATGCAGGCTCGCGCGCAGCAGACCCTCTTCAATGTGCCGAGTTCGGACGTGCTGCCGAAAGCGAACGTCTACGGCGAACTCGACCTGACCTGGAAGCCGAATGACAACGCCCGCAACATCATTCCCCGATTCTCCTCCTTCGTGCCGCGCATCGTCGTTGGCGCGGGCGGCGATGTCGAAATCGGTTTGAACATCACCGGCAACATTCAACCCGGCCCCGATGTGACAACGCTCGTCGGAGCGTTCAAGTGGCGAATCTATAACGGCAAAGATAACGGCTGGTCAATCGTCGTTGGCGATCACCTGTTTCTTCCGGTGCGCAACAAAGCCTACGATGCAGGCACGCACGTCTACGCGCAGGTCAGCAAGTCTGTAAACGGCGGCAGGACGCGATTGACTGCCGGCGGCTATGACTTCACTCCAGGCGTCGTTGCCGCAAACGCGCATCGCGCCGGCGGTCAGTTCGGCTTCGAGCACGCCGTCAATCCGAAGCTCACTGTGCAAGCCGACTGGTTCACGGGCAAGCACGCCAATGGTTACTTTACGCCGGGTTTCTATTTCAAGCCGCACTCGAAAGTCACGTTGTACGGCGGCTATCCCATCGGCAATGCCGGCCTGAGCAAAGGCAATCACTTTTTCTATACGGCCATCGGCCTCAACTTTAACTGAAGGCGGACGCCTATAGATGTCGGGAAGGGAATGAGATGTTAGACGTGATCTTCATTGCGCTGGTCGTGGTCTTCTTTGCTTTGGCGGTCTGGTATACGCGCTTTTGCGAGCGCGTCTGAGCCATCAAAGCGGAGCGAGGAAAACTTATGAATGCGGAATACATCATCAGCGGCCTGATTGCGGCGTTACTGCTGGGCTACCTGCTCTATGCGCTGCTGAAACCGGAGAAGTTTTAGAGGGAACGACGATGACACTCAATGGATGGTTGCAACTGGCGGTATGCTTTCTCGCCGTGCTCGCCGTCACTAAGCCGCTCGGCGTTTATATGACGAAAGTCTTCGCCGGCGAGAAGACCTTTATGAGCCGTGTCCTCGGCTCGGTCGAGCGGCTGATCTATCGGCTGTGTCGCATCGACGCTGACCGTGAACAGCGATGGACCACATATACAGCGGCGATGCTAATGTTCAGCGTCGCTTCTTTGCTCGTGCTTTATGCGATGCAGCGGCTCCAATACTATCTGCCGTTCAACCCGCAGCAATTCCCCGGCGTCGCGCCCGACCTCGCCTTCAACACTGCCGCGAGCTTCACAACCAATACCAACTGGCAGGCGTATTCCGGCGAATCCACGATGAGCTACCTCGTGCAGATGGCGGGGCTGGCGTTTCACAACTTCGTCTCGGCGGCGACCGGCATTGTGTTGGCCATCGCCTTCATTCGCGGCATCGCGCGGCGTGAAGCAAAGACGATTGGCAATTTCTGGGTAGACCTGACGCGCTGCTCGCTCTACGTGCTGCTGCCCTTTTGTATCGTCGGCGCGCTGCTGCTCGTGTCACAAGGCGTCGTGCAGAACCTCAAGCCTTACACGACTGTTCAGATGGTCGAGCCGCTTACGGTTGAAACGCCGAACGACGACGGCACGACGACGACCAACACGATCACCGAGCAGACTATCGCGCAGGGGCCTGTCGCATCGCAGGAGATTATCAAGGAACTCGGCACTAATGGCGGCGGCTTCTTTAATGCCAACTCGGCGCACCCATTCGAGAACCCAACGCCGCTGTCGAACTTCCTTGAGATGGTCGCCATCTTCGCGCTCGGCGGCGGCCTCACCTACACGCTAGGCCGCATGGTTGGCAATCAGCGGCACGGCTGGGCGGTCTTCGCCGCGATGTCCATTCTCTTTCTGATCGGCTTCTGTGTGGTTTATTACTTTGAAGCTCAAGGCAATCCCAACTTCAATCAATACGGCATCACGCAAGCCGCGATAGCGACGCCGGGTATTGAGCAAGCCGGCGGCAATATGGAAGGCAAAGAGGTACGCTTCGGCATTGCCAACAGCGCGATCTTTGCCACCATCACCACTGACGCGTCATGCGGCGCGATCAACTCGTGGCACGATTCGTTCACGCCGCTCGGCGGCATGATTCCGCTGTTAAACATCATGCTTGGTGAAGTGATCTTTGGCGGCGTTGGCGCGGGCATGTATGGGATGCTGGTGATGGTCGTGCTGACGGTCTTCATCGCCGGCCTGATGGTCGGGCGCACGCCTGAATATCTGGGCAAGAAGATCGAATCGAAAGACGTGAAGATGGCTATGCTCTACGCGCTGATATTCGCGCTCTCAATCCTCTGTTTCTCAGCGTGGGCGAGCGTCGCACCTTACGGCGCGTCAAAGATCAACAACAGTGGGCCGCACGGTCTTTCAGAGATCATCTACGCTTACACGTCGGCAACCGGCAACAACGGCTCGGCCTTCGGCGGCCTCACAGTCAACACCCCCTGGTACAACGCGACGCTGGGTGTGGCCATGCTGATCGGGCGTTTCTTAATGATCATCCCGATGATGGGCATTGCCGGCAATCTCGCGGCCAAGAAGATCGTGCCGCCGAGCGCCGGCACATTTCCCGTAAACACGCCGCTGTTCGTCGTCCTGCTGATTGGGGTCATCTTGATTGTCGGCGCGTTAACCTTCTTCCCGGCGCTGTCGCTCGGCCCCATCGTCGAGCACTTCCTGATGCAGTCGGGAACGCTTTTTTAGGGGCCCGGGGGGCAGGAGTCGGGGGCCGGTATACGCAAATGATCTGGCCCCCGGCCTCCAGGAGAGTTATGTCAGATAGAGCACAAGCGAGGCCGCTGTTTGATTCGGGGATTGTCAGGCGGGCAATCAAAGACGCTTTCGTCAAGCTGAACCCGCGCCAGGTGGCGCGCAATCCGGTGATGTTTGTCGTCGAAGTCGGAAGCCTGCTCACGACCCTGCTCATCATCCGCGACATCGTTCAAGGACACACTGATAACTTGCTCTTCACTGTGCAGGTGGCGTTGTGGCTGTGGTTCACTGTGCTGTTTGCCAACTTCGCCGAAGCGATGGCTGAAGGGCGCGGCAAAGCGCAGGCCGACACGCTGCGCCGGGCGAAGACTGAAACCGTAGCCAATCGCATCGTCAGTGATGTCGGCACAGGCGTCGAGTGGGTGAAGACAGAGCAGGTTGCCGCGCCGCAGTTGCGCAAAAACGATGTCGTGCTGGTTCAGGCCGGCGAGTTCATTCCCGGCGACGGCGAAATCATCGAAGGCGTCGCCTCCGTTGATGAATCGGCCATCACCGGCGAATCGGCTCCGGTCATCCGCGAATCGGGCGGCGACCGCTCGGCAGTCACCGGCGGCACACGCGTCTTGTCAGATTGGATCAAGGTGCGTATCACATCCAACCCCGGCGAGACTTTCCTTGATCGAATGATCGCGCTGGTCGAAGGCGCAGAGCGCCAGAAGACGCCGAACGAGATCGCTCTCAACATACTGCTCGCGGGACTGACCATCATCTTTTTGTTAGCGGTCGTCACGCTGCTGCCGTATGCGATTTATAGCGTCGCGCAAGCGAATGCGGCTGCTGGCTTCGCACAGGCCGCGCCGCCTTCCATTACCGTGCTCGTGGCGCTGCTCGTCTGTTTGACCCCGACGACGATAGGCGGCTTGCTGTCGGCCATCGGCATCGCCGGCATGGACCGCTTGATTCAACACAACGTGCTGGCGATGTCTGGCCGCGCTGTCGAAGCGGCAGGCGATGTCAACACCTTGCTGCTCGATAAGACCGGCACGATCACGCTCGGCAATCGCCAGGCTGTCGAGTTCATCCCGGTGAGCGGCGTCTCTGAGCGCGAGTTGGCCGATGCCGCGCAGTTGTCTTCGCTGTCGGACGAAACGCCGGAAGGCCGCTCCATCGTCGTGCTGGCGAAAACGAAATACAATCTGCGCGGGCGCGAGATGGCCGCGCACGAAGCGCACTTTATACCCTTCACGGCGCAGACCCGTATGAGCGGCCTCAATCTGAATGGCCATTCGATTCGCAAAGGCGCGGCTGATGCCATTGCCGAGTACATCAAGTCGGAAGGCGGCACGGCGCAATTGGAGGTGCAAGCAATCGTTCAACGAATCGCCGGCGCGGGCGGCACGCCGCTCGTGGTTGCAGACCACAGGCGCACGCTCGGCGTCATTCATTTGAAAGACATCGTCAAAGGCGGGATGCGCGAGCGCTTCGATCAACTGCGGCAGATGGGCATTAAGACCGTGATGATCACGGGTGATAATCCTTTGACCGCTGCGGCGATTGCACGCGAGGCCGGCGTCGATGATTTTCTTGCCGAGGCGAAGCCCGAAGACAAGATGGCGCTCATCCGGCGAGAGCAAGCCGAAGGCAAGCTCGTGGCGATGACCGGCGACGGCACCAACGACGCGCCGGCGCTGGCGCAGGCCGATGTCGGCGTGGCGATGAACACCGGCACGATGGCCGCTAAAGAAGCCGGCAACATGGTCGATCTCGATTCCAACCCGACGAAGCTGATCGAGATTGTCGAAATCGGCAAGCAACTGCTGATGACGCGCGGCGCACTGACCACTTTCTCAATCGCTAACGACGTGGCGAAATACTTCGCCATCATCCCGGCGATGTTCTCGACGCTTTACGCGCTGACGGGCGCGAAGGCGGGGCCGCTCGCGGCGCTCAACATCATGCGGCTACAGACGCCGGAGTCGGCCATTCTTTCGGCGGTCATCTTCAACGCGATGATTATTGTGGCTCTAATTCCATTGGCCTTGCGCGGCATCAAGTACCGCCCAATGGGCGCGGCGGCTGTCCTCAGGCGCAACCTGTTGATTTACGGATTGGGCGGCATCGTCATTCCGTTCATCGGGATTAAGATCATCGACTTGATTATCACGGCGCTGCACCTAGCTTGAGGGCGGCACGAGGAAAAGAGTATGGAAGTGAAAAAGCAAATCTATCCGGCCATCGCTATGACGGTCGTGCTGACAGTGCTGTTAGGACTAATCTATCCGCTCGTCATCACGCTGCTCGCGCAACTCATCTTTCCGAAAGAGGCGTCGGGCAGCTTAATTGAAAAAGATGGGCAAGTGATCGGCTCGCGCCTGATTGGTCAGCCGTTTTCGGGGCCGGGTTATTTTCACTCGCGGCCTTCGGCGGCAGGCGCGGGGTATGACGCGACGGCGTCGGGCGGCACGAATCTTGGCCCGACGAGCAAGAGGCTGATCGAAGACAACGTGAAGACGGTGGCGGCGGCGCTCAAAGCGGAGAACCCCGATGCGCCAATCCCGGTTGATCTAGTGACCGCGTCGGCGTCGGGCCTTGACCCGCATATCACGCCGGCGGCGGCTGAGTTCCAGGCGCTGCGCGTCGCGCGTGAGCGTAACTTGACCGCAGACGAAGTTCGCCGGTTGTTGCGCGAGCACACAGAAGGGCGGCAGTTGGGATTTCTGGGTGAAGCCCGCGTCAATGTGCTTGAGTTGAATCTGGCGCTCGATGCCACGCGGCCAATGTCTAAGCAGGCGGTGCGGTGATGGAAAGCCAGTCAGTCGGCTCCCCTGCCGAGCGCGAGGACTTCACAACAATGAGTGAAGTCGAGCGACTCAGGAAGGAATTCATTTCCGTCGCCTCGCGCAAAATGCGTGAGCCATTGCAATCGCTGCAACTGGCCTTGCACGCGGTCGTCTCCGGTTACACGGGCGAGTTGAACGACCAGCAAATGGATATGCTCGTTGATGCCCGTCAGGCGGCAGGCCAGCTCGAAGAGATTATGGGCGACTTGCTGGAGCTTGCCGAAATCGAATCGGGAACCCGCCGCATTTTCACTCAGCGAATGCGGCCTATTGATCTGGCGCGGGCGGCCATCGAACGATTCAAGGCGGCGGCGGAGAGCAAGCATATTAACCTGGAGAATAAAGTATGGCCCGACCTGCCCTGGGTGATGGCAGACCCGTACGCGATGAAGAGGATATTCGACAACTTGCTATCGAATGCTCTACATCACACCGGACGGGATGGCGTCGTTAAGATTGAAGCAAGCGAGCGCGCCGACCGAGTACACTTTGGCGTGAGCGACACCGGCGAAGGCATCCCTGAAGAATACTTGCCGACCCTGTTTAGTCGCTTCGTCCAAGTCGAAGGCCGCCCCGGTGGCACAGGCTTGGGGCTGGCCTTGGTGAAGCGCTACGTTGAAGCGCAGGGCGGGCAAATCAGCGTCGAGAGCCGCGTGGGCGAAGGGACCGTCTTTACATTTTCGCTGCCCGAAGGCGGGCCGGCCAGCGTTACATTCAAGGTATGAGGGTGTTGAGCCACGCGGGTTATGGTGTGATACTCAAAGCCGACGATGGGCCGATTGATTGAAGACAGACCGCGAGCCGAAGCCTTGCTTGCTAAGATGGAGCAGGCTCAACACGCCCGCTTGCGTATCTACATCGGCGCGGCCCCGGGCGTCGGCAAGACTTACCAGATGCTCGAAGAAGCACACCTGCTGCGCCAGCAAGGCTATGACATCGTAATCGGCTTCGTGGAAACCTATGGCCGCGCCGGGACCGAAGCGCAGATCAAAGACCTTGACGCCATTCCCCGCAAGAAGATTGCCTATCGCAACGTTGCGCTTGAGGAGATGGACGTTGACGCGATCATTGAGCGCAAGCCGGAGATTTGCATCGTTGATGAGCTGGCTCACACGAACGTTCCCGGCTCGAAGAACAAGAAGCGATTCGAGGACGTGCTCGACCTGCTCGCCGCCGGCATCAGCGTCCTCACGGCGGTCAACATTCAACACCTCGAAACCCTCAACGACGCTGTTGCGCGATCATCGGGCATTCGCGTCCGCGAGACTGTCCCTGACGCCTTTCTCAAGCGCGCCGACGAGGTCGTCAATGTTGATGTGACGATTGATGAGCTGCGCACGCGGCTCAAGCAGGGGAAAATCTATAAGCCGGAAAAGGTCGAGCAGGCGCTGACGAACTTCTTTCGCAAAGGCAATCTCTCAACGCTCAGAGAGCTGGCCTTGCGCGCCGTCGCCGAAGAAGTCGGCTCGAAGGCGGCGCAGTATCGTTCGCGCGAAGGGCTTGAACCCGCGCCGATTCCTGAGAAGGTTATGGTTTGCGTCTCGTCGGGCAACACGGCTAAGCGATTATTGCGGGCTGGCTCGCGCATCGCCGGGCGACTCGGCGCGGTTTGGTATGCGGTCTATGTTGAAACGCCGCCAGAGGAGCCGGCGCGCATCGCTCCTATAAACGCAAGACAACTCACCGATAATCTCGCGCTGGCCGAAGAACTGGGAGCCACCGTGGTTAAACTGAAAGCGAAGCGCGCGGCGGACGGCCTGATCGAGTTCGCGCGCCGCGAAGGCATCAGCCACGTGATCTTCGGCCAGTCGGCACGCTCGCGCTGGGATATACTCTTGCACGGCTCGGTGCTCAATCGCTTTCTTGAGGAAGTGAAAGACGCCGCTGTGCAGATCATTCCGACGAGCAGGCATGGCGATCACGCCGAGTAGTCGGCTCGCGCTCTTTGATCGAAAGAGGAGGTGACATCGTTGCTCATGAGGCTGCGCCAGAATTGGCTCGGTTACAGCGTCTCGCTTGGCGGGGCCGCCTTCGTGACCGTTCTCTACAAGGCAATGATCACCGGCGTCAATGAGACGACCGTGGCGTTGAGTTTTCTACTCGTCGTGCTGGCCGTCGCTTCGATGTATGGTCTCGGCCCGGCCATCGTTGGGTCGGTGGTCGGCATGCTCTGTTTTAACTTTTTCTTCCTGCCGCCTTATGGCACGCTGACCATACACGACCCGCAGAATTGGGTGGCGCTGCTTGCGTTCCTCGTTACTGCCGTGACGGCGAGCCATCTATCGTCAGCGGCGAGGGAACGCGCCAACGAGGCGGAAACACGCCGCGTAGAAGTTTGGAAGCTATACCAGCTCAGCCGCGCCATCATCGCCACGCCGGATTCGGAAACCGCCGTGTCGTCAGTCGCTCATCAAGTCGTCGAAGTCTTCGGGTTCGACTACTGCGCGGTCTTCTTGCCAGAAGCCGGCCAGTGGAAGCGTGTGGCGATTGCCGGCGATGATTCAACCCCAATCGCGCAATCGACTATCGAGAGAGTCTTTCGCTTCGGCGATCCCTCGCGCGTCGCCGCTATGCCCGGCCTCGCTTATACGCCGCTAAAGGTGGGCGTCAAAACCATCGGCGTGATGATCTCATCATCGCCTGAAATCGAGCGCGGCACGATTGAAGCCATTGCCGGACTGGTCGCCCTGGCGCTTGAACGCGCACGTTTTCTGAAAGAAGTCAGCCGCACCGAAGCCCTCAGGCAGAGCGACGAATTCAAGTCGGCGGTGTTGGCCTCGGTGTCGCACGACCTGCGCACGCCGCTCACCGCAATTCGCACCGCTGTTGATAGCCTGTTGGATGAATCGATCTCCTGGTCGCCTGAAGCCCTTCACGAATTCCATCTAATCATCGGCGAAGAGGTCAACCGTCTGACCCGGCTCGTGCAGAACTTGTTGGAGATGGCCCGCATCGAGGCTGGCGAACTGAGAATATCAAAGCAATGGGATTCACTATCGGAAATCATCAACAACGTATTGGCGCGCACGGCCAGCGCGCTGCGCAACCGCCGCGTGCGCGTCGAGCCGGCAGAGCATCATCTCGCGGTCAAACTCGATTCACGATTGATCGCCGAGGCTCTCGCTAATCTGGTTGAGAACGCCGCCAAGTATTCGTCCGCCGGCAGCGAGATTACCATCAGCGGGGACGTGCAGGATGGCGAACTGGTCGTCAGCGTTAAAGATGAGGGGATGGGCATTGGCCCGGACGAAATCAACCACGTGTTTGATAAATTCTATCGCGGCACACACCTGGCAGGAAAAACCACCAGCGGAACCGGCATGGGGCTGGCGATTACCCGAGGGATCATCGAGGCTCACGGCGGCAGGATTTGGGTTGATAGCCGCTTTGGCCAGGGAACGATTTTTTTCTTCGCCATTCCGGTCGAGTCAAAAACACTTGAGGCGAGTAGACTGTGAGCGGAGAATGTTGAACGATAGCCGCCAGAGCGGAGACACCGGATATGGCTAATCCATCAAGCGCGGAGAAACCGACGATCCTGGTCGTTGATGACGAGCCGCAGATTCTGCGAGTGATGCGCGTCAGTTTGCCGGCGAGAGGCTACAACATCGTCACGGCTGCTGATGGCGAGCAGGCGCTCGACGAGATTCACAAACAGATGCCCGACCTCATCGTCCTCGACCTGGCGATGCCGGGGATGGGCGGCCTTGAGGCTTGCCGGCGCATCCGCGACTTTTCGTCCGTGCCGATCATCGTGCTGTCGGCGAAGGGGTCTGAAAGCGACAAGATCGCCGCCCTCGATATGGGCGCTGACGATTATGTGACCAAGCCGTTCAGCTTAGACGAGCTGCTGGCGCGGGTGCGGGCCGTGATGCGCCGCTCGCCCGCCGCCGATTCTGATGCGGCGGTGTTGAGCGTCGGCGATTTGACGATAGACGCCAACGAGCGCCGCGTCACGTTGGCCGGAACTGAAATCAGGCTGACGCCGAAGGAATTCGAGATGCTCAAGTACCTGGCCGGCAATTCAGGAAGAGTCGTTACGCACCGGAAGCTGCTGCAAGCCGTGTGGGGCATCGAATCAACCGAGCAGACCGAGTACCTTCGAGTCTTCATCAATCAGCTCAGGCGGAAGATAGAACCGGACCCTCAGAACCCGCGCTACATCATCACCGAGCCTTGGGTGGGATACCGATTCAACCCAAGCAGCTAATGCATCGAATCACTTGTTAAGCCCGCTAGAGTATGCGCGTTGAGGCGGTTGCTCAATTAAAAGACATCAGGCACTATCTTCTTGGAGAAAACAAAGATGATTTTTCACGTCACGTTAGAGCAAGCTGAGGATGGTTGGGTTGTTGTCGAATGCCCTGCGCTTCCTGGATGCGTGTCTCAAGGGAAAGACGAAAAAGAGGCATTAGAAAATATAAAAGAAGCTATCACTGCGTGGCTATGGGCCGAGGACCAGAAGGCGGTCTCGGCTCTATCAAATCAACAAGGTCAACCGCCGGTTGTTGTAGCGGTTTGATGCTATGGGCAGGCTGGGCAATATCTCAGGCAAAGAAGCTGTTAAAGCATTCCAGAAGGCAGGCTGGCAAATAATCGGGCAGGTCGGAAGTCATATCATATTGGTAAAGAGCGGCCAAAGAGCAAACCTCTCGATTCCTCAGTACAAAGACCTATCTGTTGGGACGTTGCGGGCATTAATCCGAAATGCGAGATTAACAGTGGATGAGTTTCTAAAACTGCTGTGAAGAGTTTTTGAGCCACATCGATTGTCAATCTGCGCAAGGCAGTGGGTCTAACAATTCGTTGCAGCGGAGGCCGCGAAGCGAATTTCACGTGGTTGCTCGTTATGCCGTTCACGACCCGCTGAACGCGGGCGTTAGATTCCTCGCGTGGCATCCTTGACCTCAAAACTCGGCAGACGTAATCTCAAGCTATGAATTATCAAGACTACATCACGATTGAGCCGGGCAAGCGCGGTGGTAAGCCATGCATACGGGGTATGCGGATCACCGTCTATGATGTACTCGACTATTTGGCTTCCGGGATGACCGAAGAAGAGATTCTGGACGATTTCCCCGACCTCACGCGCGAAGACATCAAAGCTTGTTTGGCTTTCGCCGCAGATCGCGAGCGTAGGCTCATGACAATACCCGCATGAAATTGCTGTTCGATCAGAATCTATCGTATAAACTCGCCCGATCTATCGCAGATATATTCCCGGATTCTCTTCACGTGAGAACGGTCAGCCTGAAAGCGGCAGATGACAGCCTGATCTGGAGCTATGCCAAAGACAATGACTTCATTATTGTTTTAAAGGATTCTGACTTTTATCAGATGAGCCTTCTGTTCGGCCATCCACCAAAAGTAGTATGGATCAGGCGCGGCAATTGTTCGACAGCGGATATCGAAGCGATCTTACGCCATCGTTTCGGCGACATTAAGACGTTCTATGAAGATGCTTATGAATCATTCTTAATCCTGCTATAAAATTGGAATCTAACAACCCGTTGCAGCGGAGTGCGGGCAGCGCAGTTCTTACACTCTCTTTCAATGTCGTTCACGACCTCGCTGAACGCGGACGTTAGCGCGCCAGTGCGGGCGGATCAGCGGCCCTCATTGAATCTCACTTTAACTGCGAACGTTCCGGTTCTCTCTGGACAGAGCTGGCGTCGGGAAGATGGTCGCCTTTGCGTTCCTGTTTATAAAAATCAAGCATCACATCGGCTCGCCCTTTTAGATCGCGCTTCAAACGCTCTAACGCTACGCGCACGACATCGCGGTGGTGGACGCGCTGGCGGGCCGGCACCTGGCTGACCTGCAACCATATCTCGTGAATCAGACTGAGGTCTTCGTCCGTGAGGCCTGGCGCGTGAGCGCCGAGATAGACCGTGTGTTCCTGGTGGCCCGGTCCGGCAACACTGAACTCGACCTGGCGGCGTGGCTTCTCGACCAGTCGCTCCCAGGCGCGGCCCAACTCGCGCGACTGATCTTGCGCCGTCATCTTCGCCGACAGCCCGGCGATGATTTGCGCCGAATCCAACCGCACCGCCGTTTGCGCGACGGCATCGAAAACGTTGGTCGCCGAGACGATCAACAAATCAACCGGCTTGCCATGCTTTTCGGCCAGCGCCACTACTCGCGTAAACAGGCGCTGCTCGTATTCAGCGAAGAGGTTTTCATCCACCGAACTGCGTTCGCTGCTGTCGCCCGTCATCAAGCGCACGGTCATCACGACAATATCCTGCTGCTCGGTATTGGTGTGATCTAGGGCGTATTCAAGGTGCGCGAGCGTGTTGTAGTCGCGCGCCGCCACCAGCACATTACCCGGTCGCACGCCGACCGTCTCCTGGCTGATGAATTCGCTATGCTGCAACTGAAAGCGGTCGAGCTTGGCGAGCGTCAAATCCTGCTTGCGGCGGTTGCGGCGCTCGGAGATCGTGAAGAGGATAAAGAAGCCGACGGTAAACGCGATGCCGGCCTGTGTGGCGATCTGCTTGGTCAACAGATTGGTGAGCGCGATGGATAAAAGAATCAGCGCGATCAGGATCAACCCCATCGGGGTTTCGATCTTGCCGAGCTTCGGGTTGAGCGGCACTTTCCATTCGCGCGCTTCCGGTCGTTTGAAGCGCAGCACCAGCGTCGATACCGCGTTGAACGTGAAGCTCCAGATCACCCCAAAGGCATAGGCTTCGCCAAGCACGAAGACGTTGCCGCGCGAGCCGAGGATCGTCACCAATTGCAGAATGGCAATCAGGTTGACGATACGATAAGTGGTGCCGTACTTCTTGTGCGGGGCGCGGAACCAGTCGGTCAACACGCCGTCTTCCGAAACGCGGTTGAGCACGCCGTTCGAGCCGATGATCGCCGTGTTGACCGCGCCTGACAGCATCAGAAAGCCGACCACTACGACGAAGGCTTGAAAGATCAACTTCAAGTAGCCTGGCCCGACGAAATTGATAGCCAGGCCGGAGATCAAATTGTTGAGGTACTGACCGCGCACTTCGTCAGGGATGATGGCGACCGCAAAGAAGCTGACCAGCGAGGTGAACAACAACGAGTAAATGAAGATGACCCAGCCGGCGCGCTTGAGGTTTTTGAGCTTCGGGTGTTCAAGCTCGCGGTTGACCTGCGCCAGCGTCTCTTCGCCGCTCATAGCGAGCACCGAGTGGCCGAAGGCAACGAGGATGCCGAGCAGGCCGATCAGCGTCGGCGCATTGGCGGCAATGTGGAAGCGGTCGCCGTCGGGCACAAACCATCGCAAGGGTTGCAGCCAGCCAAGCGCGTGTTCAGGTGCGCCCGCGAAACTCAAATTGTCCGCTGAAGGCAGCGGCGGCATCTGTCCGCCGCGCTCGATCAGCGTGATGATGCTCCAGCCGATCATAAGCACCACCATCACGGTGGTGATGTACATAATGCGCAGGGCGTCGTCCGACGATTCGTGAATGCCTTTGATGTTGCGCCGCCAGAAATAGATCGTTGCCAGACAAGCGATCCCCGCCGCTAGAAGGTTGGTTAGTTCGTCTGATGGTTGCCAGGGGTGGCCGAAGTAGGTCAGCGTCTGCGCGAACAACCCGACGATATACTGACCAGCGGAAACGCCTGAAATCGGGCCGGTCAGGATGAAGTCAAAGATCAAGGCCGAGACGCTGATCTTGGCCATCGTCCCGCCCATCGCCTCTTTGACGACGCGGTAGACGCCGCCGCGCGTGAACATCGTGGACGATTCGATGTAGAGGGCGCGCACGGCGTAGCTGAACAACATCACGCCGAGCACGAACCAGGGCGCGGCCTTGCCGATGAACTGTTCCGAGATGCCGCCGACGTAGAAGGCCGACGAACCGAGGTCGTTGAGAACAATGGCCGCCGCCCGCCAGAATGAGATGAACGACAGCATCACCGTCGTAGCGACGACCACACGAACGCGATTGGGAGATTTCAAAGAGGACATAATCTGATTGCTTAGACTCGGTTCCTGTTTAATCTCTGCGGCTCCCGCCCGTCCTCAGATTTTGCGGACTGCCGGAAGGCTAGAACCTTTGCCTTTCGTCGCACCTCAAAGGAGCCACAGAGCGCGCAGTGATAGGCATAGACATAAGCCTTCATCGCCTGAGTTGAGAGTGGGCCGGTCGATAGCTGCGCGCCAACCCCGGCCCAGCCACACGCCATACAAACGACGGGCTTATCCTGTATGTATAGCTCGCGGCCAACCAACAGCATTTGCTTCCATTCCTCAGCCCTGAAGCGCAAACCTAAAATGACCAGGGGCGATCTGTTCTTGCTCATCGCGCACCGCTCAGTATTTAGAGAGTATCAGGGAGCGTATAAGGAAGGCATAAGGAGTTCGTAAAGAAACCGTAAAGACTGCGCTTTTCGCGGCTGGACTTGCCAACACGACGTAGCCCGCGCTATGATTCAGCTTCGTGTTTTGACACGATAGGGGCAGCGGTTCAATTCCGCACGCGCCTATGATCTCGTTCAGGCTCTCGCATCGAGAAGCGCTGAATTCGTTATTTTGCGCCAGCTCCTGAAGTCCTCTGGCCGTTTGTATGAAGGTTGCCACCATCAAGGCCACCTGATGCCGGAGGCGCTGACGCAAGATCCGACCGATGTGGCAATGACGCCAGAGCGACGTTCGCGGCAGGCATAAGCAGTGGGATTGGCCCGGCCCGGGATTCTCCAGTGTGGCGGGCTGCCTGACCATACGCGCGATAGGTCGTCAGCCATTCTATCGTTTGCTCAGTTATTGACGCAGGCCGGCGAAGCCGCTTCGGTTTTGCGTTGGGTTATTGATGAATGTAACCGGCCTGTCCGGTTCAGGAGGAGCGACCATTAGTAGCTTTCAAGGACGAAGGAACTTCCGTGATCGGCGCGACCGTGGCCCGACGGTGCGCATCAACGAGCGCATCCGCGTGCCAGAGATTCGCGTGATTGATGAAGACGGCGCGCAGCTCGGCGTGATGACGCCGCGACAGGC
Source organism: Blastocatellia bacterium (assembly GCA_045807725.1). Lineage (GTDB taxonomy): Bacteria > Acidobacteriota > Blastocatellia > UBA7656 > UBA7656 > DATENM01. The sequence continues at coordinate 37,296 of JBJMGV010000063.1, read as the reverse complement.
GCTGGAGATGGCCCGCGGCAAGGGCCTTGATCTGGTCGAAGTCGCGCCGCAGGCGCAGCCGCCCGTCTGTCGCATTATTAACTTCGGCAAGTGGCAATACGAGCAGAAGAAGAAGCAAAAAGAGTCGAAAGCCAAGCAGACTTTCATCACGGTCAAAGAGATCAAGTTCCGGCCCGGCACAGACGAGCACGACTACGACTTCAAGAAGAATAACGCGGCGCGCATGCTCAAGGACGGCGACAAGGTGAAAGCGACCGTGCATTTTCGCGGGCGCGAGATCACCCATAAAGAACTTGGCGGCGAGCTGCTGCAACGACTCGAAAAAGACCTCGCCGAGTTCGGTACTGTCGAAGCGCGCCCGCGCCTGGAAGGCATGAATATGTCTATCGTATTCGGGCCGAAGAAGAAATAATCTGTTTAGGAATCAGGAGGAATAATGCCAAAACTAAAAACGCACAAGGGAGCAGCCAAACGCTTCCGCTTAACCGCCACGGGCAAGGTCAAACGCGGCCATTCGCACGCACGCCACATCCTGACCAGCAAGACGGCCAAACGCAAACGGCTCCTCGACATTGACGGGGTCGTCGCCGACGCCGACGTGAAATTGGTCAAGCGCATGCTGCCCTATGGCCGCGGCTAATTATACAACCAGGGGCCGGGTGTTGGAGGCTGGGGGCCGGTAGGACAGCTAAACGGCTGTTTTAGAACCGACCCTCGATCCCTGATCCCTGACACCCATTAAGGAGGGACTTATGCCTCGCGCAAAACGCGGAAACAAGCGATTACTGAAACGTAAAGGGATATTGAAACTGGCTCGCGGCTATCGCGGCAACAAGAGCAAGCTCTACCGTCACGCTAAAGAACAGGTCGAGCGCTCGTTGAACTTCGCCTTCACGGGCCGCAAGCTCAAGAAGCGCGAATTCCGTTCGCTGTGGATTGTGCGCATCGGCGCAGCGGCCCGCGCCAACGGCTTGAGCTACAGCCAGTTCATGCACGGGCTGAAACTCGCCGACATCAACCTCGACCGCAAGGTGCTGGCCGACCTGGCCGTCAACGAGCCGGCCTCGTTCACAGAAATCACCGGGCGCGTCAAGCAGGCCATAGAGTCAGCAGCCACGGCCTGAGCGCCGAACGTTGAAGACCCGCAACGATGAGTGAGGCATTGAATCGAGCGGCGCGGCGCTGCTGATTCAGACCGCCTCATTCATCGTTCGTCGTTTAGGGGTTATGGACGAAAGACTCTCACAGTTACGCGAACAGTTCCTCGCCGACGCGCAGGCGGTTACGACCGCCGACGAGTTGAATGCGCTGCGCGACAAGTATCTCGGTCGCAAGGCGGGGTTGATCGCCACCGAGAAGAAGCGCGTCGGCTCGCTTGCACCCGACGCCCGCGCCGCCTTCGGCCAGCAGGTCAATCAGCTCAGCAATGAAGTCGAGGCCGAGATCAGTCGGCTCAACGAACGCTTCGCTGCCGAGGCCGAAGCCCACGCGCTCGAACGCGAACAGATCGACGTGACGCTGCCGGGCACGCGCCCGCGTCGCGGCCATCTGCATCCGATCACCATCGTGCGCCAGAAGATCGAAGATGTCTTCGTGGCGATGGGCTACACGATTGCTGACGGGCCGGAGATCGAGACGAGCTTTTATAACTTCGACGCCTTGAACATTCCGGCGGGCCATCCGGCGCGCGATTCGGCGGACACGTTTTACGTGACGCCTGAGCTGGCGCTGCGCTCGCAGACTTCGACCATACAGATTCACTCGATGCAGAATCAGCGCCCGCCGCTACGGGTGATCGCGCCGGGCCGCGTCTTTCGCCGCGACACGCCCGACGCGACGCATAACCCGATGTTCTTTCAGGTCGAAGGTCTCAACGTTGATCGCAACATCACGCTGGCCGACTTGAAAGGTACATTACAAAAGTTCGTCGAGATGATGTTCGGCGCGAGCCTGCGAACACGCTTCCGTCCGTCTTACTTTCCGTTCACCGAGCCGTCGGCGGAAGTGGACTTCAGTTGCTACGTCTGCAAAGGGTCGGGCTGCCGCGTCTGCAAAGGGTCGGGCTGGATTGAACTGGGCGGCTGCGGGATGGTGCATCCGAATGTGCTTGAGACAGTCGGTATAGACACCGAAGAGTTCACGGGCTTCGCCTTCGGCCTGGGGATTGATCGAATGGCGGCGCTGATGTTCGGCATTGACGACATCCGCCTGTTGTTTGAAAACGATGTGCGCTTCCTCGAACAGTTCGCGTAGCTCGCGGGACGTAGCCGCCTTCAGTTCGGGTAGCTCGCGGGACGTAGCCGCCTTCAGGCGGCTTACCCGCAGGGCGATTAGGCCAGCCGTTTACGGCTGGTTCACCGCAGGCGCAAAATCTCGCAGCCCGTTTTAACGGGCTTACCTTATACGGCTTTAGCCATTCGATAATCGGGTGGCTGAAGCCAGGGAGAGAAGGACGCTAAAGCGCCCTCTGATGTTTTCAGCCCGGCAGCGAATCAGCGCTAAAAGCGCTGGCCTAATTGCCCAGCGGGTAAGCCCGCTCAAGCGGGCTGCGGGAAATCAGAAATCAGACCTATGCCCAACACACCGACTCAACCTCTCGACAAAACCATTCTCATTCTCGGCGGCGCGGGGCTGGTGGGCACGCAAGTCGCCCGCCAAGTCGCCCGCGATTTGCGTCCCGAAAAGATCGTCATCGCGTCACTCTACCAGAAAGAGGTGCGCGATCTGGCGCACGAACTGCGCAAAGAATTTCCCGCCGTCCAGTTCGCCGAAGCCTGGGGCAATATGTTTGTCCGCACCGAATTCGCGCGCGAAGACCGCTCTGATTTAATGAAGAGCGCGCGCCGCCGCCGCGCCTTGTATGATGATCTGTTCGGCCCGCTCGATGAAGTCTACGAACGCTCGATGCTCGTGGCCGTGATGCGCGAGCATCAGCCGAACGTTTTGATTGATTGCGTCAACACCGCGTCGGGCATCAGTTATCAGGACGTTTATACGAATTCGATTGAGGTCCGCAAATCGCTCGACTTCATCGAATCGCGCATCGAAGAGCGCGACCTCAAGCAGATATGGGAGAACCGCAAGCTGCTTGAGCACACCTTTGAATCGCTGCTCGTCTCGCAATCCATCCCGCAATTGATCCGGCATACGCAGTTGCTTTACCTCGCGATGGTCGAAGCCGGCACGCGGCTCTACGTCAAGATCGGCACGACCGGCACTGGCGGTATGGGCTTGAACATTCCCTACACGCACGGCGAAGACAAGCCATCGGCAAAGCTGATGTCGAAAACGGCAGTCGGCTTCGCGCACACCGGCCTGATGTTTCTGATGGCGCGCACGCCCGGCGGTCCCATCGTTAAAGAGATCAAGCCGGCGGCGATGATCGGCTACAAGAAAGTCAACTATCAATCGCTCAGAGACCGGCGCACGCACGCGCCCGTTGTGGTCTACGCGCCGAAGACGCAGCCGCTCAATGGCGAGTTGCAGCTTGCGCTGCCGCGTGAGAGTTTCAAAACGCTCGGCGAACTCGGCATGGTCGGCGTAGACACGGGCGAGAACGGCTTCTTTGCGCGCGGCGAATTCGAGGCCGTCACATCGATTCATCAGATGGAATTCGTCACGCCCGAAGAGATCGCCCACAACGTTGTGCTCGAAATCAAAGGCAGCAACACCGGCGTTGACGTGATCGCGGCCATTGATTCGGCGATTATGGTTCCGAGCTATCGCGCCGGCTACCTGCGCGGCTCGGCCATCGAAGCGTTGCGCCGGCTTGAGCACGAGACGAATTCTAATTCGATTGCGACCGGCGACCTCGGCCCGCCGAAGCTGACCAAGCTGCTCTACGAAGCGCACCTGTTGAAAGTAAAATTTCATACATTGCAGGCGGTCGTCGAGGCGCGGCCCGAAGACGTGTCGGATACGCTGTGGCGCTACCTGCAACGCAACCACGACCTGCGCAACACGATCATCTCGATAGGCGTGCCGGTGCTGCCGCCCGAAAGCAACCGCCTGATTCGCGGCCCGCGCATCAACGTGCCGGAGTACGCCGGCTCGCCGAGCCTTGCCGTCAACGATGACGATGTCAACAGTTGGGCGGATCGCGGCTGGATTGATCTGCGACCGCGCAACGTCGAACGCTGGCAAGCGCGCTTCCGCAAGATGCTGCGCTCGGCGCAGACCATCCACCGGCAAGGCTCTGCCGCCATCACGATGGAAGCTTACCGTAGCGAAGAGATTCGCATCGGCGAGGTCGTCGGCTGGATTTTCAATAACGAAGAAGAAGGTTATCGAATCAAATGAAGATCAGTTACAACTGGCTGAGCGAGCTGGCCCAGCTCACGCTGAAGCCGCAGGAGCTGGCCGAGCGGTTGACGATGGTTGGCCTCGCCGTCGAATCCATCGAGCGGCATGGCGATGACCACTTGCTCGACATTGACCTGACATCGAACCGGCCTGACGCGCTCTCTCACCTCGGCGTGGCGCGCGAAGCGGCGATCATCTGCGGAACTGAGCTGAAGCCGCAAGTGGCGAACATTACAGAGAGCGACGAAGCTGCCGAATCAGCCGCTTCGATTGAGATTCACGCCGCCGCGCTCTGCCCGCGTTATGCGGCGCGCGTCGTTCGCGGTGTGAAGGTCGGGCCGTCGCCGAAATGGCTGGTTGATCGTCTCGAAGCGCTCGGCCAACGCTCGGTCAACAATATCGCCGACATCAGCAACTACGTGATGTTCGAGATGGGCCAGCCGACGCACGCCTTTGATTTGAACCTGCTGCGCGGCAAAAAGATCATCGTGCGCCGGCCCGCTGACGGCGAACAGATCACAACGCTCGACGGTGTAACGCGCGAGCTGGCCGCCGATCATTTAATCATCGCTGACGCCGATCACCCCGTAGCGATTGCCGGCGTGATGGGCGGCGAAGAGACGGAGATCAGCGAGCGCACGACCGACGTGCTGATCGAGAGCGCTTACTTCAATCCGGCTTCGATACGACAGACCGCGAAGTCGCTCGGTATGGACACTGATGCGAGTTATCGCTTCGCTCGCGGTGCAGACTTCAACGCGCAGGTTCGCGCCGCGAATCGCGTCGCGCAACTTATCGCTGAGATTGCCGGCGGCCAGATTCTCAAGGGCGTGATCGATGTTTATCCGAATCCGATCACGCGCGACGGCATCAGCTTGCGCGAGTCGCGCGTTGAACGATTGACCGGCTTGAACGTCTCTATCGAAAAAGCCGCAGACATTCTGCGCGCCCTCGAATTTCGGGTTGAAGTGAACGCCGAGGCGAAGACGCTCGTGGCCATCGCGCCGTCGTTTCGCGTTGACATATTCCGCGAAGAAGACCTCGTTGAAGAGGTCGCGCGTCACACAGGCTATGATCTGGTAGACACGACGCTGCCGGCCTGGAGCGGCGCGGGCCGTTACCTTTCAAGCGAAGATCAACGCCGCCGCATTCGCCGCGCGCTGACGACGATTGGCTACGACGAAGCCTACACCTTCAGCTTTGTCAACGGCGAGCGCGATGCGTTGTTTCGTCGCGGCGCGCAGACACCGGCGCTGCTTGCCAATCCCATTGACGTTAATCAAAACGAGATGCGCGCGTCGTTGATTACCGGCCTGCTTGAATCGACGCAACACAACTTTAACCAGGGCCGCCGCGATGTGAAGCTCTTCGAGCTGGGACGTGTGTTTCAAGCGGTTAAGAACGAGACGCGGCCCGTTGAGCGCGAAGTGTTGAGTGTCGTGATGAGCGGCGCGGCGCATCCTGATGATTGGCGCGACGGGCGACAGGTGGACTTTTACGACCTGGCCGGCGCGGTCGAAGCGGTGATGGGTGGCCTGAACATCTCAGGCTTTACAATTGAGCGAGCCAGTGTAGAATACCTGCATCCTGGACAGTCGGCGGTGCTGATACGCGATGGCGAAGAGGTAGCGTGTTACGGGCGACTGCATCCGCGCATCGCGCAGCTCTACAAGTTCCGCCAGCCGGTTTACATCGGCGAAATCGAGTTTGCCAGGTTGCTTGACCTGCCCGCCGACGAGGTGCGATACAGCGCGTTGCCGCGCCTGCCGGCATCATCTCGTGATGTTTCGATGCTCGTGCCAGAGGCGGTAATGTGGGTCGAGATCGAACGCGCGATCAAGGAGCTGGGCATTGCCGAGATCGTCGATCTGCGGGTCTTCGACGTTTACGCGGGGAAGGGAATGCCGGAAGGGATGCGCTCGCTGGCGTTCCGCGTCACCTATCGCAGCGCGGGCCGCACGCTGACGGACGAGGAGGTCGCCCGCATGCACGAACGCATACGCGAGTTGATGATCAGTCGCTTCGGCGCACAACTGAGATAGGGGCTAGGGGCCAGAGGCCAGGGGCCGGTAAAGAAACAGCAGCTTCACTGTTCTACCGGCCTCTGGCCCCCGACCCCCGGCCCCCGGATTGGGGGCTGAGTGAGCGGAATATACGGACTGGAAAAGTTCTCGCACCTTGAGGACAAAATCTATCGCACCATCGAGCAGTTCAAGCGCGAGCGGTCGGAGCGCGAATCGCTTGAGCGCGAAGTCTTGAGCCTGCGCCGCGAGTTGAGCCAGTTGAGCGATGAGAAGGAGCGGCTGTCGTTGCAGGTCGAGCGGCTGTTGAACGAGCGCGATACGATCAAGCTCAAGGTTGAAGCGATGCTCGACGCCATTGCCGTGCTCGACCTCGAAGCGTTAGAGACGGCGAAGAAGTAACCCATCGAAAACCGTAAGCTGTTCGATGAGGCGTTGCGCCTGTGAAAGCGGCAACGTGAAACCGCAACTCGGAGAGACGCCGAATCATATGGACAACAATCCGAGCCAACCTTACAAAGTCGTGATCTACAACCAGACCTATAACCTGCGCAGCGATCACGATCCCGTCTACATTCAAGACCTCGCCGAATACGTAGACCGGCGTATGAACGAAATTGCGCGCGCCACCATGACGGTCGATTCGCTGCGCGTGGCGATACTGGCTGCGTTGCAGATTGCCGATGATTTCTTCCAGGCGCGCAAAGAGCTTTCGGCCACCGAAGAAGAGATCGCCGAGCGCAGCGCCAAGTACGCCGAATTGCTCGATCAGTTCCTGCGCTCCGAGATGGTCGAGCCGTCGAAGTAGCCGGCCACGTCGAGCAAAATGTTTTGTCACGAGAACGGCGATGGCGAATGGCCAACTACATTCGTCGCTTGACAGTCACATCAGGTGACGACTACAGTCAAGCTTCGCCTTTGGGGGCGGTTAGCTCAGCGGTAGAGCATCGGTCTTACAAACCGGGGGCCACTGGTTCGAACCCAGTACCGCCCACCATGTCTTCAACCACTTGCCGATGCTTCAAACATCCTTCTCTTAGTTATCTGCAGATTCATCTACACTGGCAATGGGAGATCATGAAAGCTTCAGATATTTTGAAGCGGCCCTCTTTTGGCGAATAGATCGAGATGTTGCCTTTGTTCATCCTGCCTCTGGCTGGATCAATCTTACATCCGAGCCCATGCTGAAAAATCTACCCTCCGTCCTCATTCTTATCTGCCCTGACTTCGCGCGCTCGAGATCTGCTTGACCCGCTTTGATAGCATACCCAGAACGGCGATTCGCCCCATCTATTCTCGCGCCGATAATAGTCACGTTGTGTATCAAGGTAGTGGTTAAAGGCGGTCGTGCATTTGACCTCATAGTCATGCAATGATGCTGAGTTACCGCGCAAGCAGTCTTCGATAGCTGGCGCGGCCAATATTCCCGACCGAAGCGCATTGTAGATTCCCTGTCCGGCTAGCGGATCAAACGAGAGAGCGGCGTCACCCACAGCTATCCAATCCTGCCCGGCGACTCGATTAAGTCTTGAACTGTTTGCAGGAAAGACGGAGATATGGTCTCCAATCTTGTATCGTTTGGCGCGCGCCTTCGTATGAAGCGTCGTGTCGAGAGCCCGTTTCCACTGTGCTAAAGTTTCCGTTCGGGAATGCCGCCAGAGCTTAGCGTCCGTCAAGTAGGCAACGACTAAGCGGGCGTCCGGCAGTGGAGATGAATACCACCACCCTGCGGGCGCAGATTCGATCAAGGTTATTGGCGCGGTCTCCTCTCCGCTTCCAGCCGAAGATAAGAAACTCACCAATCCGATTAGCGCATCGGTCGCCAGCCGGCGGGTGCCCATCTGTCGGGACCGTGAGTTCGCCTTTCCTGATGCATTGACGAGAAAGCGGAATGAGGTCTCGCCGTGTTGGTCTCCAGCCAGAATACTAGCCCGCCACCCTCCGGTCTCCTGGCGGGAACACGAGATCAGCCGCGCGGACTTCAACACGGTCGCGCCAGCCTTTGCGGCAGCGGCGGCCAACATCGCATCGAATCGATTGCGGTTGATGTGCCATCCACTGCCATACGGGTTGAAAAGAATATGATGAGTGTAGAGGTCGGAGCTACCCCAGGCAGATTGTATGCCTTGACAGGGGACGTGCTCGGCTGTGAGAAACTCATGCCATACGCCAAGCTCGGATAGGGGAACCTGAATCTCTGGGGACAAGGTCTCACCGATACGAACGCTATCGTAGGCCGACCTTTCTACTACCACCACCGAAAAACCTCTGCGACTCAAGGCGAGGGAAACGGCGGTCCCCGCGGGACCGCCACCGATCACTCCCACATCGAAAGACTGCATGACCTTACATCCTCAATCATCGGCGCGAGGCGGTTTGACTGTTGCGGTGACCTCGCGCGGACGCGATTACTTGCGGCGGAACCGGATGTGGACTCGCAGCTCACCCTCATCCGGCGACGGAATGTTCAGACAGAATAGATCGCCTGGATAGATCGTTGGCGGGCAAGGCTCCGGTTTTCCTTCTGGCGGCCCACCATCGGGAGAGGGCCGCACCACATCCGGATTCCCGCCGAATCCGCGCACGCGGCCAGCGATCACTTCCAGGTAGCGGTCAAAAACTAACCGCCAGCGGTCACCCGCTCCAATGGATTGCGAAATGCTCCGCAACACGGCGAGGTATCGCGTCTCAGATTCAAGCAGCAATCTCGACTCCTTCACCGGTATAGAAACTTGGAATGAGCCGATGATTTGGCGGCGACGGCCCGATATCTGATGCACGACGGCTCGAAAAAACTCTCCGTATTTTACTGAATCCGGCAGCAGGAGCGTCATCAAGCCGGCAAGGTTCGCCCCCTGCGACGCAGGCAGGGGAATGAAGGTGAGGTCGCCAAATCGACAGCGAATCGTATGATCGTCAACCCGTTCGAGACGCTTCGCTTCATAGCGCGCCGCCGCGACCCTGAGCAGGTCGTCCGCATTCACGGCAGGCATATAGAGATGAACCTCCGTATCGCGCGGCAGGTTGTACCAGCGGATCATCAATTCGTCTGGCGGGGTCGGTGCGCCCGCCGCCGCCAAAGCCATCGACTCGGTCAAACCTGCCTCCCTCGTCGGCACGAGCGACGGCTTCAGTTCGAAAGTATGCACCACCGTATGGGCATCCGGGCCGCCCGGATTGTCTGATTCAATGATCATTAAATTCCGCTGTGCTAACTTGTCGCTCGACCCCGGGTTGATGCCAAACGGGATTGGCTGGCCGGCGAAGTAAACCTCCGCCGCCAGGCATTGGTGCAGCCCGCGAATCGCGTCTTGAATCGACTTGGCATTCGCACCATACGGCCCATCGCCCGCGTTTGGCTGCGTCGGGACGCGCTTGTCTGTCTGGTTGAAATCCAGCCAGCAGCCAAAATAACCGTGGACTTCATTAGCGCCCGCATGGACGAGGGTGCGTTTGTTGAAATCTTCCGGCTGCGTCGTCATCGCCGTGGCCATGGAATCTATACGAGGCGACGCCAGGCAGGGAATGGTCACCAGTTCGCCGCCCTCGAAACCAAGCAGGGGGACCACCTTCGAGCCGTCATCGAAGCGGCGATAGGTTGAATTTGGGTTGTAATTCAAGCCGGTCGCTGCGGTGGTAAACAGCCGAAAGAAGACGCGGACATCAGTTGCGTCCAACACCTTGCCTTGATACCGCACCTGCGCCACCGCGAAATTGAATACGCGCTTATTGTTCACCGAGCGCGACAACTCCAGCTTGCTGATTTGCTGGTCGGTGGAGATCGTGTCGAAAGGGTGGTTGACTGGCCCGTGGCCGTTGAACATGGTCAGGAGATTTTGAATGAAACTCACGGCAGCGGCCCCGTCGCTGCCGATGGTCTGCCCGAAACGCTGATCGCCCTGAGTGATTTGGAACACGCGAAGGTCGATGCTCAGCCAGCTCACCGGACCATCCAGCATGAATGGATTCGGTTGGTGATTCAGGGTCACAAGGCTTGCCGCCGACAGACCCTTTATGGTGGCGTTGAGGATTTCGTTTTCCGATTCGTTGACGAAGGCGTTGGTATTCGCAAAGCTCACGCGATAGACGAACGTGACGCGCTGCAACGTATTCAAATTCATGGCGTCTTCGAGCAATACGCTTCGTGGCGAGGCGCTCACCCCCGATGTCGGCAAGTTGTTCGGCGTCGTGAATGACGTGGACGGAGCTATGACAGCCAACTGCGCCGGCGTCATGTTTGACCCGGTGACGCCCAGGTCAGCAGGCTTGAAGCCTTCGACCACCATGTAAAAAGAATCGTCGAAGTTCGCCGGCGACCCCAGCGTCAGGACACCATCTACCTGATCTTTGGAGAAGGTGCTACGGTCGAGAATGATGTAGCAATTCTTACAGATGACGTGCCGTTCAGTCTCCACCAGTTGGCCGCCCTGCTCCGTCACGAAGCCTAGCCTGAACCAGTTTGCTACCATATCGAGATGCGAGTCTTCCAGGCTCACGCCGGGGTCGCCATCCTGGCGGACAATGTCGCGAATCCACTTCACCGGCCCGCCGCCGCCTTCTGGCTCAACGTTGTCAGGCCGTTGCGCCGGCCACCAGGCCAGGCTGTTATCGGAGTAGCATTCATAGAAGTCCGCTTGCCAGGGAACAGCCATCTGCTTCGTCACATCGCCTGCGGCGCGGCCCGTGTGATCGAGGCGGAAGGGCTCGCTATAGTCATATTCGCTGGCCCGCGAACTGCGCAAGAACCAGCTTGCCTCGATGCCGGGAAAGAACGCCGCCCCAACGCACGCCTCCAGCGCGGCACGCGTGAGCCCCTCAGGGGTGACGCTGGATGGGGGGGGAGGCGGACTGCCTGTCCAGTCATTGACGAAGTTGTTATCTTTCCACTTCTGCAAAATGGCGTATTGGACTTTCGTGACCGTGTGTAAACTGCCATTGCTGTCATCATACAGCCTCGGCATGGTAGCCGCCGCCGCGCCATTGGGATTGTTGGGATCGCGCACCCGATCAAAGATGGCTTGCCGGGCCGCCTGGCCCGCCGGGGGATAGGCCGAGGTGAAGCTGAAGTGTCCCGCGCCAGCCAGACTGCTGACGTTGCTAAGCCTGAGCACACGGTCGAGAATCGGGAATACGTCGTTGGTGAATGAGGGGGTTGACGGAATGCTGAGCCAACCCTTATTGACTGCCACTTGAAACAACGTGTCATAGAGCGTGGTGATGCTGTCAATCGGAGGGGCGAAATCGGGGGGGGCGCAAATCACCCATGCCGGCGACACGGGAAAGGTAGTGCCGTTCAGGATCACGGTCGCCGTGACCGGGCCATCCGATACGTCATCGTGCCAATCGTTGTTGTTCGCGTAGTGCAGGAGTGGCGCGCCCGGCGGCACCGACTCGGAATGCCCGAAGCCGCCGAGGATCAGTAGACGCCCGTCCGCATCGGTGCGCATCTCGCCCAGTGGCACCGGCTTGCCTTTGAAAGCGCCGGTATTGAAGCCGGCGGCCTGATTCGGTCCATTGAGCGCCTTCGGCCCCGGATCAATCTCAAGGGTTGCGGGGGTGGCGGCGCTATTACGCCGCGGCGCGTTGTCATTCAACCCTTGAAACATTTTCCAGGACGCTTTCTTATTCGCGAGATGGGCGGTCCAGGTGATCGCCGCGTCGGCCTGGGTGATTTCCTGTACGAGGTTCCCACCCGCGTCATAACCGTAGAGGCGGAAGCGCGCCGCTTGTCGTTTCACACGGCAGCGCGAGTCCTTGTAGCCGCCGGGCGGCGGCGTTCGCACACCGGGAATCTCTGGCCCGATGAAGAACTCGTCGGGACTGTTGCCGAGCCGGGCAATTCCAATTGACGGGTGGATTTTGATGGTGGTGATCGCCATAAGCTCCTTTTCACAAGACCGGGTTGATGGCGGAAGGCTCTCCTTCCGCCATCATGAGAGGCGTTACTTCTTGCTGCGGAATCGCAATTTGAGATCGATCTCGCCTTCGAACTCGAAATCGTTCCAGGGAATGTTGAAACAGCAAAGCTGGCTCGGCTTGACTTCGCAAGGCGGCTGCACGGGTGCCGCCGGGAATGCAGAAGGCGGCGCGGCATAGAAACTCATGCCGCCGATCAGCTTGCCGCCAATCGTTCCGCTGATGGTGAGCGACGGCGGGTTGGTGAAGTCTGTAATCTCAGCCCCACCTGCCTGATCGATGGTGATTTCGACCCAACGGCGTTCGCGAGCCGCCAAATGGATCGCTTCGGTATTGGCGAGATTGCTGTGGAAAGTCCAGCCTCTGGGCAGGGTGCTCTCGAATTGCAGATTGACAACCGCAGACTCAAAGGTGGGATTGCTGACCCAGAAGCCGCGCACCATTTTGCCTTTAGCCGCGGTCGGGTAAAGGTTGCGTTGCGCGATGTTATTATCGAATGGCACGAGGTCAGCATGCGCCACGATGTCGCTGACCAGGAGGTCCTGAGTAACCGCATGGTCATTGGCGCATTCCGCGATGGCGAAGACGCACTCGTGGCCGACGTGCGTCGGCGTCCAGGGGAACGGGCCGAAGACGTGCTTGTCGCTGGCGGGAATATTGCTCACACTGAGCGACGGCGTGTCGTTAGGGGTCCAGTCGGCTGGCCAGACCAGCCCGATGGTGGGGTCGGAGTGATAGGCCTTAACCGTGACCGGGCCTGATCCTGAAGCGCCTTTGTTCTTCACCCGAACGTAGAGATAGGCTGGGCTGCCGACCGGCGGCTCGACGTGATCTCCGGGGTCGCCGGCCTGTTGATCTGCGTTGTTGGCATAGGGCACGACCGTCACCCACAGATCTTGAGTGGACCAGTAATTATCGAGGAACAGCTTTTCGGTAAACAGGTCGTTGCCGGTGAGTGAACCGTAGCCGCCTTTACGCCCATCATTGATGTAGACATCGACCGAGAGGGCCGGGAAGCTGGGCAGATTCCGGCGGCGGAAGGTGTCATAGATGACTTTCTTGTGCAAGCCGTTGGCATAACGCCAGCCCCCGAGATTGCTGTCCGCCGCTTCGACCTGCTGCGCCATTTGTGTGGCGGTCGAGTTCGACGCCGGCACGAGGAAATTGGCCATGAGATGGAGCCGGATGGCGAGATCGCGGGCCGCGGATTTGACCCACGCGTATTGGGAATCGCCGCCCAGTTTGCGATACAACTCGAACATGGATGCACACCAGAATTGGCCGTGGTAATGCGCCTCATTTTGCATGTTGTAATTGGCATCTCCAAACAGCCAGTTGACATCGTAGCGGCGTCCAGACCAAGAGTTGTCTGTCGGGTTAGCATCCCATGACATCATGATGCCACGCGTGTTGGCGGGAACCGCGTGCTTGTCATCGTAGTAGACGGCGGCGAGGAAATCGCCAAAGCCCTCACCTGTGCCGGCTGGCGGGTTGTCGAAACCGGGATTGACGTTGTCCTGAATGGCGTGGCCGTATTCGTGCAGAATCACCATGGCGTCGCCGGCATCGGGAATGGGGTTAAACCCGGGGGGAGGCTCAATCCCACCCCCATATTCAATCTTCTTTGAGGTTGGGTCATAGAAGGAATTGTCGCCGCCGCTGTCACCCTGAGGGTCCGCGTGGATGGAAAAGTTGGCGACATTATTCATCCCCAATGTCGTTTGAATGTAGTTCTGAAAACGGTCGAGGTGAAAATAAACCATCGTGTCAAGGAATTCCGCGGCGGCGTAGCTGAAGCTGAAGTTTCCGGTTGGGCTCAACGGTTCAGCGACGTTCGGCGTCGCAATATTTTCCATCTGGACGTAGGAGCCGTGCAGCTTCAGATTGCCTCCCGAGGGGGGATCGAGCCGTTCAATCGTCACCCCTACCCGCTCATTATCTATCGTCATAATCGAGCTGGCCGAGGACAGCGCCGTGTTGCCACTCGTGACGATGGGATTCGGATCGAAGACTTGCCCGGTGCCGGTATCGTATTGCAGCAGGTCGATGACCGGAATGATTCTCCCGCTCATTGCGTCGATGAGGATGCGCCAGTTTTGTGTGGGATTGTGCACGTTCAGACGTATGTCCCAGGCTAGATAATAGGTTCCCTCTGGAATATCGCTGACGGCCTGAGCCTCTCTCGCCGCTTCAACCGTCTGCCGGAATGCCTGACGGGTCATGTTCGTGTCCCTGTGTTTCGGGTGGTTCTCGATGTGGCGATACTGATAAACAATCAGTTTCGGCTCGCTGACCTTATGGTTCGGGAACTGCTGGGCAATCCGGTCGATCATTTGGCGAGCGGTCTCAGCCTTGATTTTGATCTTGCCGGGATCAAGTCCCTCCGGAATATCATAGTGGTAGTTGTTGTAAATCGAGTGAATCCGACCGTCCGCGTACATGTTCACCACGACTTCGCTCGAATCCACCGGCACATCCTTGAATACCTGTGTGAAACGCACGGAAACTTCGCCCTGTCCTGTCAATACGCTATGATCGTGCAGATCGGGCAGGTCGGCTTTCCATGCAAACAGGTGGGCGCTGTCACGCAATGTCTGATGGGCTAGGTCGCGAGGCGAGAAAGACGTTTTGGCGGCTGGCTGAGCGGTGGTGTCAAACCATGTGCGAAGGGCGCGCGAATGCGAGTCGTGCGTCACCCGGCTATGCGATGTAATTTTGATCTCGGACATTACATACCTCCATTGGCGTTGATGGTTATTAGATCGCCTGATCGACGATCAGGCGCAGGGGACTTGGCCTGATGAGAAAGCCTTGCCCTTCGGCCTAGAGCGCGCAGGAGCCATAGAAAATAAGTTCAGGGAGAGCGAGTGATCAGGTGATCAAGGTCATCGCTCTCCCATAACTGGAGGTCGAGACTACGAATTCAGCGACCGGCAACAACGGCTGATCAGGGTGGGCCTTGGACTCATCAACCATTCGGCCTCTGCGCGAATGCGGTGAGATGATGCGACTCCTTTGGACTTTGCGCCAGCGCCGCTCCTTTCAAAGACTATCGGGTTCTCTGACCTCCATCTGCATAATCGAACCGGCTGCGAAGTATTTCATGTGGCGTGCTTCACGAAGCCGCCAATAGCGGCAGCAAAGCGATGATTGGCGGGAGCGGGGCGCGCGAAAATCCCATATTCATTGAGGGATTATGCCTAGGCTGGCGGTTGCGAATTCTGCCGTTTAATTTATAATCCGAAAGTGCGGAGTTAGTCTTAACTCCGGGCCTCAGTCCAAAGACAATTCGGCGATTACCACCCTGAACAGGTTGCAGGCAATGAGAAAAGATTGGGAGATAACCGAAGACGCCTTCGACAAATTTCTTTCCTGGCTCCATCCCAACCGTGAGCAGGCTGGCAAGAAGTATGAGGACATCCGCCGTCACCTGATTATCATATTAAACTGCCGTGGCTGTGCGGAGGCAGAAGACCTGGCGGACGAAACCATCAATCGAGTCATCCGGCGAGCGCAACAGATGGTCGATACGTATCACGGGGAGCCTCTGCCTTATTTCATCACCGTCGCCCATAATCTCTATCTGGAATATGCCGCAAAGCGCCGGACTTGGTTGGAGCTGCCAGCGGAGTTGCCGCTCGCCCCGCAGCCGGACCCGGAAGCGGAGCGCGAGTATGAGTGTTTAGAGCGGTGCGTCCAAAAGCTGACGCCTGCCAATCGCGATATGGTGTTGCAGTATTATCAAGAGAACAAGCAGGCGAAGATTGATCACCGAAAGCAACGGGCCGAGCGGATGGGCATCGCGCTCAACGCGTTGCGAATTCGCGCCTATCGCATTCGCGTCGGCCTGGAACAATGTATTGATGAATGCCTGACCAGCCTTCCCATGAAATGAATCGCGACAATTAGCCTTAGATGAGTGAGGTGGAAAGAGAGCCCAGCATGACAAGCCTGAATGAAGAGGAAAGGTCTCTCCGAGCCTACCTGCTTGGCGAGACCGCACTAGAGGAGCAAAGGCAAATTGAGGAACGGTTGCTGTCGGATAGCGATTATGTGGAGCTCCTGTTGATTATCGAGGAAGCGTTGATCGACGGCTATGTCGGCGACACGCTTTCTGAGCGCGAACGGGAACAGGTCGAGAAGCACGTCCTGACCACGCCGAAGCAGTGGCGCAAGCTGAGAAAGGCAAAGGCCTTGAGAAGATACGTCGATAATGCGCAACCTTTCCCCGTCGCCGCGCCGGTGAGCCGGTTGCGGTCCAATCGCTTTTGGAAGCAACCGCTGCTCACGCCGGCCTGGCGGTCGGCAATCGCCGCCCTGCTCGTCTTAGGATTGGCCATCGGGGTCTGGCGCGTCTTCATCCACCAATCGCTGGCTGATAAGGGCCGCGCCGCGCTTCAGGCCGCGCTGCACGATTCGCCCACGGAAGCGCGAATCGCTGGCCTTAACTGGCCGCCACAGCAGATAACGCTAGGTGAACAACCCAACCATATCGCTGACAAAACCTCGCTCGAAAGCGCCGAGAGGTATTTGCTCGATGCGGTCACCGCGCAGCCAGGCCCGGACTCGCGTTACGCGCTCGGCCAGTTCTATCTGGCTAAAGGCGACCTCAACAGCGCCATTGAGCAGTTCGATCAGGGATTAGCGGAGATGCCCAATAATGCCAGGCTGCATAGTGACCTGGGAGCGGCCTTGCTGGAGAAGGCCAGGCGCGAGACGGCTAAGGTTGACCAGAGGAACAGCGCCGCCGGCAACTCGGACTTGCTCCCTCAAAGTCTAGAGCACCTCAACCGGGCGCTTGAGCTGGATGGGACTTTGCTGGAAGCTCTCTACAACCGGGCACTCTGCTATCAACATATGCAGGCGCTGTCGCTGGCCGAGACCGACTGGCGCGCCTATCTCAGTCGAGACGCCAATTCGCTCTGGGCCGACGAGGCGCGGCGACATCTCAAAGAGACTGAAGACCAGAAACAGAAAGCTTCGCAAAACAATCAAGCGCAGTTTAATAACTTCCTCAGCGCCTATCAGGCCGGCGACCGAGCGACGGCCTGGAAGATCGTCAGTCAGACTCGGGACTTGATAGCGGGCCGGCTCATCTGGTGGCAATTACTCAATAACTTCTTCGAGCGGCTGGCCGCCAGTCAGCTTGTTGAGGCGAACGCCTGGATAGACGCGTTGCAGTATGTCGGCAAGCTTGAGCTTCATCTCGGCGCGGAAGCGGGACAACCGAAGGGCGATCCCTACGTTTCAGAGCTGGCGGCGTCTTACAGGTCGTCGTCGCCACAGCAACGGGCCGGCTTGCTCTCCGCGCACCAGCGTATCAACGAAGGCCATCAGCTTTACCTGAACAATCAATACGGTGCCGCACTTGGCCATTATACTCAGGCCCGACAGGACTTCGCACGCCTGGGTGATCGGGGGGAAGCCTTGCTGGCAGACCTCTTGATCAGCTACTGCCATATTCAAGACGGTGAAATCGCGCAAAGCCGGTCTCAATTGGAGCAGTTGGTCGGTGAGTGCCGAGAAAAGGGGTATCTTTGGCTGCTCGGGCAGAGTTCCTTTAGCTTGGCGATGGTCCAAGATCGGCTCGCCGAACATTCACAGGCGCTCATCAACACTAGCCAGGCGCTAGAGATTTCGGAAAAGATAAGTGATGGTTATAACATTCAAAGAAGTTTGGCGCAGATTGCCGATCAGTACAGGAAGCTAGGGAATTATGAATTGGCGACCTCCTATCTGAATCGCTGTCTTGAACAGGTCAGCGCCGCCTGGCCGGGCGACCGGCAAATGTGGCGCAATTGTGATCAACTGACGCAGGTCTTCAACGCCAAACGCCTGAACGCGGCGGCGGCGGCTTATGCCAGCGAGGCGCTGCGCTTAGCCCTGGAGATGAAGGATCCCACGTTTACGTATATTTCATACGTCCATTTGGCCTTGCTCCATTCAAAGCAGGAGGATTATGCCGGAGCCATCCATCTGGCTCAACTTGGCGTTGACGCCGCGCCGGACGACAGTTGCAGGGCTTATGCCGCTTTACAACTGGGTCACGTGCGCAGTCAAGCGGGCGATTGGCAACAAGCTTTATATGCCTATGATCAGTCCATCAAATACATCGACTTGAAGGAGGCTGAAGCCGCCGCCCACAGCGATCACGCGGCCTGGTCAGCCAAGACGAACAATCTTCCGGCGTTGCGCTACGATGCCCACAAAGGGAGACTCTTCTGTCTCTTCGCGCAGGGCGAAGCTGGCCCGGCGCAGGAAGAACTCGCCCGCACCCTGGAGCTTCTGGAAAAGCATCGCGAAAATATTCTGGAGGAGCAGAACCGCAACACCTTCTTTAACGTCGAGCAGAGCGTCTATGATGCCGCGATTAATTTCGAGTACGCGAGGCGTGCCGACAATCCGGCGGTCTTTGATTACTCGGAAGAATCGCGCGCCAGATCGCTGTTGGAGATGATCACCATCGCGCAAGCCCAGGCGGTACAGGCCAAGGGTGAACCGCAAGACAGCCGGCCACTCATCTCCCATCCCCTTCGGCTGGCTGAAGTCCAACCCTGGCTGCCGGAGCAAACCCAACTGATCGAATATGTGGTGCTCAATGACAAGCTGCTGATTTGCCGGGTGTCGAAATCTGCATTCTCAGTCAAAGCGGTGCCGATTCGTCTCAGCGACTTGACTGATAAAGTCTTAAATTTTCGCCGCTCGCTGCTGCGCCATACCAGCGAACCTTTGGTGGAAGCTCAGGAACTTTATAATCTGCTGATCAAACCAATTGAGCTGTCGCCCGAAAATGGCAGACAACTCTGTATCGTGCCCGACAAGATTCTCAACAACCTGCCGTTTGCGGCGCTCGCCTCGCCCGACTCAGGTAGCTACCTCATCGAGGATTATGACCTGACGGTTGATCCCAGCGCGACCATCTATCTTGTCTGTTCCGAACGCACAGGGCATACGACCGACCGGGATCACGAGCGCTTGTTGGCTGTGGGTGATCCGACTTTCGATAGCACCCTGCCCGCCCTTCCGTCGACGCGGCAACAGGTTGAAAAGATCGCCGAGCTTTATCCTTCAAAGGCCGTCTTGACCGGTGATGACGCCAGAGCCGTAACCGTGAAGCGCGAAATGGAAACATCAGATGTTATCCACCTCGCTTCGCACTACGTCGTCTACGAAGGCAACCCGATGAACTCAAGGTTGCTGCTGGCACAAGAACCCGGTGATCGCGGCGCGTCTGACCGTTCAGCCGGATTTCTACAGGCCGATGAAGTCTACGGCCTGAAACTTCGACGCGCTCCGTTGGTTATCCTTTCCGCCTGCCAGAGTGGCGTAGAACACTATTACAATGGCGAGGGAATGATCGGGATGTCGCGCGTCTTCATTGCGGCGGGAGCGCCCGTAGTGGTGGCGAGCCTGTGGCCGGTTGACGTTTTTGCGACCGACGATCTGATGATCAGTTTCCACCGACATCGCAAACTTGAAGGGCTCTCGGCCTCTGAGGCTCTCAAGTCTGCACAGCAGGATATGCTCAGGAACCCGGCGAAGCGACATCCCTATTACTGGGCTGGCTTCACCGTCATTGGCGGGCACCCCGGTTTCTAATACAAGAAATCGCCAGCCGCCATTCGGACGAGGCTGCCGCCGGAAGCGTCGGCAGTTCAAAAGGGAGATCATAAAATGCCGCTTGACCACTCCAAAGCGAACGTGACGATTTCAGTAGCGGGAATTGCGATCTGTCGCACTCACAAGCGCAATCAGTTTGAATTCGGCTTTCTTAGATGTGATCGGCACAGTCTCACGCTGGACATCCAGGAAATCGAGTTGGACCCCGTGACCAGGAGTCCTGTTCATTCGTCTCTCAAACCGCACTTACTCAGGCTGGATCAGGACATTTCAATAGACGTGGTTTACCCCGAAAAGGATGGCGGCTTACAGTTTCAAAGGGGCGTCTCAACCTACACAGGTGGCCAGTTCAATCGTTTGGGTGATATTGGCGACGCTGAAGACTTCCGCTGGATTGTCGATCTCGAAGGCCCGGAATTCCACAACCGGAAACTCCGAATCAAGAACCTGGCTGAACTGGCGCCGACCCTCTTCATTAGCAATGGCATTCTCTACACCAAACAGAAGACGGACGAGGCGTTCGCCAGAATTTCAGCGCAGGGCAAGTCCTCGCCTGTCGCGCTGGGCAAATTTGCCCACGGCATCAATACGGACATTACTTGCCCGGAAGGCGGTGAGGTTATAATAAGCAACCGCCCCGACAATCGACTGCCCGCGCGCGGCGACTGCAATGCGGTCCGCCTGCCGCAAAGTGATGTCATCAAATATCTGATTACGATTGAAAATCACTGTGACGCGACCGATGAGTCGGAGCGCACCGATTTCCGCCTCTTCTATGATGTGCTGGAGGACCCCGAAGAGAAGGAGTTTGATTTGCGGCGCATCGTTGCAACGGGCCGCTACGGAATGCCGGACGCGGCCCTCAAGGAGCAAGGAGACTTTGCTCTGGATGGTTATCCCCAAAATTGCCTGACCGGTAAGCTGGGCTAACGAGGAAGCTCGAAGGCTACGGCTTGAGCCCATAAATCGGAGAAAATATGACCGACATGGTTTGCCCCAACTGTCATTCAGTGACAGCGCCCTTACAGCATTGCCTGGTGTGCAACGCGTTTCTAGGAAATCTGTTGGAGGATGTTTTTGAAAACGCGCCCAGTCGAATTGCAAAGCCCCCCAGTGGTTATCTGGCCAAGGCCTGGTGGTCATTGACAAACCTGCTGGCGCTAGCCTGGTCGGCGCTGAGATGCTTTTTGACCTCCTCCAAGAGCGGTAGGCCGATGAGCGTCCCGATGGACGCCTATCTGCGCAGAGATTGCTGGAGAATGCAGAAGCTGGGCATTCACAAGCTCGCCACCTCTTCGGCGAAGGAAGGCGAGATAGCGGTGATCGCGAAGGTCCGCGACCGCGACTTGGACGGCTTCGAGAAGCAGGTCAAGAAGCAGGACGGACGCGTGACGACGAAGGTCGAAGGCAATGCGGACGACCCGACCACGATTGTGACGGCGCGCATACGCGGGGATCAAACTCAGCTTGAACGTCTGCGGCAGCTTGAGGGGGTAGAGAGCTTGAAAGCGGCGCGCAGAATGCGGCCATTTCTAGAGCGCACCCGGCAGGAAGTATTCTCGTGCGACGACTCGTTGGCGGCTTTCCCTGAAGCAAAGGACGCCGAGCGTGTCATCATCGGCATAGTTGATTTCGGTCTGGACTTCGTGCACCGAAATTTTCGCCATGCGGATGGCAGCACGCGGATTCTCGCTCTCTGGGATCAGAAGGTGCTCTCCGACCGGCAGCATACCCCGGCGGCATCCGGATACCCATTCGATTATGGCAGGCTGTTTGAGAAGGATGAGATCGATAAGGTGCTTGATCATGGGCACCAAGCGGCAGCGCCTGACAAGGCGTACACGGCGCTCGGATACGAGGTGCCGAAGGATAGCCTCTTTGATACAGGCGCACACGGCACTTACGTAACGGATGTGGCGGCGGGTAACGGGCTCGGATCGAGCTGCCCTGGCATCGCGCCCCGAGCTAACATCGTCTTTGTCGATGTGTCGACCGCCGGGACGCCGATGCAAGGGCCGCAGTCAGTCGGCAGCACGTTCGGCGACTCCGTGCAACTGCTCGAGGCGATCCAGTTCATTTTCGATTACGCGAAAAACCGCCCGTGTGTCGTCAACATCAGCCTGGGCACGAACGGCGGGCCGCACGACGGCACCACGTTATTGGAGCAGGCAATGGATCGACTGGTTAAGCAGAAGCCGAACCGCGCCATCGTCATCGCGGCTGGCAACTCATTCGGCAAAAAGCTTCACGCGACTGGCCGGGTGCCTGAAGGCGGTTGGGTCGATCTCAAATGGCATATATCGCGCTTTGACGCGACCAGCAATGAACTTGAGATATGGTATGCGGGCGAGGACAAGTTTACTCTCGATTTACTGGACCCGCGCGGAAAGCTGGCGGCACGGGTCCGGCCCGGAGAACAATGGGAAACGCCGAGGGGCTGCCAGGGGCAGATGATCGTGGTGAATCGCCTGAATGATCCCAACAATAGAGACAATACCATCAACGTCTTTTTCGAGCGCGGTGTCCACGCAGGCGATTGGACGTTGCGCCTGCATGGAGACACTGTCTACGATGGGCATTTTCACGCCTGGATCGAGCGCGATGAACAGGGACAATCGAGGTTCGCTCAAACGCTGGACAAGTCATACGAGATCAGCGATGAATGTACACTCAGCTCAATCGCCTGCGGGCGTGAGACCATTGTGGTTAGCTCCTACAATGCGTACGAACCTGACCTGCCGTTGTCCGACTCATCCAGTTCAGGTCCGACCAGAGACCAGGACCAGCGCGAGCCGCAGCAACAGCAGCCCACCGTCTCTGCGCCGGGCGAGCATGTGCTGGCTGCGCTGTCGGGAACACTCGTCCTGCGGCATCGCCAATCCGGCACCAGCATGGCCGCACCGGTCGTAGCCGGAACCATTGTGTTGATGCTCGCTAAGGCGCAGGCGCAACAAATGACCCTGACCACAGATCAGATACGAAAGATACTGATCCGCACGGCGCACCGGCATCCTCCAAGTGGCAACGGCTGGGATCCCGGGTTCGGATTCGGGCGGGTCTGCACAAAAGCAGCGGTGGCGGATGTCGGCAGCGACATCGACGATTCCCTCGACCAGCATCGGCAGCGGGCTCAGAAGGAGGCCAGTCCTCAAGAATTGGCTTACTACTTCTGAGGGACGGAAACGTCAATCACAGTAAGCCCCTACTTTCTTTTGAGGAGGGCAGAAAGCTTTTCGGTCGCCGCCGCTATTCTTGGCAATCTCTTCCTATAAACAAAATAAGGGGGCGGTGAGGCGCACTCCTTCCTTGCAATTGTGTTGAGATATTGTTTATACTAGCCTTTCGTTGTTCGGGGTTGTCAGCTTTGTTGGATATTACAAACCGGGGGCCACTGGTTCAAACCGAGTATCTCCCACCAGTTTTGCCGACGAGTTGACATTGAAAGTTCTCAGCGCGGAGTCGTAGTTCAGTTGGTTAGAACGCCGGCCTGTCACGTCGGAGGTCGCGGGTTCGAGTCCCGTCGGCTCCGCCACTCTTGAGAAAGACTGAGTAATGACTGAGGTTTCTACCCGGCTCATTGCTCAGTCTTTTGTATTTGCAGCGCAATTTCATTCCCTCAGCTCTACATCGCCACGCTCGCACCATGAATACCGTTGATGAGGCGCTCAGCATCATCCTCGACAACGTCGAACCGCTCGGCGATGAACCCGTCACGCTTGCCGAAGCGCACCGCCGCATTCTCGCCGAAGAAATTATCGCTGATATGGACTTGCCGCCGTTCGACCGCGCTCGTATGGACGGCTACGCGATGCGTTCGGCGGACGCTGTGACTGCGCCGGTCAGGCTGCGTAGCATCGGCGAAGTCGCCGCCGGCGCGAGCTACGACGGCGAAGTGCGGCCCGGCGAGGCGATTAAAATCTTCACCGGCGCGCCGGTTCCGCGTGGCGCGGATGCGGTGCAGAAAGTTGAAGTCACCGAGCGCGACGGCGATTTCGTCATCATCCGCGAAGCGGTCAGGCCGGGCCAGTTCATTACGCCGCGAGCCAGCGAAGTACGTCGCGGCGACATCGTCGCACAGTCCGGGCGCGTGATCGGTGCGGCAGAGCTTGCGGCCCTCGCCAGCTTCGGCTACGCCAGCCTGCGCGTAGGCCAGCGCCCACGCGTCGCGGTGATCTCGACCGGCAGCGAGCTTGTCGATGTCGCCGAGCGACCAGTCGGCGCGCAGATTCGCAACTCGAACTGTTACACGATTGCCGCGTATGCCGAAGGCGCCGGCGCAGTCGTAGAAAATCTCGGCAGCGTCGAAGACTCGTTGCCGGCCACTTGCGCGGCGCTCGAACGAGCCGCCGAATCCAATGAGGTCGTCATTACATCGGGCGGCGTGTCGATGGGCGATTACGATCTTGTGAAAGCCGCGCTCAACGAACTGGGCGCGCAAATCTATTTTGATAAGGTCAGCATAAGGCCCGGCAAACCAACGGTCTTTGCGCAACGTGGCACGACTTACTTTTTCGGTCTGCCCGGCAATCCGGTTTCAACATCGGTAACGTTCAACGTGTTCGCGCGACCGGCGATTCGTCGGCTGCAAGGCGCGGGCGATCCGCTGTTGCCGACTGTGACGGCGGCGCTCAGTCATTCGATCAAGGACGCGTCAAACCGTCGCAGCTATCTGCCCGGACGTTTGCTGATCCGCGAAGGCCGCGCCCTGGTTGAGTCGCTGAGATGGGGAGGTTCGTCTGACCTTGTCGCTTTTATGAACGCCGCCGCGCTGATCATTGTGAACGAAGCTACACACGCAGTGGCCGAAGGTGAATTGGTTGAAGTCCTCGTGCTCAACGCTAACTGACATAGCGCAGAACATCAAAGCCAATGACATTGACACACCTAGACGATGAAGGCCGCGCCCGCATGGTCGATGTGGGCGATAAGCCGGTGACAACGCGCACGGCGACGGCCAGCGGCTTTATCCGTATGGCAGCGGCGACGGTGCAAGCGGTCCGCGAACACCGCACGCCGAAAGGCGGCCCGCTTGAAGTCGCCCGGCTTGCTGGGATTATGGCGGCGAAGCGCACGGCGGAATTAATCCCTTTGTGCCATCCGCTACCGCTCACACACGCGGACGTGCAACTCGACGTGCGTGACGACGGCATACAGATCACGGCGACCGCTCGCACAGACGGCAAAACCGGCGTCGAGATGGAAGCGCTCACCGCCGTGTCGGTCGCTGCCTTGACGCTTTACGATATGTGCAAAGCGTTGGACAAAGCGATGGAGATCACTGACATTCGCCTCGACTCAAAGACCGGCGGGCGTTCGGGCGACTACCACAGAGAGGCTGGAGGCTAGAGGCTGGGGGCTAGCCCGCACGTGCCCATCTAGCCCCTGGTCTCTAGCCTCCAGCCTCCATTTCTTATGAAGGTCAATCCGCACATCAAACCGCTCGAACAGGTGTTAGCCGCGCGCTATGGCTGGCAGGGCGGCGCGACGTGGCGCGACCATCTGCTCGCCGCCATTGATCGCAAAGCGTCAAAGCTCGGACTCGATCAGCTTGCCTACTGCCGAATGGCGGTTACGTCTCAGGGCGAGCAGGAGGCGCTGGCCGAGATTATCTGCAACAGTGAGACTCGCTTCTTCCGCGAGCCGGAACAGTTCGATGCCTTACGCCATCAGATCATTCCCGAATGGATTGCGACGCGGAGCAAAGAGCGCAGGGTCGATCTCTGGTGCGCTGCCTGCTCAACCGGCGAAGAGGCTTACTCGCTGGCCATCGTCGTCAACGAAGGCTTGCCCGCAGGCCAGCACTTGAAGCCTCATCTGATGGCGACAGACCTGCGCGGTTCGGCCATCATCGCCGCCAGCCAGGGGGCTTATCCGCAGTCGGCGCTTCGCCTGATTGACGCCGACCTGCGACACCGTTACTTCGTCAAAGGCGAGATAAATGGCCGCGAGCGGCATTACACGGTCGAGCCATCCCTGCGCAAAATGATCGCCTTTCGCCGCGCCAACATCTACGACGCCAAATTCTGGAAGCACATTCAGCATCCCTTTGACCTGATCGTCTGCAATAACATGTTGCTCTACTTTCACGCGCTGGCCATTCGGCAGACAGTCGAACGATTCGCCGAAGCGCTGCGCCCCGGCGGGCGGCTGGTCGTGATGAAGAACGAAGCCGGATACATCCGCCATCGGCGTCTTAAAGCCGATCCGCAATTGCCCGGCGGCTTCTTTGTGAAGGCATAGCGGTGTCGCCTCGCGCGGCGCGAACCTGGACGAACGTAGCGGCGTAACATGAGGTAATCATGCAAAACACAGGCGAATTCAAAGAATCGTTTCGATTGCTGGTGTTGGCCTCGCTGCTGACGCTGGCGTTGTGGTTCATTCCGTTTGCGGGCGTGATTACGTGGCCGATTCGGCAGTTCGTCACGCTGCTGCATGAAGCCGGCCACGCGCTCGCGGCCCTCGCCACGTTCGGCGATGTGCGCCGCGTCACCCTCGATTGGAGCGGCGGCGGCAAGACGCAGTTCGTGGGCGGCTCCACGCTGATCGTCGCCAGCGCCGGCTATCTTTCAACCATCCTTTACGGCTCGGCGTTGCTGCTGCTGTTGAGGCGTCCACGTAATGCCCGCCGCGCGGCGATCTTCACGGCGGTGCTGCTGCTTTTGATTACGGTGCTGTTCGGCGGCAATCTGCTGGCGTGGGCGATGGGACTGACCTTCGGCGCGGGCTGCCTGCTGCTAGGGTTAAAGGCGAAGCCGAAGATGGCGCACTTCGTGATGAGCTTCTTCGCCGTGCAGTGCGTGCTTAATGCGCTTTATGACCTGCGCACATTGCTGTATCTCTCGGCCTACGATTCCAACATTCACACGGATGCACAGTTGATGGCCAATGCGACGAATGGCTTGATCCCCGGACTGGTCTGGGCGCTCGGCTGGTCGGCCATCGCTGTGATGATGCTTGGCGTCACGTTGTGGGTTTATTATCGCGGCCTGCGCCAACGCGCTGCGCTCGCCGAGCCAATGATGCCGACCTTGCTGACCGATTCAACGTCTGATGTCGCGCAGCCGCGCTGGTGATTCGACAGAGCGATTCGGCGCAGCCATCAATTGATAAGCTGCTGATAAGCCGCGCCGAATCTTGCGGGCACTCAATCCCCACTGCCTTCGATTTCGACCGGCGCGACGACGACCGCCGTGCCATAACAGAGGACTTCGGTGACGCCACTAATTACCTCGTTGGCGTCATAGCGCATGCCGATGATCGCGTTCGCGCCAATCTCGCTGGCGTGTTGAATCAGTATCTCGAAGGCTTCGGCGCGGGCGTGCTCGCAGAGCTTGGTGAAGGCGGTGATGTTGCCGCCGACGATGGTTTGAAATGTGCCGCCGAGCGTGCCGAAGATCGAGCGCGAGCGCACCGTGATGCCGCGCACGACACCGAGATTACGAACGATCTTAAAGC
Organism: Blastocatellia bacterium; assembly: GCA_045807725.1. Taxonomy (GTDB): domain Bacteria; phylum Acidobacteriota; class Blastocatellia; order UBA7656; family UBA7656; genus DATENM01. The sequence continues at coordinate 9,982 of JBJMGV010000063.1, read as the reverse complement.
CGTCGAGCGTGAACGCCGTCGTCACCATATGCGGCGACAGCCGGTAGCCTTGCGTGACCTGATAGGGCGCGTTGGCCGAGATGCTCTGCTGAGCCTTTTCCAGTTGGCTGAGTCGGTCTTTCATTATCGTTTTAGCCTTTCGCCGTGAAATGAAATGTGAGCGCCGCAAAGATAATTCCGCCTCGCCGCAAACGCAAGCGTGAATTCCATCCGGGCGACTCGGCGGCGTTGGACGAATGACAGACGGGCAATCTGACTCTTCATTGCAGCGATCTGGGCGAGCCGCTACAATCCTCATTTGCTAAAGAAGTGACGAGTGATGAGTAATGAGTGATAAATAACGCAGATGTCGTTGCTCCTCACTCATCACTCATCACTCATCACTCATCACTTTCTCAGGAGCAATCGCGTGTCAGAGATTCAACGCAGAAAATCGGTTGCCGTCAACGTCGGCGGCGTCAGCGTCGGCGGCTCGCATCCTATCGTCGTGCAGTCGATGACCAACACCGATACGGTAGATGTCAAAGGCACTGCCGATCAGTGCGAGCAATTGGCCCGCGCCGGCTCTGAGCTGGTGCGCGTGACGGTCAACACCAAGCAGGCCGCCGCTGCCGTGCCGCACATCGTCGAGCGCCTCGGCGAGCGCGGCGTTAGCGTGCCGATCATCGGTGACTTTCATTACAATGGCCACATCCTGCTGAAGAGTTACCCGGATTGCGCGCGGGCGCTGGCCAAGTATCGCATCAATCCCGGCAACGTCGGGCCGGGCCAGCACCACGACAAAAACTTTCAGGCGATGATCGAAGTCGCTATCGAGCATCAGAAGCCCGTTCGCATTGGCGTCAACTGGGGATCGCTCGATCAATCGCTATTGACCCGCTTGATGGACGAGAACGCCCGGCGCGCGAATCCGAAAGACGCGCGCAACGTGATGCGCGAAGCTGTGGTCGTCAGCGCGCTTGAATCCGCCGAACTGGCTGAGCGCTGCGGCCTTGCGCACGACCAGATCATTCTGAGCGCGAAGGTTTCCGAAGTGCAGGATTTGATCGCCATCTATCAAGACCTCGCGGCGCGCTGCGATTACCCGTTGCACCTCGGACTCACCGAAGCCGGTATGGGCAGCAAAGGCATCGTCGCTTCGACGGCGGCGATGAGCGTTCTTTTGCAGCAAGGCATCGGCGATACGATTCGTGTGTCGCTGACGCCGCGACCCAACGGCGACCGCAGCGAAGAGGTCATCGTCGCGCAGCAGATTCTACAGACAATCGGCTTGCGCAGCTTCATGCCGCTGGTGACGGCTTGCCCCGGTTGCGGTCGCACGACGAGCACACTGTTTCAGGAGATGGCCGAAGACATACAGACCTACATCCGCGACCAGATGCCGGTCTGGAAGCAAACATACATCGGCGTCGAAGAGATGAAAGTCGCGGTGATGGGATGTGTGGTCAATGGGCCGGGCGAATCGAAGCACGCCAACATCGGCATCTCGCTGCCCGGCACTGGCGAAGATCCGCGCGCGCCGGTCTACGTTGACGGCGCGAAGTTCGTTACCTTACAAGGGCCGACGATTGTGCCGGAGTTCATGAAGATTCTCGAAGAGTACGTCGAGACACGTTACGCCCAACGCGATACGGAAGCGCCGCAGTTGCAGTTCCAGGTCTAATCTCGACGCAACGACGCGGCGACTCGGCGACTCGGCGAGGGAGATGGGGCGACAGGTGAGCGATTCATCTTCACGGCTTTCTTTCTCCGCGTCGCCTTGTCGCCGCGTCGCTCTTCCCGCCTCAGTCCTTCTTCTCGTCTTCATCCGCCTTGCCGGGATTCTTGATGTGGTTGATCGTCTCGTTAATGACCTGATTGAGCGCGCCGCTTGGAATGCCGGTCGGCGGGTGACTCGCTAACTCTTCAAGCAGCGGAATGGCGCGTGGGTCGCCGAGAATCGAGAAGGCTTCGATTGTATTAAAGACTACTTCGAGCGAACGGTCTTTCAAGCCCGAAGCGAGGGCTTGAAAAGCGCGGTCGTTGCCTTTGGCGGCGCGGGCCAGCGCCTGAATCGCTGCGCCGCGCACGCTTGAGCGATTGCCGGGCGCGGTGTACTTCAAGGCCATGTTTATGGCGCGCGGGTCGTTAAGAACCGCCAGCCCGCCGAGCGCGCCCGCAAGAATCGTGTCCTGCCACGAGGGCATCTGCAACGCCAACATCAACACGTCATATGCTTTCGGCGAATGCGTTTCGCCCAGCGCCCGCGCCGCGTCGGCGACGGCATAGTAGCTCGGATCAGACTTGATGATCTGAATGAACAGGTCAGCGTAGCGCGCATCTTTATATTGGCCGAGGCCGCGAATCGCCTCGCGGCGAATGCGCGAATCGGCATCCTTAACTCTGCCACTCAAAGCGAGCTGCGACGCCTCGCCTTTCAATTGCGCGAGCGAGCGAACGGATTCCAACCGCACGGCCCAGAAGCGATCATTGGCGGCGGCGTTGCTCAACGCGTTGATGGCGGGCGTTGCGTCGTGCGTTCTTAATTCAATCGCCGCGCGCACGCGGCCCATTATGTCTGCGTCGTGCAGGAGCTGATAAGCCAGTTCTTCTTCGCTGCGGTCGAACTTCACCTGCTTGAGCCAGATGTTGCCGCGATCAAAGTTGAGGATCAGCGGCTTTGAGTCTACGCTCAAGGTAAACTCTTTCTCCTTCGCGTCAATCCAAACGCGCGAAATGTGTTCGCCGCTCGCAGTGGTGATGGCGATATCCACCGGCAGCACGAAAAACTCCGGCGACTGAAACCAGGGCCGCTCCGCGTCTGCCTTCTGCGTTTGCTTGACTGAGAGCTTCACGGCCTTTGCCGCTTCATTATAGGTGGAGGTGATTTCAAATTCGGGCTGGCCCATCTTGTAGAGCCACTCGTCGAAGAACCATTGCAGGTTCTGGCCGGTCGCTTCTTCGATGGCAACGACGAGGCTCTGCGTTTCGACGTTCTGGTAGGCGTGCTTCTTAACGTAATGATTGATCGCGCGCCAGAACATCTCGTCGCCCAGCACGAAGCGCAACTGGTTGATGACCGCGCCGCCGCGCGGGTAAGGGTAAGCGTCAAAGAGCGCATCGGGGTTCGGGTAACGCAAGGCGACGATGGGGCGTCGATTGCCCTGCGTCCACGCCGTCAAAGCGCCCTGCTGGTTGCCGTACATTTCATAAAGGTAATCCGGCTTACCTAAATCGTGCTCGGCCCACACCGCTTCCATAAACGTGGCGAACGATTCGTTCAGCCACAACTGGCTCCAGTCGCGGCAGGTCAACAGGTCGCCGAACCACGAGTGCGCCAGTTCGTGCGAGATCAGGCTGTCGCTTGACACATCGAGGTGCGCGCGCTTGTCGTGCACCGATGTGTCGGTGAGCGTCGTCGCTGTGATGTTCTCCATACCGCCGCCGAAATCGCGCACCGTCGTCTGCGCGTATTTCGGGTAAGGGAAATCGACGCCGACACGTTGAGAGAAAAACGCTACCATCTGGCCGAGCTTGGCGAACGACAGCCGGGCGTTTTCGACTTCGTTGGCGTAGACGTAAGAGACGACCGGCACGCCTTTGACCTCTTCGCGCACCTCGGCGAACTTGCCGACGATGATCGACACCAGATAGCTCGAATATGGCTTGTCCATCTTCCAGTGCCAGGCTCGCGTCTTACGCTCAGGGTCGGGCGCTGAGCTGATCAGTGTGCCGTTCGAGATGACCTGATAGCCGTCTTCGACGTGCGCGATCAACTCGGTCGTCGCCTTGTCGTTGGGGTAATCGTAACAAGGGAACCAGTAGTGATTGTCCTGCGATTCGCCCTGCGACCATATCTGATTCGGGCGCGACGGCTCGTCCGGTGTCGGCGTGATGAAGGTCAGCCCCTTTTGCGGCGTCGCCGTATAGTTGATGGTGAGGGCCACATCCGCATTCATCGGGTAGGCGCGGTCGAGCGTGACGAAGAGGTGTTCGCCGTCATCGTAACGGTACGTCAAGGCCGCGCCTGTTGCGAGCCGGACGGCATTGATCTTCATCTGGCCGGCGTCGAGCTGGACTTCTTTGAGGTCGCTGCGGAACGGGCGCAGCGTGATGGTCGTCGTGCCGCTGACAGACTTCGCCGACCAGTCAAAGCCGACTTCGATGCGGTAATGCTGCACGTCATAGTCGTGGCTGCGCGGCCATCGCAGAGGCGGCGCTTGTGGCGGCTTCGCGCTCTGCGGCGCTTGCGCGTGACCGGCGAGCGCCGGAAGGATCAGGATGAACGACAGCGCGAGCGCGCGAAACGAGCGACGAAGGCGAAAGGGTAGATGGATCATCACGTCTCCAGGAGGACGGGTGGAAGTTCACAGCGACACAAAGGCGCGGCCTGGGTGGCAACCCACTCACCAAGCCGCGCCTGAATTAATTAAACTGGAGAATCGCAGCTAGGGCAACCGCTGCGTCGCTCGCCTTACTGCCCCGACTTTTTATCGTCGTGCTCGTGCGGCGCGAGGTAGGGCACTTTCATCTCGGCAGAGTTGCGGAGCTTGCCATAGCGCACTTCGATGGTGAACGTATCGGTGTCGTTTTCGGGGCGCACGTCGAAGCTCAGGTAGTTGACGGTTGGGCCGTCCATCGCCGTCGTCATCGGGATGGTCACGTCTTTGCCGCCCGCCGACAGTATCAATTTATAGTTATCGTTGGCGTCGTAACTGAAGCCCATCGTGTACGAGCCTTTCGGCACCGTGACGCCGCCGATGGTCACGTCGAATTCCGAATCGAGCTTGCCGATGCTCTTCCACAGGCGATTGAAGTTCGCCATCGTGCGCTCAGCTTTGCGCTGGTTAAAGCCGGCCTCGTTGTAGTGCAGCGATTTGTAACTGAGCGATAGCTTGCCCGCGCCCTCAATCGACAGCGTGTGCGAGAGGTTCTTAGCGACGGTGCGCGGGTCGTGCGCCAGAATCACCTGCGCGGCAAACAGCACGACGATCAGTGATGAAACAAGTCTCCTCATGTGATGTCTCCTTGAGATTATTCAGTTGAGCTGCGGAAACGAGATTATAGCCGTTCGGGAAATGAGAGACAACGCCGCCTCATTGACGGGCGCGAACCGTGTCACCTACACTTGGAACTGCACAAGCCGGAGCAACGTCGAGCGGGCCGGTCGGCTCGCAAATCTCCCTGACAGTTGTTGGCCCGCAGCGAGGAAGATATGGGAAATCTGGGAATGCCAGAAATCTTGATGATTCTGGTCATCGCGTTAATAATTTTCGGCCCGCGCAAGCTGCCTGAACTGGGCAAGAGCCTAGGCCACGGCCTGGCGCAGTTCCGCAAGGCCAGCGACGATTTCAAGCGCCAGTGGGAAGAAGAAGTCGAGGTCGAAAAGCATCGCATTGCTGCACCGCCGGCGGTTGAGGCGGCGCGCTCAGCCGAAGCCAGCGCCCACGAATACAGCGCCGCCGTCGCCACTGAGCCTGCGCACACTGCCGCGACCGCTGACCATCACGCGACGACCGAAGAGACGATCTACGCGCCGGTCCCTGCGGTAGAGCCTGCCAGCGTGCCGCGCTCTGAAACCACGACCCACGAAACCAAACGCGATTGGATGTGAAATGCAGGGGCTAGGGACTAGAGACTAGGGGCTAGAGAAGACGCGAAACTTCATCTAGTCCCTAGTCTCTAGTCCCTAGCCCCTGATCCCTGCCCATGGCTACCACGACCAAGACCTACGAAGAGAAAGACGTTGAGCTGGAAGAAGGCGCAATGTCGTTTCTCGAACACCTCGACGAACTGCGCTCGCGGCTGGTCCGCATCGCGATGTTCGTGATGCTGGCATTCGTCGTCAGTTGGATTTTCTCGGATCGAATTTATGACTTCCTGCAAGTGCCCGTGCGCGCCGCGATGATCCAAGCCAACCGCGAATCGCGCTTCAACCTGCAAGGGGCCGAGGTTGGATCATTAGCGGATTATGTCGGCAAGGAAGTGTCGTTCGTCTTCACCGCCGAAACCAAGATCGGTGCGGCGTTGATCCCTGTGGGAACGACGATCAGGGTGCGGGTCGATCAGTCTGATGATGGCGTGCCTTCGCTGGTGACGACCAGCCCGTGGGTCATCAACACGGCGACAGTGATCGGCGAAGGCTTTCAGATTCCGCGCCAGTTGTACCTGACCTCGAACATCTATCTTAGCCCAGACAATCGCCTCGTTGTGCCGACGGTACAGGGCGCGTTCAATCTTTACATCAAGGTCGCGTTCTACGCCGCGATCTTTTTCGCCGTGCCATTTATCCTGGTGCAGATTTGGGGATTTGTCGCGCCGGGACTCTACCCGCACGAGAAGAAATACGCCGCGCCGATCATCTTGATGGCGTCGGTCTTTTTTCTGACCGGCTGCGCGTTCGCTTACTACATCGCCTTCCCGCGCGCCGCCAACTTTCTGTTAGGCGTAGCGGCGGGCGGCAACCTGCGCGCGCTGGTGACGGCGGACGATTATTTCGACCTGATCATCACGATTATGCTGGGACTGGGCGTCGTCTTCGAGATACCGACGGTGACCCTCTTTGCGGCGCGGATGGGGTTGGTGACGCCGCGTTTATTGATTAAGGTCTGGCGTTATGCGGTCGTCGTTATCTTTATTTTAGCGGCGGTGTTGTCGCCGACCACAGACGTGCCGAACCTGCTGGTCTTTGCCGCGCCGATGCTGCTGCTCTACTTCTTGAGCGTCGGCATCGCCTGGGTCTTCCATCGCAAGCGGCAGACCGAAGAAGAATATCGCTCACTGGAGCGCAAGTCGCGTTGAGCGCCACATTCTAAGGGATGAGAGGCCGGCCCTGAGGCGCGCCCGCATATCTTGTGATTTTCCTGTATTGGTTGGACACGGCGGGCGTGACTTGACCAGTGGAATCGGCGGCCCATAAACTAGGTAGTCAGATAAATCAGGCATCCGCAAATCAGATGGACTTCAGGAAAAGCTTCGACGTGTGTTGAAAGGAGTAGTGGCTTATGAAGCGTGAGGCGAACCTCTTCAAACGGATTGTCGGCACCGCGTTGGCATCGGTGCTGGTGATGGGGTTGGTTCCGGCGGCGCTGGCGCAGGACAAAGACGAGCGCAAGAAACAGAAAGAGCCGACCGCGAAACAGAAGGCGGAACTCAAGAGCGTCTACAAGAAATGGATGGACGAGGACGTTTCGTACATCATCACCGACGAAGAGCGCAAAGCCTTCAAGGCGCTGAAGACCGACGAGGAGCGCGACCAGTTCATCGAGCAATTCTGGCTGCGCCGCGATCCTGATCCCGACACGCCCGAAAACGAGTACAAGGATCAGTACTACGAGCGCATACAGTACGCCAACGAGCATTACACGTCGGGCGTCGCCGGCTGGCGCACAGATCGCGGGCGCATCTACATCACGTTCGGCAAGCCTGACGAGATCGAATCGCACCCGTCGGGCGGCTCTTATGATCGCCCGTCGTGGGAAGGCGGCGGTTCGACCTCGACCTATCCGTTTGAAACATGGTGGTATCGCTACATCGAAGGCATTGGCTCGGACATCGAGATCGAATTCGTTGACCCTTCGGGTTCGGGCGAATATCGCATCGCGCGCAGCCCCGACGAAAAAGACGCGATGTTGAATGTGCCGGGCGCGGGCCTGACGCTCGCCGAACAACTCGGTATGTCGAACAAGGCGGATCGCATCGGCGGCTATTACGGGAGCCAGGCGCAGCAAGGGCGCGGGCTGTTCGGCACGCGCGCCAAGGATCAGCCCTTCGAGCGGCTGCAACTTTTAACCGACTTGATGCGAGCGCCGTCCACGCGCTTCCCCGACCTTCGGGTCAAAGCGGATATGCCGGAGATCGCTTCCGACATCCTGCCCTTCAGCGTGCGCACGGACTTCTTCCGCCTCGGCAACGAAACCGTCGCCACGTCGTTCACGGTCCAGTTCGATCACTCGGACCTGGCGTTCAAGAATCAGGGCGGCATCTATTCGGCGAATGTCAATATGTATGCCAAGCTGACCAGCCTGTCAGGTCGCAGCGCCGGTTCGTTTGAAGACACGATTCAAACCGGGCGCTTCAGCGAAGAGCAGTTGCCGCAGGCGCAGGCGCTGAAATCCGTTTACCAGAAGAACGTTGCGCTGCCGCCGGGCCGCTACAAGATTGATGTGGTGGCGCGCGACATCACCAGCGGCAAGACGGGCATCCTGCATCATTCGTTTGAAGTGCCGCGCTATCAAGAGAAGCAACTGGCAACCAGCAGCATCATCCTCGCCGCGTCGGTCGAGTCGCTCGACAACCGCGCCATCCCCGCTGGCCAGTTCATCATCGGACGCTACAAGGTGAAGCCGTTCGTCAGCGGCATCTACAAGCCCGGCATGAACCTGGCGATGTTCCTGCAAGTCTATGACGCCGAGATGGATCAGGCGACGTTGCAGCCGGCGCTCAAAGTCGAATACATCGTCTCGAAAGGCGGCCAGGAAATCATCCACGTCCTCGAAGACGGCAAGTCGAAACAGGGCATCCTCGATGTCAAGGGACAGCAACTGGTGTTGGCGCGCTCGATACCCATCGCCGACAAGCTGGCCGAGCCGGGAACTTACACCGTGACCGTGAAAGTCACCGATTTAGTGACGAACAAGATCGTCACGCCGACGGCTCAGTTCACCGTCAGCCGTTAGCCATCGCACGCCAAAGAAGACCCAATGGCCGGGCGAGCGCGCTGCTTGCCCGGCTTTTTTATCGCCGCTTGCGAGCATTCGATTAAAAGCGGCGGAGTTGATGCGGTTAGTCTTTGCGTTTCTCGTGTGCCTTGCTATTATCACTCATCGTCCCTGACGTTTTGGCATTAAAGAGGCGGAATGAATATCTCCTTCGGCAACATTTTTACGGAAGACCTGGCCGTTGATCTAGGCACGGTTCACACCTTCATCTACGCACGCGAGCGCGGCATGGTGGTCAACGAGCCATCGCTTGTGGCTATGGACCGCGTTACCCATCAGGTGATTGCCGCCGGCACTGAGGCGCTCGAAATGCTGGGCCGCTCGCCAGAAGACGTAGAGATCATCTACCCGATGCATTCAGGCGTCGTCGCCGATTCCGATCTGGCTCAGGAGATGCTCAAGAAGTTCGTGCGCAAGGCGCGCGGCGGGCGGGCGCGCTTCTCGCGGCGCATCATTCAGGCCGTGCCGTCGGGCATCACGTCAGTCGAACGCTTCGCCGTGCAGCGCGTCGTTGAAGGCGTCGGCGCGAGCCGCGTCTACCTTGTCGATGAAGGGCTGGCCGCCGCGCTTGGCGCGAAACTGCCGGTCGCTGAGATGCACGCTTCGATGGTGGTGGACCTCGGCGGCGCGACGACTTCAATAGCCGTAATCGCCAAGGCCGGCATTGTCGAATCCGAGACATTGCGCATCGGCGGGCTGGATATGGATCAGGCCATCGCCGCCTACGTGCGCCACCATCATAAAGTGCTGATCGGTGAGCGCACCGCCGAACGCTTGAAGATGGTTCTCGGCTCGGCCACCGATCCGATTGAAGACCATAAGAGCGTCGTCAAGGGGCAGAGCCTGAGCGAGGGCGGGCCGGAAGTCATCGAAGTGTCATCGGTCGAGATTCGCCAGGCGATTGAGCCGGTCGTCAAGCAGATGGTCGAAGCCGTGCGCAGCGTGCTTGAACGTATCCCGCCCGAAGTGGCCGGCGACATTCATGATACCGGGCTTATGCTGACCGGCGGCATTGCCCTGCTGGCCGGTATGGACGAACGCATCGCGCGAGCGACGAAGCTGCACGTCGCCGTCGCCGAAAGCCCACGCCAGTCGGTCGCGCGCGGCCTGATCGCGCTCTACGATCAACCGTTACTGCTGCGCCGCATCGCCCGCAACGTCGAATTAAGTTAAAGCGAGCCGAAAGAAACACCATATTATCAACCTGGAACCGTAAAGCATGGTGCCAGTAGCCGATTTGAAAAAATAGCGAAGGGCAGGCTGGTGGATGCCGATGTCCTCTT
>JBJMGV010000062.1:0-112403 GCA_045807725.1 Blastocatellia bacterium | reverse complement strand
GTCGGCACAACCAACGACCTTGCGGCACGCGACATCATCCGCGCCGGGACGCTCGAAGAGTGGAAGAAGAACCCGTCGCTCAACCGCGAAGAGTACGAAGCCAAGCAGCCCGGCCACGAGGGCGGCATAGAGAAGAAGGAAGGCGGCAGGGCGTCGCTTTATCCTGAGTACAACTACTCGGAAGGCTACCGCTGGAGTATGTCGGTTGACATACATTCGTGTATTGGTTGCCAGGCTTGCGTGGTCGCTTGCGTGGCCGAGAACAACATCCCGGTTGTCGGCAAAGAACAGGTGATGCGCAGCCGCGAGATGCACTGGCTGCGCGTGGACAGTTACTATCGCGGCGACGTGACGAACCCGGAAATTTACTATCAGCCGATGCCGTGTCAGCATTGCGAGAAAGCGCCGTGCGAAGTGGTCTGTCCGGTCGGCGCGACGGTGCACAGCGCCGAAGGGCTGAACGATATGGTTTATAACCGCTGCGTCGGCACGCGCTACTGCTCGAACAACTGCCCGTACAAGGTGCGCCGTTTCAACTTCCTGCTCTACCAGGATTTCTACACCGAGCCGCTGAAGATGGTGCGCAACCCTGAAGTGAGCGTGCGCAGTCGCGGCGTGATGGAGAAATGCACCTACTGTGTGCAGCGCATACAGCGCGCCAAGATTGATTCCGAGCGCGAAGGCCGCAAGGTGCGTGACGGCGAAGTGCAGACCGCCTGCGCGCAGGCTTGCCCGACGCAGGCCATCGTCTTCGGCGATATGAACGACCCGAACAGCCGCGTCGCCAAGCTCAAAGCGCAAGAGCGCAACTACGAAGTGTTGGCCGAACTCAACACGCAGCCGCGTACGACTTACCTCGGCGCGGTGAAGAATACGAATCCCGAACTGGAGAGGGCGTAAGCGTATGTCGAAGTATCCGCATGAGACGATGGACACCGATGCGACGATGTCGCCGACTGCGGTGATCGGGCCGGGGCAGACCTTCGCAACGGTGACCGACAAGATTTCCAACATCGTGCTGACGAAACACACGCCGCGCTTCTGGTACATCGGCGCGGGCATCGCATTCCTCGGCACCGGAATGTTGTTCTCCACGATCACCTATCTGGTGCTGACCGGCATCGGTATCTGGGGCAACAATATCCCCGTCGGCTGGGCCTTCGACATTATCAACTTCGTCTGGTGGATCGGTATCGGCCACGCCGGCACGTTGATCTCGGCCATTCTGTTGCTGCTCAAACAACAATGGCGCACTTCGATTAATCGATTCGCCGAGGCGATGACGTTATTCGCGGTCGCTTGCGCGGGCCTCTTCCCGTTGCTGCACACAGGCCGCCCGTGGCTGGCCTACTGGCTCTTTCCTTATCCGAGCACGATGGGCGTATGGCCGCAGTTCCGCAGCCCGCTGATCTGGGACGTGTTCGCGGTTTCGACCTACGCGACGGTGTCGGCGCTCTTTTGGTACGTCGGCCTCGTCCCCGACCTTGCGACGCTGCGCGATAAGGCGAAGAAGAAGAGCACCAAAGTCATCTACGGCATCTTCGCGCTCGGCTGGCGCGGCTCGGCGCGGCACTGGAGCCGCTACGAAACGGCCTATCTATTGTTGGCCGGTTTAGCTACGCCGCTGGTGCTCTCGGTTCACACCGTGGTCAGCTTCGACTTCGCGGTGGCGCAACTGCCCGGCTGGCACACGACCGTGTTTCCGCCTTACTTCGTTGCCGGCGCGATCTACTCAGGCTTTGCGATGGTGCTGACGCTGGCCATCCCGCTGCGCAAGTGGTACGGGCTGGAATCGCTCATCACCGAGCGCCACCTGAACAACGCCGCCAAAGTGATGTTGGCGACTGGACTGGTCGTCGCCTACGGCTACCTGATGGAAGCCTTCATGGCGTGGTACAGCTCGAACACCTTCGAGCAGTTCATGATGAAGAATCGCGCGCTCGGCCCTTACGGCTATATGTACTGGCTGCTGATCCTGTGCAACATCGCGTTGCCGCAGTTGCTATGGTCGAAGAAGGTGCGGTTGAACATACCGTTGCTGTTCGTGCTTTCGATCATCATCAACATCGGTATGTGGCTTGAGCGTTATGTCATCATCGTGACCAGTCTCTACCGCGACTTCCTGCCGTCGTCGTGGGCGAGCTACTCGGCGACCAAGTTCGACTTCACGATGTTCTTCGGAACCATCGGATTCTTCCTGACCCTGATGTTCTTATTCGTTCGCTTCCTGCCGGCAATTTCGATCTTCGAGATCCGTTCGATCTTGCCGCAGGCAAAGCCCAAAAGGGGCGAGGCATAAGCGAAGGGAGGGAAACGCGAAATGATAGATGGAGCAGGCAAGATTGGCGTCTACGGGCTGATGGCCGAATTCGATAACCCGACCGACGTGGTGCGCGCCGCCGAGCGCGTCTACGGTGAAGGTTATCGCCAGATCGACGCCTACAGTCCTTTTCCAATTGAAGAGTTGAGCGAAGCCATCGGCTTTCACAAGAACCGCGTGCCGCTGGTGGTGTTGATCGGCGGGCTGCTCGGCTGTGCGGGCGGCGCGGCGCTCTGCTACTGGGTATCGGCCATCGCTTACCCTGTGAATATCGGCGGTCGGCCTTTGAATAGCTGGGTGGCGTTCATTCCTGTGGCGTACGAATGCACGATCCTGCTGGCCGCGATTGCGGCGGTCTTCGGCATGATCTTGATGAACGGGCTGCCGCAGCCTTATCACCCGGTCTTCAACGCGCCGCGCTTCGAGCTGGCGAGCCGCGATCACTTCTTCGTCTGCATCGAGGCGGCTGACCCGAAGTTCGACCTCGACCAGACGCGCGCGTTTCTCACCTCACTCGGAGCGCACAGCGTCGAAGAGGTGCCATTTTAGAGGCCGGTGAAAAACGTCGGGCATTGGATTCGGCAATGAACATACTGAACACCAGAGCATTGAATCGGCATCGCAGAGGGCGTGTGCTATTTGCCTTTTGCCTTTTGCCTTTTGCCTTTTTGTCAGCCGCCTGCCGTCAGGATATGCACGACCAGCCGAAGTACAAGCCGCTGCGCGAGAGCGTGCTGTTCCGCGACAGCCGCGCCTCGCGTCCACTGGTCGAAGGCACAGTCGCGCGCGGCTTCCTGCGCGACGATAGCGAGTATTACACCGGCAAGGTCGGCCAGGGACAGTCCACCGGCCTGATGGGCACGCAGCCGATGGGCGAAACCGGCACAACCGCCGACACGCAGCGCACAGCCGCCGGACTCAACCAGAGCGGCCAGCAAGTGCAGGCCGGCACGGCGCAGACCGGCACGCCTCAGGGCGCGTCACAGACCGGCGCTCAACCGGGCGGATCACAAACCGCCGCGCCCGCCGCGACGGGCGAGTTCGCCGGCTACACGACGACCTTCCCATTTCAGATTGACAAGGCGGCGCTTGATCGCGGGCAAGAGCGATTCAATATCTTTTGCTCGGTCTGCCACGGTCGGCTCGGCGACGGCAACGGAATGATTCCCAAGCGCGGCTACCGGCAGCCGCCGACCTATCATCAAGACCGCTTGCGGCAAGCGCCTGTCGGTTACTTATTCGACGTAGCCACTAACGGCTTCGGCGCGATGCCTGATTATTCGCAGCAAATTTCGGTCGATGATCGATGGAAGATCGTCGCTTACATACGCGTGCTGCAACTGAGCCAGCAGGGCACGACTGCCGACGTGCCGCCCGGCCAGAAGGTCGGCATTCCCGCTGAAGGAGAGGGAGAGCAAAAGCAAGGAGAGCATAAGCAATGACGGAGATCAGAGACCTCGGCTCCCCCAACGTTGAGCGTTTCCGCAGCCGCGCCTTAATTGTCGCCGGCGTCTTTATTGTCCTGTCCATCGTCGGCTTCGTCGTGAACGATGTGCAATTCTATAGGTCTTACCTGCTGGCCTATATGTTCTGGCTCGGCCTGACGGTCGGCTCGCTCGGCTTGCTGATGATCCAGCATATGACAGGCGGCGCGTGGGGCATGGTCATTCGACGTAACGTCGAAGCCGCGAGCCGGCTCTTCCCGCTGATGGCGCTGCTGTTTGTGCCCCTGTTGGCCGCCGTGCTCTCGCATAAGCTCTACATATGGACACAGGACCCATCGCACTGGTCGCCGGAATTAGCAGAGATCATCGGGCAGAAGGCGCGCTATTATTTAAACATTCCCTTCTTTATCGTTCGCATGGTGATCTATTTCGCCATCTGGTGGCTGCTCAGCTTCCTGTTGAATCGCTATTCGCAGCGACAGGATGAGACGGGCAATCGCTTCTTAACGAAGACGATGTCTAAGATTAGCGGGCCGGGCCTGGTCATCTGCGGTCTGGTCATCACGTTTGCGACGATTGATTGGACGATGTCGCTCGATCCGACTTGGTATTCGACGATCTGGGGCGTCATTTTTATCGGCGGTCAGTTGTTGTCGGCGATGGCGTTCTGCATCATCGTGCTGTCGGTTTTATCAAACGGCGGTCCGTACACTGGAATAGTCAAGCCCGCGCACTTCCACGATATGGGCAAGCTGCTGCTTGCTTTTCTGTTGTTGTGGGCTTACTTCTCGGTGTCGCAATTAATCATCATCTGGTCGGGCAACATTCCCGAAGAGGCCAAGTGGTACACGCGGCGGCTCGGCACGAGTTGGAAAATACTGGGCGTGATTTTGGTTCTCTTTCACTTCGCCATTCCTTACCTGATGCTGCTGTCGCGTGACCTCAAGCGTCATTCGCGGCGGCTGATCTGGCTGGCGGTATGGATGATGGTGATGCGCTACGTTGATCTGTACTGGTTGATCGGGCCAGAGCTGCACGGCTCGATTGATGGCAATAATACATCCTTTACGGTTCACTGGCTCGACCTCGTGTTGTGGTTCGCCGTCGGCGGCATCTGGTTATGGTTCTGGGCTGGCGAGCTGCGCAAGCGCCCATTGCTGCCATTGAACGATCCGTTTCTCGAAGAGGCGCTGCATCCTAGCCATCACTAGCGCAGTGTTGAGTCGAGGCATCAGCTTGCGCGGCGAAGCAATGCGGAGCAGATTGGTAGACTAGAGACGAAGAGGCACGGTTTATGGCTCATCAAGACGAACTGGATACCTCGTTCATCAGGAATCCTGACGTGGCTCACGAAGATAGCGACGTTAAGATTCGACCCATCGTGTGGTTCATGGTGTGGCTGTCGGTAGCGACGGCGGTCGTGATGCTGTTGATGGTCGGACTGTATAGGTTCCTGGACGAACAGGCGAACAAGGAGGATGCGCGGCAGCGTTCGCCGATTGCCGACCAGCGCAATCCGATTCCGCCGAAGCCCGTGTTGCAGATGGCCCCGACTCAGGTCGGCCCGGAGGGCAATCTACCAAAGACGCCGCCGGCGGATAACAATCACCCGATGGCCGAGGTCAACCTCGTGCGCGATGAGGAAAAGGCAAAGCTCGAACATTACACCTGGGTTGACGAATCGAAAGGCATCGTCGCGCTGCCCATTGATCGCGCGCAGCAACTCGCGCTCGAACGCGGGCTGCTGAAGTCCAGACCTCAACCGGCGGCGTCGGCTTCCGGCACCGGGGCGCAGCCCGCGACGGGCCAGCAGCCAGAAGGCGGCAGACTGCAACAAGATGAAGGAACGGGTCGCAAGCAGGGCGACGAGCGGCACTGAGCGAAGGCAAAAGGCAAAAGGCAAAAGTAGAGGGACAACAGAGCAGTAAAGGCGAAGTTATGAAGTCGGAAGTTATGAAGTCAACGCAGCATCAAGCATCAACGCAAAACCGCATTGTTGGGCAGCGGGCGATCATTTTTGCCTTTTGCCTTTTGCCTTTTGTCTTTTGCCTTGCGTCGCAGGCGGCGGCGCAAAGCTGGGAGAGCAGCGGGCCGCCGAAACAGCAGCCGGCGGCGAGCGGCAAGCCCAAGCTGCTTGAGAATGTCAGCATCGATCAGCGGCTCAACGAACAGGTTCCGCTCGACCTGACGTTCCGCGACGAAGACGGCAACACGGTGAAGCTCGGCGACTACTTCGGCTCGAAGCCGGTCGTGCTGTCGCTGGTCTACTACAGTTGCCCGCAGCTCTGCAATCAGGTGCTCAACGGCTTGACCAGCAGCTTGGCCACGGTGAAAGACTTTAATATCGGCAGGGAATATAACGTCGTCACCATCAGCTTCGACGCGCGCGAAAAGCCTGAGCTGGCGGCAAAGAAGAAAGCCACCTACGTCGAATGGTACAAGCGCGACGGCGTGCGCGAGGGCTGGCACTTTTTGACCGGCGACCAGGACCAGATCGATAAGCTCACCGAGGCGGTCGGCTTTCATTACAACTGGGACCCGGCTTCGCAACAGTTCGTCCACGCCAGCGGCGTGATGCTGCTGACGCCGCAGGGCAAGCTGTCGCGCTACTTCTATGGCATCGAGTATGCGGCCAAAGACCTGCGGCTCGGACTGGTCGAGGCGTCCGATGGCAAGATCGGCTCGCCCGTAGACAAGATACTGCTCTACTGCTTTCACTACGACCCTGAGCAGGGCAAGTATGGGTTCGTGGTGATGAACCTGATCCGGCTCGGCGGAGCGATCACGCTGGTGGGCGTTGCCGCCTTGATGTTCGTTATGCGGCGCAAGAACACGCAGCGCCAGCGCGAACTGGGAGGATTGATCTAGATCATGCAGATACCTGTGCCATTTTCTCCAGACCAGGCATCATCCTACGCGAGCGATACGGATAACCTGTACAGCTTCCTGTGGACGCTGACCATCTTCTTCGGCGTCGGGCTGGTGATAGCGATCTTCTACTTCGCTATTAAGTACCGCCGCCGCCACCCGAATGAAGTCGGCGTGCCGGTCGCCGGCGCGATGTCGCTGGAGATGACCTGGACGATAATCCCTTTCCTGATTTCGATGGGCATCTTCGTTTGGGGAGCAGAGCTATACTTCAAGGTCTACCGCCCGCCCGCCAACGCCAAAGAAGTCTACGTCGTCGGCAAGCAGTGGATGTGGAAGCTTCAGCACACCGAAGGCCAGCGCGAAATCAACGAGCTGCACGTTCCGGTCGGCAGCCGCATCAAGCTGATCATGACGACCGAAGATGTGATCCACAGCTTCTTCATTCCGGCTTTCCGCATGAAGATGGACGTTGTGCCGGGCCGTTACAGCACCGTCTGGTTCGAGCCGACGCAGGTCGGGCGATTCGAGTTGTTCTGCGCTGAATACTGCGGCACTAGCCATTCGGGGATGATCGGCTCGGTCGTCGTGATGGAGCCGGCGGACTATCAGGCGTGGCTTGCCGGCGGCACAGGCGAAGGCTCGCCGTCGCAACAGGGCGAGAAGCTCTTTGCGCAGCTTGCCTGTAGCAGTTGCCACCTCGCCAGCGGGCAGGGACGCGGGCCGCGCTTGCAAGGCGTCTTCGGCTCGCAGGTCGAGCTTGCTGATGGCTCGAAGGTCGTGGCGAACGAGGATTATATCCGCGAGTCTATACTGAACCCGCGCGCTAAAGTCGTCGCCGGATTCCAGCCCATTATGCCGACTTTTCAGGGATTGGTCAGCGAAGAACAGGTGCTGCAACTGGTCGCCTACGTGCGGTCGTTGAGCCAGGAAGGCCAGGGCGGCGCGGCAGGTTCTGCTACCGGGACAGCGGGCGGCGCGGGCGCGAGCGGCACTGGAACTGGTGCAGCAGCGCCGAGCGGCGCGGCAGGCGGCAATGCGAACCCCGGCAGGGAGGTCGGCAACCCGGCTGCTTCAAAGAGCAAGGGCAACGCCGGTCAGACGCCGCAGCCGCCGAGACAGTGATCGCCCAAAGACGAAGATCGAGGTTGGGAATTCCGTATCGAGGCGGAATTCAGGAGTGAGAAACCTTCCGCTTGAGTGCGGATTTTCAGTGTGAATCTTAGGTATTCGATTATGAGCACAGAAGCTGAAGTCATTGATGCACCGCGTGTCAATTATCTCAATGCCGCTTACGGCATCAAGTCGTGGCTGCTGACGAAAGACCACAAGCGCATCGCCCTGCTTTACCTGGCGTCGGTGACGCTGTTCTTTTTCCTCGGCGGCATCTTCGCGGTCGGCATCCGCATAGAGCTGCTGACGCCGAAGGGCGACCTGTTGCAGGCCGACACCTACAACCGCTTCTTTACGATGCACGGCATCGTGATGGTCTTCTTCTTCCTGATTCCATCGATCCCGGCCATTCTCGGCAACTTTCTCATCCCGATTATGATCGGCGCGAAAGACCTCGCCTTCCCGAAGATCAACCTGCTGAGCTGGTACATCTACATGGTCGGCGGGATATTCACCTTCCTGGCCATCGCGCTGGGCGGCGTCGATACGGGCTGGACGTTCTACGCGCCGTTCAGCACGAACTACGCCAATGGTAATGTGCTGCTGGCCGGGATAGGCGTCTTTATCACAGGGTTCTCATCCATCCTGACGGGGCTGAACTTCATCGTCACCGTCCACACGATGCGCGCGCCGGGAATGACGTGGTTCCGTCTGCCGCTGTTTGTCTGGTCACACTACGCGACGAGCCTGGTGATGATCCTCGGCACGCCGGTCATCGCCATCACGGTGTTGCTGTTGGCGCTCGAACGCATCGCGCACGTCGGCATCTTCGACCCGGCGCTTGGCGGCGACCCGGTGTTGTTCCAGCACCTCTTCTGGTTCTATTCGCACCCGGCGGTCTACATCATGATTCTGCCGGCGATGGGCGTCATCTCCGAGCTGATCGCCAATATGGCGCGCAAGAACATCTTCGGCTACAAGTTCGTGGCGTTCTCTTCAATCGCCATCGCCGTCTTCGGGTTTCTGGTCTGGGGCCATCACCTGTTCACCTCGACCCAGTCGATCTACGCCGGCATGGTCTTCTCGATCCTGAGCTACGCCGTCGCCATCCCTTCGGCCATCAAAGTCTTCAACTGGACGGCGACGTTGTATAAAGGCTCGATCTCGTACGACACGCCGATGCTGTACGCCTTCGGCTTCATCGGCTTCTTCATCATCGGCGGCATGACCGGGTTGTTTTTGGCGGCGCTCGGCCTCGACATACATATGCACGACACCTACTTCGTCGTCGCGCATTTTCACTACATCATGGTCGGCGGCGCGGTGATGGGCTACCTCGGCGGTATGCATTTTTGGTGGCCGAAGATTACGGGCCGTATGTATCCAGAAGGATGGGCGCGGTTCGGCGCGCTGGTCGTCTTCGTCGGTTTCAACTTGACCTTCTTCCCGCAGTTCTTGCTCGGTTATATGGGAATGCCGCGCCGCTATCACGCCTACCCGGATCACTATCAGGTGCTCAACGTGATGAGCAGCGCCGGCGCGTCGGTGCTCGGCGTCGGCTATCTGATCCCGATGATCTACCTGCTGTGGTCGTTGAAGTACGGCCCGAAAGCGCCGGCCAACCCGTGGGGAGCCGTCGGATTGGAGTGGACGACGCCGTCGCCGCCGCCGACCGAAAACTTCCCCGAAACGCCAATCGTCACCTGGGACGCTTACGAGTTCCGCCCAATCGAAGAGGCCGAAGTCGTCGGCGAAGCCGTGCCGAACGAGCCGCTGGGTTAATTGATTTGATTGGCGCGGCTGGCCAACGGGTGAGCCGCGTCGATTGAAACCTTAAGAGCGATATTGAAGCAGGGGGAATCAGACCTTGGCTGACAGTCACGCAACAACACACTACGGACTGGCGCACCACTTCGACAACATGGAGCAGCAGAAGGAGGCCGGCGCGCTGGGGATGTGGACGTTCCTCATCACCGAAATCATGTTCTTCGGCGGAATGTTCCTGGCCTACATCCTCTACCGCTCGTCCTACCCGCAGGATTTCGCCATCGCCAGCTCGCACTTGAACTGGAAGCTCGGCGGCGTCAACACCATCGTGCTGATCGTCAGCAGCTTGACGATGGCGATGGCCGTCTACTTCTCGCAGCTCGGCAACAAGAAGATGCTGTTGACGTGCCTGGCGCTGACGATGCTGTTCGGCGCGACCTTTCTCGTCATCAAGGCATTTGAGTATAAAGAGAAGATTGATACGCACCACGTCCCGATTCGCGGCTTCTGGAGTTGGACCGAGCCGGGCGGCGAAGCGTTGCCGGGCGATTCGGGCCACGTGCAGATGTTCTACTGGATCTATTTTGCGATGACCGGCGTTCACGCGCTGCACATGATCGTTGGCCTGGGGATTATGGCGGTGATCTTCTGGATGTCGGCGCGCAACCGCTTCACGCCGGAGTACCACGCGCCGGTCGAGATATCCGGCTTGTACTGGCACTTCGTTGACATCGTGTGGATATTCCTTTTCCCGCTGCTCTATCTGCTCGGCGCGCACTTAACGCATCATTGAGGGTTGATTATGTCAGAACACGTCGTCTCACCGAAAATTTATGTCTCGGTCTTCCTGGCGCTGATGGTCTTCACCGTCTTGACCGTCGTGGTCGCTAACTTCGATCTTGGTCGCGCAAACGTCTTGATCGCGTTGACCATTGCGGTCATTAAGGCGACGATGGTGGTCCTGTTCTTCATGCATGTCTACTGGAGTTCAAGACTGACGAAAGTGATTGTTGTGGCCGGCCTCTTCTGGCTGGTCATTATGGTGGCGCTGACCTTGAGCGATTACCTGACGCGCCCGACCAGCCCGATCCTGTCGGGGACCGGCGGTTCTTAATTCAGGGAAGGACAAGCTGGCGTCGCATCGCCGTCGCTTGACCTTCTAGTCGCCGGGTGTTTGAAAGCGGTGCGACAAGACACTCGCTTTGTAGTCAATGCAGACAGAGCGTATGGAGCTGATAATCAAGAGACAGCAAAAACCCCAGCAATTCGGCTGCTTTTTGATTTGGTCGTCCGTTGCGGATACGTGGCACGTCGATTGAAATAGTATCTGACGAGTTCGGAAATTGATCGAACACTCACAAGCGTCCACAGACACGCACGCTCGATTGACTATTAATATTTTTACCTTGACGTGGCGGTGTCAGCGACTTTGTGAGGTTAAGAGGGAGCCGCAAGGCTCCCTCTTTCGACTTTCACCCGCTCGTTCATCGCCGATCATCACCGCCCGACCATCCGATTAAAAGTAATGTCATTTATAACGATCAAAAAAGTTCGCTTTCGACCTGCATAAATTCACCGAATAGCTATAATAACTATAGCCCGCGCGATTATCGTGGCAGTAATGCGCGGGCAGCAATCTCTTCCGAAATCAAACCGCGCGGGCGTTGGCTTCGCCTTCACAACGGCGGACGATGGCCGCAACATCACGAAGGAGGAATGCAATGGCAACAGGGTCGTACAAACCCAGGCAGTTCGATCTCAGCGGACTCAACGGCATCTCTGACCAGACATTGGAAATGCACTTCAAGCTGTATGAAGGCTATGTCACCAACACCAATCTGCTGACCGAGAAGATCACCGAGATGTTCAAGAGCGGGCAGGGCACGCCGGCGGATTTCCCGGCTTATTCGGAGCTGACGCGGCGGCTCGGCTTTGAATACAACGGCATGGTGCTGCACGAGTACTACTTCGGCAATATGAAGCGCGGCGGCGGCGCGGGCGATGCGGATAAAGGCTCCGCCTTCTATAAAGCGGCTGAAGCGAGCTGCGGCGGCTACGACACGTGGAAGGCCGATTTCGTTAGCGTCGGCAAGATGCGCGGCGTCGGCTGGGCTGTTTGCTATCAGGACCCGGCCACCGGCCAACTGTCGAATCACTGGATCACGCTGCACGAGGTCAACAATATCGCCGGCTTCACCCCGCTGCTGGTGATGGATGTGTGGGAGCACGCTTTCCTGCTCGACTACAAGCCCGCCGAGCGGCCAAAGTACATCGAAGCGTTTCTCTCGAACGTCGATTGGGATGCGGTCGAAGCGCGGCTTGACGCCGCCAAACCGACGCGCCCGATAGGCGGCTAAGGCGTCAATCACATATTCAGTTCTACACCGAAGAGGTAAAACACAGAGGCACGCAGACACGGAGTCACCGCAGTACGCTCCGTGTCTGCGTGCCTCTGCGCCTCTGTGTTGATTCCTTTCGGCGGTTGGGATTTTCAAGGCTTTTGCGCTAATCTTTTTGTTTAGAGCGGGAGACATCCGGCGCGGAGAGACAGGCCAGCAGCCCGCAACCGTAGCCACGACTCAACACACGTCAACCGATTATGCCGACGAAGAAGAAACAGAAGGCGCACGTGCGCTTTACGCTCAACCGCGAAGAAGTCGAGGTGGCTTTTGCGCCGCACAAGACCTTGCTCGAAGTGCTGCGCGAAGACCTTCAGCTAACCGGAACCAAACACGGCTGCGAACTGGGCGAATGCGGCGTCTGCACCATTCTCGTCGATGGTCAGGCCGTGCTCTCGTGTTTGATGCTGGGGCTTGACGCCGAAGGCCGCGAGGTCACGACTATCGAAGGTATGGCCGAAGGCAACGAGATTCACCCGTTGCAAGAAACCTTCGCCGACCTCGGCGCGGCGCAATGCGGGTACTGCACGCCGGGCTTTCTGCTGACCGCCAAAGAACTGATTGAACAGAATCCGAATCCTTCACGCGCCGAAATTCAGGAGGCGCTGTCAGGCAATCTCTGTCGCTGTACCGGCTATATTAAAATTTATGAAGCCGTCGAGCTGGCGGCGGCGCGGATGCGCGGCGAGCAGGCCGAGCCGGCTAAGGAAATCATCTATGGCTATGAATAACGGCAACAACGGCAGACCAAAGAAAGTGGTCGGCAAGCCCTTTCGCAAAGTTGATGCGCGCGCCAAATGCAATGGTCAAACACGCTTCGCCGACGACATCACATTGCCGCGCATGCTCTATTGCAAGATGCTACGCAGTCCTTCGCCGCACGCGCTGATTAAGAACATCGATACAAGTCGCGCACGTCAGCTTCCGGGCGTCGTCGCCATCATCACCGGCAGCGACCTGCCGATTCCTTATGGCATCCTGCCAGTCAGTCAGGACGAGCACGCGCTCTGCGTTGATAAAGTGCGATTCATCGGCGATCCGGTCGCCGCCGTCGCCGCCGTAGACGAAGACACCGCCTTTGAGGCGATGAATCTGATCGAGGTCGAATACGAAAGGCTCAAGACCATCTCGACGATTGAAGAAGGCGTCTATGTTGACGAGCCGCGCATCCACGACTACGGCGACGGCGGCAACATTCACAAGCGCGTGTCGCTTGAGTTCGGCGACATGGATGAAGGCTTCGCCGAAGCCGACCACGTCCGTGAAGACGTGTTCTTTTACGAAGGCAACACGCACCTGCCGCTCGAACAGCACGCGGCGGTGGCCCACTATGACGCCGACAACAAGCTGACGTTGTGGAGTTCAACGCAGACGCCGCATTACGTTCACCGCGCGCTGGCCAAAGTATTGGGATTGCCGGCGGCGCACATACGCGTCATTGCGACGCCGAACGGCGGCGGCTTCGGCGGCAAGAGCGATCCTTTCAATCACGAAGTCGTCGTCGCCAAGCTGGCAATGATGACGGGCCGCCCCGTGAAGATCACGCTGACCCGCGAAGAGGTCTTCTATTGCCATCGCGGGCGTCACCCGATCTTGATGTGGGTGAAGACCGGCGTGAAGCGCGACGGCGCGATCACGGCGATGCACTTCCGCACATTCCTTGATGGTGGAGCTTATGGCAGCTACGGAGTCGCTTCGACCTTCTATAGCGGCGCGCTGCAAACCGTGACCTACAACATCCCGCGCTACAAGTTTGAAGGCGTGCGCGTCTTTACGAACAAGCCGCCGTGCGGGCCGAAGCGCGGGCACGGCACGCCGCAGCCTCGCTTCGCACTCGAAGCGCATCTGGACAAGATCGCCGAAGAGATCGGCCTCTCGCCCATCGACATTCGCCGCCGTCACCTTGCGCCCGCTTTCTCTGTGACCGCGAACTATCTGCGCATCGGCAGCATGGGTCTTGGCGCGTGCATCGATAAGATTGTCGAAGCTTCCGACTGGCAGAACAAATTCGGCAAGCTCCCTTATGGCAAAGGCGTCGGCTTCGCCTGTAGCTCTTACCTGTGCGGCGCGGGCCTGCCGATCTACTGGAACAATATGCCGCACAGTGGCGTGCAGCTACGGCTCGACCGACAGGGCGGCGTCTGTGTGCAGTGTGGCTCGACCGACATCGGGCAGGGCAGCGATTCGATACTCGCTTACATCGTTGCTGAAGTGCTCGGCATCGACCCGTTCGACATTCGCGTGGTGACGGCGGACACTGACCTGACGCCGGTTGACCTCGGCAGCTATTCGAGCCGCGTCACTCTGATGACCGGCAACGCGGCGTTGCAAGCTGCCGAGCGCGCCCGCGAGTTATTGACTGTCGCGGTTGCCGAAAAGCTCAACGTGCCGATTGAAAATATCACCTTCGCCGACCGCCGCGCCTTCGACGTTGAGAATCCCGAAATCGGCGTGTCGTTCGCTGAAGCGGTTGTGCTGGCCGAATCGAAGTATGGCACGATTGGCACGGTCGGCTCGTACACGCCGCCGCGTTCGCCGGGTAAGTTCAAGGGCGCGGGCGTCGGGCCTTCGCCGGCCTACAGTTATTCGGCGGCAGTCGTCGAAGTGGATGTTGACCCCGACACCGGCATCGTCACGGTCGAGCGTTGCTGGATGGCGCACGACATCGGCCAGAGCATCAACCCTGTGCTCGTGATGGGCCAGGTCGAAGGCTCTGTTTATATGGGACTCGGCGAAGCGTTGATGGAAGAGATGACCTACCGCACGAATCGTAACGTAGTTCACAAATTCCCTTCGATGCTCGAATACAAGAGTCCGACGACGCTTGAGATGTGCGACGTGAAGACCTTCCTCATCGAAGACCCCGACCCGAACGGGCCGTTCGGCGCGAAGGAAGTCGGGCAGGGGCCGCTGTTGCCTGTGCCGCCGGCGGTCGTCAACGCAATTTATGATGCGGTCGGCGTCCGCATTGATGAAGTGCCGGCAACGCCTGAAAAAGTGCTTGCCGCGATTCGCGCCAAACAGCAGGGCAAAGAGGGGCGCTTCGGGCCGAAAGGCATTCCAGAGATCGAGTGGCCCGCGCCGCTCAAGGTGACTACGCCGGCAGAAGGGGGCGACGGCAAAGAACTGCCGCGCCTCGCCGTGCACGTGAAGGATTGAAAGGAAGGATACAGGATTCAGGATTCAGGTAAAGGTGTTTGGTGCTATGCACCTTCCCCTCTTCCCTGAATCCTGAATCCTGTATCCTGACAACTGACCGTTATGATGCGACTTCCGAAATTCAACTATCGCGTTGCTAAGAAAGTTAGTGATGCGGTGAAGATGATGACCGACGCCGGCCTTGATGCGATGTTCGTCGCCGGCGGCACCGACCTTTATCCCAATATGAAGCGGCGGCAGCAGACGCCCGCTACGGTTATCTCTGTGACGCGCATACGCGACCTGCACGAGATCAAAGGCGACGCGCAATCGGGAATGGTTATTGGCGCGAGCGTCACGCTCACCGAGCTGTGCAATCATCCCGTCATCAATCGAGACTATCCGGTCATTGCGAACGCGGCGCGGCTTATCTCAACGCCGATCCTGCGCAACATGGGAACTATCGGCGGCAATCTGTTGCTCGACACGCGCTGCAACTATTATAACCAGAATTACGAATGGCGGCGCGGCATCAACTTCTGTATGAAGAAAGACGGCGATGTCTGCTGGGTCGCGCCGTCGAGTCCGAAGTGCTGGGCCGTGCAGTCTTCAGACCTCGCGCCGGTGATGGTCGCAATCGGCGCGAAGGTGCGGCTGGTCTCATCTGTGACCGACCGGCTGGTTGACGCGGCGGGACTCTATAATAACGACGGCATCAACTACCTGCACAAGATGCCCGGCGAATTGTTGACCGAGATTCATCTGCCGCCGGTGAATGGCACGCGCGCCGTGTATAAAAAGCTGCGGCGACGCGGAGCCTTCGACTTCCCCGTGCTCGGCGTTGCGGCGGCGCTCGACCTTGATGCGGATGGCGCAGTGAAAGAGGCGAGGGTGATTCTTGGCGGCGTCGCGCCTGCGCCGCTGGCCGTCGAAGAGGCCGCTGCACAATTGAGAGGTAAGCCGCTCGACCGCGAGACGATTGCGGCGGCAGCCGAGGCCGCTTACTTGAAAGCGCGACCGCTCGACAATACAGACTTCGTGATGGGCTGGCGCAAGCAGATGGCGCGACCGTTCGTCACTCGCGCCCTCGAAGAATTGCGTGGCTAGGCTATGGCTCCGGCGGTGATGATTCGAGCGGGGCGGACTGTTCCGTGTGAAGCTCACTGACGGCTTCGATGATTGAAGGCTTCTTGCGCGGCAGGCATCGGCGCAGCGCTTTCGACAAACGCTGCGAAGTCGCCATCAGGTTCTGCGGCACTTGCACCGGAAAGACTTTTGCCACCAGCCGCTCCTTCTTTTTTTGCAGGTGCGCCGCGACTTGAAGCATACGGCTGCTTTCGAGCAGGTGCGCCTTCAGGAAATCGCGCTCAGAGATAATCTCGATGATCTCCTGTTCGAGCGATTCCAGGTCGTGCCAGTCGCCTATGCGATCCTGCAAGGTGCGCAGCCACGTCAGCGCCCGCGTCGCATCGCCATAACCCATCTCGGAAATAATCTCGAACAGGTAGCGGACGCGTTTAGCGGCGATGCGTAATTCATGTAACTCAGCGGCTTCGGTGGCCGGGTGCGATTGCGCGGCCAACGCCAGGAACTCGGCGACGCGTTGATCCAGGCGATCAGCGGTGTGACTGGCCAATTGGACTTCGTCGATGTTCAATGTGGACGAGGCCGGCGATGCGCTCTCGGCGGCGGCAGGCGTTGCCGGTTTGGACTGACCGTCTGCCGGGATGGAAGCATCATCAGGCAAGCGCAGGCCAATGCGCGAAGCGAGCCGGTTGACGCTCTTATCGAGAAGATACTCGCGGACTTTGGCGGCGGTGTCGGCGCGACGCTGTTGCAGCACAGCGCGCACCAGTTCATAAGGGTGGCGATTGGCGGCGCGCAAGGCTGCCGCTTCTTTTTCGAGCAGCGATAAGAAGACATCGTAGTTGCGGACGCGCGACAATTCCTGCCGCCAGCGGCGCAGTCGCTTCTTTACCGGGGCGATGGCGAACTGGCCTTCGAGCAGGTCGAGCGACGCCTGCGCACGCCGTGTCGTCACGCGCATTTTATGAATCGCTTCAGGGTCATCGCTCTCCATCACGTCGCCGTGGTAGCCCTGCAACGCCTCGAACTGTGTTTGCAGAATCTCAGGCAGCGAGCGTCCCGCTTTGTGTTCGGTTGATCCGGGCGATGGAGAATCGGTGGCGGTTTGGGCAGGCGTCTCGACAGTCATTACAGTTTGCATCAATTCTGTCCACTTGGACCATTCAGCGTCCGATCCGCGAGGGGAATTCAAATAGACGAGTCGGTCGCTTAACTGTTTTGCGCAGGTAGCACGAGGCTACGAACAATCTATGAAGATAAAGATTACTATGCGTGATGCCGTCGAGCAATACCGATTAAGAGGCGAAGCGGCGTACGGCATTTCAGGGCGAGAGCTGGCATCACAAGGATGAATGAGTTGCCCGCGATTTGCTTGACCAATCGCCGAGCAAAGGAGGCTGAGTATGGCAAAGACCAGGCGAGCGCAACGGCTTGAAGAGTTAGCCGCCCAGATACGCGTCTGCGTGAAATGCCCGCTGCACGAGTCGCGGACCATAGCCGTTCCCGGTGATGGCCGCCCAACTGCCAGGCTGATGATCATCGGCGAAGCGCCCGGCAAAGACGAAGACCTGTCAGGCCACCCGTTCGTCGGCGCGTCGGGGAAGTTCTTGAACTCGGTGCTCGAAGGCACGGGCATTGAGCGCGCCGATTTCTTCGTCACCAACACAGTCAAGTGCCGCCCGCCAAAGAACCGCACGCCGAAGAAGTTGGAGGTCGATACCTGCACGTCGAATTACCTCTTCGAGCAGATCGAGTTGATCAACCCGCGCTTGATTATGCTGTTGGGCGGTGTGGCCGCGAAGAAACTGCTCGGCGTCAAGAGCGTCAATGAAGCGCGCGGGCGCGTGATCGAACACGAAGGCCGCCGCTACATCGTCGGCTATCATCCGGCGGTGCGCTTCTACCGCGAAGACCTCGCCGAAAAAGTACGCGAAGATTTTGCGCTGCTCAAGAGCGAGATAGAGAAGATGAGGGAATAAGCGCGACGGTTCTTTGCATCATGACTGTGGTCGCTATAATAAGATCGGCAGCGCATGGATATTCTCAGGCTCAACATCAACCAGGACGAGCCGCGAGCCTCACCCAAAGAGATTCGCTTGCAGGTCGCATTCATCGCGGCTATCGCCGCTGTCGTTGCCAGCCTGATTGCGCGTTTTGTTTTTGGCGCTCCGCTCGTGCCTGAGCTGCTGGCGCAATTCTTCTTTGCCGTCGCGCCGATCTGGATGGTCGAGGCCGCCGTCGCTTTGCTCGGCCCTTTTGCAAAGCATCTCGCCTTCCTCGGCTGCGTCGTCATCTATTTGATTGCGCTCACCGCCGCCGCGCTCGCCTTTCTTCAGATCGCGCCTTCAACATCGCTGCTCGCTCGCCGCGTATCACTCGCCGCATTCGCGCTGCTCGTTTACCTGCTTATGCTGATCGTCATCATTCCGTTACTCGGCGGCGGCATAGGCGGGCGCTACTTGAGACAGGGCGCGCTGCTGACAGCGTTTGCCTTACTGATCACTCACGTGATTTACGCCGCCGCGCTCTTCATAGCATCTCGCGCCTACCTTGACAAAGATGATGCCGCCTTTGCTCAAAGCCAGTTGCTTCAACGCCGCCGCGTCGTGCGCGGCATCGGATACGCCGTGCTTGCCGTCGGCGTTTACGATATAGCGCGGTCACTCTTCGGCTCGTGGCTCAACGCCGGCGCGGGGCGCGTGCGTAATGGCACGGGAGAGTTTCCCAACCTCAACAACCTTGCGCTTGAAGTCACGCCGACCAAAGACTTCTACGTCGTCTCGAAGAACGCTTTCGACCCGGAAGTGGACGCGGGCCGCTGGCGGCTTGAGATTGCCGGCCTTGTCGAAGCGCCGATGACGTTGACCTATGACGAGATCAAAACCCTGCCAACCGTCGAGCAGTATGCGACGCTCTGCTGCATCAGCAACGAAGTCGGCGGCGACCTGATCGGCAATGCGTTGTGGCGCGGCGTACGACTTAAAGACCTCTTGCAACGCGCCGGCCTGAAGCCGGGCGTCGTCGATATCGCGCTGCACGCCAGCGACGGCTACACGGATTCCATCTCGCTTGAGCGCGCAACGCAAGACGGCACGTTATTGGTTTACGAAATGAACGGCGAGCCGTTGACGCCAGCGCACGGCTATCCGCTGCGGCTGCTTGTGCCGGGCATCTACGGGATGAAGAATGTGAAGTGGATCACGCAGCTCGAAGCGATTGACTATGATCTGAAAGGCTTCTGGCAGCGACGCGGCTGGGATGATCGCGCCGAATACAAAACCATGTCGCGCATTGACGCGCCCGCCACGACCGTCAAGGGAGAGGCCGAGATTGCGGGCATCGCTTTCGCCGGGGATCGCGGCATAAGCAAGATCGAAGTCTCGACTGACGGCGGCGCGACGTGGGAACCGGCAGAGGTTAAGCTGGCGCTGTCGCCTTTGACGTGGGTATTGTGGCACAAGCACTGGACGCCGCCGCAAGCCGGCAAGCATCGCTTAGTGGTTCGCGCTACAGACGGGCGAGGTAATGTGCAGACATCGCAATATGCGCCGCCCGATCCATCGGGTTCATCGGGCTATGATGCCAGGACGATCAGCCGCGAGTAGCGGCAATCACATTCATCAGCCGACAATCTTGAGCAACGTGTCGAGCGGGCGATGATGAAAGACGCGCGGCGCATTCTCTAATACCTCTTCAAGCGTCGTCACACCGCTCAAAGCCTTGACCATCCCGTCTTCCTGCATCGTGCAGAGGTTGCACGAGTCCAGGCTGATCTGGCGAATCTCCTGCATCGTCCGCTTCAACAGGATGGCGTCGCGTATATCGGCATTCGGAACCAACAGCTCGTAGATGCCGAGCCTACCGCGATAGCCCGTGAAGTTGCACGCCGAGCAGCCTTTGCCGCGCACAAGGTCGAGTCCCTTCAGTTGCTCACGGCGCAACCCGAAGCGCCGCAGCACACGGTCTTCCGGCTCGTCCTGCATACGACATTGCGCGCACACTTTGCGCACCAGGCGTTGCGCCAGTATCGCGCCGATGGTCGAAGCGATCAGCGAAGTCTCAATCTCCATGTTAATCAGGCGAACCAGCGCGCCGACCGAATCTTCTGTGTGGAAAGTCGCAAAGACCTTGTGGCCGGTGAGCGCCGACTGCACGGCGACATCGGCAGAGAAGCGGTCGCGGATTTCGCCGATGACAATGATGTCCGGGTCTTGCCGCACAATGGAGCGCAGCGTCTCGTTGAAGGTCAGGCCGATCTTCTCGTTAATCGAGCATTGCGAGATGCCATCAATAACGTATTCAACCGGGTCTTCGCAGGTGATGATCTTAACCGTCGGGTCGTTGCAATGATCTATCGAACTGTAGAGCGTCGTCGTTTTGCCGGAACCCGTCGGCCCGGTGATCAACGTGATGCCTGATGGGGAAGCCAGCACGTCTTCGCTGTAGAGGCGCAGAATGTTCGGCGCAAAGCCAAGCTCTAGCAGGCTGATGAGCGACGCTTTGTTGAGGATTCGCAGGACGACGTTCTCACCGAAAACGGTCGCATAGAATGACACGCGAATATCAATCTCCTGCTTTTCGGTCTTAACGAAGATGCGGCCATCCTGGTGTTTGCGGCGCTCGGCCACGTCAGCATCGGCCAGTATCTTGATGCGCGAGATGATGCGCGGCGTGTAATCGCGCGGGAAATCCATCTTATGAACCAGCACGCCATCAATGCGGTAGCGCACGCGCAGCTTGTTGGCCATCGGTTCGAGGTGAACGTCGGATGCGCCCTCTTCGATGGCGGCGCGGATCAACTGGTCAACCATCTGCACGACGCGGTCGTCGCTGGTCTGCGGTTGTGTTTCTAGCGTGTGGTATTTTACTTTGTTGTAATCGCCGATGCCAGCGTCTTTGCCTTGCAGCAGCGCGTCGAGCAATTCGAGTGTCTTCAGGATGACTGCGCTGGTTGCGAGATGAAGCTTGACCCGCGTGTTGAATGTGCGAGTGACTTCTTCGATGAACGGCGACGCGGTTGGGTCGCTGACGAGCAGGTGGATGAAGCCGTCGGTGATGCAGACAGGCAGGCCAATCTGGCGGCGCAAATACTTGAGCGACATCCGGCGCACCAGCTCAATATCGATCTGGCTGATGTCAGGCTCAAGCAGCGGCAGGCCAAACTTTTCGGCGAGCGCTTCGACGACATGGCGCTCTTCGATTAGGCCCATCTCGGTCAGCACTTCACCGAGCCGCTTGCCGCGCGGCCCGCTTTTGCGCTGCACTTCACGCGCTGCCATCACGTCTTGATGAGTGACGAGCCTGCGCGTCATCAGTATGTCACCGATGCTCAGA
Source organism: Blastocatellia bacterium (assembly GCA_045807725.1). Taxonomy (GTDB): domain Bacteria; phylum Acidobacteriota; class Blastocatellia; order UBA7656; family UBA7656; genus DATENM01. The sequence continues at coordinate 90,933 of JBJMGV010000062.1, read as the reverse complement.
CTGCTGCGGTGACGGCGCACGAAATCATCCAGGCGCGACTCGCTGACCCAGTTCATTTCAAGCAGCACATCGCTCAAGGATTTCTGCCCCGCGAGCTGTTCTTGTATGCGTCGCGCCCGCGTCAACTGGTCTTTGGTGAGAAGCCCTTCGTTGATCAGCGCCGATTCGATGCCGTTGTCGAGTGAGAATTGAAGCATGGCGATTTTATATTTTGGATTTTGGATTCAGACACCTGGCCGGTGAGAGAAAACAAAATCGCTAGGCAAATTGGACAACATGGGGACAGATGGAGCGGGGTTCTGGAAGCTGGTAGACCGCTGTTATCCGCTAATCTAAAATCGCCGGCGCGAAGCGCCAGGCCATGAAAATTCAAAATTGAATTGTCTGCGGCGAAATGATAAATGATGGGTTGCCGAAAATCAGCAGTAATCTTTGGAGGCATTTTGAAAGTCATACTCCTGGCCATTCTTCTCAGCCTGATTGCACCGGCGATGATCCTGCAAAAGAACGAACGACCGCGCGCGCGCGACATCGGCTTGCGAATCGGTGTTTTGCCAACCGGCCCGCTCAATGCCATCACCGATGTTGCGGGCGTACTCGTTGGCCATACGACCATGAGTCGTGGCAACAACATACGAACGGGCGTGACCGCGATTGTGCCGCACGGCGGCAACCTCTTCCGCGAGAAAGTGCCCGGCGCGGTCTTCATCGGCAACGCTTTCGGCAAGCTGGCCGGTTCGACGCAGGTGAATGAGTTGGGCGAGATCGAAACGCCCGTGCTGCTGACCTCTACGTTGAACGTACCGCGCGTCGCCGATGCCGCGCTCGATTACATGCTGGCGCTGCCGGGCAATGAAGACGTTCAATCAGTCAACCCGCTGGTTGGCGAAACCAATGACGGTTACTTGAATGATATTCGCTCGCGCCCGGTGACGCGAGATGATGTGTTGAACGCGATCAAGAATGCGAGAGGCGGCGCGGTTGAAGAGGGCGCAGTCGGCGCGGGCACTGGCACTGTCGCCTTCGGTTGGAAGGGCGGCATAGGCACTTCCTCACGCAAGCTGACGGCGGCGCTTGGCGGATACACAGTGGGCGTGCTCGTGCAGTCCAATTTCGGCGGCGTGCTGACCATCAGCGGCGCTCCCGTTGGCCGTGAGCTTGGCCGCTATTACTTGAAAGAGCAGCTTGAGTCATCAGACAACAAGCGCGCCGCCGATGCGAGACTTGATGCGGACCGCGCCGATGGTTCAATCATCATCGTCATTGCAACCGACGCACCGATAGATCATCGCAACCTGAAGCGGCTGGCGGCGCGCTCAATGATGGGCCTGGCGCGCACTGGCTCGTCGGCATCGAACGGCAGTGGCGATTACGCCATCGCTTTTTCCGTAGCCTCTGAAGTACGCATCAAGTCAACGACGGGCGGGCTTCGTGATATTAAGCTGTTGACCAACGACGCGATGTCGCCGCTGTTTGAAGCTGTCATTGAGGCTACCGAGGAAGCCATTATTAACTCTCTCCTTCGCGCCGCCACTGTCACAGGGCGCGGCCACACCGTCGAGGCGCTGCCGATTGATCGCACCGTCGAGGTGCTGCGCAAATACAATCTCATTCATTAATCGGATCAGTTTTTATGGCGGCGCGTGATAACATATCGCCGATCTTCTCCGTCATACTTGCTGAAGCTTCTATGGCTCGGCAAAAAACAAAGGTCTCAGGAAAGGACTGCAATGCTCGCTTCACACACAACGAACGGATTACGCCGCCTCATCACTGCGGCACGGCTTAGTCTCCTACTCGGCATTTTCTTAATTGGCCTATCAACGCACGCGATAGCGCAGCCGGCGCAGGATGGCTCGCAGGCAGTTGAGACGGGAAAGTTCTTACTGCACAAATTCCAACAGAACATCGGCGAAGAAAAATATGAAGTCAGGCGCGATGGCGATGCGCTGGTGATGAAGACCGAGTTCCGGTTTGTGGACCGCAGCTCACGCGTGCCGCTTGAGACAACGCTGCGCACGCGCCAGGACTTGACGCCGTTGTCGTATGAGATTAAGGGCAAGACTTCGCGCTTATCCGAGATCGACACAGCCATCAATATCAACGGCAAGACGGCAAAGATTCGTCAGGGCAAAGAGTCGCGCGAGATCGACGCGCCTGAACGCTTCTTCACCATCAGCGGCTACGCGCCGGTTTCGGTGCAGATGATGATGGTGCGTTACTGGGCCAGCAAGGGCGGCAAAGGTACGCTCAAGACGTTGCCCGATGGCGACGTGACGATTGAGCATCGTGGCAAAGATACGATAGAGGCTAACGGCAAGCGCGTCGAGCTTGACCGTTACAGCGTCAGTGGCGTCATCTGGGGGCGCGAATCATTGTGGTTCGATTCGGCGAAGAACTTGATTGCGACGGTCTGCGTTGATGCCGAGTTCGATCACTTCGAGGCGATCCGCGAAGGCTATGAAGCGGCGCTGAATCTCTTTGTTGCCAAAGCGGCGGATGATGGGATGGCGGCGCTCTTTGAGCTGTCGAATCGTCTCAGTCCCAAACGCAAAGGCGCGCTCGCCATCACCGGCGCGACGTTGATTGATGGCACGGGCGCGGCTCCTGTGGCCGATTCTGTCATTGTCATTGATAGCGACCGCATCATCGCTGTCGGGCCGCGCGCTGCCGTCAAGATACCCAAAGGCGCGACGGTCATCGATGCGCGCGGCAAGACGTTGCTGCCCGGCCTGTGGGATATGCACGCGCATTACGAGCAGGTCGAGTGGGGGCCGATCTACCTGGCGGCAGGCGTGACCACGGTGCGCGATGTCGGCAACGAATTCGATTTCATTAAGGCTGTGCGCGACGCCATCAAAGCCGGCAGAGGGCTTGGCCCACGAATGTTGCTCGCGGGAATCATTGATGGCGACAGCCGCTCAGCTCTGGGCATCATCCGCGCCAATAATGCAGACGAAGCGCGCGCCGTCGTCACGCGCTACAAGAACGCCGGCTTCGATCAGATTAAGATTTATAGCTCGGTAAAGCTCGACGTGTTGAAGGCAATCTGCGAAGAGGCGCACAAGCAGGGCTTGACCGTCACCGGCCACGTGCCGCAGGGACTCAACGCCGTGCAGGCTGTCGAAGCCGGTATGGATCAGATCAATCACATCCAATACCTGCCGCCCGTGCTCAAGGCTAAAGATCAAAAGCCGGGTACGTCGATCAATTTCGATTCGCCGGAGGCGCAGCAAACGATTCAGTTCTTCAAGACTCACCACACGGTCATTGACCCAACGATGGCGCTGATGGAGTTGATCCTTCATACCTCGGACGTGCCGGTCGCGTCGTTCGAGCCAGGCATTGCGAAGGTGGCGCGCGAACTGGCGGGGCCGCTCAACAACACCGGCCAGCCGCCGTCGGCAGCCGAGCAGGCAAAGGCGACTTACGAAATGTGGATAGCCACGATCAATGCCTTGCACCGCGCCGGGATTCCTATAATTGCCGGGACCGATCAAGCGGTCCCCGGCCACAGCTTGCACCGCGAGATCGAGCTTTATGTGAAAGCCGGGTTCACGCCGATGGAAGCAATACAAGCAGCCACCGTGATTCCTGCGCGCGTGATGGGAGTGGATAAAGAAGTGGGCACGGTCGAGGCCGGCAAGCGCGCCGATCTGATTTTAGTCGAAGGCAATCCGCTCGAATCCATCAGCAACATTCGCAACGTAAGGTGGGTTGTCGCCGCCGGGCGACTCTATAACCCCGCCGACCTCTGGCAGAGCGTCGGCTTCAAGCCATAATGTGACGAGCGAGAAGAGTTAATCAGTATGAGCGCCACGACTCAAGAACAACGCGATTCAGCGCGACCGGATGCGCCGGCAAGCATCAGCCGGCAACGAAGACGGTCGAGAATTAAATGGGCCGTGTTGACAATCATCGCGTTAATCATCGCTTATGGCGTCTTTGATCTTTATGGCCCGCACTCGACAAAGCTGCGGCAGTTCGATGCCGACGAAGTGGCGCGGCTCGAAACGGCGATGTGGCGCTCGTATTATGATCGCAAGCCCGTGAAGCTGTTCAGAGAATTATCCGAGTTGCTGCGGACGCAGTATAACCTGCCTTACATTCGCTCGAATGCCGTTGCGTATCAGGCGTCGAAGGCGGCCTTCGTTTTTAAAGACGGCCACAACCGCGCCGAGTACGAACGCGCCTTGCCTTATCTGGTGAAGTTCTACCGCAACATTCGAGAAGTAGGCGACGTGCCGTTCGACGTGGACCGCGCCGCCCGGCTTGAGTTGGAATGGTGGATCATCCATCGTGAGCGCAAGAGCCACGCGCCGGGCGACCTCGCGCGGTCGCTGGCCGAGCTGCCCGCTGAGATTTACCAGATACCCGCTGAACGTTTTATGGAGCATGGCCGTTTGCGCGCCGAAGCGATGACCATACGTGACGACAAGGCCGAAGCCGGCGGCGTCACCGAAGCCGACTGGGCGAAGATAGACGAGCTGCTCCATGCCTCTTGGCGCTCGCTGCACGATGCGGTGAATCAACAATGAGCCTCACGTTTGATTTAATAACTTTCGATTGCTACGGCACGTTGATCGACTGGGAGAAGGGAATAGCCGACGCCTTTCAACGTGAGGCGGCGCGTGTCGGCAAGAGGCTTGACGACGCGGCGATCATCGCGGCGTATCACAGGGAAGAACCCGCCGTCGAGTTTGAATCTTATCGACCTTACGCCGATGTGCTGACGAAGACCGCGCGCCGTGTGGCCGGGCGGCTGGGCCTGCAAATCGCCCCTGAGCGCGCCGCCTTTCTGGTCGAAAGCCTTCCTAACTGGCAGCCCTTTCTCGACACCAATGCGGCGCTTGAACGATTGGTCAAGCGTTACCGGCTCGGCATTCTCTCGAACGTCGATGACGACTTGTTAGAAGCGACGCGAAAACATTTTACCGTCCGGTTCGATCTCATCATCACCGCCGAGCAGGTCGGCTCGTACAAACCGGCGCACGGTCATTTCATTGAGGCGAGGTGGCGTGCCGCCGGCGCGCGTTGGCTGCACGCGGCGCAAAGCTACTTCCACGACATTGTGCCGGCCCGCGCGCTGGACATTCCTGTCGCGTGGGTCAACCGGAAGCACGAGAAGCCCGGCCCCGGCGGCCCACACCCTGATATAGAAGTCAAAAGCCTCGCCGAGTTGGCCGATAAGCTCGGCGTCTGATTCAGTGGATCATCCCCGCCCCGATGCTTCACGGATGGCGGTGATGACTTCATCATCGCCAGGTCGAAAGATTGGCAGCACCGAGCGGCGATAACGAATCACGCCCTGCGGATCGATGACGATGACCGCGCGCTGTGAGCCGCCAAGTATTGATTGGACGCCAAAGAGCTTGGTGACTTCGCCGCTCTCGTCGGCCAACAGCGTCTGCGGCAAGCCGTGATGCTCGGCAAACTGGCGATGCGATTCGACGCTGCCTACCGAGATGGCCGCGACTTCTGCGCCGGTGGTTTGATAGTCCGTCCAGCGGTCGCGCATGCTGCACATCTGCTTGGTGCAGACCGGCGTTTCGTCTTTCGGATAAAAGACCAGCGCGACGACTTTGCCGCGATGATCGGCAAGCCGCCACGCTTTGCCGTTGCCATCTTGCAGTGAAAAATCCGGGGCGGCGTCGCCCACTTTATTGCCCGCCTTCAGTTGATTGCCTGTTCCACTCATAGTCGATTCGTGCCTGCCTCCTTTTCTTAATCGGGCCTACAGCATCGAGCGATGCCCCGGTCATCGCTGCCGGGTCTTTTGATTGAACTGGGGAAACTTCGAGCCGGCTCCGTGCCTGGTTATCTCGGCGCAGGTGATTCCGATGAGCTTTCGTTTGATCGTCGCGCGCAGGCGGTCTGTGCGGCCCACGCCATAGTGTTCGACGAGAAGCAGCATGCGATGCCAGCTTGATTCGAGTTCGTCGGCGAGCCGCGAAATTTGTGTGATGTCGTATGGCAGAGCGATCACGTCACAGCCGGCCCGCGCGAAGACTGAGAGGTAGCGCGCCGTCGCCAGATCGGGGCAGAGCAGACGCCGATTGCCGATCTTCAACTCGATGCCAAGCAGGGTGTGGAGGATTTCGACGGGAAGGTTTTTGCCTGCGGCCTTCAATTCATACTGGCGTGTGCGCTGCGTGAGCACTTTCTTCCGATAGATCGCCGCAACAGACTGGTCGCCGAGCTGGTTGATGATTTCAGCGACAACGTCCTCGGCTTTGACTGAGCGGGCGGAGCGGGCGGCGCGCTCGGCGATAGATTCGACCTTGTTGGAATCCGATCCCATAATACGACCAACGCTGACGCGTTGGGGCGGTCAGTCGCCGCCCCAACGAATTCCAACGGTTTATCGCTTCGCCGTGTTGACTTGCGGGTTCGCTTGATTCAGCGTGCTGAGCACGCGGCCCGGCAGCACGCCGAGGTAGAGCGTGCCGAGAATGGCCAGCACCAGCGCCGCGATGAGCGAGCGCGAGGCACGCGGCCTGGTGTAGCCCACTGCCGGTTCCGCGAAGAACATGGCGACGATCACGCGCAAATAGTAGTACCACGAAATCGCGCTGTTGATGACGCCGATAATCACCACCCAGTGCAGTAGCGAGTTGTTCGTTTCGGAGCCGGCAGCCCACGCCGACTTGAAGACCAGCAGCTTGGCCATAAAGCCGCCGGTCATTGGTATGCCGGCCAGGCTCAACAGGAAAAGCGACAGCGCCGTCGCCAGCCCCAATGATAGAAAGCCTATGCCTTGATAATCGGCAATCTCTGTGCGCCGGTCGCCGCGCCGCGCGATGACTTCGATGATGGCGAACGCGCCGAGGTTGATGATCACATACGAGAGCATGTAAAACGCTACGCTTGTCCAATCGAGCGCCACCATCCCGACCAGCGCGTAGCCGGCGTGAGCGATGGACGAGTAAGCGAGCATGCGCTTGATGTTGCTCTGCACGATGGCAACGAGGTTGCCGATGGTCATCGTCAATATCGCCATCACGGCGAGCGCATTGACCCAGGCGTGTTGTAGCCGCGCCAGCTCGCCAGCCGCCCCGGCGATAAAGGGCGTTGCTGCGAAGGTCAACACAAAGACTCGCGTGAATGATGCGAAGGCAGCGGCTTTCGAGCCTGTGGAAAGGAAGGCCGTGACCGGCGTCGGCGCGCCTTCATAAACGTCCGGCGACCAGACGTGGAAGGGCGCGGTGGCGACTTTGAAGCCGAAGCCGACGATCATCATCGCCGCGCCGGCAAACAACATCTCCGGCGAGAAGAGATGGCCCGACGCGATGCGCTCTTTGATAATGCCGAGGTTGGTCGTGGCAACGGGCGTCGCGCCGGCTTGATAAGTCGCGCCATAAACGAAGGCGATGCCGTACAGCAGGAACGCGGTCGAGAATGAGCCGAGGATGAAGTACTTCATCGCCGACTCGTTCGAGCGCAGATCGCGCCGACGATAGCCGCACAGCACGTAGGTCGAGATGGACGTAATCTCCAGCCCAAGGAAGATCATCACCAGATCATTCGCCGCCGACATAAAGAGCATCCCTATGGCCGCAAACAGCAGCAGCGCGAAGTATTCGCCTACGGGTAGCTCTTCTTCCTTAACCCAGCGCAGCGAGATCAACACCGTCAGGAAGGTGACGATAAGGAAAATGAAGGCGAAGATCAGCCGGAAGTGGTCGGTGATTATCATTCCGCCATACGAAATCTCGCCGTGATGTTTCCACAGCGTCGCCGTCGCTACGCCTGCGGCGACGAGGCCGACTAGCGAGATCGCGCCGGCGATGCGCCGCTCGATGTTACGCGAGATGGCATCAATCATCATAATGATGAAGGCGACGACTGCCAGGATGGTTTCCGGCAGGACGGCTTGCAGGTTGATTCCAATGTCGTTGGGTTGCATCTATTTTTCTTCGGCCTGATTGATTGCGCCGGCCTGTTGCGGCGAGGTCGCGGCAGCCGGGTTGTATTGCGTTTGGATGTCCTGTACGACTCGATTGCTGCGCGCGAAGAAGTAGTTCGGGTAAATGCCCATCACGAAGATCAACGCCACCATCGGCGCGAGCACCAGCTTTTCGCGGAAGCTCAAATCCGTCAGCTTGAGATTAGCCGGGTTCGTCACCTTGCCGTAGATGACGCGCTGATACATCCACAGCATATAGACGGCGGACAAGATCATACCGATAGCAGCAATCGAGGCGTAGAGCTTCGCTTGCGGCAAAACGGTCGAGGTATAGGTTCCGATGAGGACGAGGAACTCGCCGACGAATCCATTCAACAAGGGCAGGGCAATGCTAGACAGCGTGACGATGAGAAAGAGCGTTGAATAGACCGGCATCACATTGGCAAGGCCGCCGAACTCGGCGATCAATCGCGTGTGGCGGCGGTCATAGATCATTCCGACGATGATGAACAGCGCCCCCGTAGAGATGCCGTGATTGAGCATCTGGTAGAGCGCGCCCTGCATTCCTTTATCCGTGAACGAGAAGATGCCGAGCACGACGAAGCCGAGGTGGCTCACCGAAGAGTACGCGACCAGCTTCTTGATGTCGGGCTGCACCATCGCCACGAGCGCGCCGTAGATGATGCCGACGACGGCGAGGAAGCAGATGAACGGCGCCCACTCGCGCGCGGCGTCGGGAAAGAAAGGCAGGTTGAAGCGCATCAGGCCGTACGTGCCCATCTTCAGCAACACGCCGGCCAGGATGACCGAGCCGGCGGTTGGCGCTTCGACGTGCGCGTCGGGCAGCCAGGTGTGGAAAGGGAAGAGCGGCACTTTGATGAAGAAGGCGAGGCCGAAACCCCAGAACATCCACATCTGCGCCTGCGGGCTGAGCAGCAAGTGGCCCGCGCGTATGCTTTCGGTGATCGTCGGAATGTCGAAGGTGAAGTTGCCCGTCCCCTGACCGTGCGCGTAATAGAGCGCGATGATGGCCGCAAGCATCAGCAGCGAGCCGACCACCGTGTAGATGACGAACTTGATCGCCGCATAGACGCGCCGCTCGCCGCCCCAGATGCCGATCAACAGGTACATCGGCACGAGCATCACTTCCCAATAGAGGTAGAACAGGAAGAGGTCCATCGCCACGAAGACGCCGATCATTCCGGTTTCGAGCGCCAGCATTGAAATCAAAAACTCGCGCTGCCGTTTATGGATAGAATTCCATGACGAGATGAGCGCCAGCGGCACGAGCAGCGTCGTCAGGATGACCAGCCAGAGGCTCAAGCCGTCAACGCCGACGTGATAGCGCACGCCGAGGTTGAAGGCTGAAATCCACTCTTTGTTGGTTTCAAACTGCAAGCCGCCGTCCGTCTGGAATCGAAAGATCAAGGCCAGCGAGATGACGAATGTGGCCAAAGAGAAGACCAGCGCCGTCCACTTGAGGTCGGTTTCGTTGGTCTTTTCGCCGCGCCCGACCAGCGCAAGGTAGATCGCTCCGGCCAGCGGCAGCAGTGTGACAATGGTTACAATGTAATCGCTCATCGCTTTATGTGAAGGCGACCTTCGCGCCGCCCGTTTTGCAGCAAACCTAACGGATGAAGTAGTAGATCAGCACGACCGCGCCGAGCACGACGACCGCGACGTAACCGCGCGCCAGTCCCGATTGCAGGAAGCGCAGGACGTTGCCGAGTCCGCTTGCCAGGTAGCCCGCGCCGTTGACTGCGCCGTCGATGAACTTGCGGTCAATGATGCCCCAGAGCACGTCGCGCGAGCCGACCTTGATGGGCTGCACGACCGCCGCGTCGTAGGCTTCATCCACGTAGTATTTGTTTTCGAGCAAGCGCGGCGGCTGCCACAGTGGCCTGCGCTTGAACCAAGTCCAGCCGATGCCAAGGCCGGCCAGCGCGATGATGACAGAGAGAGCGGTTAGTCCTAATTCAAGCCCGTGGCTCTCTGTCGTCGCATGTCCAATTGGTTCAGCGACGGCGGGCGCGGCTTCAGCGGAAGCTGGCGCTACGCCGTGTTCAGCGCCGGCTTGAGTGGCCGCATGCCCCGCGCCAGCGTGCTGAATGGACGGCTCAAGGAAGCGCTCGAAGTAATTCGGAATCTTGCCGCCTGATAAGCCTTCGGGCACGCCGAGGAAGCCGGCGAAGACCGCGCCGACCGCGAGCACGATAAGCGGCAGCGTCATCACCCGCGGCGACTCGCGCGGCGGGCCGCCGTGATGCTCGTGCTCGGCGGGGCCGACGCCCGGAGGCGTGACGGCTTGATGCGATTCGTCCGGGTGAGCGTGATGATGCGCCTCTTCGCGCGCCGTCTCGAATCGCTCTTTGCCCCAGAAGGTGACGACCATCAGGCGCGTCATATAGACCGCCGTCATTAGCGCGGTCAACGCCCCGACGAACCAGAGAACCTTCGCCCATGTATCTGGGATGCCTCTCGACGTGAAGGTGCGGAAGAGAATCTCGTCTTTGCTGAAGAAGCCGGACAGCAAAGGGAAGCCCGAAATCGCCAGCCAGCCGGCGGCCATCGTGTAGAACGTGATGGGCATATACTTCTTCAAGCCGCCCATCCGCCGCATATCCTGTTCGTGGTGGACGCCGAGAATCACTGAGCCTGAGCCTAGAAAGAGCAGCGCTTTGAAGAACGCGTGCGTGAAGACGTGGAAGATGCCGGCTGTAAACGCGCCGACGCCGCAGGCCAGAAACATATAACCCAACTGCGAGATCGTCGAGTAAGCGAGCACCTTCTTGATGTCCCACTGACCCAGGCCGATGGTCGCCGCAAACAAAGCAGTCGCCGCGCCGATGATGGCAACGATGAACATCGCTACGGGCGCGTGCGTGTAGATCGAGCTTGCGCGCGAAACCATGTAAACGCCCGCCGTGACCATCGTCGCGGCGTGGATCAATGCGGACACAGGCGTCGGGCCGGCCATCGCGTCGGGCAGCCAGACGTAAAGCGGAATCTGCGCGCTCTTACCCGTCGCGCCGACGAACATCAAGACGGCAATTGAAGTCATCCCGCCCGCGAAGATCGTGCCGGCGGTGAAGGGATCGCTGGCCTGCTGCATCGCCCAATCGAACGCGCCGTGAATGCCGCGTGAAGGATCGTTGAAATAGAAGATCGAACCGGAATGCCAGAACAACAGCATCAATCCGATGGCGAAGCCGAAGTCGCCTATGCGATTGACGACGAATGCCTTTTTGGCCGCATCGTTGGCGTAGCCCTCTTTGAAGTAATAGCCGATCAGCAGGTAAGAGCACAGCCCGACGCCTTCCCAGCCGACGAACATCAAGAGAAAATTGTTGGCCAGCACCAGCGTCAGCATCGAGAACATAAACAGGTTCAGGTAGGCGAAGAAGCGCCAGTAGCCCTTATCGCCGCGCATATAGCCGGTCGCAAAGACGTGAATCCAGAAGGCGACAAAGGTGATGAAGAGAATGTATACCGCCGACAGCGAATCGAGCATCAACGCGAAGTCGGCGCGGAAGTTGCCGACCTGTATCCACGTAAACAGGTAATCGAAAATCTTCGCGCCGTCTTGCAGCCTGCCGCTATATTTGAAGAAGACGACGAAGGAAAGCACTGCCGAGACGGCTACGGTCGAGCAGGCGATCAGGCCGATCAGCCGCTCGCCCATCTTCTTGCCGAGAATGCCGAGGACGGCTGCGCCGACCAGAGGTGCGAGGATGATGAAGGCAAGTAGTGGTTCGTTGTGAACTCCGTTCATTCTATTCCTTTGTACCTTGTCGCTAGAGTTTCAGCGTGTCCGCTTCATCAACGTTGAGCGATTCGCGGTTGCGGAAGATCGAGATAATAATGGCCAGGCCGACAGCGGCTTCGGCGGCGGCGACCGTCATCACGATGAATACGAACAACTGGCCGCCGATGTCGCCGAAGTAACTCGACATCGCCACCAGCGACAGGTTGACGGCATTCAGCATCAACTCGATGCACAGGAAGATCGTGATGGCGTTGCGCTTGATGAAAACGCCGACCGCGCCGATTGTGAACAGCAGCGCCGAAAGTCCGAGATACCACCAGAGCGGAACCATAATCTTTTCTCACCTCGATGCGACGTGATCGGTGCGCCGCTTGATTGCTTAATCGCCCTCGCGCCGCGCCAACACCATCGCGCCGACGACCGCCATCAGGATCAATACCGACGTGACTTCAAACGGCAGCAGGTAGGTCGTGAATAGATTGAAGCCGATGCTGTAAGTCGTACCGACGGCGCGGTCGGGCGCTTCGACGGCAAAGGCCGGCGTGAGCTTCTTGTCGGCCAGCGTCTTCAAGACGTAAAACGCTTCGGCGATCAGCGCGCCGGCGAACGGGATGGCCAGATAGCCGAGCGCCTTGTGCTTCTCGATGACCGGCTGCGTCTTCGGCACATTCAAAAGCATGATGACGAAGATGAACAGGACCATAATCGCGCCGGCGTAAACAACAATCTGAATCGCGGCGAGGAACTGCGCGTGCAGCGTCAGGTAGAGCGCCGATAGCGATGCCAGCGTGCCGATCAGCGACAGGGCGCTGTAGAGCGGGTTGCGCTGAAGGATGATGTTGAGCGCAGTCGCTACGGCGATGACGGCGAGGACGATGAAGAGAACTTGTTCCATATCAATGAACCGACTTGCGGGCCGAGCTATGGGTGATACGGCGGCCAGATTAAAACGACGGTGGCCGTGATAATCACGTTGATGATGGCTGCCGGCAACAATATCTTCCAGCCGAACCTCATCAACTGGTCGTAACGAAAGCGCGGCAGCGTGAAGCGTATCCACATCGCCAGCAGTATCAGCACCATCACCTTCGCCACGAAATAGACCAGCCCAAGCCACGGATAGACATCTACCTTCGGGCCGATATAACCGCCGAAAAAGAGCGTCACCGCGATTGAAGAGGCCGTGATCAGGTTGATGTATTCGGCCATCTGAAACATCACGAACTTCATCGACGAGTATTCGGTGTGATAACCCGCGACCAGTTCCGATTCGGCTTCCGGCAGATCGAACGGCGTGCGGTTACATTCCGCCAGCGACGCGATGTAGTAGACGATGACGACCAGAAACAGCGGCGGCTTGAAGATATTCCAGCCGAAGACACCGAACCTGCCGCTCTGCTTGCCGACGATCTCGGTCAAATCGAGCGTGCCGGTGTAGAGCAGAACGCTGACGATGGAGATGCCAAAGGCGAGTTCATAGCTGATCATCTGCGCGCTTGAGCGCAGGCCGCCAAGCAGCGAGAACTTGTTGTTCGACGCCCAACCGGCCAGCACCAGTCCGTAGACGCCGAGCGAAGTCAGCGCGAAGATGTAGAGCAGGCCGATATTCATGTTGGTGACGTGCAGCGCGACATCGCGGTTGAGGATCGGCAGGTGGACGACGCCGCCATATGGAATGACGATGAAGGTCATCAGCGCAGGGATCAGCGAGATGGCGGGCGCGGCGATGTAGAGCCACTTATTGGCTTCGGTCGGGATGATGTCTTCTTTGAAGATCATCTTGACGCCGTCGGCCAGCGGTTGCAGCAAGCCCCACGGGCCGACGCGATTCGGCCCGATGCGCAGTTGAATCCAGCTCATTATTTTGCGCTCAAGAAACGTCAAATAGGCAACCGCAGTGACGAGAACGAAGAGGATGAGCGCAGATTTGATTACCCACTCAAGCAGAACATCTGTAGTCATAAGCAGATCGGTGATGCGACAAGTCCAGTCGCCTCGCGGACGCGGCGCACGGGCCGGCTTAGCGATTCCATTCCAGTATGCCCTTGCGCCAGACGTAAATCAGGCCGATGAACAGCACAACCATGAAAAGCATCATCTCGCCGTAAAAGACCCACTTCAGCGTGGCGTTGTCGCGCAGCACGTTCGGGAAGACGACCGCCCAGGGAACCAGAAAGATCGCCTCAATGTCGAACAGCAGGAAGACCATAGCGACGAGGTAGAACTTGACCGACTGGCGTTCGCGGGCGGTGCCGACCGGCTCGACGCCGCATTCGTAGGGCGCGAGCTTTTCCGGCGTCGGGCGATTCTTGCCGAGCAGGCGCGAGATGATGATGAGCACGGCAGCCATGCCGACTGCCAGAACCAGCACAATGAGAACCGGGATATAGTTTGTCATTGCTGTCTGTCGGAAACGCTCAAGCGTGACGGTTTGCGGCAGCGTCTCACGGATAAAAATTCCGCCGCTAGTCAAGACTTTGCATCTTATCGCCTCGTGAAATTGAGTGTCAAGCAAGCCCATGCGCCCGAAAAAGAAAAACCCGACCGATGGCTGCGCGCGCAGCCCCGATCAGGCTTGCATTGCTTCAACTCTGAACTATGACAGAAAGGTGATGTGATGGATTGATGCCGCTGCGCGGCGGGTGATTTGATGTCGTTGCGCGGCGGGTGATTTGACGCCGCGTAGCGGCGGGTGAGTTTAGCCAGGCGTTTCAACGCCTGGAAGTCAACGGCGCGGTGATCGCGTCGCGTCAGCGACGCCTGAATACCCGCCGATTCAAGCGTCGCTGACGCGACGCCCAACAATGCGGCCCTCAGATGCAGGCACTAAAGTACCTGCCTAAATTCAATTGCCGCTACGCGGCATGCGGTGCGGGCGTTTCAACGCCTCCCTAAACTTATCTGCCTCTATGCGGCTTTCGGTGCAGGCATTTCAATGCCTGCCTAAATTCAATTGCCGCTACGCGGCATTCAGTGCAGGCGTTTCAAGCGCGAGATCATTGTCACCATCGCGCCTCCCGGCCAGGCTATGCGGCATGCGGCGCAGGCGTTTCAATGTCTCCCTAAACTTATCTGCCGCTACGCGGCATGCGGTGCGGGCATTTCAATACCTGCCTAAATCAATTGCCGCGATGCGGCTCTCGCCTATGCTACGGTCGCGCCTGGCCGGCGAAGCGCATCGGGTTAAGCGGCTGGTCGTTCTCGCGCACTTCGTAATGAACGTGCGGGCCGGTCGAACGCCCGGTGCTGCCGGCGTGGCCGATCTGGTCGCCGCGCTTGACGCGCTGGCCTTGCTCGACTGTCACCCTGGAGAGGTGGCCATAGCGCGTCGTCACGCCATTGCTGTGATAAAGAATCACTAAGTTGCCATAGCCCGCGTAAGGCCCGGCGTGAATCACTAAGCCATCGGCGGTCGCCGCCACCGGCGTGCCGTGATCGACGGCGATGTCGAGTCCTTGATGCGATTCGTGCCCTTCGCCGCTGAACGGATTGTGCCGCATACCGAAGCCGTCCGTGATGTAGCCGTTGACGGGCAAGCCGCTCGGCACTGACGACATTCTCAGCATATCCGACTTCATACGGTCGTTGATCTCGCGCAACTCACGCTCAAGCTGATCGGCGGCGTGGTCGAGCGCCGAGACGGTTTCCGGGCCGCCCGTGCCGACGATGTTGTCAATCTCAGGCGAACGGTCGATTTTCGCCTGCCGCGCCATCTCTTTCGACATATCGCTGACGTAATCAATCTGCCCTTTGAGCTTGGCGTAGGAGTTTTGATAAGCGTCGTTGGTTTCTTTGAGCTTCTGATTTTCAGCCTTCAGCGAGAGGTTCTTGAAGTTGAGCGATTCGGTCTGCGCCAGCCGTATGCTGCCATAGCCGGTCATCATAACCAGCGCCAGGGCGACGCCGCTGACGCCATAGATGAGGTTGCGGTGAAAACTGATCTGGCGAACCTTAGAGGACGAACCCGGCACAATGAGAACGGTATAACGCGGATTCTCTTTCGACATTAAGCATCTCCTTGGCTCTTATTCAGAGTATGGGGATGTTGCCAATGTCCCACAGCAACACCCGAAACTTATTTGTCAAAACAACAACATACAGCTTGTGAGGGGTGACACTAACCCAAGCAAGTCGGCAGGCTATCACACGAGTCCAAGGGTTGCAATCAGGAGGGGTCGAATGGATACGGATTTAAGAAATTCGCAAGAAATGGGGGCAGGGACATTATAAAGGGCCGCCCGCCGTCTGCCTCTCGTCTCGACAGGTAAGGCAAACAACGGGCGGCCTGACGTGTGAGCCGTCAAACCGGCTCGGCTCGATTCGGAAACATGATCCTGAAGACGAAGTAACCGATCAGCGCCAGCGCGCCGAGGAACAGGACGATCAGAACGATCTTCAACAGGCCGGCGACCAGCGCCAGTACGATCTTCATCACGACGATGCCGATGAAGAAGACCACCAGTCCGATGATGAATCTGAGAATAGCTGTCATAACGTTGCTCCTTTCAAGAACGGATGCGCAAGGCAACGCGTGCGCCCGGTCGCGCCTCGCGGCTATTGCTTGCGCGTCAGTTGACGCGCGCGCTGGCCTGTGCCTGACGAGCGCCGCTCGCCGAGATAGTGATGTTGCGAAATGAAGTGTGCAGAATGATGTTCGGCCCGCCGCCATTGGCGGCAACCAGTGATTCGCTGGCTCGCGCCGCCAGATCAGCGAAGCCGCTCGGGCGAATCTCGCCGTGCTCGCTCGTCGCATCAAGCATGAAGCGACTCGTCGGCGGCAGCACCAGGCGAATCTCGCCGTGATTGTTCTGCACGTCAATGTCTTGATCGGGCGGCTTGGCTGCAATCAACGTCACGGTCGCGTAGCTGGTTTCGACGTGAACGCCTTCATAAAAATCCTTCACCGTGACTTCGCCGTGCGAGGTCTCAACGGCGACTTCGCCGCGCGCGTCATCGATGTTGATGTTGCACTTGTCGGCGTTGATTTCGACCGAGCCGAAGACGGTTGTCACCTGGATGTTGCTGTTCGATGAGCGCACCGCCACATCGCCATTGATGGTTTGGGCGCGAACGTCTGAATACGGAGCCTCTATGTCGAGGTTTGACGCGCTCGTGACATCGACGCGCCCGTGCTCGGTCTTCAGCTCGGCTCTGCCGCTCAAGCCTTGAGCATGAATCGTGCAAAAAGGCGCGTTGATGCGGGCCGGGCCGCTGATGCCATTCAGCTCGACGGCATCATTGCGCGCTGCCAGCTCGACCGCGCCATTGATGTTCGACAGCCGAGCGGCCTTCGCGCCGCTGATGACCACGTCGCCATTGATGCCGTTGGCGCTAACGTTGGCGTAACTCAATTCACATTTGACATTGCCGCTCACTTGATTGATTTCAGCCTGTCCGTGACTGGTCTTGATCTGAACGGCGTTTTGCAGGTTAGCGACGGCAACTGCGCCATAACTGTTGTTGACCGTCACGGCAGCCGAAGGCGGCAGCTCAAGCTGTATGTCGGTGGTGAAGTCCTGATTCACTTGATTGCGCGTCGTGGTTATGAGCAATCCGTCCGCTGTTTTTGTGATCGTCAGGCTGACCTGCTCGGCGATGCGACGCGCGTCATCGCTGCTCCAGCCGCGCACGCGCTTGGTCAGCGTCGCTCTTAAAAGCTGGCCGCCGCCGTTCACTTTGACATTGCCGTAGCTGTTAGCGACCGTGATCTTCATGCCCGGCGCGATGTCACTGCTTTCGACCGGCGCATCAGTGAATTCAAAGCTCTGGCCGGCTACAGAATCGCGCAGGCCATCGAGAAAACGTGGCAGGTGCATGGCCGAAATTACCGCCGGGTTATTGCCAAGGCGGCTGGCGAGAACGCCCGTGCCGATAATGAAGAAGACGACGATGAGCCGCCCAACCGAAAAGAGGCGCGGCGGCGGGCCGTAGCTGTTGCGGTGCGAATAGTAGCGTACCAGCTCGATACCGCCGAAGATGAGAAGCAGGAGAATCCAGTAACGGCCATAAAGCGCGACAGGATTCAGGTCGGTATGAAAGCGGCTGACGAAAAAGAGCGCGCCGATGATAATGAGAAACATCCCCCCGACGGGCGAGCGCGGTTTGCGCTCGACGGCGAAACCCATCACGCGAATGACGCCGGCGATGATGAGAAAGGTAGGCCACAGCCGCATCAGCCAGCCGCGCACGCCGGTGCCGGCAGGAGCCAGCAAGACCAGCACGCCGACGCCGATCAGCAATAGGCCGAGCAGCAGCGTGCCTCTTCGATTGTTGGGCTGCGACGACACGCCTTCTCCTACCTTCGCTCGCCGAAGCGAGCCATGGGCCTGACGTTTGTGTGAGCCGGATCACCAAAAGAGCCAGCGATCATTGGATACGGCGGCTGATTGTAATCAGGCGTTGAAACGTCGCCGCGTGAACGCTTGAAATATCGCGTCAACAGGTAGCCGCCCAATATGATTAAAGCTACAGGTAGCAGGCGGGCCGGCGAGATGAACATAAAGGGCCGCAATATCTGAATCACCATCAACGCGCCGAGGACGATCAAGCCGACGCCGAGCATTGGCGCGCGTTTCGCCAGTTGCCGCTTGAATCGAGCTTCGTCGGCTTCGGCGCTGTCGCCCTGCGCGATGCGCTCGGCTGTGCGGTAGGCATCCATCATCGAGTAGATGTAGACGACCAGGCCGGCCAGCACGAACAGACCCGACAAGATGTGCAGCTTGGGAAGATTAAACAATCCGACGATGCTGACGAAGTGGACGACCGCCTTGAGGTTCTGGCGGTTGTAGACCGCGCCCATTCCGGGAATCAGCGCGCAGAGGGCCGCGAGCCGCGCTTTGGCTTTTGACTGGCCGCGCTGGTAGCCGGGTTGCGACAGGCTCTCAACGCCCATCACGATGCAGTCCTGGCAGTAGGCGTATCCTTTGATGCGATGGTCGCAGGCCGGGCAGAGGCCGCGATGGCAGCTTGAGCACTGCACTCGCGCCGCGCTTTGTGTGTGGTATGAGCAAAACATCATGATGACTCTACATCTCTCTGTGATTCAATTTTCGGATTGAGCTTGCAACAGCTTGAACGATGCGGCGCACGGCGGGGTTCGGCGAAACACAATTCGGGCCGAAGGTAAACAAAAGCCGCCTCAGTCTTTCTGAGGCGGCTGCGGTTTTTCGACATCCTTCTGATGGTCGGATGGATTGCCGACAGGCTTTTCGCCGCCCAGTCCATCCCAGATTTCGTCAAGCCCCATGCCGACGCGCTCAATGCGCGCGGCCAGCACGTTCTTCTGCGCATAAAGGTCGGTGCTGCGCGTATAAATCTGAGCGAACTTAACCTGCGCGTGTCGGTAGATGCCCATCACCGTTCGGTCTTCTGAGAAGCCATACAAGAGGAACAGGAATGAGGCCAGCGTAATCGATGCGGCGGTCGCCAGCGACCAGCGCGGCGCAGTCGTCGCGCGCGGCAGCAATCGCGTCGCCCACGCGCTGACCATTGTGGCGACGCTTCGACGAGCGGGCAACGCGACCGCAGAACTCAAAGCGACGAGCCGGTCGAACAGCGGCGCGGGCAACTCCACTTCTTCATACGTATGCACCGAGTGACACGCGGCAACGGCGAATACGACATCCGTTAGTAAGCCCGAGCAGAGCGCACAGCGTTCGGCATGCTCTTCAAATCGGTGATACATCGGCGCGGGCACGAAGCCATCGAGGAATTCCGTGATCAACTCTTCAAAGGCGACGCAATCAAAAGCGCGGTGGTGTTCGGCAATCGTCAGCAGCGACGATTCAAGCATTGACGGAATCTCAACCGCGTCATCGTGACGGCACTCGTTGAGCGCGCCTTTGACTTCGTCCATCAGCGCGCGGCAAGCGCGGCACTGCAAGGCGTGCGCGCGAAACTCGACGCCTTCGCCCTTTGCCAGTGTGCCGTCAAGGTAATCGCTCAACTGTTCTTCAAAATGGCTGCACTGCATACGACTCGATCAGGGCTTGCCCTGTCCTTTCGACAACACAACTTTCCGGCTGTCCCTCACGGGGCAGCGACCGCCTGATAAATTCACACGTTATTGCGCGGCCATTGAGCGCCTGCGAGGGCCGCGTCCACCGTGGCCCTCGCACACTGGCCGCGTTATTCCGGCTGCACCTTCATGCGGCGTAGCACCTTCGCCAACTCAATGCGGCCCCGGTTGATACGGCTCTTGACCGTGCCTTCAGGTATGCGCAGCAGGTCAACGATCTCCTGATAGGTCAATTCTTCAATGTCGCGCAGGATGACGCACTCGCGCAGGTCCGGCGACAGCTTGTCGATGGCGGCCAGCACTTGCAGCCGGC
This sequence comes from Blastocatellia bacterium, assembly GCA_045807725.1. GTDB lineage: Bacteria > Acidobacteriota > Blastocatellia > UBA7656 > UBA7656 > DATENM01. Next base: position 70,931 of record JBJMGV010000062.1, on the reverse strand, counting down.
GCTCCTGGCGTTCGAGCGAGCGGTGCGGGCTGTCGCTCGCTGCCGGCAGGTGATACTCGTGATCGGCCAGATCATCGCTCGAATCGGTCGGCGTCCTCTGGCGTTTACGGTAATCGTCAATGATCAGATTGCGCGCCAGGCGCATCAGCCAGTTCGACAGGTCGCCGAGCGACGCGTCGTACTGCGTCAGCGAGCGATAGACGCGAATGAAAACTTCTTGCGTCAAATCCTCCGCCGCGCTGTGACTCGTGGTAAAACGGTAGGCGAGGTTGTAGATGCGGCGCGAATACTGGCGCACGATCTCTGCCCACGCCTGCTGGTCGCCCTGGAGACAACGCTGAGCCAATTCCGCATCGGTTGCTGTCAACGCAAGTATCGCTCCCACCTGTCGCCCTCTCGCAAGCTGTATTCTGGATGTCCGCCAACTCGCTAAACGAGATGGTGACGAAAAATGTTTCGCCGAAGCCATAGGCACAAGATGTTGCCGAAGGGGTGCAGGCCGTCAATATTTTGTGCTAGAATGCCCGCTCGATACAGTCCCTTGCGGCTGATCGCATCGAAGCTTCAACGAACCGGCGACGCTTTCCGGGCCGCCGGCTCTATTGTATATCACGGAGACACTACCAATAAAGTGAGCGGCAGGTGGAAAACGATTTTGAGCCTGGGCGTAGGCGCGCTGTTTGTCTACCTCTTCGTTCACAACCTCGACTTCTCTGAAGTGTGGGCGAAGGTGCGGGCGGCGAACTGGGCGCAACTCGGACTGGCGCTGGCGCTGTTGATGGGCACGTATGTTGTGCGCGCCTTGCGCTGGCGAACGCTGCTGGAGCCGATGGCCAGGCCGCCGCTCCGCGCGCTGTTTCGCGCCACGATGATCGGCTTTTCGGCCCTTTTCCTGATGGGCCGCGCCGCCGAGATGATCATCCGCCCGGCCAGCCTGTCGATCAAAGAGAACGTGCGCCCCTCGGCCAGCTACGCGACGGTGATGATCGAGCGCGTCTTCGATATGGTAATGGTTGTCTTTTTCTTCGCCATCAACCTGATCTTTTTCGAGTACAACGAAAGCGATCACGACGCCGATGCGATGCGTATGTTTGGCTGGATCAAAGTCACCGGCGCATTGTTATTGATTGTCGCCGTTGCCGGCATCTATGGCCTGTCCGTATTCCGCCGCAAGCGCCAGAGCGCGTTGACCTATCTCGGCAAGCGACTGGGCCGGCTGCCTCGCAAAGTCTCGACCGGCCTGATGAGCCTGTTAGAACAAATCTCGGAAGGGCTGGCGGTGTTGCACGACGCGCGCGGACTGACCATCACGGTCTCCTACACCGTCTTGATCTGGTTGATGGTAGCGACGGCGCACCTGCTGGTCGTGCGCGCGTTCGGCATTCATTACAATCAGGTTCCGTTCACCGGCGCGGTATTCGTGATGGGCCTGTCGATGCTCGGCTCGGTTGTGCCGACGCCGGGTGGCGCGACTGGCCCTTTCCACATAGCGACGGCGGCGGCGCTGACTTTCCTCGGCGTTCCGCAGGATTCGGCTAAGTCCGTAGCGATCATCCTGCACCCGCTGATCTTCGCGCCGGCGACGCTTTTCGGCATTTATTATGTAGCCCGTGAAGGGTTGACGCTCGGCAGCTTGAAGCGGATCGGCGAGAAGCAAGTTGAGCCGCTCGACGCAAGCGGCGAGGCTGATACAGAAAAGGGTAAGGCGGTCGTCGTGACTCGCTGACTGAAGCCCCATTGTTGGCAGGGTAGTGACGAGTTCATCTTGAACTTACGAAATTAAAGTGGGCGGTTGATGTTATGAAATGTCCATTCTGCGCACATCTGGAAGACCGTGTTGTGGATTCGCGTGAGAGCCGTGAGGGCGACGTGATTCGCCGCCGCCGCGAGTGCTTGAGGTGCGAGCGGCGCTTTACGAGTTACGAGCGCATAGACGAAATTCCGTATATGGTCGTCAAGAAAGACGGCACGCGCGAACCCTTCGCGCGCGAAAAAGTGCTGGCCGGTGTGATGAAGGCGACCGAGAAGCGGCCCATCCCGATGTCGAAGATCGAAGGGCTGGTCAATTCCATAGAGAAGTACGTCCAGGAGTCGCGCGAACGCGAGCGCTCGACCGAGAAGATCGGCGAGATGATTATGCGGCGGCTGAAGGAACTCGACAAAGTCGCCTACGTGCGCTTCGCGTCCGTCTATCTCGACTTCAAAGATGTCTCCGAGTTTATGAGCGAGTTGCGTTCGCTCGTCCGCAAAGGCAGTCAGAAATAGAATGGCGTTAGCCCGCAAGGCGGGCTAACCTTTGCCAATTCGCTCATCGCTTTTTTAAACCGAACCCCGCCACCTTGTCAGCCGCTGGCCTGCGCCTTACAATCTTCATTGCAGGCTTTCTAGAACTGCACTATTTGACCATGTCATCAATACTCGAAAGCGAAGAAGTCCAAATTGAACAAAGCGAAGAGCAGGTGAAGTTGCCGGACTCACTGCCGGTCCTGCCTTTGCGCGACATTGTGATCTTTCCTTATATGATCGTGCCGCTGTTCGTGCAGCGCGAGCGTTCGATTCGCGCCGTCGATCAGGCGCTGGCCGAAAATCGCATGATTATGCTGGTGGCGCAGCGCGACCTCGAAAAAGAGGAGCCGACCGGCGCGGACCTTTACAATCACGGCACGGCGGCGGCGATTATGCGTATGCTGAAGATGCCCGATGGGCGCATACGCATACTCGTGCAAGGGCTGTCGCGCGCTCGCGTCTCGCGCTTCGACGAGAACCAGCCGGCGCTCATCGCACACATCGAGCCGCTCACAGACAGCGAGCCTGACGCCGACGACCTCGAACTTGAGGCGTTGATTCGCAACGTGCGCGCTTCGCTCGAACGCGCGATCACGCTCGGCAAGAACATCTCTTCGGAAGTGATGGCAATCGTCGCCAACCTCGAAGACCCCGGTCGTCTCGCCGATGTCGCGGCCTCGAATCTCGAATTGAAAGTCTCGGACGCGCAGTCCGTGCTTGAGAAGCTGAACCCCGCCGACCGCCTGCGTCGCGTCAACGAGCTGCTCGCGCGCGAGATCAACGTGCTGCTCGTTCAGCAGGAGATCAACACGCAGGCGAAGGGTGAGATCGACCGCACGCAGCGCGAGTTCTACTTGCGCCAACAACTCAAAGCCATTCAGGCGGAACTCGGCGAAGGCAACGAACTGGCCGAAGAGATACAGATGTACCGCGACAAGATGATCCTCGCGGAGATGCCCGAAGCGGTCGAAGAGGAAGTCGAGCGGCAGATCAAAAAACTCGAACGCATGCACCCGGACGCCGCCGAGGCGGCGACCCTGCGCAACTACCTTGACGTGATGGTCGGCTTGCCGTGGTCGAAAGCGTCTGAAGAGAACCTCGATTTAAAGCGCGCCCAGGTCATTCTTGACGAAGACCACTATGGGCTAGAGAAAGTCAAAGAGCGCATTATCGAAGCGCTCGCCGTGCGCAAGCTGAAGGATAAAGCTAAAGGGCCGATCCTCTGCCTGGTCGGCCCGCCGGGCGTCGGCAAGACCAGTCTTGGCCGGTCAATCGCCCGCGCGCTTAATCGCAAGTTCCAGCGCCTCAGTCTTGGCGGCCTGCACGACGAGGCCGAGATACGCGGCCACCGGCGCACCTACATCGGCGCGCTGCCCGGTCGTATCGTGCAATCGATTCAACAGGCCGGAACCAACAACTCGCTCATTATGCTGGACGAGATAGACAAGGTCGGCGCGGATTTTCGCGGCGACCCTTCGTCGGCGTTGCTTGAAGTGCTCGACCCGGAACAGAACTTCTCGTTCCGCGACAATTACCTGGCCGTGCCGTTCGATCTGTCGAATGTAATGTTCATGACGACGGCCAACGTGCTCGAAACGATTCAGCCGGCGTTGCGTGATCGCATGGAGATCATCCGGCTCGCGGGCTACACCGAAGAGGAGAAGACCGAGATCGCGCGTCGCCATATCATCCCGAAGCAGATGGATGCGCACGGCATCACGGCCAAGCACTTGAAGATCAGCCGGCAGGCGTTGAAGGCTATCATCCTGCAATACACGCACGAATCGGGCCTGCGCCAGTTCGAGCGCGAGATCGCGCAGGTTTGCCGCAAAGTCGCACGCCGTGTCGCCGAGGGCGATGACACCCAGGTGCGCGTCACGCAGGAGAACCTTCAAGAGTTCTTAGGCGTGCCGCACATTCATCCTGACGAAGTGCTGAAGAAGGATCAGGTCGGCGTCTCTACAGGGCTGGCCTGGACGCCCGCCGGCGGCGACGTGTTGTTCATCGAAGCGCTGACGACGAATGGCAAAGGCGCGTTGCTGCTCACAGGCCAGTTGGGCGATGTAATGAAAGAGTCGGCGCAAGCGGCCTTCTCGTGGTCCAAGGCGCGCGCCGACGAACTCGGCATCGAGATTGATAAGTTCAGCAAGGTCGATGTTCACATACACGTTCCCGAAGGCGCGATTCCGAAAGATGGCCCGTCCGCCGGCGTCACGCTGGCGACGGCGTTGGTATCGGCGATGTCTGGCCGAGCCGTGAAACGCTCTGTGGCAATGACCGGCGAGATCACCTTGCGGGGAAACGTGCTGCCGGTCGGCGGCATCAAGGAGAAAGTGCTGGCCGCGCGCCGCGCCCGCGTCAACACGATCATCTTGCCGCAGCAGAATCGCCGCGACCTTGAAGAGATTCCCAAAGAACTGCTCAAGGAGATCGAATTCCAGTTTGTCGATTCGATCCGCCAGGTGCTCAAGATCGCTTTGGTGTGAAAGAGAGGATTCGGGATACAGGATTCAGGATTCAGTTGAGCCGTCGGACGCGAATGGCCGCTGCCGAGCTACATGACTCGCCACACGCAATCTCCCTGAATCCTGAATCCTGACTCCTGTATCCTGCTTTTGATTTCTTTCAAATTTCTTGCGGCCCCCACCAATTATTGACCTCGCTGATTTTCGCGTGATATAACCAGACCACTTAGCAGGACAGTGCCAACAGAATGGGCGCATCGCCGGTTACAAGCCCTCAGGGTAGGTTGTACACGAACCTTACTGGACGCCGGGCGATGAATTGCTGAGACGATAACCGACTGGGAAGGGGATACGAAGGATGAGGCTAGCAGAAACCGCGAGTCGAAATCTTATTGTGGTTGTAATGTTCGCTGTGCTCGCAGGAGCCGTCGTACCTGTCCGCGCACAGGGCCAGCCCGCCGTTTCACAAGACGCCACACAGTTGGTCATTGATCGCGCCGAAGAGGCGCTCCGGCGCGGCGAGGAAGCCCAGCAAAAAGGCTTGCCCGATATCGCACGGAAGTTCTTCGATCAGGCCGTCGATGCCATTTTGACTTCGGGCGTAGACCTGAAGGCAAACGCCAAGCTTGATAATTATTACCGCCAGCTTCTCGAACGCATTCATAAATACGAAGCGCAGCCGGGCGATCACCACGACCTCGAAGAGCGGCCTGAAGTTGTCGAGCCATCGCTGCTCGATGAACTCTCGGACATCAAAGATACAGACCTGGCGATGACGACGCCCGACGGGATTAAGATTTTCGGCAAGTACGATTTCGAGTTCTCAGTCGCGCCGCCGGTCTTCCAGTTCATCAACTTCTTCGTCGCCGGGCGCGGCCACTCGACGATGGAAGTCGGCTTGCAGCGGTCGGGGCGCTATCGCCAGATGGTCGAAAAGATATTCAAGGAAGAGCGCGTGCCGCTCGACCTGATGTGGCTGGCGCAGGCCGAGTCGGTCTGGAAGCCGAACGCGTTGTCGCGCGCTGCCGCCAAGGGCATCTGGCAATTCATCCCTTCGACGGGCACGCGTTATGGGCTGGCGCAGACCGCCTGGCTCGATGATCGCTCTCAGCCTGAGAAGGCGACACGCGCCGCCGCCCGTTATCTCCACTGGCTGCACGATCATTTCGCCGGCGATTGGCTGCTCGCAATGGCCGCTTATAATTCGGGCGAGAACCGCGTCGATTCAGCCGTCGCGCGTTGCGGCTACGCCGACTTCTGGGAACTCTACAAGCGCAACCTGCTGCCGCAAGAGACTCGCAATTACGTTCCGATCATTCTCTCGATCATCATCATTAGCAAGAATCAAAAACGGTACGGCTTCAACGTCCAGTCCGACCCGCCGATCAATTACGATACCTTCGAGCTGCCTGCTCAGACCGATATGAAAGTCGTCGCCGACCTGATCGGTGTTCCGTACGACACGATTCAAAACTTGAATCCTGAACTGCGGCGCGGCGTCTCGCCGCCCGGCCAGTCTTACTCGATCCGTTTGCCCAAAGGGATGAAGAAACAGTTCGAGATCGCCTACGCCGACTTGCCGGACGACCAGCGCGTGAAGCGGATTTCGGTTCCTGCCGAAGACGTGGCCGAACGCAGCTATCGCCCCGCCTACCGCACACAGATGGCGAGCTACACTGTGCGGCGCGGCGACACGATGGCAAGCTTGGCGCGGCGCTACGGCGTCTCGGTGAAAGAGATCGCGCGGATGAATCGTCTGTCGTCGCGTGGCGAATTGCGCAAAGGGCAAACGGTTCGCATCCCGCAAACGGTTCGCGCCACGCGCGACCGCCACGGGCGTAAGATCACGGTGCGCGCCTCGCGCGGTCGCGGCGAGCGCGGCCACGAAGTGCGCAGCCGTTCGCGCCGCAGCGAGAGCCGGCACAGTGCGGCGCGCGGGCGCTCGTCTTCGCGTAGCTCAAAGAGTCACCGCCATCGTTAATCCATCTCAACACCATCCTGAAAAAAGCCGGCTGCTGATCAACGCAGCCGGCTTTTGCTTTGTCGGGGTGAACCCGCTGCGCTGCAAACGTGATTATAGTTGATTGCATTGGGCTGATGGCGGTTAATTAGCTATAATGAAACTTGGGCAATGAAGCCGTCACCCGGCGCGCACTCCCTGAGCGGACGTTTGATTAACCACGCGCTACGCCGATTTGCAAAACGAATATGGTAGAGGAAAAACTTGAGGTGATCCCGCTCGGCGGGGTCGGATTCTTTGGCATGAATATGATGGCGATGCGCTGCGGCGGCGAAACCATCATCATTGACGCGGGCATGGGCTTCCCCGACGAAGAACTGCCCGGTGTTGACATCGTCATCCCTGACTTCTCATTCATCGATGAATACCGCGATGAGATTACCGCAATCATTCTCACACACGGTCACGAAGACCACATCGGCGCGGTTCCGTTTCTTCTGAAGGCAGTAGATGTGCCGGTCTACGGCACACATTTCACGCTGGCCCTGCTTGAAAAGAAGCTCATCGAACACGGCCTTGCTGACACGACCGTCTTGCACGCAATCGAGCCGCGCGATTCGGTCAACCTCGGCAAATTCGAGGTCGAATGGATTCACGTCACGCATAGCCTCACCTCGTGTACGGCAGTGGCCATCACGACGCCGGTCGGCGTTGTCATTCATTCGGGCGATTTCAAGGTAGATGACACGCCGGTCATCGGCCCGCCGATGGACTTGCAGCGGCTCAACGATTATGGCGACAAAGGCGTGCTGGCGTTGTTCGCCGATTCAACCAACGCCGAGCGGCCCGGACGCACACAGTCCGAGCGCGCCGTCATCCCTGCCTTCGAGAATATCTTTGACGAAGCCACCGGGCGCATCATCGTCAGTTGCTTCACCACCTCGCTCCATCGCATACAGATCGTCGTCGATATGGCGCGCGACAGCGGGCGCTACATTGCGCTCCTAGGCCGCAGTATGCTTCGCAATGTCGAAACGGCTGACAGCCTGCGCCAACTCGACCTGCCGGATGGCCTCTTCGTGACGCCGGCGCAAGCTCGGCAGATGGACGACGACCGCCTCGTGTTTCTAGTGGCCGGCTGCCAGGGCGACCCGATGTCGGCAATGACTCATCTGGCTACCGACCAGCACAAGAATTTATCCGTCGGTGAAGGCGACACGGTGGTCTTGTCAGCGCGCATGATTCCTGGAAATGAACGGGCCATCTCGCGCCTGATCTCGCATTGTTACAAACGCGAGGCGCGCGTCATCGATAGCTCGCTTGCGCGCATACACTGTTCGGGGCACGGCAGCCAGGACGATTTGCGCATACTGATCGAAGCGGTTCGCCCGAAATATCTCGTGCCGATTCACGGCGAGTACCGCCAGCTCTATCGCCACCGCGACTGGGCGGCGACGCTGGGCATCGTCGAGCGCGACAACATCATTATCTTTGAGAATGGCGACGTGCTCGAATTCGACGACAGGCGCGCAGAGATTACCGCCAAGGAATTTGTCGGGCGCACGTTCATCGACGGCGCATATGGCGAAGTCGAAGACATCGTGGTGCGCGACCGCAAGCACCTCTCTTACGACGGCATCGTTGTGCCGATTGTCGCCATCAATCCGACTTCGGGGGAACTTGAGACAGACCCGGAAATCGTCACGCGCGGCTTCATTCACGAAGAAGATTCAGCCGAGATGCTGGGCGAGTTGAAGCGCATCGTTGAAGAGACAGTCAACGGCGCAAGCCACGAAGAGCGCATTGATTACGCCATCATTAAAGAGAAGATTCGCGTTGCCCTAAAGCGGTTCATCCAGAAAGGCACGGGCCGCCGCCCGATGATCATCCCGGTCGTCGTTGAAGTCTGATTGCGAATCAGCCTGCGCGACCTGCTCAGGGATTGCTGTCCGGCAAGTGATCGAGGCGGTTCTGTTTCTCCCAATAACTCAGGAAGCGTGATGAGCGGCTGGCCCTGCCGGTCTGCTCGCGGACACGTTGCGTCCACAGCGGAATGATCTGCCTGTGCTCGTCCCAACAGCGTTGCATCGCGTCACCCGTAGTCGATTCGGTAGCGGTAACGAAGCGCGACTGCATCGACTTCCTCTCTTCATCAAACAATGCCTTGAGCCGCGCGTACTCTTTGAGCGTCGCGCGATGAAGTTGTTCGTGTCGCCAGAAGAGGCTGTCGCCGTCGCCGCCTTCGCCGGGCAGCGGGCCGCTGTCGAGCAATTGATTGCCGCCGAGCCGCACCGGCTTATAAACGCTCAGGCACGGCGAAGAAGTGCCGGTCAGAAAATGTAATGAATCTCTCACACGCAGCCGGCTGACCATCGAGCCGGTCGTCTGCCCGGCCTGCCGGGTTGGCCACCACGACGAATGAGCACACGGCATCATCATACGCCAGCCGCTCGCAGGCTGTAGGCCGGCGTGGTCGCTCAATGCCGCAAAGAAATCTTCGCGCGACAGCTTGTCGCTCTTTCGTCGCAAGAGGCCAAGCGTGCAGGCTGCGCGCACCTGCCCGCCGCTCATACGACTGTACAACGGATCGCCGAAGCCGCGCGCGAAATCAAAATCAGCCGCCGCGCGACACCAGCCCTGCTGCTTCGCATAGGCGAAGGCTCCGTCGCTTATCAGGTCGAAGGCTTTGCCAATCGTCAACGCGTTAGAGATCGTGCGCGGCCCGCGTACGCGCTCGGCGGCCCAGTGCGGCCCGGCGGTTTCGAGCACCCATGCTTCGTTCGGGTCTGCGATGATGAATGAATTGTGATAACGGAATTTTCGATTGCGATAGCCGCACGCGCCGCCCTGCCCGTACTCGGCGAGCAACTGTGTGATGACCTCTAACGCTTCGCGCGCCGCCGCCGCCCGTTCGAGCGCGAGGCGCAGCAAATCCATTCCGGTCAATCCCACCTTCGCGTAAGGCAATCGCGTAAAGACCGCTTCATTGCCGATGGCGACGCCGTGTTCATTAGCGCCCATCTCCGCGCCCCACATCCAGAACGGGCGGCTGATGACGATCTCGTTCGTGCGCTGCGCCTGACCGACTTCGATGTACGTGCATTGCAGCTTCTGATTGTCGTGATGGCGCGCAGGTAGATGCTCGACTCGTTGCGCCTCTCCCGGCTCGCGGTCGCTGTTCTTGGCGAACCACATCGCGCCGTCGGTCGTGTATTCAGGCGTGGCTACAAGCGTGTCACACATAAGCAGTGATGAGTGCTGAGTGATGAATGAGTGATGAGCAGAGAGAAGCGTGCACGATCTCTAAGGCTCGTATGCATCATTCAGCACTCAGCACTAAAATATCGTGAAGCCTGCGCGCTTGACGAAGTAAAAGGCGAGGCCGACGAGACCGAGGCCGAGAAGCAGCACAAGTCCGAAAAGAATGAAGACCCACAGCCAATCGCTCCAGGCCGAGCCGCCTTTGCCTTTGGCGTACTTCTGCAACAGGCGCAGGTTCTTCGTATTTGATTTCCAGGCGAAGTCAATGGCATCGCCGACGACCGGAACGCTGCCGATAAAAAGATCGACCGCGACATTGAAAACCATTCGCGTGATCGTGCTCTTGGGCAGGCCATAGCGAATCGAAGCCAGCACGATATAAGCGCCGACGAGTGTGCCTACCCAGTCGCCGACCACAGGCAGGAAAAAACCAAGTATCGGATCAAGCCCGAAACGCAGATTGGTTCCGGGAATACGGATGGCGCGATCCATCAACAACCCGATGCGCTCAAGGTGCGTGTCTATCGGCGCGTCAACAAAGTCGCGCACCCGTTCACCCAACGCGCCCTGGTTGGCCTCTCGCCGCGCGAGAGGATCAAGGCGATTGTTTTTATCGACCATTTTATCCATTGCGCCACCCTGGTTCGCGCACTGGCGTCCGCTTCATTGCGCCACTTCGTCAAGGTTAATGATCTCGGCTTCGATGCTTCTTGCCGCGAGCGTCATCAGGCCGACTGTGCGCGGCAGCTTGAAGCGGCGCGGGCCGGCGCTGCTCGGATTGAATAAGAGCGTGCCGCCGAGTTGCTCGCGGTAAGGCCGGTGCGAATGACCGAAGATTAGAATGTCGGGTCGCTCGGTTTCAATGACATCCCGCGCTGCCCGGTCGAGCTGGTGCAGCTCGCCGAAGATGTGGCGGATCAAGATGCGCTGGCCGTTCATCTCTTCGACGCGCTCGGTCGGGTAGACGCCAAACCAATCGTTGTTGCCTTCGACGGCAAAGACCGGCGCGATCTGCTCAAGGCGATGAATGATGTCGAGCGTGCCGATGTCGCCGGCGTGAACGATGGCGTCAACGCCGGCAAAGATGCGGCCTACCGCTTCGTCGTACAGGCCGTGCGTGTCTGAAATGATGCCCAGCTTCAAGCTCTGCCTCTGAACGGTCGAATCGTTTGGCGAAACCACACGTTCATTCTAGCAGCAGGCGAAGGTGGATCAAACCAGTAGGGAAGAGACAGCGGCAGCGCGTCGTCTGTCTTGAATCACGATTAACTGGTGAGGCTCTCTTCCGCCGCGATCAACGAAGAGACTTCGAGCATCTTCGGCAGCACGCCGCGCCAAGCCGCTTCGACTTCGGCGATGGGCCGGTCGATGATTGCTTCGTCATTGACTGAGATGGATAGGCGCTCGCCGCCTGTTCGACCAATGATCCTCGCACTGATGTCGTGCTCGCGGGCTGTCGCCAGAATCTCTTCAACGTTTTCGGCGGTGGCGGATAAGACAACCCGTGAAGGCGTTTCGGCGAACAACAACGCCGCTTGTGAAAGATCACCTTCGAGGTTCACCGTACAGCCAACCGCGGGCTTGCGATAACTTGAAAAGGCGCACTCGGCGACGGTCACGCTCAAGCCGCCATCCGAACAGTCGTGAGCCGATTCGACAAGTCCCGCTTGAATCATCTTCAAACAAACCTGCTGAACGCGCCGCTCCAATTCAAGGTCAAGCTGCGGCACGCGCCCCGCCACCTCGCCGCGCGTCACCATCACGTATTCACTCGCGCCGAGATCGTCAGCCGTCGCGCCGAGCAGGATAATCGCCCGGTCTTCATTCCTGAACCACTGTGTCGTCACGTGCCGCGCGTCTTCGATGATGCCGACCATCCCGATTACCGGAGACGGATAGATGCCGCGCCCATCAGTCTCGTTATAGAAGCTAACGTTGCCGCCGGTCACTGGCGTGTCAAACACCGTGCAGGCTTCGCTCATTCCGTCGATCACTTCACTGAATTGCCACATCACTTCGGGCCGTTCGGGCGAAGCGAAGTTCAAACAGTTTGTCAGCGCCAGCGGTCGCGCGCCGCTGACCGCGAGATTGCGACAGGCTTCGGCGATCACCAGTCGCGCGCCGGCGCGCGGATCAACCTCGCAATAGCGAGCGTTGGAATCGAGCGTCATCGCCAGCATCCGCCGCTTCTCTTTGATTCGTATCACGGCGGCGTCCGAGCCAGGCGCTACCACCGTGTTCGTCCTCACCATATGATCGTACTGGCGATAGACCCATTCTTTCGACGCGATGGTCGGCTGCGCCACCAGCCGCATAAAGGTCGCGTCCAACTCGGCAGCCGATTGCTCTACCTGTGTAATGGTTTCGACGCTTGCGGGCGCATCGGGTTGTTGGAGAGGGCGATGGTACAGCGGCGCTTCGTCGGTCAGCGCCGTGTTCGGGATGTCGGCGACGACCTCGCCGCCTTTCTTGATGCGCAGGTGGCCGTCGTCTGTGACGTGGCCGATGACAACGGCGTCCATCTCCCACTTGCGGAAGATGTCAATGACCTCGCGCTCGCGGCCACGGTCGGCGACCAGCAACATACGCTCCTGTGATTCCGAGAGCATAATCTCGTAAGCCGTCATACCCGTTTCGCGTTGCGGCACGAGGTCGATGTCGATCTCGATGCCGTTGCCGGCGCGCGCGCCCATCTCGCTCGACGAGCTGGTCAGGCCCGCCGCGCCCATATCCTGTATGCCGACAATCGCGCCGGCCTTCATCGCTTCGAGGCACGCTTCGAGCAGGAGCTTTTCGAGAAAGGGGTCGCCGACCTGAACCGTCGGACGTTTGGATTGCGCCTCGTCGCCGAACTCTTCGCTGGCCATCGTCGCGCCGTGTATGCCGTCGCGCCCGGTCTTCGCGCCGACATACATCACCGGGTTGCCGATGCCGGTAGCGCGGCCATAAAAAATCTGCTCCTTGCGCATCAACCCGAGCGTGAAGGCGTTGACCAGCGGATTGCGAGAATAGCAATCGGCAAAGCGCACTTCGCCGCCGATGGTCGGCACGCCGAAGGCATTGCCGTAATCGCCTATGCCTTTGACGACGCCGGCCACAATCGAGCGATTGCGCGCGGCGACGGCTTTCTCTTCGTCGCTCGCATCGTCGTCAGCGGCGAGCGGCCCGAAGTGCAGCGAGTTCATCGCCGCGAGCGGTCTTGCCCCCATCGTAAAGACATCGCGCAGGATGCCGCCGACGCCGGTGGCCGCGCCTTGATATGGCTCGATGAATGACGGGTGATTATGCGATTCGATCTTGAATGCGGCAGCCAGCCCGCCGCCGATATCGACGATGCCGGCGTTTTCGCCCGGCCCTTGCAGCACGGCTTCGCCCTTAGTGGGCAGGCGTTTCAGGTGGACGCGTGATGACTTGTATGAACAGTGTTCGGACCACATCACGGAGAAGATGCCAAGCTCGGTGAACGTCGGCGCGCGGCCAAGCAACTCGGTGATGCGGTTGTATTCGTCGTCCGTGAGTCCGTGACTGCGGATGATGTCGGGAGTAATGAGCGGTTCCTTCATATCGGTGTGCCTGACTCGTCAGCCCAGGTTGGAATAGTGACGATTATGCTACCCGACCATTCTCGCTTTATCAAGTTGGCCTCTCTGCCCGGATACCTCCGCTGCATTCATATCTTCAAGCGCCATCGTGTAGCCGTGCTTGCGAAATTAAAACGGCTTCGCGTAAGCTTCCACAAGTTATGCAAGAAGCCACGTGCAACCGTTGTGGGGCGAGCATTGTCTTGTCGGCGAAGTTCTGCCGCCAATGCGGCAATCGGCTCGACGTTTCAGAGTTGACGACGCGAACGCTCGAAGAACCGGGGGCTGACCACCAACCGTTTGAACACCCGACGCGACCGGCGAACGCGGGCATCACATCGCCGACCTATCCGCCGCCTGCGATGATTCAGCCGCCGCCGCACACACCAGTCATTGGCAGCGCGCCACCGACGAGCAACAAGACCGCGCTCCTGGTGATTCTCGGAGCGGTGATGGCTATGCTGATCGGACTCGGCGTCGTCGCGTTCCTGGTGCTTAACCGGCAATCTGCGTTGCCTGTGCCGCCGCCGCCGCCGCCGCATCCGGGTCAGACGGAGAGAGGAACTCCGCCGCCACCGCCAGGCATAACGCCGCCGCCACCACCCGCTGTCCAGACTTCACTCGACCCGTCGCTGATCTATCCCGGCGCGAAGGTCGTTATGGACATCGGCAGCGAAGACGCCAGAGTCACGCACCTGCAAACCACAGATGACATCGAGAAGGTAGTGGCCTGGTATGTAGAGCGCGTCAAGCCGAAGAACGATGTGAAGATTCCCGGCGGAAGGATTATCAGCGCGGAAGGCATCAACCTGTTATTCAACTCGACAGGCGATGGCACCACCATTATGGTGACGCGCGAAGGTAACGGCAAGCAGTGATGCTCGCCGCGTTATGAAGCTTTAGCTAACTCGGCCAGCGTATCAGCAAGCGAGAAGAAGATGATCCGCCCATCCTGACTGGAGAGCAGCATTTCACTGGCGCGCTCAGGGTGCGGCATCAGGCCGAGCACGTTGCGCTCGCGGTTGCAGATGCCCGCGATATTGTCGAGCGAGCCATTCGGGTTCCCACCTTCTGTTAAATCCCCATTCTCGTCGGCGTAACGAAAGATGATGCGGTTCTCGCTCTGCAATTCGGCGAGCGTCGCGGCATCGCAATAGTAATTGCCATCACCGTGCGCGATTGGCACAGACATCACCTGGCCGCGCTGACAGCGGCTGGTGAACGGCGTGTCGGTCGCTTCGACACGCATGTTGACGTGGCCGCAGATGAACTTCAGGTTGGCATTGCGCAGCAGCGCGCCCGGCAGCAGCCCCGCCTCGCAGAGAATCTGAAAGCCGTTGCAGATGCCCATCACCAGGCCGCCGCGCGCGGCGAACTCTTTGACCGCGCCCATCACCGGGCTGAAGCGCGCAATCGCGCCGGTGCGCAGGTAATCGCCGTAAGAGAAGCCGCCCGGCAGAATCACCGCGTCGCAGCCGTTGAGCGTGCTCTGCCGATGCCAGATAAAATCGACAGGCTGGCCGATGACTTTGCTGAGAACGTGGTAGGTGTCGTGGTCGCAATTGGACCCGGGGAAGACGACGACGCCGAATTTCATTACCGTGAACCCTTCCGTGATGATGTGGAGGCTGTACCTTAATTGAGGCTTGCCAGGTAAGTCTTATTATCTCACGAAGCGGATTCTGAATCTAGCTCGACGCGATAATCCTCAATCACCGGGTTGGCGAGCACGTCGTGCGCCATGCGTTCGACGGTGGCGCGTGCATCTTCTGCGGACAGCCCCTCATCGAGCGTGACTTCAAAGTACTTGCCCTGCCGAACGTCGGCGATGCCGCGATAGCCGATAGTCTCGACCGCGTGATGGATCGCTTTGCCCTGCGGGTCGAGCACAGACCGTTTCAAGGTGACGTAGATTTTAGCTTTCATAATTCCAGGAGTCAGGAGTCTGGGGTCAGGAGTCAGGATAGTAAAGTCTCGGCCCGTTGCGCCCGCGCCTTTCACACTGGATCCTGACTCCTGACTCCTGACTCCTCTCCTCCAAATACCCTTTCAAAAATCTTATCGACGTTGCGAAGCTGATGGTGTAGATCGAACATTGCGTCGAGTTCGGACGGCGACAATCGCTCAGTGACTTGCGGGTTATTCATCACAAGATCGCGGAAGTTCGCGCCTTCGTCCCAGACCCGCATCGCCATCGGCTGAACGACGGCGTAGGCCGCTTCGCGCGTCAAGCCTTTGGTCGCCAGCGCCAGTAATAAACGCCCGCTCGCCGTCACGCCGCCGAGCGATTCGACCGTCTCGCGCATACGCCGCGCATTGACCACCAGGCCGTCGATCAGCCACGTCGTTTTCTGCAGCAGATAATCCGCGAGGATGCACGAGTCCGGCAGAATCACGCGCTCGACCGAAGAGTGAGATATGTCACGTTCGTGCCACAACGCGATGTTCTCGAAGGCGGCCTGCGCGTTGCTGCGCACGACGCGAGCCAGCCCGCAAATTTGCTCGGACGTGACCGGGTTGCGTTTGTGCGGCATCGCCGACGAGCCTTTCTGGCCTGCTGAAAAAGGCTCCTGCGCCTCGCGCACTTCGGTGCGTTGCAGGTGGCGGACTTCGAGCGCGATCTTCTCAAGCGAAGCCGTGATGATGGCGAGCGTCGAAAGAAACTCGGCGTGGCGGTCACGCTGAATGACCTGCGTAGAGATCGGCGCGGGTTTGAGGTTGAGCTTGCGGCAAACGCGTTCTTCGACTTCCGGGTCGAGGTGCGCGAATGTGCCGACTGCGCCGCTGATCTTGCCGACGCTGATGATCTCACGCGCCCGGCGCAAGCGGTCTTTGTTGCGCTCGTTGTCGGCGTAATAGAGCGCCAGCACCAGTCCGAACGTAGTCACTTCGGCGTGGACGCCGTGCGTGCGGCCCATCATCACCGTGTCTTTATGCTCGAAGGCGCGGCGGCGCAATGCCTCGCCCAATCGGTCGAGGTCGTTTAAGAGTAAGTCAGCCGCTTCACGCATCAGCAAGGCGTTCGCCGTATCAACTACGTCCGAAGAAGTCAGGCCAAAGTGGACGTAGCGTGATTCGGGGCCGATATTTTCGGCCAGCGCCGTCGTGAATGCAATCACGTCGTGACGCGTGGTGCGCTCGATCTCGTTGATGCGCGCAACGTCGAAGCGGGCGCGTTGCTTGATGACTTCGACGGCCTCTGCCGGGATAGTCCCCATCTCGGCGTGAACCTCGCAGGCGGCAATCTCCACGTCGAGCCATTTCTGAAAGCGATTCTGGTCAGTCCAGATCGCGCCCATTTCAGGCAATGTATAACGGTCAATCATAGGAGCCAGGAGCCAGGAGTCAGGAGTCAGGAGTCAGGAGTCAGAATGAAGAGAGAAGTCGGCGCGAGCGCCTCCGCTTTTATTCTGACTTCAGACTTCTGTCTTCTGACTTCTTCCTTTCAAAGTTCAAACCATTCGGTTGCGCGGTCGTGGTGCGCGACCGTGATGCGGCGCTCAGCATCAGGGTAAAAGAGCGAGCCGCGCGCGTCCAATGCTTGCAAAGCCGACAGCCGCGCAAGCTCAGGATGATTGCACTGGCGCGATAGATGCGCCAGCACGATGTGGGCGGCGCGGCCATCGAAGTCTTCGCGCAGCCAGCGCGCCATCTCGTCGTTCGACAGGTGGCCGGTGTTGCTGGCGATGCGCTGCTTGAGCGGCCACGGGTACGGCCCGACCTTCAGCATATCGCGGTCGTGATTCGCCTCGATCATCACGAAGTCACAGCCGCGCAATCGTTCAGCCACCAGTTGCGTGATGTAGCCGAGGTCTGTGACGATGCCGACTTTGATGCCTTCCGATTGCACAGTGAAGGCGAACGTGTCCACGCCGTCGTGCGGAATGGTGAACGGGTGAAACTCAAGACCGCCAATCTGAAAGTCCTGGCTTGACGAAATCACTTCGCCCCAGTGTATGCCCTCGCCGCCGGCAGGGAAGCGGCACTCTTCGCGCGTTGCTTCGGAGATGAAGACGGGCGCGCTGATCGTCTTTGACATCACCCGCACGCCTTTGACGTGATCGGCGTGTTCGTGGGTGACGACGATGCCCGCCAGCCGCGCCGGATCAATGCCGGCTTCGCTCAGCCGCCGCGCCGTCTCTTTCGCCGACAGCCCTGCGTCAACGAGCACACTCGTCGCGCCCGCTTCGATGAACAGGGCGTTACCGGAACTGCCGCTGCCGAGGATGATGAGTCTCATGGATTAGGAATCAATGGTCAGTTGCTAGTTTCCAGTTGCCAGTTGCTAGTTGAAAGTTCCCCAAGCTCCGTTAGGAGCGCGATGTTTATAGTTGATGAAGCGATAGATGAAGCAAGCTCCGTCAGGAGCGTTATGTCTATCGCGCCCCTACGGGGCTTCGTCTCTTTCCGTAATGATAGCTATAAACAGGTCGTCCCTACGGGACTAACAACTGACCACTGACCCTTGGCCACTGACCCTTGGCCACTGACCACTGACCACTGGCCCCTGCCTACTGAATAATGTCGAGTGATTCGATCTGCCCGATGGCGGTCACGGCCAACTGGTCGCCGAAGATTTCCTGAGCCATGCGTTGCACGTCGGTGGCGGTGACGCGATCAATGCGTTCGAGGATTTCGTCCAGCGTGAACTGGCGGCCAAAGAAAATCTCTTGCCGGGCGAGATTGCTCATCCGCGCTGATGTGCTTTCGAGGCCGAGCATGATCGAAACCTTCAATTGATCTTTGGCGCGCTGCAATTCGGCATCGGCGACCGCTTCCTGCTTGAGGTGGTCGAATTCGCTGATGCTCAGGCGAATCACCTCGTTGATCTGCTCAGGCGAAGTGGCCGCATAAACCGACAGGTAGCCGGCGTCTGTGTAGGCGTTGATGCCGGAGTAGACCGCGTAAGCCAGCCCGTTGTCTTCGCGTATGGTCTGAAACAGGCGCGAACTCATGCCGCCGCCTAGAATCACGTTCAGCGTATGCATAGCGTAACGGTCGTCCGACATCATTGAGGGGCAGGGCGTCCCCATCATCAAGTGCGCCTGCTCAAGGTCTTTGTTGATGACGATGCGCGCTGTCGCATGCTCAGGGACGGAATGGGCCAGAACAGCCGGGCGGTCTTCGAGCTTGCCGAGGTAACGCTCGACCATTTCGACAAAGGATTTGTGCTCGATGTTGCCGGCGGCAGCGACGACCAGATTGCGCGGCGTGTAGACGCGTTGAAAGTAGGTGGCGACCTGCTCGTGATTGAATGTCGCCAGCGTCTGTGCCGTGCCCAGAATCGAGCGGCCTAGCGGATGGTCGGGCCAGAAGTTGGCAACGAAGACTTCGTGGACGAGATCGTCCGGTGTGTCTTCGACCATCTTGATCTCTTCGATGACGACGTTGCGCTCGCGGTCAAGCTCCGCTTCCTCGAACAGCGGCCCGGTGACGAGATCGGCAATCAAATCAAAAGAGCGCGGCAGGTGTTCGTCCAGCACTTTGACGTAATAGGCGGCGACTTCGCGGCTGGTGAAAGCGTCAACGTGGCCGCCGATTGCATCGCTCTCGACAGCGATTTCGCGCGACGTGCGATTGCGTGTGCCTTTGAACAGCGTGTGCTCGATGAAGTGCGAGATGCCATTGAGCGGCGCGGCCTCGTGGCGCGAACCTGACCGCACCCAGATGCCAACCGAGGCGGAACGGACGTGATTCATCTGCTCGCTGAGGACGGTGAGGCCGTTACTGAGAACCGTCTTTTCGATGGGACTGGTTTGTTCGATCATCATTGCTCCAGAGGCGAATCGTATCACGCTCCTCCGAGCAGGCGCAAACAAAGGCATCTCGGCGTATCGCCTTCACCGCACTAAAAGACGAGCCGCATTGAATGATGAAAAGGCCGCGCTGAGGGGAAGATCAGCGCGGCCTTTGGTTATTTCATCGAAAGCGATTCAGGCTTTTCTGAGCGAGGCGGTGATCCCTACGGCGATGCCTGTAGCCATCGCAAGCAACAGTTCGAGCAGGCCGACCAGCTTGGCCGCGCGCCCGCTCAGTTGCGAAAACTTCACGGCTTCGGCGGCTACGAGAAACACGATGCTCCACACCAGCAGCGCCTTTTGTGTGGTCGTCAAGTTCTTCATCTTCGACTCTACTGCCGAGGCGATCCCGACGCCGGCGACGCCTGTTCGCTCGCGCCCGCCTGGGTGCGCGACACCGGACTGAAGGCAAAGCGCACGGGCACAGGCCCGCCGTACATCGTGATGATCTTCTTGATCGTTTCGTCCTGCGCGTTGCGGAACGAATGGACTGCGCCGCCGCGATTGTAGATGACGAACAGCAGCGGCCCGCGTGACCGCGTGTAAGCGACACCGGCAAGCGCGCTCACGCCGGACAGCGTGCCGGTCTTGCCGACCACCGCCGCGCGGTAAGTGTCCATGAAGCGGTGCTGCAAAGTCCCCGCGTCAACGCCCGCCACCGGCAACAACTGATCAATCGTCAGCCCTTTGCCGTCGAGGTAAGTGATCAGCTTTCGCAGGATGGAGATCGTGCTGCGCGGCGAGATGAAGTTCGACCCCAGCCCGGACGGCGTGGCGAACTGGACTTCGTCGTCTTTGAAGCCCACTTCCATCTTCAGGAAGCGCTCGACAGCGTCCGGGCCGCCGACGAGATTGCCGATGACCGTCGCCATCCAATTGTTCGAGAAATCATTCAAGCCTTTCAGCACGCGCAGCAACGGCAGCGACGTGTGAACCGCAAGCGGCTTGAGCGAGCCGGTGTTTACGGTCGGGCTGGTGATCGTCTGGCCGGTGATCTTCAACGAAGGCGGCGCAGCAATCTGGCCGGCGGGCAGCGGGTTGCCTTCGGTGGCGCGCATTGCCTGGAAGCGCGGATAAGCATTCCTGGCCGCTGCCGTCCACGTATCCGAGCAGAGCACGCTGCGCAATCCCTTCGCCGACGCATCGAGCGAGGTTGAGAAGTTGAAGTAGAAGAGGCCGAGGACGTAGAGATTGCCGTCCACTTCGTGAACGCCGGCGCGGTTGAGCTTGTCGGCGATCATCATCGCGTTCTCGTAAAAGAAGGCCGGGTCGCCGCTGCCAATCACATAGAGCGAGCCGTGCAGGATGCCTGTCGAAGGATCGAGCGCGCCGTCCGTGTAGAGCGAGGTGCGGAATTTGAAGTCCGGGCCGAGCCGCGAAATGGCTGTCAACGACGTAGCCACTTTAGTGACCGAAGCCGGGTTGAAAAGACGGTCGGCGTTGTGTTCGGCCAGCACTTCGCCCGAAAGCGTGGCGACGATGAAGCCCTGATTGTCTGCGCTGAACCCGCGCGCGGCGAGGCTATCGGCGAATGCCTGTACGAGCGGATTCATCGGCGGCTGCGGCTGCGCTTCGCCGGGAACCTGATTAGCGAGTGGCGAGGACGGAGTGCCGAGCGCCTGATTGAGTTGATTCGGCTTGGCGGCGTCGGGCGCAGCGACCGGCACGGGCGTGCCCATCACAACGGGCTTGTTGGTCGCAGGGCCGGTGGCGGTCATCGACGGCGTAGCCGATAAGCTTGCGCTCGGCGGCATAAGCGGCGTCGCTTGCTCTCGCGTCCATTCCTCAGTCAAGAAATTATGAACGCGTGCGTTGTGACCGCCGATGCCGGGTGTGACGGCGTTGGCATTGCGTCGCGTCCAGCGAGAGCCGCGATAGCGACCGCGCCCGCGCGCGATCTCGCGTCCGTGTCGTCCACGACCGGCTTTAGCCGAGACGCGACTCGATCTGCCGCCGCGACGTTCGGCCCTCGCGTTGCGAGATGACGCTTTGCCGGCCTTCTTTGACGCGCCGGCGTGACGAGACGCCTTGCCCCCGCGCTTAGCCAGCGCAGGAGTGACGAGGGAAAAGGTCAGCGTGATTGTGAGAAGTGCGAAAAGGACGCGAAATGAAAGGCGGCGTGATCTCATAACTCTGCAAACCATCCTGGTTAGAAATGTCCGTCCGTGGCTTCGATCAGGTCGTTGCGCCGAACGCCTTGCTGGTCGGCAAATCCCCTGGCGATGTGCCGGAGGTGCTTACTGCAACTCGTCTGGATTATCGTTCGGGGGCTAGGACCGAGCGTCCTTTAAGGCGTTCCAACGTACAATAACATAGCTTGCAAGCGGATGCTACTAGATAATAAAAACGCAATAGATGCCGGCGAAATTTGCCGGCCTGTGTGTCGCCTTGACTTGCTTCATTCGACTCTTCGGCGAGGCTACATAATAAGCGCTCATAAAAGAATCCAATTGAATGTCGGGGCGCTCTCGATTATGATGCAAGCGCCTGCACTGGAACCGGCACGGTTGGCCCCGCAGCCGGAAATGGACGGAACGCCTCAATAAGCAATCAGGTTGTAATGACTGTTCTGTCCCGATCATCGGGTGCAGGAATCGCAAGTCATACGGAAGGAGCAAAGACCCCACAGTCTTTGGTGTGTTTATGCGAAAAGTTTATCTATTCGGCGAAATCAACAATGAACGGGCGGAGAAGTTCATCGCGCAGCTTCACGAATTGTTCGAGCTGTCGAGCGAGCCGGTGACGATTTATATCAACTCTTGCGGCGGCTCGGTGACGGACGCCTTAGCCATCTATGACGTGCTGCGCGCTGCGCCTTGCGTCATTCACCTGATCGGACTCGGCAAAATCCATTCGTCGGCCCTAACGATCTTGCTGGCGGCAGACCGTGAGCATCGCGCCAGCTATCCCAACACGGAGTTTATGTCGCACGACATCTCGTGGAAGAGCGACGGCCCGCGCGCATTTCTCAAAGACCGCGTTGACCAGCTTGAGCGCACGGTCAGGCAGCTCTTGCGCATCTACACGCGCGACACCAGGCTGACGGCGGAACAGGCGCGGCAGATGTTCTTCACGGATATGGCCGATCATTACTTCAACGCCGACGAAGCGTTGGAGCTGGGCTTCATCTCCGAGATCATCGCCGGCGACATCGCGGTCGGCGCGACCGTCGCCAATGTGCAAACCGTCGAAACCACGGCGCAGGACGAAAGCAGCGCCATCAACTCTTCGCAAGAGGCGTGAGCCAGGCCGCTTCATTGCTCATCAGGCGTAGCTCATTTGCGAGTCGAGCTACGCCAGTTGTTTGCCGCCCCGCCTTCCACGTTGTGCCTCAATTCTTCTGCTCCGTTTGTAAAAAGTTGCAATGACACAGGCGCAGCAATGCCTGATGACGGTGCGCTCATTGCCCGCCAGTCGGCGTGTGTGATAACGTAGCCAGCGCTGCGGCCCGGCGCATAAATCAGGAAAGCATCTATGCCTTGATTCGCATTCCAGCGAGCAGCTTTCCTGACGCCGGATCACCGAGCGACCACCGCTTAAAGCAAGCTGGTCATTGACGGACGAGACGCTGCGAATGAACCTGCTCATCCTTTCACTGCTGATGGCCTTTATCGCGCCGATGCCACTCTTGATGGTGGCAGGCGCGCAGCAAGCCGAGACCGCCGGCCCTTCGACGTTGATGGTGCTGCGCGGTCACGTCGTCTGTATTGATGCCGCCGGCACGCCACTCGACAGCGTGTTGAGATGTAATGAGCCGGGCGTGCGCTATGCGTTCCTGGACAAGAATAGTAAGCGCCACGACTTTTCAGCGACCGACGCGAGCGCGGCAATCTTCACAGACTTGCGTGTGCGCCAGCGCGAGTTGCAGATCACGGCGCAGTTGACGGCTAAGAATCAACTCGAACTAATTCGCGTACAATCGATCCGCGAAGGCAAGCTCTACGACCTCTACTATTTTTGCGAACTCTGCAACATACGGGCGTACGCTCCCGGCCTCTGCCCGTGTTGTCGCAATGAAATGGAATTTCGAGAAACGCCCGCGACCGAGCAGTGAGTCGCGGGCCGCTCTATCAGGGAGGCAATGATGCGTGATGATGATGACAAGACCGGCGAGAAGGATGGCATCTCGCGGCGAAATTTCCTGAAGGTGTCGGGCATCTCTTTGACGGTTCCGCTGGTGCTCGGCCCGCGTGTTGTGCGCGCCGCCGGCGCTGACGTTAAGGTCTTCGGACCCGGCAAAGTTCCCATCACCCTGACTGTCAATGGCAAGGCGATGAAGGCCGAAGTCGAGCCGCGCGTTACCCTGCTCGACGCGCTGCGCAACGAAGTGGACGTGACCGGCCCGAAGCGCGTTTGTGACCGCGCCACCTGCGGCGCTTGCACGGTCATCATAGATGGCAAGCCGGCGTATTCCTGCACCGTGCTTGCTATCGAAGCGCAAGGTAGAGCCATCACGACCGCCGAAGGCTTGATGCAAGGCGACAAGCTGCATCCCATCCAGCAAGCCTTTATTGACAACGACGCGCAGCAATGCGGCTTCTGCACGCCCGGCTTCGTGGTCGCTTGCAAAGCCTTCCTCGACAAGCACCCCAACCCGACGCCCGAACAGGTGCAGAAAGGGCTGGGCGGCAATCTCTGCCGCTGCGGAACCTACATCGGCGTCCGCGCCGCCGTCTTGCAGGCGGCCAATCAGCAGAAAGGAGGGCGACGCAATGGCTGAGTACAAATGGCCCGACGCCGACAAGCGCACCTTGATCGGCAAACGCATCTCGCGCGTGGACGGCCCGCAGAAAGTGTCTGGCCGCGCCAAGTATTCTTACGACATCAACCGGCCCGGCATGCTCTTTGGCAAGATCGTCCGCTGTCCGCACGCTCACGCTAAGATTGTCAGCATGGACACCAGCGCCGCCGAACGTATGCCTGGAGTCAAGGCCGTGCATATCGTTCAGGAGCCAGGCACGGAATTGTTCTGGGCCGGCGCATCGGTTGCCGCTGTCGCCGCTGTTGATGAAGCGACTGCCGAAGACGCCGCCCGCGCCGTCAAGGTCGTCTATGAAGTGCTGCCGCATCTGGTCGATGACAAAGACCTGAAGCGCGCAGGCGATAACGCGCGCCCTTCAGCCGCGCAAGTGACCGGCGACCCCGATAAGGCATTCGCCGAAGCCGAACTGACGGTCGAAGGCTTTTACGGATTGCCGGTGATTACGCACTGCTGCCTTGAGCCGCACGGCTCGGTGATGGAATGGGAAGGCGAGCAGAGCGTGCTGGCTCACCTTTCGACGCAAGCCGTCAGCGGCGCACCGGCGCAGATTGCTCGGCCACTAGAAATTCCTGCGGCCAATGTTCGTTGTATTCAAGATCACATTGGCGGCGGCTTCGGCAGCAAGTTCAGCCCGGACGAGTGGGACATCACCGCTGCCCGTTTGTCTAAGAAGGCCGGCAAGCCGGTGAAGATGTTTAATGAACGCGACGCCGAGTTGATGCTGGCCGGCGCGCGGCCTTCGGCTTATGCAAAAATCAAAGTCGCGTTGAAGAAGGACGGCACGATCACCGGCTGGAATTCGGAATCGTGGGCGACCGGCGGTATGGGCAGCGGCGGATCGCCGCCATTGCCTTACATCTTCAACGTGCCGAATCAGCGCAAGCAGCACACCGCTCTCGTCAATCACATCGGCAGCGCCCGCGCGTGGCGCGCGCCCGGCCACCCGCAGGGCTGCGCTATCACGATGACTGCGCTCGATGACGCGGCGGCGGCGCTCAAGATGGACTCGCTCGAATTCTTCTTGAAGAACCTCGATCTGGTCGGCGCGCGTGCCTCGGTCTACCGCGAAGAGTTCGGCATCGCGGCTGACCTGATCGGTTGGAAGCAGAACTGGCACGAGCGCGGCGACAAGACCGCCGGGCCGATCAAGCGCGGATTGGGACTTTCATTACACACGTGGGGCGGCCTCGGTCATCCGAGCGATTGCGACCTGACCATCAACACAGACGGCTCTGTCGAGATGAAGATGGGCACGCAAGACCTCGGCACAGGCACGCGCACGACGTTGATGATCGTCGTTGCCGATTCGCTCGGCCTGCCGCTCGAAGCCGTCAAGGTGATGATCGGTGACAGCCGCTATCCTGTATCGGGCGGCTCGGGCGGCTCGACGACCATCGGCGGCGTCTCGGCCTCGGCGCGGCGCGCATCGCTCGATGCGCTCGACGCGCTGTTTGCGAAGGTCGCGCCTTCACTCAACGCAAAGCCTGAAGAACTGGAAGCCGTCGGCGGCAAAGTTCAAGTCAAAGGCCAGCCCAGCCGCAGCCTGACCTGGCAGCAAGCCTGTCAAAAGCTCGGCGGAATGCCGCTGACGGTGCGCGGCAAGAACCCCGGCCCCGGCAGCCTCATCAATCAAGGCGTCGGCGGCGTGCAGATGGCCGACGTTTCGGTGGACATTGAAACGGGCATCGTCCGAATGAACCGAATGGTCGCTGTGCAGGATTGTGGATTGATCATCGATATGAAGACCGCCGAGAGCCAGGTCTATGGCGCTCTGATTATGGGCGTCTGCTACGCGCTCTACGAAGAGAAGATCATGGATCAGAAGCTCGGTCGAATGCTCAACCCCAACATGGAGTTTTATAAGCTGGCAGGGATTGGCGACATCGGCGACTTCAAGGTTCATATGATGACCGGCAAGGGCTACGACGAACGCGGCGTCATCGGGTTAGGCGAGCCGCCGGTGATTTCGCCGGGCGCGGCCATCTCGAACGCCGTTGCTAACGCCATCGGCGTGCGCGTGCCGACCTTGCCGCTGACGCCCGACAAAGTTCTAGCCGCGCTGGAACAGAAAGGAGGCCGTAAAGATGCGAGCATTTGAATACGCCAGCGCAACGACGAAAGAGCAGGCCATCGCGTTGCTCGGCAATGCTTGGGAAGACGCCGCAGTTCTTGCCGGCGGAACTGATTTGATCTCGTTGATGAAGGATGATGTTGTTCATCCGAAACGACTCGTCAACATCAAAGAGATCAAAGAGCTGAACGGCATTCGCCTTCAGCAACCGCTGCGCTCGAAGCCCGATAAGGTTGTCGCCATCGGCGCGCTCACCACCATTCAAGAGTTGATTGATGATGCGCAGGCGAGCGGCTATCGCGCCTTGGTGCAGGCCGCCGAAGGCATCACCAGCCCGCAGATGCGAGCGATGGGTACGGTTGCCGGCGACCTGCTTCAGCGCCCGCGCTGTTGGTATTACCGCGCCGGCTACGGGCTGTTCGCAAAGGATGGCAACGGCGAGCCGCTCATACCAACGGGCGATAACCGTTATCACGCGATCTTCGGCAACAACGGCCCGGCTTACTTCGTCAGCCCGTCGAGCCTCGCGCCGGCCTTGATCGCTTACGACGCCAGGCTCGTCGTCTTCGGGCCAAAGGGGGCGCGTGAAGCAGCAGCCGAGCAGTTCTTCATCACGCCCAAAGCCGAAGGCGAGCGCGAGCACGACCTGAAGCCGAACGAGATTGTCACGCTCATCCTGTTGCCGCAGGCTGCGGGCGTGAAGGCGGCGACGTACGAAGTGCGCCAGAAAGAAGCGCTCGACTGGCCGCTCGCTACGGCGTCGGTCGCGTTGAAGATGAGCGGCGACAAAGTGAGCGCGGCTCGCATCGCGTTGGGCCACGTCGCGCCGACGCCGTGGCGCTCGCCGGAAGCCGAGGCGGCAATCGTCGGCAAGACGATCAGCGAAGAGACGGCGCAAGCCGCGGGCGACGCGGCGGTCAGCCGGGCGAAGGCGCTTAGTGGTAACGGCTACAAAATTCAGCTCGCGCGAGTCGCGGTTAAGCGCGCGATTCTCGACGCGGCGCGAGGAGGTGCCAGATGATTACCGAAGCCGAACGCTTCAACATTCATCACCCCGACCTGTGCCCGTGTTTGCGATGGAAGGGGATGTTCATACAAGTCGAGCACGACCCGTCAGTGCCGAAGGCTAGCGACGGTCACTTCTGGTGCGTCTACACGCAGACCTGCATCGGCCCCGATGGCAAGCTGGCCGAGCCGATCAGTTGCATCTCCGGCGACCGCGCCTGCTACGGAACAGGGCGAGTGTAGAAGTATGTAAATAACAGGAGGCAGGGAGCAGGAGGCAGGAAGCAAGAGGCAGGAGGCAGTGATCAGTGGCCAGTAGTCAGTGGCCAGTGGTCAGTTGATAGTTGGTGGCCAGTGGCCAGTGGTCAGTTGATAGTTGAAAGTTGATAGTTGTGAGTTGATAGTTCCCCAAGCTCCGTCAGGAGCGCGATGTTTATAGTAACGCAGGCGGTTTAATCTTCAAGCTCCGTCAGGAGCGCGATGTTTATAGATATAGCTGAAGGATGTGACGAAGCCCCGTAGGGGCGCAATGTCTACATCCCGCTCCTGACGGAGCTTGTATCATCCATTGTATCGGTAACTATAAACATCGCGCTCCTAACGGAGCTTAGACCTACACGACCGACTGCCTCCTGCTTGCTACCTCCTACTTGCTGCTTCCTGCCTCCTGCTCCCTGCTTCCTGTCATCTGTCCGTTCTTGACCGTCGCCGGTGGCGGCGATACAGTCAATAGCAGGCGTTTATCTCATCAGTCTCAAGAGGAGTGGAAGTTATGCGTAGATTCTTTGCTCTCACTGCGGTTATCGTTGCCGTGTTGGCGCTCGCGGCAACTGGCAACGCTCAGCACGTCAGCGGCGATTATATCGAAACGCGCAGCGCCGACGTGTGGACGGGGCCGTGCGTTGCTAACGGCGAAGTCAACCTGGCCGGCGATCAAGCGATCCTTGCCTGGCGCGTTCGTCAGGGCGAATGGAACGGCGTCACGCTCGATGGCTTGAGCGTCGTCGGCGTCATCAAAGCCGCCGCGACGCTGGGCGATCAATACAACGATCCGTATCCGGCTAAGGCTGTCGTCATCGTTGATCAGAAGGCCAGCGCCGCGCAGCAGAAGGCGCTCGTTGAGATGGCTCAATCGATGGCCGGCGAGCTGTTGAAGAACGTGGTGAACGTCCAGGTCGCGCCCATCGAAATGCAGGTCAGCAACGATGGCGGCCACTATGATAAGACGCTGCTGCGCGCGGGCGACATTGCCGGCATCGAGACGCGGATGATCGGCAAGAAAGATCACCTCTGCGGCAATGAAGAGGTCTATTACCAGCCGCTAGTGACGATGAACCACGCGATGCCGGCGGTGGCCGAACTGGATCAGTACCAGGGGCCGAGCCTCGGCGTGCGCTGGACCGTTCACGGCAAGCGCAGCGCCTTCGTCGGCAGCTTTTCGCGCTAAGAGATGTGGATTACACAACGTCACGACAAGGGCAGGCAGTCGCCTATTGCCGTGACGTTGTGCTGTCCGGCTGAGTGAAGGGATTACTTAGGAGAAAAGTTGATGTGGCGTAGAAGATTGGGCGCAGGGTTGTTGACTTTGCTGGTTTCGCTTGCCGCGTTGGGCGCGCAAGCCGGAAAAGTAGAGAGCCTCGGCCCGCTCGACAGTGGCAATGAAGCCTTGCGCAAAGTGCTTGCGCAAAGCGGCTATAAAATCGCGCTCAGCGATAATACGTTTTGTGAAATCTGGTTTCGCGCGACTGTACCGGCGGGCAAGACCGACGCGTCGGGCGCAATCTACACGACGTTGCCGGAAGGCGCGCTGATTGGCGTCATTCGTTTTCCGAAAGCGACGAATGACTTTCGCGGTCAATCCGTCGCCGCCGGCTCTTATACGCTGCGTTACGCCGTCCATCCGACCGATGGCAATCACATGGGCATCTCGCCTATCCGGGACTTTTTGCTGCTCGTGCCGATTGCCGCTGACACGAACCCCGATGCCTTAATCAAGTTCGAGGAGCTGGTAAAGCTGAGCGCGAAGGCTGCCGGCACTAATCATCCAGCCGCCTTTAGTATGGCGATGCCTGACGCGAGCGCCGCTGCGCCTTCGCTCACTACGAACGAGCATAATCACACTGTCTTTGCTGCGAAGATTAAGACGGCCTCAGGCGAAATCCCTCTCGCCTTTGTCGTGAAAGGCGTAGCGGAACAATAACCCGGCAAAGGCGGCGCGGCGACGCGGAGACACGGAGACACGGAGATGGGGCGAACCCTTCAACGACCAGCTTCCAAGGCTCATTCCCGAATCGCCGCGTCGCCCCTTCGCCGCGTCGCCGCGTCGCTCTTCTCCCTTGCTGTTTTGCTCACGCCGGTCTTCGTCAAAGCCGGCGACAACCCTGCGGACGTTCAACCATTCGACTTCAAGCTGCCGCTCGGCATCCCGCGCGATGTCTGGTCCTACTTCGTTCCGAAAGACAACCCGATGACGGCAGAGAAAGTCGCGCTGGGCCGCGACCTCTTTTTTGATAAGCGGCTGTCCGTCGATGGCTCGGTCAGTTGCGCGACCTGTCACGCGCCTGAGCGCGCCTTCACTGACGGCAAGCGCGTCGCCGAAGGCATCGGAGGCCGTCTGGGCACTCGCAATTCGCCGACGCTGTTGAACGCGATGTTCAACACGGGCCAGTTCTGGGATGGCCGGGCTGAATCGCTCGAAGCGCAGGCCCGCCTGCCGCTCGTCAATCCCGATGAGATGGGCAGTCAAACCTACGAGCAGATCATTGCGCGAGTGGGCGGTGATGAGAGTTACAAAAAGAAGTTCGAGCGCGTCTTCGGCGGCGCAATGACCGTGGATGGGATGGTCAGGTCTATTGCCGCTTACGAGCGAACGCTTGTCGCGGGAAACTCCCCCTTTGATCGCTACCAGGCCGGCGATACCAACGCGATGAGCAGCAATGCCCGCGCCGGCATGATCCTGTTTCGCGGCAAAGCCCGATGTAACGTTTGCCACACAATCAACCAGGGCTTCGGCGCGTATCCTTTCCTGAGCGACGGCAACTACCGCAACACCGGCGTCGCGGCAAACGCCAACGGGTTTGACGCCGCGAGCCGGCGCGCAATGCAGGTCGCAGGCGATTTCAAACCGGCGCTGCTCGTCGAGCTAGGCAAGCAGAAGGATTCGCATCTGCTTGGCCGCTTTCTAGTCTCGGGCAACACGCTCGACATCGGCGCGTTTCGCACGCCGTCACTCCGCAATGTCGAGTTGACCGCGCCATACTTTCACGACGGCAGCGCCGCGACGCTTGAGGATGTCGTGAAGTTTTACGTCAAAGGCGGCAACGCCAACGCCTTCCGCGACTGGCAACTTGAGCCGGTGGATTTGAGCGAAGACGAGCAACGCGACCTCGTTGCATTCCTCAAAGCCCTGACAAGCGACGAGGCGCGGCAGTAAGAAACAGTCTGAAAAGCCCATATTGAGCCGTTCAGCGAAAAGAGGCTAGAAACCGGAGGTAATCCCCGGTTTCTAGCCTCTCTTGATTTGCCGCTCAGATCGTTCGCCGGTTTAAGGAACCGACTGTAGGCTCATGCCGTCAAAGGTCGGCGCGGTGACGAGGAAGTTGCCGACGCGCTTGAGGCGCAGGACGGTCGTTCCGCAAGTCGGGTTGGTGAACCGGACTACGCGGATGGCGTTGTCAGGCCAGAACGTGCCTATCTCCTGGCCGTTGATCGTCCCCTTGATCTGTAGCTTCCTGCCGTTCTTCTTGATCGACAGCTTGGAAGGCGAGAAGAAGGTCGTGCCGGTCTCATTCGTAGAAACCTCGACGGTGAGGCCGGATTGGAAGACTACCTCCTGATTGTTGATGGTCGTCGTGCGGAACACGGCGATGAAGTTATCCGCGATGAAAGCCGATTCGTTGCTGAGATCAATCGTCGGGCCAGGGTTGGCGATGGTGAAATCGGCGTTGCTGATATCGGTCGAGATCGCGCCGGTCACACTGGTGGCGCGGACCAGCACGCGGGCGTGCATCGTGCAGAAGTTGCCGACAGTCCAGTTGAACTCGCGGACTGTGCCGGCCAGCGCCGGCTGCGTCGGGTTCACCTGTGTGATCGGGGTGTTGAAGGTCACGCCGCTGTCGGTTGAAAGGAAGAGGTCGAAGCCCCTGACCTGCGCCGCCAGCGCATCGGGAACCGTCCAGCGTATGGTGAAGACTGCGCCCGGCCTGAGCACTTCGCCGCCATTGGGAGCGACGAGGGTGACGCCGATGCCGGCGTCGGTGATTGTGAAGTTGGCATTGCTGTCATCCTGGCCTGTGGCTCCCGACGTGTCAGTGGCGATGACGCGAATGCGCGCCGTCGTCGTGTTCAATCCCGTCGGGACATTCCAGGTGAAGGTGCGCGCGGTTCCAGCGATGGGGCCGGCGGTGTTGATCCGTGTGTTAAAGGTCGCGCCGGCATCGGTCGATAGGAAGATGTCGAAATGGTCAATCGTGTTGTCGCCATTCGGGTCTGAAGCCGTCCAGGTAATTTCAAAGGGCAGCCCGCCGAGAGCCGTTTCCGCGCCGTTGGGTTTGGTCACTGCGACGACAGGCGGTTGATTGACCGGCGGCACAGTGTCGGCAGCAGCCAACAAGGCATAGACCTTACCGGCGTCAGTGCGGTCAGTGACATCGGCGAACGGCGCACCGAGTAAGAGGTCGCCGCCGCGATTGTTATCTACATCACCTGCGGCTATAGCCCATCCCAATTCGTCGCCAGCGGCTTCGCCGTTGATCGTCAGGTCGTTCTGGCCGAGGAAAAGGTCGCTGGTGCCACGGAAGAAGAGATTGCTACCGCCGTAGAAGACATAGACCGCCCCCTTTAGCGAGGCGGTGCCCGGCGCACCGATCAGCACGTCGGCAATCGCGTCCGTATTCCCTTGCGTGTTGATGCGGGCGACGGCGACGGTTTCGCCGATGTGGTCGCCGGTCGCTGCGCCGTAGATGGTCAGGTTCATCGAGCCGAGCGAAACGTCAATTCGACGCTCTGTGACACCTGTCGCCGGATTGAGTTCGACACCGCCCGCCAGCACGTATACTTCGCCGGCGTCGGCGCGACTATCGGCAGGCCCATCGGCATCAGGCGCGCCCATAATCAAGTCATTGACACCGCCGCCGCGAACATTGCCCAGAGCCACAGACGCGCCCAGGTGATCGCCGGTCGAAGCGCCATAAATCACCGTCCTCAGGGTGGCCAGATCAGCCTGTGCCAGATCAATCGTGCGCGATGTAGCGGGCGCGACCGGAATGATGTTCGAGCCGCCGAAGATCGCATAGACTGCGCCCGTGCCGACCACATCACCGCCCGCGTCGGGCCGCGCCGCTAGCGGCGCACCGACGATGAGGTCTGCCGCGCCGCCGGCGTTGAGGTCGCCGATAGCCACAGCCGCACCGAACTTGCTGCCGATCCGTCCATATACTCGCACGGTTGCCGGTGTCGGACTGATGGCGAGATCGATCTGTCGCGTGGTGGCTGTGGTATTGGCCAGGCCGGTGCCCCCCTGAAACAGAAATACCGCGCCGCCATTAGCTCGCGGCGCAGTTAAAGGCGACGGGCCGTTGCTGCTCGGCGCTCCGACCAATAGATCAACCTGCGTGTCTGTGCCGCCATTGACTTCGCCGACCGCCAGAGCGCTGCCGAACTGGTCGTTGGCATTTTCGCCGGTAATCAGGAGATTGACCGGGTTGGCGGTCGCCAGGTCTATTCTCCGGCTGGTCAGGTTGGCCGCGCCGTAAATGACATAGACTGCACCCGCGTCACGAAGTGATTCAGCCCCTTTGCTGGAATCGAAACCCGGCGCGCCGATGATGAGGTCATCAACCCCATCACCATTGACATCACCGGCGGCGACGGCAAAGCCGACGGCATCATTTGCATTCGCGCCAAAGATGCTAATGTCGGGCTGGCTGGCAACTGTCGCGGCAAGATTGGTATCCAAAATAGCGGCGGCTGGAAAGGTCTGCTTACCGAAGATGACGTATACAGCGCCGGCGTTTGCTCGCAGGTCGCCACCCTGCGGCGTGAAATCCGTATCGGGAGCGCCGATGACGATATCCTGAAAGCCGTCGTGATTAAAATCGCCTGTGGCAAGGGCGTGAGCGCGTGGAAAAACGGAAAAGGTGTCTGGCGTGCCGTTGCCGCTGAGATGGTCATTGGCACTAGCGCCCAGAACGCGGATATTGGCCGGACTGGGATTGTCTCCTAAGTTGATGGTGAAGGCGGCCTGTGCGGTTTGGCTGCCGACCGGAACCGTGCCGGCAGTCACGATAATGGCTGCGAAAACAAAAGCAAGCGTCCATCCTAAAGCGGCCCTCTGAAGTGGCCGGTTCGGTTTTAGATAGTTCATTTCAAATCCCTCCCCCTGGAAGTGAATGGTTCGTCCTTGACGGCGATTCTATCAAGCCAGTCCGCCAATGGGCAAACGGTAATTTCAGCAGCGACACCGATGTATACAAGCGAGTTGAAATAAGTGGGAAGATAGTGGTTGACTGGACCGTGTTTTTTTGATATTTTCGGTCGCTCACTGAGTTAAACGGGTAACGAGAAGAAATGTTGAATGGATAACAGCCACACCCGCAGGACAGGTGGCACGCTCCGCAGGTGAAAATTCAGTCGAGATGGCGCTCCGAATCGGTCGGGGTCTTTCCAGATCAGGGCGTTTTATGTTCCAGCCGCTTTACGTCCGTTCACTAAATGATGAAGAGAGAGGGTCGCTGCTTTCGAGCCAACAGGCGACGAGCCGCGAAGAGGCTATGCGCGCCTCGGTGATTCTCCTTTCGTCACAAGGGCGGACGGCCACAGAGATCAGTCAACATCTCGGCGTTCATCCGACGAACGTGAAGAAATGGATACGCCGCTTTAACGAGGCTGGCGTGGCGGGTCTGGCGGTCAAGAAGCGCGGCCCTCAGGGCGGCCCTCGCCCGCGTTTTACGTCCTCGCAGGTCGAAGAGATTATCCGCCTGGCGGCGCGACCGCCGGCGAGCCTCGGCTATACCTTCAAGGCCTGGACGCCGCAAAAACTGGCGACGGCGGCGATGGAGCGCGGCGTCGTCGAAAGCATCAGCCATGTCACCGTGCGGCAGTTGTTGAAGCGTCAGGAGGCGTCAGCGAGCGAGGCCGCACCGTCAATGGCGGCAACGATGCCGGAGAGCATCCGGCTCAATGGTCGTTACGAGTCGCTTGCGGGGCGCGGCGAGCGAGCGCTTGGAGAATACCGTTATGAAGCGGCGGTCGAGGCTTTTGAGGCGGCGCTGGCCGACGGGCCGATGGGCGTTGAGGAGGAGGCACGCGTCCGCTCGCTGTTGAGCAAAGCGCTCGAAGAGCTGAGTAAATATGATGAAGCTTACAAAGTCATCGAGCGGTACGAAGACCAGCGATTGACCGGCGGCTTGCCGACGCGGCTGCGCGGACGACTGCGCCTTCGCCTCGGCTGGGTGCACAGCTTCCTGGGCAATTACCCGAAGGCGATTGCCGAATTGAACGAGGCCAAGCGCCTGTTCATCGAAATCGGCGATGACTTGGGCACAAGCGAAGCGCATTGCGCGTTGGGGCGGACATACATCGAGATTAATGAGTTTCGCATTGCTCGCGACCACCTCGTGGCAGCGGCTAATCAGAAGACCTCCTTCGACCGCGAGTTGCTGGCGCAAGTTTACATACGGCTCGGCACGGTGGATTTTAGTGAAGGGGCTTTCTCCAGCGCGCGGCAGCACTATCTCAAGGCGCTCGAACTTGCCGAAGGCTCAACCAACACCAACCTGATCGGAATGATCCTCCTTGATATTGGCACAATAGGGACAGGCGGTGGAGACTATCCCGGCGAAACACAAGAAGCCATCAATTATTTACAGCGCGCGATTACCTACCTGGAGAAGGGGGGGCAGAAGGATTACCTCGTCTTGGCCTGCAATAATCTCGGAGACATCTTGAAGTCATCCGGCCAATGGGAAGAGGCGCTGAGGATATTAGAGAAAGCTGTAGACATCGCCGAAAGGTATGCGAAGCCCAGCCCAGAGGCAATGGCGCGCATCACAATGGCCGACATATTATGCGCACAGGGCAAGTACGTGCAGGCTGAAGAACATTTAAAGAAGAGCCTTGCCTTCGTTGCGGGAACAAGCGACAAGTGGCTGGAGAGCGGCATCCTGCGAACTCTAGCCGCTGTCCACAGAGGGGCCGGCAGGTATGAGGCGGCGCTCAAGACACTGCGTCAGACCTTGCAGTTGTCCACTTCTATCGGCGACCTTTATGGCCTGACCCTGGCTATGGTTGGACTGGCTGAGTTCTATATTGCGCAGGGCGGGCTTGAGCAGGCCAAAGAGTATCTTGAACTGGCTCAGGGACGCTTGAAGGAAGAGATGTACCTGCCTGTTTCTGGCCTTATCCAGCGTCTTTACGGGCAGCTGGAATCCGCCAATGGGCGGCTCGCAGAGGCTAAGCAACATATTGCCCAGAGCATCTCGATCTTTACAACGACGGCAATTCCATACGATCTGGCAAAGAGCTACTATGAAATGGGCCTCTTACTCAAGAAGGCACGCGACCTTAAAGGAGCCCTTGGGAACCTGACGCAAGCGCGAGTGATCTTCGAGCAGATGGATGCCGAACCCGACCTAGACTTGACCGCCAAGGCGCTTGCTTCATTAGAACAAGGCGAAGGCGAACCGCAAGCCATCCGCGTCTCGCCGGTCAATGACGTGTTGTTAATGCAGCGGCTGATCGAGGCCTCGGCGACGCGAGAACTGCTGGTGCAGGAACTGGCCGCCGTCATCTTCGAGAATTTTTCGGTCGAATGTGTGATCATCTGCCGAATAGAAGAGTCGGGCGAGTTAGAAGCTCTGGCCACGCAGGGAATTGCACGTAGCGAGGCAGACCGCCTATGCGACAGGCTGGACATGGCAAACGCCGACGATGTGGCGCGTCAAGCGCAGGGCTTGCTATTTCGGATTTGTGAGAACACGCGTGTGCCCATTGCGGTTTATGTTGGCGTTGGCGAATCATTCGACGCATCGCGCTTGCAGCCGCTGTTGAAGCAGGCCGAGCTTGGTTTGGAAACGTGTTCGCTGCGGGCGGCGGCGCGCGGCTCGATGGTCGTCGACGCTGAGCAGCGCGTGCAGACGATCATGCCGGGTTTCATTATCGGCAGCGCTTCGATGTTCGACGTTATCGACAAGATTTATAAGATACGCACCAGCGACGTGACGGTGTTGATTACCGGCGAATCGGGGACCGGCAAAGAGCTAGTGGCGCGACACATCCACGGTCAGTCGGCGCGTGCGCGCGCCATCTTCCTGCCGTTCAACTGCACGGCGACGCCGAAAGAGATCATCGACAGCCAGTTATTCGGCCACCGGCGCGGGTCATTCACCGGAGCGACGACAAATTACCCTGGCATCGTCAAGGCGGCGGAAGGCGGCACTCTGTTTCTGGATGAGATCGGCGACCTGTCGTTGGAAGTGCAGCCCAAGCTGATGCGGTTTTTGCAGGAAGGCGAGATACAGCCGATTGGAGAAACCAAGCCTTTGCGCGTTGATGTGCGCGTCATAGCGGCGACCAATGCCGACCTAGAGCGCGCGGTCGAGGAAGGGCGTTTCCGCGAAGACCTGTTCCACCGCCTGAACATCATTCGCATACACGTGCCGCCGCTGCGTGATCGGCGCGAAGAGGTGCCCGTATTAGCCGCGCACTTCCTTGATCACTTCTCGTTGCGTTCGGGCAAGCAGGGAATCACTATGACGCAAGAGGCGATAGACGCGCTGATCGGTTATGACTGGTCGGGCAATGTGCGGCAATTACGCAACGAGATGGAGCGCGTCGTCGCGTACGCGTATGAAGGGGCGCGCATATCGGTTGAAGACCTGTCGCCAGAGGTCGTGCATCCGCGCAGGCCAATGGCAGGAGGCCGCTCGCCGCTGAACGGCGACCGCAGTTACTACGCGGCGGCCAGCCATTCGGCTTACTCGACAAATGGGAACGGTCACAGGCCGAAACCACTAATGCCGAACGGCGGCGGCAAGCTCAAGGATGCGACGGCGGCGCTTGAGCGGCAACTGATCGCAGAGGCGCTGTCGCGCAATCGCAATAACCTGTCGAGGACGGCGATTGATCTGGGCTTGTCGCGGCGCGGCTTGCGCCTCAAGATGGGGCAGCTCGGCATACAGCGCGAGGAGCGCGTGTGAGCCGTTGTCCACAGTCATTCCAGGCGTTTGACGCACTGGACATGCAGGCGCGCGCGGTAAAGAATTGCTTGACTATGGCTAGGTTTAGCCATATCATCGGGCTGTCCTAAGATTGCCGGATGTGTAGCTGCTGGAAGCTCAGGACTGGGTTATAAATCACAAGCGGCTGGGTCGGCAGGCACGAGCCGTTCGCATTCAAAAGATAGGGATGAAGTAGGCTCCCACACGTTAAGCCATAATGAAACCGTGAGGCATATCCTGAGGGATGGCCCAGAGGGTGAAAGGGAAAGCGCAATGAAAAGGGGCAAAACTCGGAACGCTGCCCGCCTGGGAATACTGCTGATCGCGTTGATGCTTCTTAGCGGGTTGATTGGCAGTTCGCCGCAGGCAGCCCAGCCGTGGAAGGTGTCATCGGTAGACTTGGTTGGGGCGGATGGCGCGAACAACACCACGGCGTTTGTGAATGACCGCTACATTATGGTTGCGCCCTATGCGCCTTCGAAGATGCCGACAGAAGCGGCGGCGGTTGATGAGCTGGACAATTATAGTATCTATCTGGTTGACATGAAAAAGCCGAGCGACGGGCTGCAATCTCATGTCATCGAGAGTCAGGTGGACCATAAGCGGCTCTATTATCCGACCAAGCTCGTTTTTGACGACAAGACCAGCATCGTTTATGTGCGCGGCACGCGCTACGAAAAGACCGACGATGGTGTCAAGGAGATCGCGGCTCTTGCTTATATGCACGTCAATCTCGATGTGTATGGCAAGCCGACCTTTGACGATGATGTAGTGATCTTTGATATTGCCGGCGTAGGAGAAGCGACGACGCCCGACGCGCCCGATGATCTCCGGCTTGTCTTCGGTGGCGACTTGCTGCTCTTTACCAACGGCGCATCGGTTTTCACCTACAATGTAAATCACGGCTACCTCTACCGCGTTGATCTGGTGAAGGCAGAGGCTTATGATGCCGGCGCTCGAATCGCCTACCTTGATGTTGATGAAGCGACTCGCACCCTGTCGGTGTACTGGAACCAGCAGGTGCAGGAAAAAGAGACCGTAAAGAATCACACGGAGCTTTCCTTTTATGATCTCTCTGGCGATGGCACTATGCAATTACAAAAGCGCCTGTACCCAGAAGATTTTCCTGAGGGCGTTTACATCACCGCCGGTAGCTCCATCGAAGTCCTGGCCCCGATTACGGTCAACAACAATTTTATACGGCCTGCGCTGGTCGCAACCAGCGACGGCAGTCTCTTTCAGGTGGACTTGAACAGCACAGAACGCGCCGCCTCGCTCAAGCGTCTGGTGCAATTCGACGCCATGGCCACTGGTAGCGAAGGCGGCCCGCGCATTCTAAAGTTGGATATATCTAAGCGGATGGCGGGCATCGTCAGGCAGGGCTACACGGCGCAGATCAGAAAGCCTGCGAACGGTCGTCCAGGCAAGGGAGGCAGCGTCATTCGCACGCTGAGCCTGTTTAACTCGGTCGAGCCGCCGGCGCTCGCGATAGCGCGATTCAACAAGGGCATGAACAAGGTGCTGGCCAGCAAGGTCTTCTCAGACGATTTCCGTGGCGAGGACGGACTGACCCCTCTGATTGACGGACAGGATTCGCAGTGGATGCTGGCCACACGGTCGGGCAAAGTGCTGGCCTTGAGTACCACTGACGCGACGGAATCGTTAGGGCTGTCTGTACTCACGCAAATCGGTTCGCGCACCGGGCGCATCGATTATTCAGCTTCGCGCGACAGCGTCGTGGCGATCAATTCGTATGGCCTGGATGCGGCAGCCGAGCAGATCGCCGAACCCGGGGAGCTGCTTGTGGCCCGACGCCTTGGCAGTGCGGTGCAGAACGTTAGCACTGCTTCGGCGGCGACGGTTACTTCGACGGTCTCACCGAGTGAGAGGGGCGGCCAAAGCCCTACGCCATCCATACGGCGTCCGTGCAATATCTCCAAGAAGTAAGTCAGGCGTTCGCGCTGAGAGATAACGAGAGCGAATCAGAGCAGGAAGGGATATCCCTTCCTGCTCTTTTTTTATAAGCCTGCGCGCCGATGAGTTGAAGGATACGGGAGATTCAATCTCTACAGATTCTAAGTCCGATGAGACAGTGCTGCGAGCCGGGTTTGCTGAATTGGCTGCCTTTGCTATTTTTTTGAGCGGAACCTCTAGAACGAGACGACGAGAGTGCCGGTCAGGCTCAGGCTGAATGGGATAACCTGGGACAGGTCTGTCGCAGGATTGTTGCAGGTTAACGTGCGGCGGCTTAAAATGACTCTTGTTGTACACTAAAATCCAGGTCGGCAGGTGGTATGCCCTTTGCTCTGAGACCAAAAGGTCTTCTACCTGATTCAACAAAGCAGGCGATGATCCGGGCTGGCGACGTGCTCAGTCTGGCCTATGGAGAGGACGTTTGGTAATGACTTGTCCCCGGCAACGGTTGTAACAGGAAGCGCTGATGGATTTAACCAATCAACGAATAGCACCCTGGCTGAACTTGCTCGACTTTCTCGACGAAGAGGTTTCAATTCACGCCGAGGATGGCCAGACTCTCTACATTAATCCGCGCCTGCTTGAATCGTTGGGAGGCACGGCGGACGCCTGGCTGGGGCGGCGTTGTGGAGAACTCTTTCCGCAAGGCGCTTGCCCTCACGACGAGGCGCTAGAGGGCGGAAAGCCTACGCAAGTCCACAACGCTAAGGACGGGCGCGTCGTCACCATTGTGCCGCTGAAGGGCGAGGCCGGCGGACTGTTGGCCTTTGCCAGAGTCGTCAGCCGCCCTGAAGCGCTTTCGCAGGATGCTTTGTTGAAAGTTGAGCATTTTGCCACTCTCGGGCAAATGATGTCGGGCATAGCCCACGATGTGGGGACACCTCTCAATATCATTTCGGGGTATGCTGAATACCTGTTGATGCGGACGAAGCCGGAGGAGACGGGTCATAAGGAGTTGATGGCCATATTAGAACAGACGCGGCGGGTCGCCGAGTACATACGTATTATGCTCGACCTGGCGCGGCCTTCGCAGGGACGCGTCGATGCCATCGAACTGAAAGGCTTTCTCGGCGATTCGCTTGACCTGATGGGCAGTCATCTGCGGAAGGCCAGCGTCCGTGTGGTGCTCGATTGCAAGAGCGCGCCGCCGGTAATCTACGGCGATGGCCCGCGCTTGCGCCAGGCATTCTTCAATCTTTTGTTGAATGCCGGGAGGCGGCTCGGCGCAGGGGGACAACTCGAATTGATCATCGAGCAGCCGGCAGAGATGCCCGGCTTCATAGGCGTGCAATTATTGGGCGTTGATCGTGAAGGGCGCAGCCAGAATTACGCGGAGTCTTTCGCGGGCTTCCTGTCGGTTGAGCGTCGCTGGGGGGCTGAAGACATGGGGCTGGCGCTGGCTAAAGAGATACTCGATGATTACGGTGCGAAGGTGGCGGCGTTGCCGGTTGATGGTCGCGGCGTCGCTTTAGTGGTCTATCTTCCAAAGGGAGCCGGTGGCCTGGTATCAGGCCGCACGGCTTAATGGCAGAGCGATATGAAACAGAAGATACTCATCGTCGAAGACGAAGCGCAGATGTGTGATCTGCTGATGTCCTTTTTCGGCGACAAAGGCTACAAGGTCGCGGCGGTGCAGAATGGCGAAGATGCCATTGCGCGCCTGGAAGAAGAAGATTTTGCGCTGGTGATTACAGACATCAAGCTGCCGGGCATGAGCGGGCTTGAGCTGCTGGCGCGGCTGCGGCTGGAGTGGCAGGATGTTGCCGTCATCATCATGACAGCCTTCAGCTCGATCTCGTCGGCGGTCGAAGCGATGAAGCTCGGGGCGGAGGATTACATCGGCAAGCCCTTTCAGCTTGACGAACTGGCGATCACGGTCGAGAAGGCGCTCGAACGGCGCAGCCTGCGCCGCGAAGTGCGCGAGTTGCGGGCAGAGGTGCGCGACCGCTACAACTTCTCGAACATCGTCGGGCGCAGCAAGCCGATGATGCAATTGTTCGAGGTGATTCGTCGCATTGCGGCGCGGCGCGACGCCTCGGCGCTCATCATTGGTTCGACCGGCACAGGCAAGGAACTGGTGGCGCGGGCGATTCACTATAACTCGGACCGGCGCGACGCGCCCTTTATGCCGATCAATTGCTCGGCCATTCCTGAGACGTTGCTCGAATCGGAACTCTTCGGCCACCAGAAAGGGGCCTTCACCGGCGCACACGAGACGCGGCGGGGTCTGCTCGAAGAGGCACAGGGCGGCACAGTCTTCCTCGACGAGATCAACACGCTGTCATCGAACCTACAGGTGAAGCTGCTGCGCGTCTTGCAGGAGCGTGTGGTGCGGCGCGTCGGCGGGCGCGAGAACATTACCATAGATATCCGCCTGGTTTCGGCCAGCAACCTCGACCTTGAAGAAGCGGTCAGGCGCGGCGAGTTTCGCCAGGACCTCTTCTATCGCCTGAGCGTGGTGCCTGTGCGGCTGCCTGACCTCAAAGATCGGCGCGAAGACATTCCGCTGCTGGTGAATCATTTCTTACAGAAATTCGCGCAACAGCACGGCGAAC
Source organism: Blastocatellia bacterium (assembly GCA_045807725.1). GTDB lineage: Bacteria > Acidobacteriota > Blastocatellia > UBA7656 > UBA7656 > DATENM01. Next base: position 28,996 of record JBJMGV010000062.1, on the reverse strand, counting down.
CGGGCCGCCGTTTTTCGAGCGAAGCGATGCGCGTGTTGATGACCCATTCCTGGCCCGGCAACGTGCGCGAGCTTGAGAACGCGGTCGAGCACGCCTTGACTATGGGAAATGGCGACATCCTGACGATGGACGATCTGCCGGCGAGTGTGACTGCGCCGGAACGCGACATCGTCGAAGAGGCTGTGCTTGACAACGTGCCCCTGGCCGAAGTCGAGCGCCGGTACATCATCAAGATACTCGAAAAGATGGGGGGCCATCAGATACGGACGGCGCAGATTCTCGGTATAGATCGGCGGACGTTATATCGCCGGCTGCGGCAATACGGCTATGGCGGTCACTTGCGCGATGACGATAGCGATCTCATGGATGATGAAGAGAACGTGCAGGTCAGGGCGTCTTCGCTGTAGAATAGGGCATCGGGTTAAATCATATGGGAAGGATGCAGGTGAATGGCTGAAGTAGACGAGAAGAGTGAAACGTTGAAGGCCGAAGGCGATGTGATCAAAGAGACGGCCAGCGACAAATCGGCCCGCATCGGCAGTTCGCATGGCGAGGCGGGCAAGTGGGTGGAAAAGAGCGGCTACGCGCGTGACATTAACGCCATCAACGAGCCGGGCGGGAGCAGTGAAGAGGTTCGTGGCGGCGCAGCCTTTCAATCCCGCCACCCGTCGCGTAATCTGTCGGCGCGGGCGAAGGGCTTCGGCATAGGCGGCGGCTACGAACGGCCTTATCGCAAAGAGAAGCCGAAGCCATCGGATGCAAGTCAGGAAATGTACGGCCCGTTACCGCCCGGCGGATATTACGGCACGGGCATCGGCGCACGCCTGTTCGAGCGCGGCGAGGCCGGCTTCAGCGATGAGATCGATTGGTATCGCACGCAGTATGGCGAGGCGACCAGCGGCTACCGGAAGCGAGAGAAATGACCCTGTCTGCTCAGGTTGATGCGGCTCTTGTCGATGGGTGATCTTGCTGAAGCGGAAGGCGCGGGCGAGCAGCGCGAGCCTCACTTCCCGCCGGCCAGCGCGCTCTCGGCCCTGTCTTTGTCTTTGGTGTAGAAAGTGTTTTTTTCAACCTGCCAATTCTGGCCATCCTGCTTGAGGATGTAGCCCAGGTACTCTTTTTGAAACTCGCCGCTGGAAGTCCCCTGGTTGTAGGTGACAGTCACAGCGATGTAGGCTTTGTCGGGCATACTATTGGCAGGGTGGAAGTAATCGACAATCAATTCGCGGACGCCGTTGTTTTTGAGATTTTCTTCGACGGCTTTGCGCGCCCTCTCTTGCCTGGAACTGCAAGCGCTGATGAGCGCGACCAGTAGCAGAAGAAGGCAGAGAAGGCCGTAGCGTTCGGTTCTGGCTCTGAAGCAATTCATAGGCTAGAGTTTTACCTCAGCCGTCAGCTATTTTTCAAGCAGCGAGGCCGGCTGGGTTGGGCGCAGCCAAAGAAGGGAAGTCAGCGATGGGGATTTTCGTTAAGCAGTTGTTGGCCGGACGCGATTTCGCGCGGGCGGATCGCTTCGCCGGGCAGATGGCGAACTTCGTTTATTTGATCGGCGACGACGAGACGCGCGAGTGCGTTGTGATTGACCCTGCCTGGGACATCGAGGGAATCCTGAATGAGATTGAGCGCTTGGAGTTATCGTTGAAGGGAGCGCTGGCGACGCATTATCACCCTGACCATATTGGCGGCGACTTGCTTGGGTTGCACATAGACGGCATCAGCCAATTACAGGAACGGCGTCCGGTGAAGGTCTACGTCAACGAGGAAGAGGTCGCAGGGGTGAAGCTGATCACAGGGCTGTCGGACAATGATATGGTCAAGGTGCGCGGCGGTGAGCGGCTACAGGTTGGCGGCGCGGCCATCACGTTTCTTCACACGCCGGGGCACACGCCCGGCAGCCAATGTTTTCTGGTCGATTCGTCTCTGGTTTCCGGGGACACTCTGTTTATCGGCGGGTGTGGCCGCGTAGACCTTCCTGGCGGCGATAGTGAGCAACTCTATTACTCATTGACCCAGGTGTTGGGTAGGCTGCCAGCCGCGACTCTTTTGTACCCGGGCCACAATTATGCCGCGCGCCCGGTCAGTACGATTGGTGATGAACGGCAGACCAACATCTTTATGCGAATGTCCAGCCTTGAGGACTGGAGGCGTTTACAGTCAAGAGCGGCGCTCTGACGCGCGGCCTCACCGCAGGCCGTCGATTCCTGTGACCGGCGCAAAGTCAACCTTGAGTCTGATAACGTTTCTATTTTTCTTGATCATAAAGAAAATAGTTAGAGAATGATTGGAGGTAGAAAAGGATGAGCGGTGAAGGGAAGCTAGTGGAATTGAGGGTGGGCGATAATCAAATGAGGGGTTATCTGGCTGGCGTCGAAGAAGGGACTCAGTCTCCGGGCTTAATTCTTGTGCATGAGTGGTGGGGGCTTACCGACCATATACGTGGGATCGCCGACCGATTCGTCAGCGCCGGGTTCGTGGTGCTTGCGCCCGATCTTTACAATAGTAAGGTAGCGAAAGATGCGGAAGAAGCCGGTCGCTTGATGCAGGGGCTCGATCAGCAGCAGGCGCTTGCTACGCTGGATGCTGCCGTCTCCTTCTTGAAGAACCAGCCGGGAGTTCGCAGCGACAGGATTGGGGTTACGGGGTTCTGTATGGGAGGAAGTTTTGCGTTGCTGTTGGCCTGTCATAGTCAAGCGATTCGTGCGTCAGCGCCTTTCTACGGCGACGTGCCGGCGGACGATGTGCTGAAGCAGTTGAGCGCGCCGGTTTTGTTTATAGGGGCCGAACTCGATCAGTGGATCACCGTCGATAAAATGGAGAGACTGCGAGAGGCTATGCAGCGTTACGGCAAAGAGGGGGAGGTTGTGATCTACCCCGGAGCCAATCACGCCTTTTTTAACGACACACGCCCGGAGGTCTACAACCGTGAGGCAGCGGAAGATGCCTGGCGGCGAGTGGTCGGTTTTCTGTCTGAGAAGCTGGCCTGAGTAGAGGGCTGTTCAGAGGTAGGCCATTTGGCACGACGCGGCCTTGGTGAGATAATGCTGATCCGGTCCTTTAAGGCGTTGAAGGAGTTTTGGAAAATGGTCTGGGTAGTAAGAACCCTCATAATAATTCTGGCTATCGGAATGGTTGGCGTACCGGGTACGAGCCGGGAGCGTCGGTTGGAATCAGCCAGTGAGGTGATCCTCTCGAAGCTGGCGGAAGCACGTGCGTTGTTATCAACGGAGCGGGTGGCTCTAGAGAAGGGAGTCGTCGGAACGCGGCGCGTGAGGGTGTCGCGGCGGCGCTACCAGGATGTTAGTGTGATCGGCATTACTGGACGTGAGGTGGCGCTGGCGCTGCTTGATGGCGAAGGCCGCTTTCACCTTGTCCGGGGATTGAAACGCGACAATAAAGGTTTTAATAAAGGCTTTGAGACACTGACGCCGGGCTACGTCTTAACGTTACGGCGTGAGAATGGCATTAACTCCGAGTTCGAGTGTGCTGCGCCGGCTGGGGCACGGGTCCTGGCGATAAAATATCCTGTCTCAAATGAAGGGCGGCGATTCGGCGGCGATGCCGAAGTCATCGAAGCCGTTTACACGCCTTATTCGGCGGAGATCGAAACAGCGGCGGTGGTCGAGCAGGGCCTTAAGGTTCAGGACGAATTCATTGACAAAGCGTATGAACGACTGAAGAAACGCGGGGTTCAATCGCGTGCCTTTGAAGGTCGCCGCATCACGGATGTGGTTCCGCGTGGAGTGTTGAGGGTTTTGTTGATCAACGAACATATCGATCCGGGTGAGTTCCGCACACAGGGTCTGGCTGGGCCGTTGGCGCGCAGAGTGCTGACGGTTGTGGCGACCAATAAAGAAAAGGCCTATGCGTACTCAATCAGCCGGGCCGGAGCGCGGGGACTGGTGCAGATGATTGCTTCGACATACAGCCTGTTGCTGAGAAAATATCCAGAGGCGGGACTGGTTGGGGATTTTGCTGTGGGGATGGCTGATCCGATTAATGCTGTGATGGCTCAGGTGTTGCTGTGTGATGCGGATTGGCAGAGTCTGCAATCGCGGTTTGATATCAGCCCTGAGCAGGTCGGGCCTTATCTGGCGGCGGCCTATAATGGCGGGGTTGGGCGGGTAATCTCTTTGCTCAACAACGAGCAGGAAGAATGGATGGCGAACCCTGACCTGAGCCGTCGGCCCGTGGTGACAGTTAGAAGGCGGGTTGCCGTGAGGTCGTCTTCACGCCGCGGACGTGTGCGAAGAAAGTTTGTGGTAAAGACCTACGTGGTTCCTATCTTCAGGAGCGAGACCAGCAAGTATGTAAGCCAGTACCATTGGATCAAAGACTACCTGGAGCAAGGTGCGCAGCCTGTTAAGTAGGAGAATGTTGAGTTGAAGAATTGATATATGGTAGGGCCTGTGCTGTACAGCGGACTGTGCTGAATGGGAGGAAGAGTTCAAATCTTTAAGGGGAGAGTGAAACGTGATGACAGCAGCTATGCGGAAGATACCCATGCTTGACCTGAAGGCGCAGTATGTCGGCCTGGCCAGTGAGATTGAAGCGGCAGTCAAGGGAGTGCTTGAGAGTCAGCAGTTGATTCTAGGGCCGGAGGTGAAAGAGTTGGAGCGGGAGTGCGCGGCTTATTGCGAGTGTGAGTTCGCGATTGGTTGTGCGTCAGGTTCGGATGCTATCTTACTGCCATTGATGGCTCTGGGCGTCGGTCCGGGCGATGAAGTAGTGACAACGCCATTTACTTTTTTTGCCACCGTCGGCTCGATTGTAAGGCTCGGTGCGAAGCCTGTTTTCATCGATATTGAGCCGGACACGTTCAATATGAACGTATCGCAACTGGAATCGGTATTGAACAGGCGAACGAAAGCGATTATCCCGGTGCATCTGTTCGGTCAGTGTGTGGAGATGGATGTAGTCTCTGAGGTAGCTGAGCGCGCCGGCATTGCGGTGATCGAAGATGCGGCTCAGTCGATTGGAGCAGAGTACAAGGGCCGTCGCGCGGGCAGCCTCGGTGATATTGGGGCGTTCAGTTTTTACCCGTCCAAGAATCTCGGTGGGGCTGGCGACGGGGGGATGATGACGACTAACCGCGCAGACCTGGCCGATGACTTGCGCGCCCTGCGCTCACACGGTGCCAAGCGGAAGTATTATCATGACCGTGTGGGGATAAATAGCCGGCTGGATTCCTTACAGGCGGCTATCTTGCGAGTTAAATTCAAGTACTTGGATGAGTGGGCCGAAGCGCGGCGAGCCAACGCGAGTCGTTACGAGCAGATGTTTACGGAGCAGGGGTTAGTAGAGGGAGGAGCCGTTGTTTTACCGATCACCGGTGAGGGGCAGCGCCACGTCTATAATCAATATGTGATACGAGTGCAGAAGCGTGATGAATTGCGGGCCTGTTTAACGGATTGCGGCATTGGCACTGAGATATACTACCCGGTGGCAATGCACCAGCAGGTCTGTTTTGAAGGGTTGGGATATGCAGAAGGGAGCTTCGTTGAAGCGGAAAGAGCGGTGCGTGAAGTTCTGGCCATTCCAATTTATCCAGAGTTGATCCCGGCGGACCAGGAATATATCGTCGAATCGATTTCGCGGTTTTATAGAGGATAGAAACAAGGCCAGCCGTTTTCCGCTCTTGCCTTATTACGAATCAAACGAGCGTCTGATAACATCGGAGGCTTATTACCTAAAATGTGAGTGAAAGCTTGGGCTAGGAATTTGGGGGTACTTAAGACTTCGGGAGTTTGACAGCTAAAGGTAGAGACAGGGTGAAGGCAAAGGGTAAAGAGGGAATTCTAATCCATCTAATTAAGGAGAGTGTTAGGCCCGTCAAATGGTGGCTGACAGATGAGGCTGACTTGTTGTCCTTGAATATAAGCACTAGTCTTCAAGAAGAACTCAGGTCCTTTTGGCGTAATCGGAATGAGCTTTTCTTCTCAGGGAAAGGCTCTGATGGTGAGAATAGGCTAGTTGTTATAGCAGAGCGGCTAATCGAACGAAGATCGCTTATGGTGTTTGGCGCCGGACATGTTGGATATAGCGTTGCAATTATGGGAGCGATGATTGGACTGAAGGTTGTGCTACTTGATGATCGTGAGGACTTCTTGCGAAGGGCGGGATTGGCTGATTCGACTATTGAAACTCTTTTAATTGAATTCAGTAAGATCAACCGGGATATAAGTATTTCAAGAAATTCCGCAGTAGTAATTGTCACCAGGGGGCATCAATCTGATGAAGAGATATTAAGACAGATAGCTGATTTTGATCCTGATTATGTGGGGATGATTGGAAGTAGACGCCGAGTTGAAGGCGTCTTTCGTCGTCTCAGGGGGCAAGGGGTTAGCGATTCATTTCTGCGACGAGTGAAAGCTCCGATAGGGCTGGATATCGGCGCAAGGACGCCACAAGAGATCGCGGTGTCGGTTCATGCAGAAATAATAAAGCACTTTAGTAGTGCGAATTCTGGTGTGGGTGGCGAGGTGCAATAATGACTAAGCTTGATGATTTCTTTGGATTGGAATCAAGTCTGGCCGATGACGAGCGAATGGCTATGTTGTCAGTTCGTGAATTCGTGCAAGCCGAGGTAAGGCCGATCATCGCGGACTGCTATGAGCGAGGGGAATTTCCTAAAGAACTGATTGGCAAGTTAGGTGAACTTGGAGTTCTCGGTGCGAATTTGCCTACGGAATATGGCTGTGCAGGAATGAATAATGTGGCATATGGGCTGGTGATGCAGGAACTGGAAGCAGGCGATTCCGGTGTGCGTAGCTTTGCATCTGTTCAAGGTGCGCTCTGCATGTATCCCATCTACGCATTTGGATCTGAGCAACAACGACAGCGTTATTTGCCAAGGATGGCAGAAGGAAAGATTGTTGGTTGCTTCGGATTGACGGAGCCGAACTTCGGTTCAAATCCAGCGGGTATGATGACGCGGGCAAAGAGAGTAAAAGAGGGTTTTATCCTGAATGGGTCGAAAGCTTGGATTACAAACGGAAATATCGCGGATATCGCTATAGTTTGGGCGAAGGACGAGGATGAAGATGGAGTGATTCGTGGTTTTATTGTCGAGGCCGGTGTGAAAGGATTTAAAGCTAAAGAGACCAAGCATAAGTTAAGTCTACGGGCTTCGGTGACGTCAGAGCTTTTCTTTGAGGATTGCCTGGTGACTGAAGAAAATATTTTACCAGGAGCAGTAAGCTTGAAGTCGCCACTAATGTGTCTGACTCAGGCACGCTTTGGCATAGCTTGGGGAGCAGTAGGAGCTGCGAGAGATTGCTTCCAGACGGCAGTGGACTATGCACGAGAGCGGGTTCAGTTTTCGCGTCCTATTGCGGCTTATCAGCTAACTCAGGAAAAGCTTGTCAAAATGTATACGGAGATTTGTAAGGCGCAATTATTATGCTTGCAGATTGGCCGAATGAAGGATGCGGGGACGATGCGCCCGGTTCATGTTTCGATGGCTAAGATGAATAATGTAGCGATGGCTCTTGAATGCGCGCGGGTATCGAGATCCATACTCGGCGCGAATGGGATCGTTGGCGAGTATCCGATTATGCGGCATATGGCGAATCTAGAATCGGTGTACACGTATGAAGGAACTAATGAGATTCATATGCTTGTCATAGGCCAGCATATTACAGGCTTGGCGGCCTTTGAGTAGGAGTTGAGGTGATGAGTAGGCGATGGTTACTCTCGATCATTTTGGATTTGAAAAGCTAGACGTGGAAAACTACATAATATATATTATCAGACTCAGCTGGTTTCTGATGACTTCTGATTTCCCGCGTCTACTCGCTTCTTTTTCTCTTACAGAACGAGGATTCCCCCTCTACTAATCCGATGCCGAGCTTGCAAGCGTGACCAGCTTATTGAAAGTCTCTTCAAATCCCTGCCGGTTCCGATTCACATTACCGCCAATATGTACAGTCATCAGCCCGCCACTTTCACCGGATTCAATCACCCCCCAGACCCGTTGATGAGTAAAGAAGAAGACGCTACATAAAGAAAGCAACAGCAGCACGAAGCCTGTATACACAGGGGTTCGACCTGGATCGTACTGAATCGTTAGCGTATGAGCGCGAGAGACTTTTTCGAAATCCTTAAGCACTGCTCGCTTCCCATTGATTAGTAACTCGCTGTCCAGCGCGTCGCTGCCATTCTTACCCGTATTAAATAATCCTTCCGCCTGCGGCCCTAACGCTACCGTCGCTCTCTTCTCACCGTTTGGTGTAATTATCTCCAGTTGAGCGAAGGGCTTAATATACTCGCTCCCCTGCACAGGTGTAAACGCCGAGCCGGTTATATCGAAATCCGGGTAGAAGGCTACGAAACGCACGCGACCGATGCCGGGCACTTCTACACTTTCATTCTTCTTTAGTGTCACGTCGATGCCTTGCCCGCCTCCTGGCGGCTCAAAGCTAACCATGACCTGTCTGGCACTCGCAATAGGCGAAAACTGAGATTGGAAAAACCGATAGCCACGATAATCCCCGACGTTGTTCAGATGAACCAGCATCTCTTTCTGCTTACCTTGATCATCTATGCGTATGAAGCTGCGCCAATCAATTGTATTCTGGGCATCTAGCCCCCCTTCAGGCCGAACCAATTTCTGCTGAAGATCTAAACATTCAATTCTGAACGGCAACGTCATCGTCCCCATACGTGGCCCATCAATTGAATACTGAAGCGTTGAAAAGTGGTCTGATGATTTCCCCGGTTCTATCTCCATACTTCCACCAGCGCCATACCTGTTTGTCAAAAAGCCGCCGGTAAAAATAGTCAGCAAAGCAACATGCACGGCATAGGCTCCAAGGCGATTCCACACATTCTTCTGTGCAAATAAGATAATCCGTTCATTATTACAGCTAATCCTTACTGCTCGCTTAGATAAAACAGGAACCAACAAAATCTCACATAGAATTAAAACAATTCCTCCAGTTCCGAGAATTCCCAAAATCATTCCCTTAGTTGATCCGTTGAAGAAGGCAACTAACACAAGCATCCCTACTAAAAGGCCTAAAACCATCACGACAAACTTCCGATAATACCGTCTCATCTCCCTTTGCCAAGCTTCCAATATTCTCCCTGAAAGCTTCTCTGAACCCTCTGGAATTGCTATTACCCTGCTATACATTTGGGCCTGTATAAACTTCGGTGAGGCAATAAGCTTGGGCTTCTTTATATACTGCCAAGCAGTCGGAAAGCGATCAATCGAAGCGAGGATGATATTCAGCCCCGTAATAGCAAGGAGCAGCGAAAAGTACCAGGCATGATAGATATCAAAGAAACCCAGACTGCCATAGACTGCCCTTTTTGCAGGACTAAGCGCATTGTAATACTTCTGAAATCCTTCTACATTGATTTGCATGATCAGCATGCCAGTCATACTGCAAGCCAATAACGTCCCCAACATCACAAGCCCAAAACGGACTGAGCTTAGTAACTTTAAAATCGCATCGATTGCCCCGCCAAGCCAACTCCCTGCACTCTCACTACTACTCGTGGAGTCAGCCGTAGCCACATCAATACCCGGAGTCACAGCAGTTTCAGGTGACCCACCTGTCACATTAGATTTGCTTGTTGCCATAATACCTGATCATAAAAAGGAGTAAGAACTCACCTACTATTCTACGTTCCGGTCTCCACTTTTCTCAAGTCCCAACACAACCATATCCCGCTCGCAGTCCCCTATCCACTGAACTCTGATTCAATCAAATAGGGATAGGTTATCAGACGCTCGTCAGCCTCGCCGGCTTGCGGCAAGCTCATCGCCGCTTAAATCAGGAACGAATACCCCAGCCGGCGGGCGAGCCGGTAGACTAGTGGCAGGGGCAGCCCCACGACATTGAAGTAATTCCCGGCGATCTCCTCTATGAACAGGCTGGCCAGTCCCTGTATCCCATACCCGCCAGCTTTATCCATAGGCTCGCCACTTTTGACGTACCATAGAATCTCCTGCTCGCTCAGTTGCCCGAAGCGGACCAGCGTCTTATCGTAGTCGGCCACCTCCTGTCGCGTTGCCACATCGTAAAGCGCCACCCCAGTCATCACCGCATGCCATCGAGCCGAAAGACTCCACAGCATCCTCCCGGCTTCGTCCGCGTCCACCGGCTTCTCTAGAATCTTCCCATCGAGCACAACAATAGTGTCCGCGCCAATCACCAATCCCCGCTCGCGCTGCCGGGCGATACTGATGGCTTTAGCCCTTGCCAGCCGTGTGATATAATCAGCCGGTGCTTCATCAGGATGAGGCCGCTCCTGGACCTGGCTCGGTACAATCTCAAATTCGACCCCGATGGCGCGTAGAAGATCAGCGCGTCGCGGCGACGACGACGCCAGGATTATATTTGGTTCTTTGTCCGACATAGTGTTTTATAGAGGCAGGGCAATCGCAGCGCCCGGCAATAATCCGCGCCAATCGTTCGGCGCTATTTTCTATACTTCGGAGGTTCACTTTGCATCGCAAAGCATCGCTTCTCATCACCCTCTTATTCACCGCTACGGTGGCCGCCTTACAGTTTGGCTGCTCCGGCTCAGACTCGGCAGGCCCGGATATGAACGCGCCGGTCAGTTTCGATATAAACTCGCCAAAGATCAAGGAACGGCTGGGCGAAGATAACGGCTATGCGATGGCGATCCTCTACAGTGCCGACATACACGGCAGCCTCGAAACCTGTGGCTGACCGAGCCACCCTATGGGTGGACTGGCACGGCGTGTCAGCTATATCAAAGCATTCAATCAACGCTCGAATATGGAGGTGCCAACCCTTGTCGTTGATGCGGGGAATCTCTTCACAGATGACCGCTTCGCGGGCGACCACCTGCCCGCAGAGGTTATGACAAAAAACCAATGGGTAGTCAAGGGCTATGGCGACTTCCATCAAGACGCGGCGAACATCAGTTTTAATGATCTTCCCTACATCGCCGAACTCCTAAAAAAAGATGGCTACGATAAGCGCGTCGAGGAATTTCCCTTCATCACGCACCTCGTCTCCGCCAACGTCGAGCCTATGGATGATTCACACAAAACGCCACAGCCATACCTCATACGGGACGTGACGCTCAAGCGCACAGTCGCCGGCAAGAAGCTCCGCGTCGCCTTCGTCGGCCTCACCGAAGGCAAGCCGACAGGGATGAACCAGCGCGAACCGGCCTATGCCGGCTTCCGCATCAACGACCCATTCGAGACAGCGCGCCGCGTCATCCCTGAAGCTCGCCAGAAGGCAGACATGGTCATCGTCCTGGCTTACATGCCGCAGGACATGGCCCAGCGACTGGCCAGCGAGGTCCCGGATATTGACACCATCATCGTGGGCCGCCAGATGAGCCAGATGAATGAGCCTGAGCACTTCGGACGCGCCACCATCACCTACGCCTACAATCAAACGAAGTACCTCGGCGAACTGCGCTACTACCTGCGCGGCGACGGCTCGGTCGAAAATCAGGTCAACCGATATATACCGCTCGATGCCGATCTGCCTGACGACCCACAAGCCGCACAGGTGGTCACAGAGGCGCACAACGACTTCACCAACATGCAGAAATCAGCGATGGACGCCAGCCCTAACGCACCTGCCGCTGCCGTCCAGCCGATCTCGCAGGATTCGCCCTACGTCGGAGCGACAACCTGCCAAGCCTGTCACGCTCAACAATATGCCGTCTGGGAAAAGACCGGCCACGCTCATGCGATGGCCACCCTTGAGCGTAAGAGCCAGCAGTTCGACAATGAGTGTGTGCGCTGCCACGTCGTCGGCTTTAACAACGGCGGCTTTCAATCGCTGATGACGACACCGCAACTAGCCAATGTTCAGTGCGAGGCGTGTCACGGGCCGGGCCGCGCCCACGCCGCCGCCCCGGCTAAGGGCTACGGATTCATGGCCACGCCGACCGGCTGCGTGCAGTGTCATACACAGGCCAACAGTCCCGATTTTAACTTCGCCACCTACTGGCCGAAGATTCAGCATTAGGAATCAGTAGTCAGTGGCCAGCGGTCAGCGATCAGTCTCACCTGATCACACCATAAGCCACTGGCCACTGACTACTGGCCACTGACTACTGATGATGACGAGCCTGCTCAATCTGCTGCCGCGTATGCTTCGTCACGTTGGCGATTCGGACGAGGCCCGCCAGCATGCGGTCTTCGCCGCCTGGACGGCAGCCGTAGGCAGTCAGGTTAGAAACGTGACTCAGCCTTTGCGACTGGAGCGCAAGACCCTGATCGTCGCGGTCCCCGACCAGACCTGGCGGTCGCAACTCGACCGCATCAAAGGTCAGGCCCTGTTTCGGCTCAATTCCCTGCTCGGCGCTCCGGTCATTACCACAATCGAATTCGTCATCAATCCCGACAGTCTGAGCCGCACAGACCAACCCCTAAGAGAGATTCATTTCATCGCTCCCGAAAAAGCCGCGCTGCCGCTCAGCGACGATGCCGCCCGCATCAGCAACCCGGAGTTGCGCGATGCGTTTCTGCGCGCCGCCGGCAAATGCCTTGAGAGAAGAGCCAAATGACTGCTGTGACCGATTCCGCTGAAGCCGTTATCGAGATCGACGAGCTCACCAAAGATTACGAAATTGGCGTGTTGAAGAAACGGCGCGTGCGCGCCCTCGATCACCTGTCGCTGCGGGTCCGGCGCGGCGAGATATTCGGCTTTCTCGGCCCCAACGGAGCCGGGAAAACCACAACCCTCAAGCTGCTGATGCGCCTGATCTATCCGACCTCCGGCACGGCTTATATACTCGGCCAGTCAATCAGCGATGTCGCCACACACGCGCGCATCGGCTACCTTCCCGAGAATCCTTATTTCTACGACTACCTGTCGGGCCGCGAGTTACTCATATACACCGGCGCGCTGTTTGGCCTGACTAAACCGCAGGCCCGCAAACGCGCCGACGAGTTGCTCAATCTGGTCGGCCTAGACGAAGAGCGCGCCGACCGCCAATTGCGCAAATACTCGAAAGGAATGCTCCAGCGCATAGGCATCGCGCAATCGCTGGTCAACGATCCTGAAATCGTCTTTATGGATGAGCCGATGTCAGGGCTTGATCCTCTTGGCCGCCGCGAGGTGCGTGACCTTCTGCTGGCCTTGCGCCGGCAAGACAAAACGATCTTTTTTTCGTCGCACATTCTTTCGGATGTCGAGACGCTCTGCGACCGCGCCGCCATCATGATCAATGGCCGCTTGCAACGCTGTGGCACGGTTCAGGAGCTTGCAGGGCAAGACGAGACGACACTTGAGATTGTCGCCGTCGGCGCAGACTTCGCCGCATTCGACGCCCAGCGTCAGGCCATTGCGTCGCTGCTATCGCTCACCTCCACACCCAACGGTATCCACATCACAATCGGCGATGAGACCGAAGTCGAGAAGACGCTGGCGCTGATCCATGCTTGTGACGGGCATCTCTTGTCGATCAACCCGAAACGCCGCTCGCTCGAAGATGTCTTCGCTAATCCACAGGCGCAGCCGAAGTAACAAGGTCATAAATCCTATGCGGTGCTTCCCGACCCTTCATCCATTATCGCTAACCCGGCCAGGACGGCCCTTCTCGGCCTCCTGCTGCCTTTTCACCTTCATCCTTCTCATTACGCCCATCTATACTTCCGGTCGTTATCAGATGCACGAAGGCGGCGGTGACTACGCCTTCGCTTCGCCACCCGAAAGCTCCAGGGCCGCCGCCACGCAGCTCGATCTCAACGCCTTGATCGACGCCCTGCAAAACAAGTACGGACGCATGCAAGGGCTGGCGGCGGACTTCAATCAGATTTACATCGGAGCCGATGGGCGCAGGGCGAACGAAGCGGGCCACCTGATTTTGAAACGCCCCGGTAAGGCAAGATGGGAATATGTGCAGCCGGAAAGAAAGCTCTTCGTCTCGGACGGCAGGAGTATCTTCTTCTATGTCTACGGCGAGAGGCAGGCATCGCAAGCCTCTGTGAAAGAGTCAGCCGACCCGCAAATCCCTTTTCTCTTCCTGCTCGGTCGCGGCAACCTGCGGCGCGACTTCTCGCGCATAGAGGTCGCCGATGGCGAGCGTCCTGTTAATGCCGGCAACATCGTCTTGCGGCTTGTTCCTAAACGCGCGCCCCAGGAATTCAAGCAACTGCTCGCAGAGGTTTCGCCCGCCAATGCGAGCGTGCAGCGCCTTGTTATCTTCGAGCGCAACGGCGCGCGCATGGACTTCACGCTCTCAAACGTCAGGGAGAATTTCGTCGCCGCCGATAGTGACTTCCGCTTCACGCCGCCGCCCGGCGTCACCCTACGCAAAGCGGACTAGCCCCTTCAGCTATTGCGTCTTCAGCGCGTAGACCTCGACTGTCATATCTTGAAGCTCGTCAGGGTTAGGAATCGGCTCGAACGATAGATCGAGCCGCGCCGATTGCCCTGCCCCAAGCGCGTCGCGCATGCCTGGGATCACCGTCACGATCTTTTCCTTAACGACCTGCTTGTCCATATCGATTGCCGTCAGCCGTAGCTGCAAACCCGTCAGCGTCTTGTCGCCGGCATTCTCCAGCGTCAACAGGAAACGACCATAAAAGACGTTCAGCCGCTCCCCTTTCCGCTTTTCTATGTTCGTCAGCTTCACATTAGCCGCGTAAGAGTCGAACTCCGACGCGCCGGCGCGCGCGAACTCAAGCGGCGCTTGCTTGCGGCTGAACGATGTCACCAGAATGATCAGCAAAATGACCGCGAGTACCGCCACGCCGCTCAGCAGCATCACCACACGCGAGCGGTCTTTTTCCACTTTTCCTGCCGCCGGTTGTTCAAACATATCCGTCTCTGCTCCAGTTCAACCAGTGCCCGCCGCGCCGCGCAAGCCGCTCACCCACATCGCTTGATCTAGGCGCTGATCGTCATCCGCCCGACCAGCAGCGTCGGCGCAATGATGCTGCTGCGAAAGTCGAGGTCGTCGCCGACCATCTCGATGTCGCGCAGCATCTCTTTGAGATTTCCCGCCACCGTTATCCCTTGCACGGGAAACGTCAGCTCGCCATTCTCTATCCACAGGCCGCCCGCCGAGCGCGAGTAATCGCCCGTAACGATATTGACTCCCTGCCCGATCATCTCCGTCAAATACAACCCCTGCTTGATTGAGCCGATGATCTCCGCAGGTTTGTGCGCGCCCGCCTTAATCATTAGATTGCCCGGGCTGACCGTAGGGCCGCCGACCAGGCCGCGCGCCGCATTGCCCGTTGAACGCAAACCGAGCTTGCGCGCCGTGTAGCTGTTCAACAGGTAGGACTCCAGCCGGCCTTCATTAACCAGCACCGTGCGACGCACGGGCAAGCCTTCGCCGTCGAAGGGCCGCGACCCCAGGCCGCCGCGAATCAAGCCATCATCTATCACCGTTAGCTTGCGGCTCGCCACCACTTCGCCGAGCTGGCCAACCAGAAAGCTGGCGCGCCGGAAGATCGCTTCACCCGACAACGCTTCAAAGAGATTACCAAGCAGGCTGGCCGCCATCCCTCGATCAAAGACCACCGGCACGCTCTGCGTCGGCACGCTGCGCCCATTCAATTTGCGCAGCGTGCGCTCTGCCGCGATGCGCCCGACCTCTTCCGGCGCAGACATCTCTTTCAGGCTTCGCCGCTGGTCGTACCAGAAATCCCTCTGCATACGCCCTTGATCGTCCGCCGCTACCGGCACTGTCGCTAAAGAGATCAGCGTGCTTTGATACTCGCCCGCAAAGCCGAGCGAATTGGCGAGGATCACCGTGCCGCTCGCCGTGTCCACGCCGCCGCCTTCAAAGTTAATGATGCGAGAGTTGTAATCTCGCGCGGCGCGCTCCGCCGCAATCGCCATAGCAATCTTCTTCTCGGTCGGCAGTTGTTCGAGGGCTTCATCATAGAGATCGAGGTCAGGCAGCTCATTGGCCATCTCCCCGGCATCCGGCAATCCTGCGCTATCGTCGGGCGAGGCGGCGCGCGCAAGCCTTATCGCTTCATCGAGAAGACCGAGCACGGCGTCTTCTGAAAAGTCCGAGCAGGAGACCGACGCTTGCTGCCCATCGATCAAGACGCGCAAGCCAAGCCCCTGGTCGATTGACTCTTTGATCTTCTCTACGTCGCCGAGCCGCACCGTGACGCCGAACTCTTTGCGGCGCTTCATCACGACTTCAGCGGCGCTCGCCCCACGCCTGACCGCCTCGTCGGCCAGCCGCCGCGCGCTCTCTTTCGTCAACTCATATCGCATTATGCTTGTGTGCCGCCGACCGTCATTTCGCTGATCTTAATCGTCGGCAAGCCAACGCCGACAGGAATCTGCTGGCCCTCTTTGCCGCACATCCCGACGCCGAGGTCAAGTTGCAGGTCGTTGCCTACGGCGGTCACTTGCTTGAGCGCTTCCGGGCCGTTGCCGCGCAGCGTCGCGCCTTTGACCGGCACAGTCACCTTGCCGTCTTCGATCAAGTAGGCTTCCGATGCCGAGAAGGCAAACTCGCCGCTTGTGATATCGACCTGACCGCCGGCGAATTGAACCGCGTAAAGCCCGCGCTTCACCGTGCGAATGATCTCTTCAGGGTCGCTCTCGCCGGCCAGCATAAACGTGTTCGTCATACGCGGCAGCGGGATGTGCTTGTAACTTTCCCTGCGCCCATTGCCGGTCGGCGCAGACTTCATCAAGTCCGCGTTCAGATGGTCGCTCAAGTAAGCGCATAACACGCCGTTTTCGATCAACACCGTCCGCCCCGTCGGCTGCCCTTCATCATCGACGTTGAGCGAGCCGCGCCGCCCCGCAATCGTGCCGTCATCGACCACCGTGCATAGCTCTGACGCGACGCGCTCGCCTATGCGCCCGGTGAAGGCCGACGAGCCTTTGCGATTGAAGTCGGCTTCCAGTCCGTGCCCGACCGCTTCGTGTAGCAGGATGCCCGGCCAGCCCGGCCCAAGCACGACTTCCATCGTCCCCGCGGGAGCCGGCACGGCCTCAAGCTGCGTGATGGCCTGTTGCGCCACCGCGCGCGCCATCGCTTGCGGCGTCAGGCTTCCTTCAAAGAACTCCATTCCGACGCGACCGCCGCCGCCGCCGCGACCGACTTGACGGTTGCCGTCATCATCGGCGATGCAGGTCATACCGATGCGGGCCAGCGGCTGCACGTCGCCGACCAGCCGACCATCAGAAGTAGCGATCATTACATACTTCACTTCGTCGTGAATGCCGGCTTGCACTTCGCGTATGCGCGGGTCGATGTCACGCGCGGCCTCATCCGCCGTTCTCAGCAGGCCAATCTTGCGGCCCAACTCGACCGCTGATAGCGGTCGCTCGACCGTGTAGAGATCGTGCGCATTCGGCGTCGCATTGACGCCTAATGCTTCGGTCGTGCCGCTCGTTCGCGCGATGAAACTCGCCGTCGCTGCCGCTTGCTTGATGGCGTCATAGCCTATCTCCGCCGTGTACGCATAGCCGGTCTTTTCGCCGGCGATTACGCGCACGCCGACGCCTTGCGTGATCGAGCGCGATGTCGCTTTAATGATGCGCTCTTCGAGGGAAACGCTGTTATTCTCACGGTATTCAAAATACAGATCGGCGTAATTGCCGCCGCGCGCCAGCGCCGTCGCCAACAACTCGTCGATCTGCGCGACGGTCAGGCCAAAGCGAGAGAGGAAAAATTGTATAGCGTCATTCTTCATAGGATTTTCGACCGTTGGCGGACGACCAAAGCCTGCCGGCGTTGCCGGTCTGCGGTCGGCGCGCTCAAGGCTTGTCGCCCACGTGCACTGCCGCAACGCCGCCAAAAAGATTGTAATAGGTCACTGGTGAAAAACCAACCGCGCGCATCAGCGCCGCCAGCCGCTGTTGATCGGGAAACGCCTGCACCGATTCGGGCAGGTACTGGTAAGCGAACGATGAACCGCTCACCGCGTTGCCAATGCGCGGCAGAATCTTCAGGAAGTAGAATTGAAAGAGCTGGCGAAAGACCGGCAGCACGGGCCGCGAAAATTCCAGCACGGCAGCCCGCCCGCCAGGCTTCAACAGCCTTAGCATCTCCCGCAAGCCGCCCTCGATGCTCTCCAGATTACGCAGCCCGAAAGCCACCGTCACCACATCAAACGACGCGTCGCCGAACGGTACGCGCAAGGCATCGCCTTCGATAATCGACACGCGGCGCGGCGACCGCGCCACTTTCTCTGTGCTGATCGTCAACATCGGGTGGCAGAAATCGACGCCGCAAGTCTCGGCAATCTCGCCAAGCGCAAGCGCCAGATCGCCCGTGCCACAACAGAGATCGAGGGCCAGCGCGCCTTCGCTGCGCAATCGCTCGGCGACTTTGCCGATGACGAATCGCCGCCATCGCTTATCAATATTCAATGAGAGCGTGTGGTTGAGCAGGTCGTAGCGCGGCGCGATCTCCGCAAACATCGCGCGCACGCGCGCCGCTTTGGTGGACGGATCAAGGTGAAGGTCGTGGGATTCCATTCGGTGCGGTTTGTGCCTGTTCAGCGCATGACGGTGACGGAGCCGAGTCGCTTCGCGTCGCCTTCGAGCTGGCCGGCGGGGCCGCTCAACGCGATGGCCATGGCTTCGGGTCTGAGCAACGCACGCGCCGCCGCCTGTATGTCTGCCGGTGTCACCGCATTGACGCGCTCGGCATAGTGCAGGACGTAGTCGCGGCCTAGGCCGTAGCTTTCTATTTCAAGCATCAGATCGGCAGTCCCCGTTGCATCGCGCAAGCGTTCGCCCATCGCCGCGATCAATCGTGATTTTGCGGCCTCGGCCTGCTCAAGCGTCGGCGGCTGCGCCTCCATCCGCGTCATAACTGTCGTGATGCTCTTGACCTGCTCAACGAGTTGACCGACCGGGGCGCTCGTCTCAATGGTCAGCGGCCCGTTCAGCACGCGCGCTTCTACCTTAGCCGTAGCAGTGAGGTTGGCTTGCGCCAGAAGCTGGTTAAAGATATCAACGGCCATCATCGCGGCGAAATAATCGGCAGCCCGCCGCGATACCCCGACCAGAGCCAGCACCGCCCGACCCGGCGTCGCTTCCGTGCGATCTATCACAAACACACGAGCCGCCATCAGCCGCTCCGCCTGGCGAAAATTCGGCGGCACGACCTCGCCCTTCTTCCACATGCCGAGCCGCGCCCGCGCCAGCCGCGTCACTTGCTCTGCCGTGATGTCGCCCCGCACCAGTAGCTCGGCGTTATTGGCAAGATAAAAGCGCGAGTGAAAAGCGATGAGATCGGCGCGCGTGATCTGCTGTAAAGAGTCGGGTGTGCCCGTCAGTGGACGGCCATAAGGATGGCTGCCGTATAAGCCCTCGACGGCTTTCTGCCGCAGCCGCTCTGCCGCATCGGTGGCCTCTTGCCTGGCCGCCTGTAGGCGCTGCGCCTTGAGCGCGTCGAGTTCTTTCTGGTCAAAGGCCGGCGCGATGAGCAGACGGCTTAACAGATCAAAGATGCTCTCGGCCTCAGACTTCGGCCCGCTTATCACCACGTCGGTCGAGTCCCATCCCACCGTCACTCGCAGCGACAGGCCGAGCTGCTCAATCATATCGCTGAGATTTTTTGCCGACTGGCCTCCGCCGCCGCGCAGCAACATCCCCGCCGTCACGTCAGCCAGTCCGCCCTTGCCCGACAGGTCGAAGACGCCGCCGCTGTTGATCCGCAGGTGGGCCATTACATCATTTACGCCGGGCTGCTCCAACACGATCAGTTGCAGTCCATTGAGCAATGAATCCCGCTTGGCAATGGGGAGCGCGAATGGCGAAGACTGTTGCGGCTGATTTCCCTGCCCTGAAGGTTTCCCCGCACCGCTGGCCGCGTCGGCCCAACACCCATACAGCATTATCAGACAAACGACGATTGCGATCACCTGCTTCGGCAAAGAATCCTCCAACTGCGGCCATTAAGATTTGTCTTTGAGTGTAGCGATGAACTATAGAGACCGTCAACTACCTATGCTATACTCGCCAGCGTTGCCCCTACCAGCAAGCGGTTTTCAGTTTACAGTTTTCAGGTTTTAGTGGGATGGCTCAATCTGCTTGGACTCCAAATCAGGAACGCCACCCATGCGCTTGCTGAAAACTGAAGATTGAAAACGGATATAGCCGGAGATCGAGAACACATGTATTGCCCTACCTGTTCGACTCAAGCGCTCGAAGGGGCGAAGTTCTGTAAGACCTGCGGGATGAATCTCAACGTGGTGTCGCAGGCGCTTAGCGGCGAAGTGATCGTCACCGATCCGTTGCGCGAACGTGAGTTCAAACGGGCGCGCAAACAGATCAGCGACGGCATCCAAGGCGTCGCCGTCGGCGCAGCCTTGATCGTCGCCGCCGCTCTGCCTTATCTCCTCAATAAAGTTTTGGGCCTGCCGCTCAACAACTATCTCATCGCCCTGGCGCTTGCGCTGGCCTTAGGCGGTCTCATCAAATTGTTCCGCAGCGCCGGCAGCATCATTGATGCGAAGATCGGCCCCAGGCTCCTCGATCCGAACTTGCAGCCACGCCCAACCGGCAACCTCAACAGCGTCGCCTCTGCGCCCGCGGTGGCGGCGAAATCCAGTCCCCGCCTGCCCTCCGAGGCTGGACGCTCACTGCCGCCGTCGCCCGCCAACACACGCCCCGTCGCATTAGAAACCGATGCGCCGGATGCGAAGACGAGCGAGGCCGGCCCGCGAACCCAGGTGCCGCCAACCGGCCCATTCGACCCGTCATTGATCCGGCCCGCAACAGGCCGCATCAACCGCGAGCATTCGACCCCTTTGCGGCGGCTTGAGAAGGACGATGACTTGCTGTCGAGGCTCCGCAACTGACCGGCCACAGAGCGATCACTGATTTGATCACCGACCCGATCACGGAGCCATCACAGAGCGACCGCTGACTATCTCTCCAAGCTGACCATCCCTCCAATTCGACTTCCAAGTAACCGCTGACTATCTCTCCAATTCGACTTCCAAGCAAACAACCGCTGACTATCTCTCCAGTTCGACTTCCAAGCAAACAAAAGTAATAACGTTATCAGACGGAAGTGCGGACGCCGCGCGCTGAGCGCGTTTCCTATCACCCCAAGCCGCGCGGTTGAAGCCCAATTTTTCCTTCAGCTTTGTTTTTTCGGCGGCTTGGCCAAGCCCAAAAAAATAACAATGCCATCGCCGCCAGGGTTGCCGGTTGCTGCCGAAGCATCCGTATCGAAGTTAGGTTTCCAGTTGTTGACCGCCCACACATTCCCGGCCTGATCGATCACCACGCTGGTCATCCGCATTAACGGACTGTAACACGGGTCTTTGTGCTCGCCATAAAGCGGCTCGCCATTGTGAAGCCGCACTTGCGCTCCCGCTGTCGGCAGCGTGTAGCCGGTCGCCGGAGAGATGGCCTCGCCGATCTCGTACCCTAGCGGACGCGTCTCCGCATTCGCACCGGCTAGCTGAGAGACCGCCGCGGTTGTGTAATCAGCGCAGGGCAGCATCTTGCCAAAGTTGGCTACCCAAATATTGTCATCGCCGTCAACGGCAACGCCCCAAGGGCCATCGATGCCGCCGCCTTTGTACCTGCCAACGTGATGGCCTTCAGCGTCCAGCAGAAACACAACGTCATCGCCACCTGAAGGAACCCAGATATTGCCCAGCGAGTCAATGGCAAGGCCCTTGAGCGCGCGACCGAACTTGCGAGAATAGACGCAGTTCAATTGGCCGTTTTCCAATTGGAACCTGGAGAGATTGCTTTCGGTGTAAGCCCAGAGGCCCGCGCTGCTACTGACCCAGGCGCTTCCGTCTTCAGCGATTGCAATGCCGAATGGTTTGAAGCCGTCAGGTATCGGCGCAGTGATGGACGGCGCGATGGTGCCGTCGCTTTGCAGGCCGCCCGGGAAGACAACCACCAGGCCATTGTTATAGCTCGCAAGCCAGATGTTATTATCCTTATCAATCGCGATGCCCTGTACGCGCCAGGTGTCTCCAATAAAGCCCGTCATCGGAGATACAAAGTTGCCGTCAGGGTTGAAAACCGAAACGCTGCCTTGCGACGGGATCGAGTCGCCGGTTCCCCAACCGAAGTTGCTGAGCCATGCGTTTTGGGCATTGTCTATGGCCACACCAAAACCACCGCCCAGCAGCCCGCCGCCAAAGAGCGGCGAATGGGGCGCGCCATCAGTTCCCTCCGAAGGCGTGGTGGGTTCACCGTCGGCGGACTTGCCGTTTGGCTTTAGCACGACGCCGAATTGACCGGAGTTGGGCGTGCCTTGCACGACGTTGTTGGTGATCCACGCATAGCCCCTCTTATCGAAAGCGACGTTGGCTGGTCCGCCAAACAGGAATTCTTCCGAACCCGTATCGTTCACCTTGACGGCGAGAGTCCAGGCATCGGGTTTGGCCCGCAGCGCCGGCGTATACGTGTCTGCCTTTTGTGACTCCAGGTAGAGACAACTGACGTTGTGCGCCGGGTAACGCGCGATGTTGAACATGGCTTCAAACGTGTTGGTTGGCGCAGGCCCCCACTCGTAAGGCGGAGTCGTGATGGCGAACAGGTCCTTCACCGCATCCGTGACATGGTTAATACAGGCGGCTATCAGGTTCGCAAGCGACCGCGTTGAGCGCAGCGAATTCGTTTCGTCACCGTTAGGCGGGCTTAAAAGCACTTCCGATGAAGCGCCGTTGGTCCGCTCGACGAGGTTGTCGAACATCAAGGCGGCGATCTGCAATCCAAACGCATCTCCGCCTATCGCGCCGTTCTCGATGAACTGAGCCATCGAGAAAGCCGCCGCGACCGTCGTCAACTCATTGATGGTGATGTAAGCCGTGTAGGGCGAGTAGGCCGCCGCTTCACTGGCCGGCTTAGTGGGCATTGCGCTCGCGTCGGCGGCGCGGTCAGACGCCGCGTTAGGAGGCGAGGCCGTAATCCAGGCGGGCTGATCATACTGAAGGGCCGCGCCGATAATCGTCACCAGCTCGATGTCCCGGCTGACGGTTGCGACCGCATAGAAAATGCGGTCCGATTTATCCCGATCCATTTGCAACTTGAACAGACCTTCGTTATCCGTCTCCGTAGAGCCAAGGGGCAACGGCTCTTGAGCTGTCGCTTCGTACACGGTGACAGAGATACCAGGCAGTAACTTGTGGCTGGCGCTGCCCGGCTCGCCTGATTGAACACGCCCAACGAGTAATTTAGTTTGCATAGGCGCGGATTAGACCACGAAGCTGCAATAGCGTCAAGATATCAACCTCTGAGCTTTTACTCACTTCGATTTGATCTCCGTCCAGTAGCGGTCATAGAGGCCAATGGCCGCGCCGATCTCTTCGATCAGCTCGCAACGGTCGAGCGCTTCGCGCGGCGGGTAGGCGGCTTCGTTGGCCAGAAGCTCTGGCCGTATGAACGCGCGCGCCGCCAGGTTCGGCGACGAGTAGCCCGTCCCATTGGCGATAGCGGCGGCGGTCTTCGCTTCCAGCAAGTAGTTGATGAAGGCAACCGCCAGCTCTCGATTCTTCGCGGCGCGCGGGATGCAGAGGTTATCGACGAACATCGTGCAGCCTTCCTTCGGGATGACGTAGCCGATGTCGCTATTGTCGGCCATCGCTTTGGCGATCTGGCCGCTGTAGGCTTGCGTGATCCACACGTCGCCCGACAGCAGCAACTGGTCAAAGCCGCCGCTGTCATACGCCTTCAGCAGCGGCTTCTGTTGAATCAGCAAGTCCGCCGCCGCCCGTACGTCAGCCGGCTCTGTGCTGTTGAGCGACCGGCCCGTCATCTTTAAGGCCGCGCCGAACGTCTCGCGCACGTCGTCGAGCATCGCCAGCCGGTCTTTGTAATGAACATCCCACAACGCCGACCAGCTTTCCACCGGGGCCGTCACCTTGTCTTTGCGATAAGCAATGCCGGTCGTCCCCCACATATAAGGGACCGAGTACTGGTTCGTCGGATCGTACGATAGCCCTGTGAAGCGCGGGTCAAGGTTCGAGAAGTTCGTGATCGAGTCGCGATCTATCTCTTCGATCAAGCCCTGCGCTTTGAGCACCGTGACCATATAATCGCTCGGCACGATGATGTCGAACGTCGCGCCGCCCGATTGCAGCCGGGCCAGCAACACTTCGTTCGAGTCGTACAACTCGATGTTGAGCTTCGCATCGAAGCGCCGTTCAAACTCGGCGATTACCTCTTCGGGAAGATAGTTCGACCAGATGGTGACGTTCAGCTCGCCGCCCTTGGCCGTGCGCGAATGGCCGCCGAAGGTGAAGAGTAAGAGCAGCGCCGCCGCCGCTGCCGCCGCCGCTACGTTCCAGCGCGATAGGCGACCCGATGCCAGCCGGTCAGAGACAAAGACCAGCATGATGGTAACGACCAACAGCACAGTCGAAATCGCGTTGATTTCCGGGGTCACGCCGGTCTTGACCATCGAGTAGATCTTCAGCGGCAGCGTTGCCGCGCCGGGGCCGGCGACGAAACTGGTGATCACATAATCGTCGAGCGACAGCGTGAAGACCAGCAGCGCTGCCGAGATGATCGCCGGCAGGATGAGCGGCAGCGTGACTTTCACGAACGTCTGCCAAGGCGTCGCGCCCAAATCCATCGCCGCTTCTTCGAGGGCGCGATTTGAGACGGCAACGCGGGCGCGGACGATGAAGACGACGTAAGAGATCGAGAAGGCGACGTGGGCGGCGATGATCGTACTGAGGCCGAAGGCGACGCCTACTGCTCCGAACAACGCGGCGGTCGCAAAGCCGATGACGATCTCAGGAATGATCACCGGCAGAAAGACCATCCCTTCTGCCGCGCGCCGCAAGCGCACGCGGTAACGCGCCAGAGCCAGCGCCGCTGCCGTCCCTATCGTTGTCGCAATCAAGGTCGTCAACAGGCCGACAATCAGGCTCATACGCAATGCCGCGATCAACTCGGTGTCGTGCCACGCCAGTTGATACCAGCGCCAGGTGAAGCCTCGCCAGATGGTCGTGAACCTTGAGCTGTTGAACGAGAGCGAAATAAGGATCAGTATCGGCGCGTACAGGAACAGGTAGACAAGCCCCGTGAATGACGAGAGCGGACGCGGCAGCCATCTTCTCAACTTCGGTCTACGCACGGCGAATCACTATTAAGGAAGCGCAGGCTTTCGTCAAGCGCCCGGCTTAAGGCAAGGCTGAAAGGGCAATGTTTGACACTGCAAACGAGCGCGAACTAGAATGAGGTGTCATCTAAAGTGAGGAGAACGCGCATTGACGACACCGGGAGGGTTTCTTACGACGCTGTTGCAAACCGAGCCGACGCCCCGCAGTTCTCTCGTTGATTTGCTCCTTCGCGCCAGCCCTATCGCCAAATTCGTACTGGTCATTCTGCTGCTCTTTTCGATCTACTCCTGGGCCATCATCATCACGAAGTGGCTCTGGCTGCGTCGCGCCGAGACTGCAACGAAAGCCTTCCTGACGCGCTTTCGCGGCGGCGCAAAACTCTCCGACCTTTACACCGAAGTGGAAGGCGACGAAAGCCCCATCGGGCGCGTTTTCCTTGCCGGCTACGACGAAATCACCGGCCAGCTCGATGAATCCGGCGGGCAGGTGCGTAGCCTTGACGCGCTCAACCGCGTGCTGCAATCCGAAACCATCGCGCAGGTCAGCCGTATGGAGCGCAGCTTGAGCTGGCTGGCGACAACCGCGAACGCCTCGCCATTCATCGGACTGTTCGGCACGGTCGTCGGCATCATCATCGCGTTTCAGGGACTCAGCACGGCGTCGGCCTCTTCGGTACAGGCGGTCGCGCCCGGCATCGCCGAAGCCTTGATCGCCACCGCCGCAGGTATCGCGGCGGCAGTGCCTGCGGCGATCTTTTACAACCAGTTTCTCAACCGTGTCAAAACGCTCACGGCAACGCTCGACCGCTTCGCGCTCGAACTGCTCAATCTGGTCGAGCGCCACTACGCCAGGGCAAAGCTGTGAACCGGCGCGCCGGCTCGCGTTGAGATGACTGAGCTTATCGCAAGCGAACGAGCAGAGCAGCATGGCATTCACCGACAGTCGAGGACGCACGCAAACATCGCTTTCTGAAATCAACGTCACGCCTCTTGTAGATGTGATGCTGGTGCTGCTCGTCATCTTCATGGTGACTGCGCCCATCCTGCAAACCGGCATCGATGTCAACCTGCCCAAAACGCGCGAGAGCCGCCTCGAACAGCCCAGGCCGAAGTCTGTCGTCGTCAGCATAGACAAGGACGGCAACATCTACCTGAGCACGCAGAGCGAAGCGCGCCCGGTCAACGTCAATGACCTGCCGGCTCAGTTGAGCGAGAAGCTCGGACAATCGGGCGAGCGCAAAGTCTACGTGCGAGCGGATGGCGACACGGCCTATCGCATCGTCGCTTATGTTCTGGACCTCGCCAGGCAGGCCGGCGCAGAAGTAAGCCTCGTTACAGAACCGACGGTGAAGAAGAAATGAGCGCGCGACCGCGACATCGTGATGAATCAAGCGACGCGGCGGTGCCGCGCCTCGGCATCTTGCTATCGGTCGCCTTTCATATCGCCATCACCATTCTGCTGATCGTTGCCACCTCGCGCTGGATGACGACGGAGATTGTCGCGGCGGGGCCGGGCGAAGGCGGCGAAGGCGGCGGCGCAATCGATGTCGGCGTCGCCGATGCGACCGCGATTTTGGGATTCGCCAGGCCGCAACCTATCTCCAGCCTCGGCGAGCGCGACAACGCCATCAACAATGCCAAGGTCGAGCATCAGCCGCGCGACGAAGAAACTGATGATGTCGTCCCGCGCACGGATAAAGAACCGCTCGACCCGAAGTCCATCAAGACCGATAAGCCCGTCGTCAATCAAACCGAGCGCAGCTTCACCGGCAAAGACGAGCGCGGCAAAAGCAATTCGTCCGCACAGGTCGGTCGCACGTACGGATCGCCGACACCGACGACCGTGGGCGGCGTTGCCATCGGCACAGGCAGCGGCGGCGGCATAGGCTCGCCCGGCGGCACAGAGTATGGCGGTCGCATTCAAACGATCCTGAGCCGCAACTACAACCCCAGCGGCGAAGCGTCTGCCGTGCAGACGGTCATCATTACGCTGAGCATCGCGCGCGATGGCCGCATACTGAACATCATCAATGGCCGCGTCGATCCGTCGAGCATTCGCCAGCGGGCGCAATTTGATCCGGTAAACAAAGCCGCCGAGCGCGCGATTCTGGCCTCAAATCCGCTGCCGCCTTTTCCGCCCGGCTTCTTGCCCGGCGTCGGCGAAGTCTCGGTCAATCTTATCTTCCGTTATCCGAAATGATATGCTGTAAGCGCGCCGCAATCGTCAGGGTTCTCTGGTTGTAATTATGAAGATTCGTTCATCCATTATCATCGCACTCATCGCTGTGTTCACGCTGATGTCGTCTGCGCGCGGCTTCGGCCAGCAGGAGTCGTCACCGGCTCAGGATACTTCACTGCGCAATCAACTCGGCAACATCATCGTTACGCCGGGCAACGGGCCGAACCTCGCGCTCGCCGACTTCGTGGCGCGCTCTGCCGGGACCGAAGCCGCCACTTCCACATTCAACGAAGTGCTGTTGAACGACCTCGATTTCGCCGCCGTCTCAGGCATCGTCGGCAAGAGCTTGAACCCGAAGACGCTCGTCCCTGATCCGGCCTCGCTCAAATTTGAAGAGTGGTCGGCTGACCCGACGAAAGCCGACTACGTTGCTTTCGGCAACCTGCAAAACGCCGGAGGGCTTGCCGCCGATTGTTACCTCTACGACGTGAAGACGAAGCAGCAACTGCTCGCATCGCGCCACAGCGGCGACGCGCGCCGCATCGCGCACGAGTTTGCCGACGAGATTGTGAAACTGTTGACGGGCCGCGAAGGCATCGCCACCTCGAAGATCGCTTACGTCGGCGGCGATGTGATTCGCGCCTGCGATTACGATGGCTTCAACGCCCGCACCTTTGCGAGCGACGGGCCGCTGCTGCGCTTTCCGCAATTCTCACCCGACGGTCGCTACCTCGCCTACGTCAGTTACAAGAGCGGCGTGCCAAATATCGTCGTGCGCTCATCGGACGGCGGCTTGATTGGTGGCACACATTACAATGCGACGACGACTTCGCCGACCATTTCGCCGAGCGGCCAGCTCGCTTTCAGCTCGGCCATCAGCAATGACGGCTCGATGGAAATCTACGTCGCCAACCTCGACGGCTCGAACCCGCGACGCCTCACGCGCACGGCCAAAGGCATCAACATCTCGCCGCGCTGGAATCCGAAGACCGGGCGCGAGATCGCCTTCATCACCAGTCGCGGCGGCTCGCCGCAAGTCTACGTGATGGACGCAAGCGGCGCGAATCAACGTCCGTTAATCTCACGCGGCGGCCACGCCGATTCGCCATCGTGGTCGCCCGATGGCCGTTACGTCGCTTTCACCTATGGCGGCGCAGGCAGCTTTCAAATCTTCGTCGCCGATGTCGCATCGGGCCAACTCTTGCAATTAACCTCTCAGGGTCGCAACGAAAGCCCGACATGGGCGCCCGACAGCCGACACCTGGCCTATCAATCGAACCGCTCTGGCCATTGGGAAATCTGGCAGATGCACGTCGATGGCATATTGCGCCGTGCCGTTGACCTTGAACGGCAGATCGCGCCGCGGCACCGACTTCCCGATCAGGCGGAACTGGCTCTTCTTCTTGAGCTCGCTCTTGTCGACGCTCGGCAGCGTCGCCGGCACGGCGCCGAAGGCTGCGATCTCGCCATAGCTCAGACGCCGGCCCGAAGCGGGATCGACAACCGCGCTCGGCTCGGTCTTGAGAGAAGCCGGGTCGACGCCCCACTTCTCGGCGGCATTGGCGATGAGAACCTTGCGCACCTGGGCGCCCGCGGTGCGCAAGTCGTTCCAATACATCATCACGGCGCGACTGCCGGTCACGGTCATATCGCGTCCGCCGCGGGGGTTCGGCCAACCGTAAATTTCCGGCTTCGAGGGCGCCCAGTCGAGCACCACCTTCGACCAGTCGGCGTCCATCTCCTCGGCGAGCATCAAGGGAATCGAAGTGCCGGTGCCCTGCCCCATCTCGGTAACAGTGAGGAGGGTGATGGTGCCGTCGGGCGCGATGCGTACCC
>JBJMGV010000061.1:0-43245 GCA_045807725.1 Blastocatellia bacterium | reverse complement strand
CTGTTTCCGTATCAAGGCACGCCGCGCGACGTGGGCGACGCTATCGTTGATATGCTCTATCCCGAAGGCGCGACCGGGCGCATCCCCATCATCTCGACCACCGGCACGAACGGCAAGACGACCGTCACGCGTATGATCGGCCACGCGTTGTTGGAAGCCGGCAACGCCGTCGGTATGACGACGACCGATGGCATCTACATCAACGGCGAGACGATTGTCGAAGGCGACACCACCGGCCCGGCTTCGGCGCGCACGGTGCTCAGCGACCCGACCGTCGAGGTCGCCGTGCTGGAGACGGCGCGCGGCGGCATACTGCGTCGCGGGCTGGGCTATGACTGGGCCGACATCGCTATCCTCACGAACATCAAAGCCGACCACATCGGACAGGATGGCATCGAGAGCGTAGACGACATCCTGCACATCAAGAGCCTGGTTGCCGAGCGCGTACGCGAAGGCGGCACGCTCATCCTCAACGCCGACGACGAGCGGCTGGCGCGACTCACCGAACACGCCGCCGTCAATCGCACGAGCAAACGCATCATCTACTTTTCGCTTGAGCCGAACAATCCGCTGATCGCTCGTCACCGCGCCACGGGCGGCACGGCTTATTTCATAAGAGACGGCTGGATCATCGAAGCCAACGGTGAGGCCGAAGCCGACGTGCTTGAGATCGCTTCGATGCCGGTGGCGCTCGGCCACGCCGCTTCATTTCAAATCGCTAACGCGATGGCGGCGATAGCGGCGTGTCGCGCCTACGGGCTGGAGCGGCAACAGGTGGCGGCGTCGTTACAGAGCTTTCGCAGCGAAGTGCATAATCCGGGCCGCGCCAATATGTATGAAGTTCGCGGCGGCCACGTGATGGTCGATTATGGCCACAACCCCGACGCTTTTGAAGCCGTCGCGCGAATGGCATCACAGCTTCAGGCGCGGCGCGTGACCGGGATCATCGGCGTGCCCGGCGACCGTGACAACAGCGTTGTCATCGAAGCGGGCCACATCGCCGCCAGAGGCTTTCACCGTTTGTTTGTCAAAGAGGACAAAGACCTGCGGGGCCGGCGGCACGGCGAAGTCGCCGGGCTGTTGTGCCGAGCCATCAACGAAGCTGCGCCCGACCGTCATTGCCAGGTCATCCTTGATGAATGCGAAGCGCTTGAACAGGAACTGGCGCAGATACAACCGGGCGATTTCCTCGTCATCTTTTTTGAGAAGCTGGAGGTGGTGCGCAAAATCATCGAGCGCCACCAAGCGATGTCATCGCCGGCGATTGAGATGCAAGCCGGTAACACGCAGCAGTACACGCAACAGGCCGGCGAGATCAGATAGTGATTCAATGCGGAGGGAAGAATGGAACTGAGCCAGGCAAGAGCAAAGATCATCGCCATCGGCGGGGCGGAAGATAAAGAGAATGACATGCTCATTCTCAAAGAGTTCGTGCGACTGGCCAAAGGGCCGCGAGCGCGCATTGTCGTGATGACGATTGCGACCAATTCGCCGAAAGAAGTCGGCGACGAATACGAGGCCGCATTCAAGCGAATTGGCGTTGACGACATAAAGAAGATCGATGTTTCGACGCGCGCCGACACCGAAGCCGAAGAGGCGTTGCAGGCCATCGAGCAGGCGACGGGCATCTTTTTCACCGGCGGCGACCAGTTGCACATCACGGCCTTTTTAGGTGGCAGCCGAATGCACGGCCTGCTGGTTAAGAAAGCCGCCAGAGGCGTAGTGATCGCCGGCACCAGCGCCGGCGCTTCGATGATGGGCAACTCGATGATCCTCGGCGGCGAGCCGGACATCAACCCGCGCTTCGGCGCGGTCGAGATCGGGCCGGGCATGGATTTTTTCATCGGCGCGATGATCGACGTTCACTTCAGCCAGCGCGGGCGTATGGGCCGGTTGATTACCGCGCTTGCGCACTTCCCGCAAGACCTCGGCATCGGCCTCGATGAAGACACCGCCATCATCGCCACCGATCATCACATCGAAGTCATCGGCGCGGGCGCGGCGACTATCGTTGACGCCGGCGGCATCACTTACACCAACCTGCCTGAACTGCAAAGGGACGAGAACATTTCGCTCTACAACATTCGCGTTCACGTCTTGAGCGAGGGCCACCACTTCGACTTGGCGACGCGCACGCCCCTTCCCAAAGAAGCGAAGGGGAATGGTAAGGACAAGAACGGCTCGTCGCAAAAAAGTAAGAAGGAATACAAAAGCAAGAGCGCGAAGGCCGGCGCGGACAAATGAGCAGAGCCGGCGCGCAGAGTCTTTAGAGCGCGCCGACTTGTCGCCGCTATTCATCCGCGCGGGGTGAAAGCGGTGACAAGCCGCCGCACTCCATAACCTTTATGCTGACGGTGATCGAAAACGGCGAACTCTTTGCGCCTGAGCCGCGCGGGCGTGAGGATGTCTTGTTGTGCGCCGGCAAGGTCGCAAAGCTCGGTGCGGTTGACCGCCGTGCAGTTGAATCAGTCGGCGTCGAAGTCGAGGTGATAGACGCGGCGGGCTGTCTCGTCGTGCCCGGCTTCATCGACCCGCACGAGCACTTGCTTGGCGGCAGCGGCGAAAGCGGTTTCAGCACACAGACGCCGGAGATTCATCTGCGCGAGGTCGTCAGCGCCGGCATCACGACGGTCGTCGGCGCGCTCGGCGTCGATACGACGATGAAGACGATGGCGGGGCTGCTGGCCAAGGTCAAGGCGCTGCGGGAAGAAGGGCTGACGGCTTACGTCTGGACGGGCGGTTACAACGTGCCGCCGACGACGATCACCGATTCAGTGCGTAACGACATACTGTTCATCGCTGAAGTCATCGGCGCGGGCGAGATTGCTATCGCCGATGTACGTTCGACCGACCCGCGACCCGATGAGCTGGCGCGGCTCGTTAACGACGCGTATGTCGGCGGCAAGCTCAGCCGGAAAGCCGGCGTCACGCACTTTCACGTCGGCGACAAGCCGGAGCGATTGAAGCTGCTGCGTACTGTGATTGACGACTTCGACCTGTCGCCCGCGATGTTCTATCCCACGCACGTCGAGCGCAGCGAGGCATTGATGAGTGAGGCGGTCGAGCTGAGCCGGCGCGGCGCGTTCGTTGACGTGGACACGGTTGAAGAAGACCTGCCGAAGTGGCTGCGATTTTATCTGGACAACGGCGGCGACGAGGCGAAGCTGACCGCGTCGTCCGACGCTTCGATCACCGGCCCGCATCATCTCTTCTCGCAAGTCGCGGCCTGCATCGTCGAGCACGGCTTCGCGGTCGAGCAGGCGCTGCGGCTGGTCACGTCGAACACGGCGGACGTGCTCAAGCTCGAATCGAAAGGACGCATCGCGCCGGACAAAGACGCCGACCTGCTTGTCTTGAAGAAGGGAACGCTAGAGATCAAGCACGTCATCGCCGCAGGCCGGCTGATGATCCGCGATGGCCGCCTCGTTAAACGCGAAGCATTCCTCGAAGACAGCGACCGCAACGTACTGCATTCGGCTTGATGAGTTGGTCGAGAGGCCACACCCAGCCTAAACCATCTCTCCCAGTGGCGCGCGTTACTCACCCGCACATATCCATCAAAGACGCGAGGGATTCCATATGAGTTTGACCGTGGCCCGTATGATCGGCAGATGGAAGCTGTTCGCCGTGTTGGTTGCGCTGTTGACGGCGCTGGCGGTCGGCTATGGCGCATTTTATCAGGAAGCCTGCCACGATCCAAAAGCGCCGCACTGTTCGCGCGACGGTGGTCAGAATCACACACCTTGCGGCAAGTGCGAAATGGAGTGCAACGGCGAAGGGCACAGGCCGGCAGACCGCAAGTGCTCGAACTTCTGCTGCGAAGAAAAGTGCGATTGTTCGCCGCCCTGCTCTTAGATTATGGTTTCGAACCAGCGTCGGGCCGCGAAGCAGCAGCGAGAAGGTAGCCAGAGGTGGAACCTCTGGAAGAAAGTAGCCAGAGGTGAAGCCTCTGGAAGAAAGTAGCCAGAGGTGAAACCTCTGGGACCAGCGGCATCAACCTTCCCGCGTTGAAGACGCGGCCAGATCGCCTGGCGCTCCTTCAGAGCGCGGCGAGCCTGTGTGCTACATTCCAGACGTTGCACGTCTGGCTACCTTCTCACCGCGCCTTCGGCGCAAAGATTCAGTTACAAACCGCGCCCTTAGATCAATATGAAAGAGGTCTGCTGTCGCATCACTGCGAAGAGCATTATCAGCGGTTGAGCATGTCCATCGCCGCTTCGGGGTAACGCGCGCCTGAGGCAGCGCCGACCGGCGCGGCTTCGTCAATGCGCCGCAAGTCGTCGGCGCTCAGCTCAATCTCTAACGCGCGCAGATTCTCTTCGAGCCGCTCGCGCCGCCGCGTGCCGGGGATAGGCACTACGTCTTCGCCCTGCGCCAGCAGCCACGCGATAGCCAGTTGCGCCGGCGTGCAATTCTTTTCGCGGGCGATCTCTTGCACGCGCTCGACGAGCCGCAGGTTGCGCTCGAAGTTCTCGCCTTGAAAGCGCGGCGTGTGACGACGGAAGTCGTTGGGCGGCAGGTCTTCGGGCTTCTGAAGCGAGCCGGTCAGAAAGCCGCGACCGAGCGGCGAGTAAGCGACCAGCGACAAGCCAAGCTCGCGGCAGGTCGGCAACACGTCGCTTTCCGGCTCTCGCGTCCACAGGCTGTATTCGGTCTGCAACATCGCAAGCGGGTGAACGCGGGCGGCGCGCCGCAACGTCTCTGAGCCGGCCTCAGAGAGTCCTATGTAACGCAGCTTACCTTCTTTAACAAGGTCGCCGAGCGTGCCGACCGTCTCTTCGACAGGCACCTGTGGGTCGATGCGCGCCGGGTAGTAAAGGTCTATGTAATCCACGCGCAGGCGCTGAAGGCTGTAAGCGAGAAAGTTGCGGATGGCAGCGGGCCGCGTGTCATAGCCGACGAAGCCGCCGTCGTGATTACGCAGCGCGCCGAACTTGACGGAGATGAAGACGCGGTCACGCGGAAAATCTTTGATGGCCTCGCGGATCAACTCTTCGTTGTGGCCGACGCCATAGAAGTCGCCAGTGTCGAGAAAGTTGACGCCCAGTTCAATGGCGCGGCGGATGGTCGCTATGCTTTCGATGTCATCCGTCTTGCGCCCGCCATAAAAATCCGACATCCCCATGCAGCCCAGCCCTATCGCTGAGACTTGCGCGCCGGTGCTTCCCAATCTGCGATATTTCATTCCGTGTTCCCTTTCGATTTTGTTGGCCCCCAGCCCGGAGCCGATTTCGATGGACGAGTCGCGGCGCGCGCTGCCTGTGGGTCTTCGGCGGACTTGCGGCCCGCGTAAACGATGGCCCACTTCAACGCCATTCCGCCGGCGAGCGTCAACGCCGAACGCAGCACAGTCGATAACAATCCGCGCCTGCGTTGCTTCACCGGCTTGACGGGCAACAGGTGCGACGTGATGGCCGCACCGGCCAGCAACGTGTGCGGCAGGTACTTGCCCTTCAGCAATGGGTTGGCCGCTTTTCCCGTGCTGACCAGATAACCTGTCAGCGCCGCGCCTTCGCAGAGGCTGGCGATGCGCTCGATCTTTTCCAGCAAGCCGAGCGACATGCGATTGTCGCTGTTGAAGAAGGCCAGCGCCAATGAAGTCGCGGCGGCTCCCGTCACCATACTGCTCGCGGAAAAGAGCGCGCCGAGCAATCGCGTGCGCGACCACACAGGCGTGCTCGTCGTTGACAGCAGCACGCCGGGATAGGCGACCATCAGCATTCCAGTCGGTATGCCGAGTATGCCGGCCAATCGTTCAGGCACCAGCCGCAGCAGAAACCGTCTGAGCCACGGCGGCAACAGATCGGTGTCAGCCGCCAGATGGCGCAGCGCGATCATCTGCAAAGGGATGCTGTAACCTGTCAGCGACCACGCGCCGAGATTCATCGGCGATGACGGCTTGAAGATTCTCAGCATGTGATGAAACTTACTCGGCACGCCGAGATCGGCGATCAGCAGCGGCGGGCAAGGGATGATGGCCGCGAGCGAGACGTAGTAGCCGGCGCGCGATAATCTCTGCCATCGCCCGCCGCCGAACAGGTCGGCTAAGCTTGCCAGAATGAACGCGCCGGCAGAGACGCCTTCGCAGAAAAAATAGAGTGCGATGTGCCAATGCCACAGCGGGCGCTTGAGCATCGGCACGCCGTAATAACCTTCTTCCGTCGCTCTCGCCGGTGTGGCGGCGCGGAGAATGTCAGAGGTCTGCGTAGACGCGGGCAGCCATTCGTTGGTGTCTCTGACCTGAAGAAAACTCATCGACGGCTGTGACGATTCGGCCCGCTCTGGTGTCAATGGCTCTGTCGGCTTCATTCCTTCTCCCCTTTCGCAAAGAAGAATGCCGATGTGGCGGCAAGCCCGATAGCGGCGGCAAAGCTGAACAGGTAACTCGTCTTCATATGCGCGGCGGGCCGGCGCGGCGCTTCCGGCAAGTTGTAAACCGCCGGCTCGTCCGTCAGCAAAAAGAAAGCATTGAGCGCGCTGTATTCGCCCGCCGGCTCCGCGCCGTAGAGATAAGCGTCAGCCTCGCCGCGCTCGTGCAACTGCTCGACGCGTGCCCGCGCGTGCTCGCGCAACTCCTCGACCGGGCCGAAGAGGATTGAATCCGTCGGGCAAGACTTGGCGCAAGCCGGCTCCATTCCATCCTTCTGCCGGTCGTAACATAACGTACATTTGTGCGCTCGACCATCTGTGGCGTTGCGCGCGATGACGCCGAACGGGCAGGCCGCCACACAATAGCCACAGCCGTTGCAGATGTCCTGTTGCACGTAGACATCGCCAAACTCGTTATAGACGAGCGATCCGGTCGGACAAGCTTCCTGGCACGGCGCGGCGGCGCAGTGCTTGCACACGTCGCTCATCATCAGCCATCGGTTCTGCCCCGCGCGCCCGTCCAGTTGCTCGACGAAAGCGACGTGCCGCCACGTCGTATCAGAGAGCGTCACCGTGTTATCGAAGCTGTAGCCCGTCCAGTGAAAGCCGTCAGCGGGCAGTTGATTCCACTGCTTGCAAGCGACCTCGCACGCCTTGCAGCCGATGCAAACGGTCGTGTCGGTGAAGAAGCCCATTCGTTGTTGCTGCGCGGGCGGGTCGGGGCGACTGAACGTGTTCACGAGTTCATCAATCATTTGATTGGTCCTTAATCATTTGCTCAAGGCTTCGCCGGGCGTTTGCCTTTGATCTGTCCTTCCGGTTGCGCTTGCGGGGGCGTGTCGGGCGCGGCCTCGCGCGTAGGCCACGCGGCGGCGGCGAGCGGCTTGTCTTCGCGTTGATCGAGCCGCCCGGCGCGCACGTTACAGGTGAAGGCTTTGGCTTCGTGTATGCTGACGTTCGGGTCGAGCACGATGGCGGACAAATCATTCGCGACGCCGCCGACGGTTTCGCCGGCATAGCCCCAATGAAAGGGGATGCCGATCTGATGAACCGTGCGGCCATTGACCAGCAGAGGCCGCACGCGGTGTGTCACCATCGCACGCGCTTCGATTGCCCCGCGCTTCGAGTTGACGACGACCCAATCGCCGTGACGGATGCCGCGCTCGTCGGCAAGCTGCGGGCTGAGTTCAACAAACATCTCCGGCTGAAGCTCGTTCAGCCAGCTATTGAATCGGCTCATCGGCCCGCTCAAATAATGCTCGGTCAGCCGCACGGTCGTTGCGACGATGGGGTACTCAGGGTCGAACGGCTCGGCCAATGTATTCAGCGGCAAGTCGTAACGCTCGGCGACAGGATTGCTCAACTGCGGATAGAGCAGGTTCGGCACGACGGTTTCGACCGGCTCGTAATGCGTCGGCAGTGGGCCGTCTTTCAGTCCCGCCGGCGCGTAAAGCCATCCACGGCCATCGGGCTTCATAATGAACGGCGCATCGCCGCCGAGCGCGTCCATACCTTTCGCATTGTCGGGCGCGCGATATGAAGGCGGCTTGAGAGGATCAAAATCTGGATTGTCCAATCCGACCCAACGTCGCTGCGCGTCGTCCCACCAGATGTATTTCTTGCGCTCGGACCACGGACGGCCCTCGGCATCAGCCGACGCGCGGTTGTACATCATTCGCCGGTTCGCCGGCCACGCGAAAGCCCAGTCAGGGTCTGTGTAATTATCCTTACTCCGCTTGCGCCAGCGCGCGCGGTTGCCTTCTTTCGGAAAGACGCCGCTGTAGATCCAGCAGCCGCAAGCGGTCGAGCCATCATCCTGCAAGTCTGTGAAGCCGCCGACCTGCTCGCGGTCACTGACGCGATAGCCGTTGATCTCTTTCAAAATCTTTTCCGCATCCGGCTCGTCTTTGATGCGGCTCATTGTGCCGTCGGGAAGCACCTCAGGCTCATCGAATTCATAATCCCACGTCAGGTGAAGCAAGCCCTGATCGCGCGTCGCGGTCGAATCTTTGTAGAGTTGCTTGAGCCGTTTGCCGAGATGATAAACGAACCACGCATCCGAGCGACAATCGTCGGGCGGGTCTACGGCCTTGTCGTGCCACTGAATCAAGCGTTGCGTGTTGGTGAAGCAGCCATCTTTTTCAGCCGAGGCGGCAGCGGGCAGAAAGAAGACTTCGGTAGCGATGCTGGCCGGGTCGGGCGCGTCGGGGCCTTTATACCAGAACGACGCGCTTTCGATCTCGTACCAGTCGCGCACCACCAGCCAGTCGAGCTGCCGCATCGCGGCGCGATTCAATCCGGCGTTCGGAGCGCCGCCCGCTGGGTTCTGGCCGAAGAGGAAAAGCCCGCGCACATGGCCTTCGGCCATACGTATGAAGTGCGAAAGCTGCGAGTAGTTATCGTCGATGCGACCAATGTGATGAAAACCATAATCGGTTTCTGCGGTGGCGTGCTCGCCGTACCAGGCTTTGAGCAGGCTGACGATGAACGCAGGCATCTTGGCCCAATAACCCGTCTCGACCTTCTCTTGTTCAAGGTATTCGGCCAGCGTGCCGTGGTCGCGCACGCTGGCGGGCTGCGGCAAGTAGCCGGGCAGCAGGTTGTAGAGCGTCGGGATGTCTGTCGAGCCTTGAATGCTGGCGTGGCCGCGCATCGCCATAATGCCGCCGCCGGGACGGCCAATATTGCCGAGCAGGAGTTGCAGGATGCTCGCAGCACGTATCATCTGCACCCCCGTCGTGTGCTGCGTCCAGCCGACGGCGTACACAATCGCGCTCGTTCGTTCGCGGCCCGAATTGGCGCACAACGTCTCAGCGACTTTAATAAACTCTGCTTCGGTGCAGCCGCAGATCGAAGCGACCATCTCCGGCGTGTAGCGCGCGAAGTGACGCTTGAGGATATTCAACACGCAGCGCGGATGTTCGAGCGTCGGGTCGGTCGGCGGATCGGGCGACACCGCGCCTTCGCGCTCGCTGAACGAAGAGGCTTTGATCTCAACCGGCGTCTGCGTCTTCGGCGTCTGGTGCTCGCCGGCATAATTCCAATCTTTATAGCCCGGCCCGTAATGACGCTCCTCGGCGTCGTAGCCGACGAACAAGCCGCCGAGGTCTTCGGCGTCTTTGTAGTCTTCATTAACAATCGTCATCGCGTTGGTGAACGCCAGCACATAATCACGGAACCAGCGGTCGTTCTGCAAAACGTAATTAATCAGACCACCCAGAAACGCGATGTCCGAGCCGGCGCGAATCGGCACGTATTGATTGCACATCGCCGACGTGCGCGTGAAGCGCGGGTCTACGTGAATCAGTTGAGCGCCACGCTCGCGCGCCTTCATCGGCCAGCGAAAGCCTACGGGATGGGCCTCGGCCATGTTCGATCCCATAATCAGAATCGCATCGCTGTTGGCAAGGTCTTGTTGAAACGTGGTGGCCGCGCCGCGACCGAATGAAGTGCCCAGACCGGGCACAGAGGCGCTATGTCATATGCGCGCCTGATTCTCGATGGCGACGATACCGAGGCCGCCGTTGAAGAGTTTTTTAATCAGGTAATTCTCTTCGTTGTCCATCGTCGCGCCGCCCAGGCTCATAATGGTCGGCACATTGTTGACGGCCTTGCCATCTTTCTTCTCGACGAAATCGCGGTCACGGGTTTCTTTGACGCGCTCGGCAATGCGAGCCATCGCCCAGTCGAGCGGGCGCTCTTCCCAATGATCCGAGTAAGGCGCGCGGTAGAGCACTGTCGTGATGCGGTGCGGATTGATTGTGAGCTGAAACGTGTTCGCGCCCTTAGGGCAGAGCGTGCCTTCGTTGATCGGACTGTCATAGTTGCCTTCGATGTCGATGATCTTGCCGCCTTTGACATAGACCAACTGGCCGCAGCCGACCGCGCAGTAAGGGCAGACGCCAGGGACGGCGACCGCGCCGCGAATGCGCGGAGCTTTGGCCAGCGTGTTGGGACTGAGCGGCTGGCTTTCAACGGCAGGCGAGTTGAGATGGTTGGAATCAGCCGCGTGCGTGCCGTTGGCCTGACGAGCGGGCGCGTGGCCGTTGCGCTTGAATGGATTTTTCATGACACCTCCGGCTCAGGGAAAGACTGAATAACAACGAGCAATATCTGTACCTGCTTCTTCGAGCGATTGCGGCGGCCTACAAGACTGGTCGGCGCGATGGCGCATCAATTTTGCCCCAGGAGGCGGCATTACTGCCATTCGCTTCAGAGCTTTTGCCGCCGCGCCCGCCAACGCGATGCGATGAACGCGGCTTGCTTAAACATGCGTGGCAATCGATGTGCAAGCGAGCGAAGATCGAAACCCGATGAATGAGCAAGTCACCCTCCTGCGCCAGCCGCCTTACTGGCGGCGGCTGTTGCGCGTCGAAGCGTCCG
This sequence comes from Blastocatellia bacterium, assembly GCA_045807725.1. Classification (GTDB taxonomy): domain Bacteria; phylum Acidobacteriota; class Blastocatellia; order UBA7656; family UBA7656; genus DATENM01. The sequence goes on along the minus strand of JBJMGV010000061.1, from coordinate 32,493 downwards.
GCATACGCACGGCAGCGGCGGCAGTGTTGCCTTTCCTGCTCGGGCAACTGCTCGGTTATCCGGTGATCGGCCTGATGATCGGACTCGGCGGACTCTACCTTGCGGTGGTTGACAAAGAAGTCGCGACGCTCGCTTCGCTGTTGATCGCAATCGGCTGCAACGCGGTGGCCGCGCTCGCCGGCGCGTGGATAGGCAATCACGCCCTGCCGGCCATAATCGCCATGGCCATATGGGCGTTCGCCGCCGGTATGATGAGCGCCTACGGCGACATTGCATCGCAGATCGGCTTCATCGCAACGATAGTGTTTGCCGTGGCGCTCGGCCAGCCAGCCAGCTTGAATGCCGACCTTGTGCGGATGATCGAGTTTACCATCGGCGGACTCTGGGGCGTGATGCTGACGCTGCTGCTCTGGCGTTTTCAGCGAGCGATGGACGGCCCGGCTGAACAGACAGAGACGGACGCGCCGGACTCAAGTGACGATGCCGTGAAGCCGGGATTGATCGAACGGTTCACCTCGAATCTCACCTTCGGCTCGATCATCTTTCGCCACGCTCTGCGACTCAGCATCGCCGCGACGATTGCCATCGCGCTGGACAAAGGCTTGCAGCTTGAGCGCGGCTACTGGCTCATCATCACGGTGCTGGTGATCGTCAAGCCGATCTTCGCCGACACGCGGCGGCGGGCGATTGAACGAGTCGTCGGCTCAATCGTCGGCGGCACGGTGGCGGCCCTGCTCGTCGCCGCCATTCACAACGCCGCGATTCTCGATGTTCTGCTGCTGGCTTTCAGCGTTCTCGCTTACTCGCACGTGCGGAACAACTATGGCTTCTTTATGCTCTTCCTGACGCCGTTCGTCGTCCTGATGATCGACATCGTCGAGCCGAGCAACTGGCACATCGCGCTGCTGCGAATTGTTGACACCACCATCGGCGGCGCTATCGCGCTGACGGTCGCTTATCTATTGCGACCGCGCAGCGCCTTCAGGTGGTAGCCGGCTTACGAGCTGACCATCACAATCGAACAAGGGATGCGCTCAAGCAGCACGGCCATGCTGTGACCGAAGAAGACCTGATCGTCGGGCCGCGCCTTCGCGCCGAGCACGACCAGATCATAATCGCCCTTTTCGACTTGATGGATGATGGCCGGCTCAGGCTCGCGGCGATAGACGACCAGCGGCCTCACCTTAACGCCTTCGCGTTCGCCCAATCGTTCGATGTCACGGACCAGCGCGTGACCTGTGTGAATGGCTCGCTGAGTCGCCGCCTGACGGCTGACCTCTTCAGGCGGCGGCGCGACGTGCAGAGCCGTAACGCGGCCCGGCCCGGCTCGCGCAATGGCAATCGCCACCTCCGCCGCGCGCCGCGAGTAATCGGTTCCGGTCGTCGGCACGAGTATGCGCAGCCGGTCGCTGTTGCCGCGATGGTGGCCATTCTTAGCGATGACGATAGCGACCGCGCCCTTAAATTCCTGGAGTATCTTTTCGACCGCCGGGCTGATCTGCTTGTTCGGGTGAGGACCATCATCTAAAACATCATCCAATCCGAGAAAGAGCAGGTCGTAGCCTTTGGCGATCTCGCTCAACACGGCGTCAGAAATATCAGGGGTCGCCGCTTCGTTCGTCAGCAACATCCCTTCGGCAGGCGGTCGGCCATCGCCTTCTTCTTGCAGCTTGCGCGAAGCCGATTCGGCGGTGGCCTTGACGGCTTCAGCGGCGCTGTGGGCTTGCGGGGCCGGCGCGTGCGAATGATTCAAGTCGAGCACGGTGGCCATAATCTGGCGGCTGCCGATGAACAGTCCCGCAAGGCGCGAGGCCAGTCGTCCGTGCGCGCTCTGGTCGGCGGCGATCAACAGCCGCTCGATCTTCGGCAGGTAATCCCTGGCTTCGGCCTTCTCGCGTTCGAGCCGCTCTTTCTCTTCGCCGGTCGGCGGAATGCGCGTGAGCGCCCAGCGCAGCATCGGCGGCATAACCATCGTCGTGCTGATCGCCATCACGACGATGAGCGTGAAGAGGTCTGTGTTCAACACGCCCATCGATAAGCCGATTGTAGCGACGATTACTTCTGTCGAGCCGCGCGCATTCATACCGAAGGCCAACGCTAATGATTCGCGGTTGTTGAGGCCGCCCAGCTTGCCGCCGACGTAACAGCCGACCAGCTTGCCGAAGCTGGCGATGAGAATCAACCCGATGGCTAGTAAGACCAGGCGGAGGCTTTTGAGAATGCTGAGATCGATGGCCAGGCCGGCGACGGCGAAGAAGACCGGCGCGAATAATGCTACGATCAGCCCGCGCAACTGCTCCTGAATGTGCCGCGTCAGTATCGGCGATTCGCCGACCAGTATGCCGACGACGAACGCGCCCAGCACCGTGTGAACGCCGATGTAATCGGTCACAAGCGACATCAACAGCATCAGGATGATGATGGCGGTGATGACCGGCATTTCGATCAAGAGGCGGTCGTTCGTCCAGCGAATCATGAAGGCGACCAGCCGACGGCCTACCGTGAAGCTGAAGACCAGAAAGGCCGCCGTGCCCATCACTGTGAAGGCGAGGCCCGAAATCTTGATCGCGCCCTGCGAGGCTAAGCCGCCGATGACGGCGATGATGATCCAGCCGATGGTATCGTCGAGGATGGCCGAAGCCAGAATGATCTGGCCAATGTTGCGGCGCATGAAATCGACTTCCATGATGACCATCGCAACGATCTTGACCGAAGAGATAGAGAGCGTCGTGGCCAGAAACAGTGAAGTGATGAGTCGCCGGCTGGGGTCGGGGATCAACGAGTTGGGAATGAACTCGCCGAGCAGGAAGCCGCAGGTGAAGGGAAGCGCGATGCCTGAGAGCGAAGTAAAGATGGCCGTGCGCCGCATACGGCTGACCAGCCCCAGGTCCGTCTCCATTCCCGTTAGTAGCAGAAGCAACAGAATGCCCAGTTGCGAGATGGCATCGAGCATGCGCTTCTGTTCGGGCGCGTCGGGGAAGATGGCGTGGTGCGCTGCCGGCCAGAGCGCGCCGAAGACCGAGGGGCCGAGCAGGATGCCGGCAATGAGTTGCCCCATCACCGCCGGCTGGCCTATGCGCTGCATCAATTCGCCAAGCAGCCTGCCGACCAGCAGCATCAAGGCAATCTCGACGATGAAGACCACGACCAGATGCTCGGAAGAGTTCGAGGATTGCCCTTCGGCGGCGAAGGCAAGCAGGAGTGCGACCGGCTGTCCGCACGTCATCAAGGATTCGCACATGAGCTGAGTGTGATCCCGGCTACTATTGGTTTGACCCCTCGCGCCACGATGCTACAGCCTGCGAATTGGATAACCCAATCAACCGCAAAGGACGCAAAGGACGCAAAGGAATTAAATGCCTCTGCGTTCCTGCGGCGTCCTCTGCGATTAATTTCATGTCATTCAAAAAATCCGTTTGATGGCCGAGCCGATGCGCTTGATGCCGCCGCCGGCTTTGCGGCTCGCCCACAGCGCCGCGCTCGCGCTGCCTTTGCCGAAGTGTTTCGCGCCGCTGCCGAAGTGCTCCCCCGACGCGACCATCTCCTGACCGCCGCTGCGCCAGTGGTTAGCTCGCGCCGGCCTGACTGAGTATGGGCGAATGGTCGGCGCAGAATTCCGCCGCTCGCCGACCGCAGGCGCGGGCGTGCGCGCAGCGGTTGCGTCGGCTGGCTTCGCTGCGTCCTGGCGGTCTTCGCTTGTTTGCGTGTCGCTCGGCGCGTTGGCGTGAGCAACTGTGTCTGCATCAGCGGCGGCGCTGGCATCTTGATTAGCTGTGCCCGCCGCGTTAGAGGTGTCGGGCGATGATGTCGCTTCGGCGGGTGAAACCGCATCGGCGACCACTGCCGCGTGCATCTCTGGTTCTGGAGCCGTCACGACCGGCTGCCCTGTCGTCGCCAGAGCGCCGCTCGATTTGTCAGTTGCCACGGCCTGCTCGTCCGGCGTCGGCGCTCGCATCAACAACGCCAGGCTGATGGCGATGAGTATGGCGGCGATGGCAACAGCCCCGAATAAGAAATGATTCGGTCGGCGCGTCACTAAGGGTGGTGGCGCGGCTTCGGCGTCGAAGTGTTCTTGAGCGGGCGGCGATTGCGCGGCTTCGTCGTGAAGGCGCGGCTCAAGCGGACTGTCAGCCGCTCTAGCGACAAGCTGCGGGCGCGTCGTCGCTGATGCAGAAAGCGTCTTTTCGTCTCCTGTCACGTCGTCAGACGCTTCTTTGCTCGCCAGCAGACCGTGCACGGCCTCGATCAATTCGTCGGGCGAGAGCGGCTGGCTCAGGTACACGTCGGCCCCAACTGCGAGGGCGCGGCGCTGATTGAACGTATTGAACTCGTGGTCGAGCAGGATCACCGGCAGCGATTGAAACTCCGGCTCCTGGCGGACGTAACGGCAGAGTGTGTAGCCGTCTTTTTGCGGCAGATCGATTTCGGCAATCAGCAAATCGGGAATGGTTTCGTTCAGCAGGCAGAGCGCCTCATAGCCGTCGCTGGTCGAGGCGGTGTGAATCTGCCCGGCGTCGAACGTGCCCGCCATCTGCTGAAGCATGCGGTCAGAGCCGGCAAGTAAAACTTTGCTTGGCATAATCAATCACTTCAATCTCTAGGGGGAGTTTTAAGAGGTCGGTCTATGATGAATACTGATCCACACTCATATTCTAAGTGCGCTCGGTCGGCGGCGGCAAGCTGTGCAGTTGCGGCGAGCGATTCGACGGAGCAGGCAGGGAATGAGAGGACAAATGGAACCACAGATGAACACAGATGAACACAGATAAAGAAGACGTGTGATGTGCTCTTTCTTTTTCTATCTGTGTTCATCTGTGTTCATCTGTGGTTGCCTCTTTCTTCTTTCTTACAGCACGCCATTGCGGGCGATCACTTCGTGGTAGAAGTTGGCGCTCAGCTTCGGCGTGCGCTTCTGCGTTTTGTAATCAACATAATGAATGCCGAAGCGATTCGTGTAGCCATCGGCCCACTCGAAGTTGTCCATCAGGCTCCACAAGAAATAGCCGCGCACCGGCACGCCGTCTGTCGCCGCGCGCTGCAACTGCGTCAGGTAATTGCGCAGGTACATCACGCGATCCGTGTCATAGACCTTGCCGTCTGAGGCCGGAATGTCCGACGACGAGCAACCGTTCTCTGTAATGTAAATCTCGCGCGCATTCCATATCTTCGCCACGTGGCGCGGCCCCCAGTAGAGCGCTTCCGGCCCGATAGAGAGCCAAGGCGATGCCATATGCGGAAACGATGCCGGGTGTCGCACGACTTCAAATCCTAACTTCGAGTCGCTGGCGCGCACGTAGAGCGGCGTGTAGATGTTGATGCCGACGAAGTCGAGCGGGCTGGAGATGGTCTTCAAGTCTGCCGCCGTGAACTTCGGCGCGTCTGCGCCCGCCGACGCCAGGTAAGCGTCGGTGTACTTGCCTTCCTGAATCACGGTCATATACTGCGCGTTCAGCTCGCGCGTCGCGCTGACGGCGGCCCGTATGTGCTCGGCAGTTTCGATGACCGGAACGCAGATCGTCATATTCTCAGCGAGGCCAACTTTCGTGCCGCGCTTCGCTTTGGCGCGAATCGCCTGTACCGCGAGGCCGTGACCGAGCACGGCGTGGTGGCGCGTCTGGTTGAAGCGTCCCGCCGGCAGCTTTAACCCCGGCGCGTGAATGCCTATGCGGTAGCCAAGCTCGACGAACGCGCCGAACTCGTTGATCGTGAAGATGTGCTTCACGCGATCCGTCAGCCGCTCGGCGACATAGCCCGCGTAATTGGCGAACGCTTCTGAAGTCTCACGCGATTCCCAACCGCCGACTTTGTCCTGCAAGGCCTGCGGCAAGTCCCAGTGATAGAGCGTAGCGAACGGTTGAATGCCGTTAGCGAGCAGCTCGTCAACCAGGCGATTGTAAAAGTCCAGCCCCTTCGGGTTCGGCGTCCCCGCCCCTTGCGGAAAGACGCGCGGCCACGCGATTGAGAAGCGGTAGCATTTAACGCCAAGCGCCTTCATCAACTGCACGTCTTCTTTGTAGCGGTGATAGTGATCGTCGGCGACATCGCCGGTGGCGTTATTCACCACCTTGCCGGGCGTGTGCGAAAAGGTGTCCCAGACGGAGAGGCCGCGCCCGTCTTCGTTGACCGCGCCTTCGACCTGATAAGACGCGGTGGCCGTTCCCCACAAAAAACCTTCGGGGAAGCGGCGAACATTCGGGCCGGCGTCGCGGTTTGCCTGCGCGCCCTGCATGCCAGCGCCGAGCGCCGGTATTGCCGTCGAACCGACCGCCGCCGTTCCCATGAGCTTTGCGAAAGCACGTCGTGAAAATTTCTTCAGCATCGGATTCTCTCTCTCTCGTTATTTGACTGCGCCCGTCATTGCGCGGGCGTGATACGGATGTTGCGGAACATCACTTTGCCGTGATCGCCTTGAAGCATCAGCGGGCCGGCGGCTCCTTCGTCGCTATCGAGCGCGCCGCCGGTGATGCCGGGAATCTCTGCATCGTTGATGATCGTCTTGCCGTTCAATGTGACCGTGACGCGCCGCCCGATGAGCGTGATGTCAAACGTCTGCCACTCGCCCGGTCGCAATGACGCATTGACCAGCGGTTTCAGAAAGCCGTAGACGCCGCCCATACGCAAGCTATCGATGGCTTTGCCAAAGCTATCCTCAATCTGCACCTCGTGCCGCCCGCGCAGGTAGACGCCGCTGTTGCTCTTCTCGACGATATTGAATTCGAGGTGCAGCATGAAGTCGCTGAACTTCTGCTCGCTGATGATGTCAACGCACGGCGGGTTGTTGCTGAGTTGTCCGCCAGCGGCGCTCCAGCAGTTGCCGCGCTCGTTGCTGCGCAGCCGCCAGCCCGTGAGGTCTTTGCCGTTGAGTAACTGAATCGGCTTGCCCCAGCGCGGCGATGTCGAGCGCACAAGATCGGGAGCGCGCACGCCTGTCCAATCCAACGTCTTGCCGTCGGCGCTTTCGGTCGTGCCTTCGAGGCGGTCGCCGTTTAAGCGGCCTTTGAAGACCAGATCGCGCGGGTTCGGCTCGTACTGCACGGGCACGCGAAAGGTCAGCTCGCCGCCTTTATATTCGACTTGCGCGGCGTAGCGGTTGCTGCCAAAACGACCGACGAAGCGGCCCATCAACTCGGTCTCTTTGCGCAGCGAGATTTCCATCCACGATGGATAAACGCCATCGGGCGACTGCACAGTCAAATCCCAGCGACCGAGTATCGCATCGGCAAAACCGGGCGGCGGCGTCTGCGCGCCGGCAATCGAAACCAGCAGCATCAGCAGACAAAGCGCCGCCGACAACAGAGCGAAATTAGGTCTATGCATATGTCCTCTTTCTTTTGAGATGTCTTGCACAGCCCCTTGCAACAGCGAGCCGGACACGAGCAATGATACACCACGCGCGCCATCTTGCCAGCCGCGTCACGACTGATTGTTTAAGCCGCGCTTGTGGGCGATAAATAGGGTGTGCGAAAAAGCCGAGGTGAGATGATTCGCGCCTCCGAGATCAGTGAATACGCCTTCTGCGCGCGCCTGGCGGCTGCGCGCGTCTGTGACGAAACGTTATGAGCGGCCCTCGTTGCCGGCGCTGCAATATCACCTGCCTTGACGGGGGCTTTGGCGCGAAGTACTTTGGAAAAGTTATGAGCACACAGCCCATCGCCATCTATTACGAACACCCCGACTGGTTCCGCGCCCTCTTTGACGAACTCGACCGGCGCGGCATCGCTTACGTTCGCATTGACGCCAGCCGCCACCGCTTTGATCCTGATGAGCCGAGCGAGTATGCGCTCTTCTTCAATCGTATGAGCGCGTCGGCCTACACGCGCGGGCACGGCAACGCCATCTTCTACACGCGGAATTATCTCGCTCATCTCGAACACGCCGGCACGCGCGTCATCAATGGTTCAGATGCATTCGCCATCGAAACGTCGAAAGCCTTACAGCTCAGTTTGCTTAAATCCTTAAACGTGCCGCACCCGGCGACGCGCGTCCTCAATCACGCGGCAGCAGCAACGCTAGCCGCGCGCGACTTGCCATTCCCCGTCATCGTCAAACCGAACATCGGCGGACGCGGCGCAGGCATCGTTCGCTATGACTCGATGGAAGCATTGGCAAGCGCGGCTGAGCGCGGGCTGATTGATCTCGGCATAGACCAGACGGCGCTCGTGCAAGAATACATACCGGCGCGTGGCAGCCACATCACACGCGTCGAGACGCTCGGCGGCAAGTACCTTTACGCCATCAACGTCTTTCCCGAAGGCGACAACTTCAACCTCTGCCCTGCGGAAATCTGTCAGCTCGAAGACGGCGTGCAAACGCTCGGCGAAGTCTGCCTCGTTGATGCGCCGAAGGCCGGGTTGAAGGTCGAGCCGACTACGCCGCCGCTTGAAGTCATCGAGACGGTCGAGCGCATCGCCGCTGCCGCGCGGCTCGACCTCGGCGGCATCGAGTATATGGTGGACGACCGCGATGGGCGTCTGGTGTATTATGACATCAACGCGCTCTCGAATTTCATCGCCGACGCGCCGCGCGTGCTCGGCTTCGACCCGCACGCGCGGCTGGTAGATTTTCTTGAAGAGGAGGCAGATCGATGCGCTACGGGTATTGGCTCCCAGTCTTCGGTGGCTGGTTGAGAAACGTTGAAGACGAGCAGATGCAGGCGTCGTGGGATTACGTCAGTCGGCTGGCGCGACGCAGCGAAGAGATTGGCTACGACCTGACGTTGATTGCCGAGTTGAACCTCAACGACATTAAAGGCGTCGATGCGCCGTCGCTCGACGCGTGGTCAACCGCAGCGGCGCTGGCGGCGGTGACGAAACGGTTAGAGCTGATGGTGGCGGTGCGCCCGACCTTTCATCAGCCGGCGCTGCTGGCGAAGCAGGCGGCCAACATCGATCACATCGGCGGCGGCGGACGGCTGTCGCTCAATGTCGTCTCATCGTGGTGGGCCGACGAAGCGAAGAAGTACGGCGTTCACTTCGAGCAGCACGACGACCGCTACAGCCGCACGTCGGAATGGCTGACGGTGATTGACCGGATGTGGAAGGAAGATCACTTTTCGTTTGAAGGGAAGTATTATCGCGTCGAAGACGCGGTGATGCAGCCGAAGCCGCTGACGCGACCGCGCCCGGTGATTTACGCGGGCGGCGAATCGGAAGCGGCCAAGCAGATGATCTCATCGCTGTGCGACGCGTACGTGATGCACGGCGACGACCCTTCGCGTGTGCGTGAAAAGATTGACGATATGCGAGCGCGGCGCGAGCGGCTGGGCTTGCCGCCGATGCAGTACGGCGTCGCCGGTTATACAGTTGTGCGCGACAGCGAAGAAGAAGCGAAGCGCGAGTTGCAGCGCATCACTGACGTGCGGCAGTCCGCCGCCGGCTATGGCAATTATCAAGACTGGCTCGCCAACACGAAGCTTGAGCAGCGCGTCTCGCTCGAAGATTATTCGGTGTCGAATCGCGGCTTGCGTTCGGGACTGGTCGGCACGCCGGAGCGTGTAGCCGAGCGTGTGCGCGAATTTGAAGAGGCCGGCGTTGACCTGTTGCTGTTACAATGCAGCCCGCAGATGGAAGAGATGGAACGCTTCTCGGATGCCGTCATTCGTCACGATGCGAAGCGTCGAAGCGCAAGCTGAGCGGTTTGCATAAGAGCGTACACTGAGCACCTTTGTTCACCGCGGAGACGCAGAGGACGCAGAGCGGGCGCAGAGATTTTGCTAATGCGTTATTCTCTGCGCATCCTCTGTGCCCTCTGCGTCTCTGCGGTGAATACCAATCGTTAATACAAATGAAACGAACTCTGCAATGCGTAGCCAGCGGCCTCTTTGTCGTCGCGCTGGCCTGCGCCGTTTTATCCCTGCCGTCGCGCGCTCAGGCGGTTGATTACGGGCGCGACATCGCGCCGATCTTCGCCGCGCATTGTAGTGAATGTCACAGCGCGAAGCGCGCGATGGGCCAGTTACGGCTCGACGCGAAAACGCCGGCCCTGAAAGGCGGCCTATCCGGCGCGGTCATCGTTCCCGGCAACAGCCGCGCGAGCCGCTTAATCAAACGCATCACGGGCGTTGGCGACGAGCCGCGCATGCCGATGAATCGTGCGCCGCTCACGCCGCAGCAAGTCGCGTTGATTAGCCGGTGGATTGACGAAGGCGCAAACTGGCCCGACGCCGCAAGCGATTCGACGATTCATAACGCGCCGCCCGCCATCCAAACGCACTGGGCTTACATCAAGCCCACACGACCCGAACCGCCGGCGGTCACAAACACGGCGTGGGTGAAGAACGCCATTGATCGCTTCATCCTGGCGCGGCTTGAACGCGAAGGATTGAAGCCTTCGCCTGAAGCCGACAAGGCGACGCTCGTTCGCCGTCTCTATCTCGATTTAACGGGGCTGCCGCCGAGCGTTAAAGACGTAGACGAGTTTATTGCCGATCAAAGTCCGCAGGCTTATGAACATCTCGTAGACAAGCTGCTCGCCTCCACGCATTACGGCGAGCGGTGGGCGCGGCCCTGGCTCGACCTGGCGCGTTACGCCGACTCGAATGGCTACGAGAAAGACCGACCGCGCTTGATGTGGAAGTACCGCGACTGGGTCATCAACGCGCTCAACCGCGACTTGCCGTTCGATCAATTCACGATTGAACAACTGGCCGGCGATATGCTGCCCAATGCGAGCGTCGATCAGAAGATCGCCACCGGCTTTCATCGCAACACGCTGCTGAATCAAGAGGGCGGCATTGACGTTGAAGAGGCGCGGTGGGAGACCTTGCTTGATCGCGTCAACACGACCGCGACCGTGTGGCTGGGCGCGACGCTCGGCTGCGCGCAATGTCACAATCACAAGTACGACCCGATCACGCAGAAGGACTATTATCGCTTCCTTGCCTTCTTCGATAATGCTGAATACACAATCGGCGGTGACGGCGATCATTGGATCGCTGAACCCGAACTCGACCTGCCGACGCCTGAACAGGAAGTGAAGCGCAAAGAGATTCAGGCCGAGATTAATAAGCTGGAAGCGCAGCTCAACAGTGACACGCCGGAGACGACCGCCGCCGAGCGTGAGTGGGAACAGTCGATGCTCGCCGAGCGCAGCCGATGGACGGCGCTCGACCCGCTTGAGTTCAAGTCCGGCGGCGGCTCGACAATCACGCGGCTCGAAGACCAATCGTTACTGGTTACGGGCGAGAATCCTGAGGTTGATACGCAAACGATCACGGCACGCAGCGACGTGAAAGGCATCACCGGCCTCAGAATCGAAGCCTTGCCTGACGCGCGTCTGCCGCAAGGCGGGCCGGGCCGCGACCCTTACGGCAACTTCCTGTTGACCGGCGTCGAGATCACGGCAGCGCCCGCCGATAATCCCGCCGCCGTTCATCGCGTCGAATACAAGACCGCCGCCGTTGATGATGCGGCCTCGTACTTCGCGGCCAGTTATCTTTCGCAGAAGCCAATGCGCGAAGCCGTAGTCGATCAACCGAAGGGATGGGCCATTGACGCCACGCGCGACGCGACGCGGCTCAGTCGCCAGCTCGTCATCAAGTTTGATGAGCCGGTCGGCGTTGATGCGGGCACTGTCTTCATCATCAAGTTAAAGTACCTGGCCGGCGGCATCGGGCAAGCCATCGGGCGCTTTCGATTGTCGGCCAGCAACAGCGACGACCCGCTGCGCCTGGCGAGACTATCGGCAAAGGTGCGCCCGCTTCTTGAAGTCGCGCCCGCTGATCGCACAGAGCAACAGAAGAAAGATATCGCGGCGCAGTTTCGCGCCACTGCGCCGGCGTTGAAGCCTTTGCGCGAGCAGATCGCCGAACGGCGCGCGGCGCTGAGAGAGCTAGGCATTGTGACGGCGCTGGTGATGCAGGAGCGCGCGGGGTTCGAGCGTCCTTCGACTTTCCTGCGCGTGCGCGGCGGATATTTGAATCGAGGCGAGAAGGTCTATGCCGCGACGCCTGCGGTCTTGCACGCGTGGCCTGAAGATCAGCCGCTCAACCGGCTGGGGCTGGCGCGCTGGCTGGTTGACGAGAACAACCCGTTGACCGCGCGAGTGACGGCGAATCGAATCTGGGAGCAGTTGTTCGGGCGCGGCATCGTCGAGACCAGCGAAGACTTCGGCACGCAAGGCACGCCGCCTACACACGCGGAGCTGCTCGATTGGCTGGCGACAGAGTTAGTACGGCAGAAGTGGAGCCAGAAGGCGCTCGTTCGATTAATCGTAGCCTCGGCTACATACCGGCAATCGTCGGCGGTAACCGTAGAGCTGCGCGAGCGTGATCCGTATAACCGATGGCTGGCGCGCGGCCCGCGCTTCCGCCTGGAAGCCGAGATGATCCGCGACGCGGCGCTGACGATCAGCGGTTTGCTTAGTCGCAAGGTCGGCGGCCCCAGCGTCTTCCCGCCGCAGCCCGACGGCGTCTGGCGCAACCCGTATAGCTCCGAACGATGGGTGACGAGCGCGGGCGAAGACCGCTATCGGCGCGGCCTCTACACCTTCATACGGCGCACGTCGCCTTACCCGGCGTTTATGACGTTCGATGCGACCAGCCGCGAAGTCTGCACGGCGCGCCGCGTCCGCACCAACACGCCGCTACAGGCGCTGACTACGTTAAACGATGACGCTTTCTTCGAGATGGCGCGGGCGCTCGGGAAGCGAATGATTACCGAAGCAAGCAGTGACGCCAAGGCGCGTGCCGTTTATGGCTTCCGCCTCTGCGTGTCGCGTCAGCCGAACGCGGAAGAGATCGACCGGCTGATGAAGTTTTATACTCAGCAACTCGATTACTACGGCCAGCACGCGGCAGAAGCCGAGCGCGTGATTAAAGGAATGACCGTGGCTGGCGCAAGCGCGGCAGAGCTGGCCGCTTGGACGATGACGGCAAATGCGCTGTTGAACCTCGACGAGACGCTGACGAAAGAATAGATGACGCTGCGTAGCGGCAGAATGAAAAAATGGATGAAGCTGAGTAGCGGCAGGATGGAAAAATGGATGACGCCGCGTAGCGGCGCTTGAGTTTAGCCGGGCGTTTCAACGCCCGGACATCGCGCCAGGCATGCGTCCGCGTCGCGTAGCGACGGTTGAATCAGCGGGCATTCAGGCGTCGCTGACGCGACGCGGCACTCTTTGCGGCATCGTGTACAGGCGTTGAAACGCCTGCCTAAACTCAATTGCCGCTACGCGGCACAAGGAGTATGAACCTTCGCTTGATGCTGCTACGCGGCACAAAGGGTATGAACTTTCGCCCAATGCTGTTACGTGGCACAAAGGGTATGGACTTACTAATATCGTGACGCGGCACAAGGAGTATGAACTTATTAATATCGTGACGCGGCACAAGCTGAATGAACCTTTGGCTAATGTCGCTACGCGGCACAAGCAAGGCAGACACTTTTATGAGCGATTCGGTTGAACGATTGCGCGACGTGACGCGGCGGCATTTCTTTAAGCAGGCGGGCTTCGGCATCGGCGCGATGGCACTGGCGTCGTTGCTTGACGATAAGCTCTTAGCCGCCGTGCCGCGTGTGGATGATAATGTCGCACCGCGTGGGCCGCACTTCGCGCCGAAGGCCAAACGCGTGATCTATCTTTTTATGGCCGGCGGGCCGTCGCAGCTTGATCTATTCGATTATAAGCCGGCGCTGGTGAAGTACGACGGCCAAGATATTCCGCAGGAGTTCATCAAGGGCGAGCGCTTCGCTTTCATCAAAGGCACGCCGAAGATGCTGGGCACGCCGTTCCGCTTCAGACGGCACGGCCAGTCGGGGCAAGAGCTTTCCGACGTGCTGCCGCATCTCGCGCAACACGCGGACGAGATTGCCATCATTCGCTCGATGAAGACGGCGCAGTTCAATCACGCGCCGGCGCAGATATTGATGAACACGGGCCACCAGATCATCGGGCGTCCGAGTCTCGGCGCGTGGCTGATGTATGGCCTCGGCAGCGGGAACCTTGATCTGCCCGGCTTCGTCGTGTTGCTGTCGGGCGAGAACAACCCGGACGGCGGCAAGTCATGCTGGGGCAGCGGCTTTCTGCCGACCCTCTATCAAGGCGTCGAGTTCCGCTCGAAAGGCGAGCCGGTCCTGTTCGTCTCGAACCCCGATGGCGTGACTGGTGAAGCGCGGCAACAGTCCATTGCCGCTATCAACGGCTTGAATCAACTGCACCGCCGCACCGCCGGCGACGACGAGATCAACACGCGCGTTGCCGCTTACGAGATGGCTTTCCGTATGCAGACTTCTGTGCCGGAGTTGACCGACATTCGCAACGAGTCGGCGAAGACGTTAGAGATGTATGGCGCGGAGCCTGGGCAGACTTCGTTTGCGAACAACTGTCTGCTGGCGCGGCGGCTGGTCGAACGCGGTGTGCGCTTCGTGCAGCTCTTTCACTGGGGCTGGGACATGCACGGCGCGTCGGTCGGCACGGACATCGTCACCAAGATGCCGCGTATGTGCCGCGAGACGGATCGGCCTATTGCCGCGCTGCTGACGGACTTGAAAGAGCGTGGGTTGTTGGACGACACGCTGGTGGTGTGGGGCGGCGAATTCGGGCGCACGCCGGTCAACGAAGCGCGCGGCGGCTCACGCCTGTTGGGGCGCGATCATCACCCGCGCGCCTACGCGATGTGGCTGGCGGGCGGCGGCGTCAAGGCCGGTGTGACGGTCGGGCAGACAGATGAGTTGGGCTACAACGTTGTCGAAGACCCCGTAGACGTTCACGACCTGCACGCGACGATGTTGCACTTGATGGGCATCGATCACACGCGGCTCACGTTCAAGTTTCAAGGGCGCGACTTTCGTCTCACGGACGTGAGCGGCAACGTTGTGAAGAAACTGCTCGCGTAAGTGGGATTGGAGATGAAACCACAGATGAACACAGATCAACACAGATGGAGAAGACGGGAAGGCTCACGCTCTTTCTTTTATCCGTGTTGATCTGTGTTCATCTGTGGTTGCTTCTTCTTCGTCACGTTCAACGACTCAGCGCAACTTGTACACAGTGGTCGGAAAATGCGATGATGCGACATCCCTTGAGCACGTCAGCATCGCCGTTTGGCCTGTACTGCTCGAACTGAAGCTGTTTTCATAAGGTAAAACGGTGGCCGCTGATCTCCCGAACAAACCGAAAGCGGAAGCGCCGCGTCGGCGAACACTGGCGCTGCGGTGGAACCTCGTTCTGCTGGTGGTCGGAGCGCTCATCCCTATGGTGGTGTTCGCGGCGGTCGTCGTCTACCGACTGGCGGGCAGCGAGCGAGAGGCGGCGGAACGCCGACTGGTCCGCTCGGCCAGTGACCTGACAGTCGCGCTCGACCGCGAAATCCACTCGACGATTCGGACCTTGAGCGCGCTGGCTGAATCCGAAGAGCTGAAGCGCGACGACCTGAAGGCATTTCACACGATGGCGACGCGCGTGGTCTCAACGCAGCCGCCGTGGTTGACTGTGATTTTGCTTACGCCCGACGGGCGACAGGTGGTCAACACCAACGCGAGTTGGGGCTCGCCGCTGCCGACTGTGATTGAGCCGGCCAGCTTGCGCCGCCTCGTCGAAGAGAAGCGCCCGGTTGTCGGCAGCCTTTCGCAAGGAACATTACGCCCTACATTGGGCTTTACGGTGCGCGTTCCGGTGCTGCGCGATGGTCAGGTTCGTTATGCGCTCACAGCGGTCATCACGC
The DNA here is from genome assembly GCA_045807725.1 of Blastocatellia bacterium. Classification (GTDB taxonomy): domain Bacteria; phylum Acidobacteriota; class Blastocatellia; order UBA7656; family UBA7656; genus DATENM01. The sequence continues at coordinate 16,832 of JBJMGV010000061.1, read as the reverse complement.
CCGATGCCTTATCGAGCCTCGTCCGTCTGAACGATGCACCGAATGTCGAGTGGACGCGGACCATCCTCGACACACAGGGCGTCATTGTGGCGCGCAGCCGCGACCCCGAACGCTTCATCGGCCAGCCGGCCAAGCCGGATGCCTGGCAGCTCATGCAGGAATCCGAACAAGGCGTGATGCGTCGCATCTCTGTGGACGGCGGGCCGGTCTATGTGGCCTTCAACCGCGAACCTTTTTCGGGCTGGACGACGGCGGTCGTCGTACGCGCGGAAGTGCTCGAATCATCGAACCGCCACTTGCTGTTCACCATACTCGGCCTTGGCCTGGCGCTGCTGGCGTTGAGCGTCGTTGGCGCGTTCGCGCTGTCGCGCCGCATCTCGCGCGGGCTAAAGACGGCGACCGCCGCGGCAGAGACGATGGCGCGCGGCGAGCGGCCACAGATCGCGCCTTCAGCCATCACCGAAGTTGTGCAGTTGGGCCGCGCGCTTGAGTATTCGGCGGAGTTGCTGGCGCAACGCGAGCAGGAACGCGACGAGCACCTGGCCAGGGCTGAAGCCGCCAGCCAGTTGAAAGACGAATTCCTCGCCACTGTCTCGCACGAACTGCGCACGCCGCTTAACGCGATATTAGGATGGGCGGACATCCTGCGGCGGAAGCAGCCCGATGACGCGCTGTTCAGTAATGGCCTCGACGCGATGGCGCGCAACGCCCGCGCCCAGGCGCAAATCATCAACGACATTCTCGACGTGTCGCGCATCATCACCGGCAAGCTCCGTATCGAGCCGAAGCCGCTCGCGCTCGCGCCGCTCATCGCCGCCGCTATCGAGACGGTGCGGCCAGCAGCAGCGGCCAAAGATGTTACCCTCGTGGCCACGCTCGGCGAGCAGGTCGGGCTGGTCACAGGCGACGGAGGCCGCTTGCAACAGGTGGTCTGGAATCTGGTGTCGAACGCGATCAAGTTCACACCGCGCGGCGGGCGCGTCGAGGTGCAACTCGCGCAGGTTGATTCAGACGTGGAGATGATTGTCCGTGACAGCGGCAAAGGCATCCGCCCTGATTTTCTGCCTCACGTCTTCGAGCGTTTTCGGCAGCAGGATGGCTCGACGACGCGGCAGTACGGCGGGCTAGGATTGGGCCTGGCCATCGTGCGCCACCTGATCGAGATGCACGGCGGCACGGTCAGCGCCGCGAGTGAAGGCGAAGGGCGCGGCGCAATCTTTATCGTGCGGCTGCCGGTCACGGCTGCGGCGAGCAAAGCGTTTCAGGCCGCCGCGCCGCATACGGATTCAAGCCGACGAAAGTCGCCAGCGCCGAACCTCTCTGGTGTGCGCGTCTTGCTGGTCGATGATGACGCGGACGCGCGCGACATGCTAAAGGTGATGTTGACCGAAGCCGGCGCGACTGTGCGGACGACCGGCACGGCCTTGACCGCCTTTGAAGTCGTCTCAGCCTGGCGGCCCGACGTGTTGATCTCTGACATAGCCATGCCCGAAGAGGACGGCTACAGCTTGATCCGCAAAGTGCGCGCGCTGCCGGTCGAGCAGGGCGGCCAGACGCCGGCTCTTGCCTTGACCGCATACGCACGCGGCGAGGATCGTGCGCGAGCGCTCGACGCAGGCTTTCAGATTTATCTCGCCAAGCCTGTCGAAGCGGCGGACCTGCTGGCTGCGGTCGCCAGCCTCGCCGATCACGCCGGCAAGCGCCTGGACTCGATGGTGGTGTGAGACGAGGGCGGCCACGGCTCATCCATTCAGCGACGTTCGATGACCTTCGATAAGGAGAGAGATTATGCTTCGACCTCTGTTTGTTGTTCTCGCATTGATTGCGACGGTCTTGCTCGGCGACAGATGCATAGCGCAGCCACAGGCTCAGCCGGCAAAGAATGATTATGGCAAAGCCGAATCGTGGCTATGCCGACCGGGCCGCCAGGACGCCTGCGCGGTCGATATGACGACGACCGTGGTCACCGCCGATGGCAAGCTTACGCGCGAGACGTGGGCGGCCAATCCGAAAGCGCCGGTTGATTGCTTCTATGTCTATCCTACGGTCTCTCTCGACCCGACGCCGAATAGCGATATGAACGCCGGGCCGGAAGAGCAGAACGTCATCCACCATCAGTTCGCGCGCTTCGCTTCGGTCTGCCGGGTCTACGCGCCGCTCTATCGGCAGGTGACGCTGACGGCGCTGCGGGCGGCGCTGACCGGCAAGCCGATGGCGGCTGATCGCGCGCTCGGCTACAACGATGTGGTCGATGCGTGGAAGTATTATCTCGAACACGACAACCAGGGACGCGGCGTCGTGTTGATCGGCCACTCGCAAGGGTCGGGCGTGCTCACGCAATTGATCCGCAACGAGATTGATGGCAAGCCGGTGGCCGACCGTCTGGTGTCGGCGTTGTTGTTGGGCACGAACCTGCCGGTTCCGAACGGCAAGGACGTGGGCGGCGCGTTTCAGCACGTGCCGCTGTGTCACGCGGCTTCGCAAACCGGATGCGTGGTCGCCTACGCCTCGTTTCGCGCCAACGTGCCGCCGCCGGCCAACAGCCGTTTCGGTCGCGTACAGGGCGAAGGTCTGGCCGCCGCTTGCGTGAACCCTGCCGCGCTTGGCGGCGGCAGCGGCGAGCTTCAGGCGTACCTCGGTTCCGGCAGCGGCGGCATCATCGCGATGGCCGAGCCGAAGCCGTGGGCGATGCCGGCTCGCCCCGTCACGACGCCCTTCGTGAGCGTGCCGGGACTGCTGACGGCTGAATGCGTCTCGAATGATAAAGGCACGTATCTGGCCGTCACTGTGCACGGCAACCCGGCGGACCCGCGCACGGATGACATCGCCGGCGACGTGGTGGCGAATGGTGTGACGCTGACGGACTGGGGCTTGCACCTGATTGATGTGAACCTGACGATGGGCAATCTCATTGACCTCGTGCGCCAGCAGAGCAAAGCGTACCTGTCGTCGCAGAAGCGAGCGAAATGAGCGAATGAGACCACAGATGAACACAGATGAACACAGATGAACACAGATAGAAGAAAGAGCGCGAGGATTATTCTTTATCTATGTTCATCTGTGATGGCTTTGTTAGAAAGGGTGAGTTAATGAAGACACTGTATGACCCGATTGAGCCGTTCGATCAGGGGATGATGAGCGTCTCCCCTGTCCACACACTCTACTACGAGCAGTGCGGCAACCCGCAAGGTCAGCCCGTCGTCTTTCTGCACGGCGGGCCGGGCGGCGGCATCGTCCCCGATTATCGCCGTTACTTCGACCCGGCGGTTTATCGCGTCGTGCTGTTCGATCAGCGCGGGTCAGGCCATAGCACGCCGCACGCGAACCTCGAAGAGAATACGACCTGGCACTTGGTCTCAGACATCGAGCAGTTGCGCGAACGTCTCGGCATAACCGATTGGATGGTCTTCGGCGGCTCGTGGGGAAGCACGCTGGCGCTGGCTTATGCGGAGACTCACCCTGAGCGCGTGCGCCAGCTTGTGCTGCGCGGCATCTTTCTTTGTCGCCCGAAAGAGATTGACTGGTTCTACCAGAGTGGAGCCAGCGCCGTCTTCCCCGACGCGTGGGAGCATTACCTGAAAGTGATTCCTGAGCGCGAGCGCGGCCATATGCTCGAAGCCTATTATGGCCGCCTCACGAGCGAAGACGAAGCGGTCAGGCTCGAAGCGGCGCGCGCGTGGAGCATCTGGGAAGCGAGCACGTCAAAGCTGTTTCCGAGTCAGAACCTGATCGACGCCTTCGGCGATCCGCAGATGGCGCTGTCGCTGGCCCGCATCGAATGCCATTACTTTATGAACAACGCGTTCTTCGATACGGACAACACGCTGATCGAGAACGTTGGTAAGATTCGCCACATTCCCGCCGTGATCGTGCAGGGCCGTTACGATATGGTCTGCCCGATGATGAGCGCGTGGGATCTTCATCGCGCCTGGCCGGAAGCGGAGCTTCGCGTCATTGCCGACGCCGGACATTCGGCGACGGAGCCGGGCATCATCGACGCGCTCGTCGAGGCGACCGATGGTTGGCGAGGCCATTGAGCCACGAGTGGTCCCTGATAGGTCATTCTCACAACCGCTCAAGCGGTGAGCGCACTCCCTTGCCGGCGCGGTTCAGCACGTGCGTATAGATCATCGTTGTCGAAACATCGCGGTGTCCCAGCAACTCCTGGACGGTGCGTATGTCGTAGCCTTCCTCAAGCATGTGCGTGGCGAAGCTGTGCCTGAAAGTATGACAACTGCCCGCCTTGCTGATCCCGGCGGCGTGTATGGCGGTTTTGACCGCCTTTTGCAGGCCGGACTCGGGCAAGTGATGACGACGCTTGAGTCCTGAACGCGGATCAAGTGAAAGCTTCGCCGCCGGAAAGACGTATTGCCATGCCCACTCGCGGCTGGCGCTCGAGTATTTCTTCTCCAGCGCGTAAGGCAGCCAGACCGCTCCGCCGCCGTCGCGCAGGTCCGCTTCGTGTAGCGCGCGCGTGCGCTTGAGTTGAAGGTGCAGCGCCGGCTTGAGCGTTGAAGGGAGCAGCGTGACGCGGTCCTTCGCGCCTTTGCCGTCGCGCACCACGATCTGGTGATAATGAAAGTCCACATCTTTGACGCGCAGCCGCAGGGCTTCGAGCAGTCGCAGGCCGGAGCCGTAAAGCAGGCTGCCGACTAGCCAGTAAGCGCCCTCCAGGTGATTGAGAATGGCACGCACTTCATCGCGGCTGAAGACCACAGGGAGCTTGGCGGGCCGCTTGGCGTGTTCGATGTCGGCGATGTGGTCGAGCGGGCGCTTCAGCACATCGCGGTAGAGGAACAGCAGCGCGGCCAGCGCTTGATTCTGCGTCGAAGCGGCGACATTGCGCTCGACCGCCAGATACGTAAGGAACTGGCTGATTTCCGGCGTGCTCATCTCCAGCGGGTGGCGCTTGCCGTGAAAAATGATGAAGCGCTTGATCCAGTCGAGGTACGCTTGTTCGGTGCGGTAGCTGTAATGCTTAACGCGCAGACAGTCGCGCGCTTGATCAAGTAGTTTGGCCATAAGAAGCCTCGCGCCGGGACGGCTCGCCGTGTGATTAATTACGCTGTAAGAATTGTAGAAGCCCGCGCCATCTGTCAACTTGATTACGACAAAGTACAGGGGTATGATGGCGCGGTTCGTATGGGTGATCCAGACTCAATTCAGTGTTGTGAACCGTTGTAAATACGTGATGCTGACAAGCCGTGCGCGGGGTCCTGTTTAGTGGAATTATCCTGGCTGTAGAACTATTTGGCGGCAGCAATGAAGCCGTAACCAATAATATGAATGCCGCGCGTCGGCTTCCCGGACGGGTTTAACCATCCCGCCATAGGACTGTCCGGTGAATTGGCAAAGCCCCTCATATTGACGGTGAGCGAGCGCTGGCATATGATGGCGCTACTTCAGGAACCTTGGCGAGGCAATGCGAATTGGGCTAAACATTAAAGCGGGTCGGAGCGGCACGAAAAAGTTGGTTGCGCAGTATGGCGAGCGCCTGCTCTGCGTCCGTTACCGTTACGATGAGAAGCGGAAGAAACGCTTCAAGACTATCGAATTGATCGTCGAAGAGATGGACTGGGAGCCGCCGCGCAAGCCGTTCAAGGATGATGAGATTGTTGCCGTACAGATTGACTATGAGGAGAAGGCGTTGCAAAACGAAGTGCGGCAGGCCGGCGGCGCCTGGAACCGGGCTCGCAAAGTCTGGCAGATGCGCTACGATCGCGCGCTCAAGCTAGGGTTGAATGGCCGCATCCGTAAGATCGAATCCATCTAGATATAGATAGAGAAAAAGCATCTATCCACAGATAAAGCCATCTGTCGGTAGATGAAAGCATCTATACGCAGATGGTGCGAGCGCAAGCCTAATTAATAGTTAGGTGCTGAATGAGCAAACGGGCAAACGGCGTGGAATGGTCCGCTGCCGGAAAGAGGAAACGTGAGGCGTGGGTTGAGCGGAGTACCGCCGCGCCTGCTGCCGAAAACAGCGCCGGCACGTCAAGATAGGGGCGCGGCTACTACATTAAAATACAGCGCCTAACTACCACATGCACCGGAGCCGCCGAAGCGCAATTCAGGTGATGAGGCGTGAGGTCGCTCGGCGGCCCGGTGATGTGGAGCGTTAGGTGCTGAATGAGCAAACGGGCAAACGGCGTGAATGGTCCGCTGCCGGAAAGAGGAAACGTGAGGCACGGGTTGATCGCCGCACCGCCGCGCCTGCTGCCGAAAACAGCGCCGGCACGTAAAGATAGAGGCGCGGCTGCTACATTAAATACAGCGCCTAACAACCACATCCACCGGAGCCGCCGCAGCGCAGTTCACATCGTTGCACCAGCGCCGTGCGGCGGCCCGGTGATGTGGAGCGTTATGCGTCTGATGAAAGTACCGTTGGAGCAATAAATGGAAAACGGCTCATTTGCTAATCCGTTTTTTGAGGAACTTAGCCGCTATGCAGTTAAGTTTGCTCAACCTGTTTTCTTCGGAGAGTCACCGGCCTCTTCGTATTCAGCGTCTCTACAAAGCGGAACTATGACCTTGCTGAAATTCGAGGATCTTTTTATCGGCGTGACTTGTCAGCACGTCTTAGCAGGCTACCGCGAAATGCATAAGACTCGTCCAGATATTATATTCCAGATAGGACACGCCGAATTTGACCCATTAAAGCAACTGATAGATGAAGACCAACAGAATGATCTTGCGACTTTCAACTTGACTCCCTTTGTACAAACAGTCGAGCGAATGACTGAGTCCAATTTTATAGAACCGCTTTCTTGGCCTCCGAGTGAAATATCAGAGGACGATGTAATCTGCCTTGCAGGTTTCCCCGGTATTTGGCGAGAACAGTTGAATCTTGGCTATCTTCGCTTCTATTCGTTTAGTTCAGGCGCAAGTGAGATTCATGCGGCAAGCGAAAATCATATTGTAACGCGCATTGAAGCCGAGAAATGTAGAGTGTCAATTAATGAAGGAAAAGTGTTAGGCTCGCTTGGTGGTCTGAGTGGCGGCCCTGTATTCTGTTGGAGAAAAAGCGAATTGCTACGAGCAGAGCTTGTCGGATTCATATATGAATACCAAGAAAATTTAGACTTAATGTATATCCGAGCAGCAAAAGTTCTTGCTCAAGACGGAACCTTTAAATAATCATATGGGTCACGACACGACGCATAACAACCCGTTGCAGCGGAGGCCGCGAAGCGCATTTCTTATGCGTTCTTTGATTGCCGTTCGCGGCCCCGCTGAACGCGGGCGTTAGGTGCTGAATGAGCAAACGGGCAAACGGCGTGAAATGGTCAACTGCCGGAAAGAGGAAACGTGAGGCACGGGTTGAGCGGAGTACCGCCGCGCCTGCTGCCGAAAACAGCGCCGGCACGTCAAGATAGGGGCGCGGCTACTACATTAACTACAGCGCCTAACAACCACATCCACCGGAGCCGCCGCAGCGCGGTTGTCACATTTCCTTTGAGTGGCGTGCGGCGGCCCGGTGATGTGGAGCGTTAGGCAACTCTGATGTAAGGTCATATGAGTGGAGAAAGTATAGAATTCAATAGAACAAAGGACGAAGAATACTGGCTACCTTGCGGAAAGTGTAACGGCAAGACCTGCCACAAGGTTGTTGTTTCTGTTGATGTTAGTGGGGGAGACCCATCAGGATACTATGACTATAACGAGACATATCAGGTTATGCAGTGCCAAGGATGCAAAATACACTCGTTCCGCAAGAATGAGATTAATTCAGGAGATTGTATTGAGGATGAGGAATCAGGGGAAACAGTGTATCTAAATCATGAAGAGTTGTATCCTAGCCGAGTTGCAGGAAGACATAAACTGAGCCAGGCACATTTCCTTCCCTATGCAGTTGCCCGAATTTATAATGAAACCCACGCTGCTCTTTGCAGCAAGCAACCAATTCTTGCCGGGATCGGTATTCGAGTTCTTATCGAAACCGTATGTAAAGAGAAATCAGCTAAGGGAAGAGACTTGGAAAAAAAGATAGATGATCTGGTCAGTCTGGGCGTACTTACAAATGATGGTGCAGAAATCCTACATGGCCTTAGAATACTCGGAAATGTTTCCGCCCATGAAGTTCAGCCACAGTCAGAGGACACTTTGGGAATTGCCATGGACGTAGTAGAGCATCTACTGAAGGGAGTATACATCCTCCCGGCAGTAGCGGCTAAACTACCCAAACGGAAGTTTCCTGCTCCGCCATAAAGTTGCCTAACAAGGCGTTGCAGCGGAGGCCGCGAAGCGCAGTTCTTATGATTCAACCATTGCCGCTCGCGGCCCCGCTGAACGCGGGCGTTAGGCGCTTGCAGCAAGTGCAGATGCGCAACCAAATGAGCGGGAGAATAGAATTTGGTGAAAGCTCAGGAATAAATGGCAATAGGAAGAACTGAAAAACTACTAAGGCAAGCGCTGCTCAACAATGGCGAAATGGAGTATGAGCTTTATAAATATGAGATGGAGGAACTCATGGATGAATGGAAAGCCTCTATGGCCAAAGACAAAGACGACTACCTGTTTGCCGTAACCGAAAATAATGGCCACGTGGCAATGATATTGATTGAGAAGAGCGGACGGGTACATATCAATGAAGGGGCCAGAGAAAGATTGAAAGAACTATGGCCAGTGGCATATGAAAGTAATATGGAGAAACTGATCCCCGCATTTGCAAAGCAACTAGCGGAAGGGGAGATTCCCGTAAATGGAGTGAAGATAGTTGGAGCAAACCGCAAGGGCCGCGCCTAACAAGGCGTTGCAGCGGAGGCCGTGAAGCGCGGCTCAAGTGGGTACTTGTGAGACCGTTCACGGCCCCGCTGAACGCGGGCGTTGGGCGTCTTACAATTATCGTGATTTAATCTCAACTGAAACAGATATTAGCCAAAAGGAAGCTCAATGGATATATCAAGATGGAACGATAGAAGGTGCTCAATATGTGGTGGCTTGGCTCACTGCTGCACAGATATGTATCTAAGCAATCCGAGAACTCACGCACCAGGCATGAAATATCTTTGTAAAGGATGCTGGCAAACCGTTCACCTTCCTGCCAATACTGCCATAATTGTAATAGACTGCGCCGAGCCGGATTGTGAAGGTATGTCAGACGGTCGGTTTGAGGTTTTGCCTGTCCTGCGTAAGGGCAGCGAAGTCCCCGAAATACATTATCTTTGTGCCGAGCATGGTTGGCATTGGAGACAAAATCTTGGACTTGAGTGGGAGCTGGTATATTACTCCATCGGCCCAAACGCTCGCGAGCACTTCGATCAGCCAAAGAAGTTCCATCGCGATGATCTTAAAGATATCGTCTTTTCGGATGAGAGCGGAACCGTAAACTGATTTTGCCTGCGTTATGCCAGACGACGCCCAACAACCCGTTGCAGCGGAGGCCGTGAAGCGCAATTCTTATGGTTACGCACAATGCCGTTCACGGCCCCGCTGAACGCGGGCGTTAGGTGCTGAATGAGCAAACGGGCAAAGAGCGTGGAATCGCCCGCTGCCGGAAAGACGAATCGCGAGTCACGGGTTGACCGCCGCACCGCCGCGCCTGCTGCCGAAAACAGCGCCGGCACGTCAAGATAGGGGCGCGGCTACTACATTAACTACAGCGCCTAACAACCACATCCAGCGGAGCGCGCGAAGCAAGGTTCTCATCCTTCTTTGTAGCGCCGTTCGCGCGCCCGCTGATGTGGAGCGTTAGGTTTCAGAACGTGACACGGATTTGCCATGTCAATTGACGAAATACTAAAAATATCACAGGGACTGCTTACACCTGTGATCGGCATCGTTGCTACTTACATCGCTTGGCAGCAATGGAAGACAAACCAAAATAAGCTGAATCTTGATAGATATGAAAGAAGGCTACACGTATATCAAGAGGTCATTAAATTCATAAGCATTGGCATTCGCGACGCAAATTATGACAACAATGAATTGATGACTTTTAGATCAAAGGTATCTGAAGCCGACTTTCTACTTGGAGAAGAAGTTCCCAAGTATATAGATGAACTGCATAAGAGAGCTGTCAATCTTTATCGCTGGAATAAAGAATATCGAGATTATTCGCAGCCAAAGCCTGAAGGGTATAATCATCAAGAGGTTGTTGATGAAATGCACAAAGAACTACTTTGGGTCACATCACAGTTTGAGCCGGCACGAAATCTTTTTAAGAAGTATCTTAATGTCAGCCAATGAAACCTAACAAGGCGTTGCAGCGGAGGCCGCGACGCGCAGTTCGTAAGGTTATCCGTGAGGCCGTTCGCGGCCCCGCTGAACGCGGGCGTTAGGCGTTCAATGCCTGTGCTAATACTGAAATGAGATAATCCAATGGCCGATATAGTAGCAATCGTTGCTCTGATAATTTCCATCTTTGCCGTTGTCTTTACGTACAAACAAACTTCATTATTGCGGAGAACGATAGAAGCTCAGACCTATACGACTCTTTTGGAAAGGGCTAGAGAGATTGATATTTCTTCAACAATAGATTTCATCAACTCCCTAACTTGCAGGGACTTTGCTACCTATCAAAAATCCGTTCCTCAAGAATGGCAATCACGTATTCGTATGACCGTTGATTTTTTTAACGATATTAGCCATATGATCCGTAATGAGTACCTTGATGATTATTACCCCATCCGGCTTTACCGTCCTACTTTGCTCACTTGCTCACAAAAGTTATTGCCCTGGTGGTTAGAGGGGATTCGCACCTCTAGAGGAATCACGGGCATCTACAATAATTTTCAACTCATTTGCGAATATGCCTCATACTTGGAAAGCGAGAAAGAGGCTAGGCAGCTACCCTATATCCCAAAGCTAGGCTACAGAGCATTCTTAGGACAGCGAGGTATCACTCCAGGCACTTTATTGTCGGTGCCATTGGAAGCAAAACAAGAAGAAGGCGCAAAAAACGTGAGGAACGCCTAACAAGGCGTTGCAGCGGAGGCCGCGAAGCGCGGTTCTTATTGTTCCCTGAGTGCCGTTCGCGGCCCCGCTGAACGCAGGCGTTAGGTGCTGAATGAGCAAACGGGCAAACGGCGTGAAATGATCCGCTGCCGGAAAGAGGAATCGCGAGGCACGGGTTGAGCGGAGTACCGCCGCGCCCACTCGCGAGAAGAGCTAGAGACGAACAAAGCCGGGCGCGGCTACTACATTAACTACAGCGCCTAACAACCGCATCCAGCGGAGTCCGCGCCGCGCAGGTCGTACTCATCTCGAAATGTCACACGCGGCCCCGCTGATACGGAGCGTTAGACCCACGTGCTAGTACACCATTGTTAGATAATCCAATTCAAAGATAAGGCGTCTATGGCAGATATTATTAACGCACTTCTGCTCTTGGCAGCAGTCATCGGCATTTTTCTTACTTATCATCAGACTCAACAAACATACAAAACGCAGAAGGCAACATTCTTTAAAGACTTATATTCCATGATGTTCAGCGACTCTGATATTAGAAGAGCCTACCAGCAAATTGAGTACGATGAGTTCGTTTATGATGAAAACTTTCATGGCTCTTCCAATGAGCATCTCGTTGACAGGCTGCTGAGTTTTGCAGATCTGGTTTGCTACTTGTTCGATCAGAAAATGCTAACTGAGCATGAGATGAACTTTTTCAAGTACGAATTCATAAGGATTTACACAAACGAGAATGTTCAAAACTATCTAAAGTTCTTGAAAAGATTCTATCGCGACAATAAGACTGGGACGCAGCCATTTTCGAGTTATGTGCTATATTGCAAAACGATTCTTCGGAAGCCGGAAAACCATCTCCCCAAGCGGGTCTAACAAGGCGTTGCAGCGGAAGCCGTGCAGCGCAGTTCTCATGCATACTTTCAACGCCGCTCACGGCCCCGCTGAACGCGGGCGTTGGGCCGCTGTCGTGATGCCATAGCTAAGGAAATGCAACTTAAAGAAATATATCCCAATAGCCCGTGTCCTTGTGGATCAGGCACCGTATTCTCAAAATGTTGTGGCCCACAAGTAGTGAATGAAATGCGGCACCAAGTTGAACAACAGAATTTTCCAGGCCCCCCACTGCTAAAGTTCGAGTCTGGTAAGCACGTTTTTAGAATTGTTGGAAGTAGGATTTTTCAACGTGACAGGGGCGAGCGCCTCCACGCATTTACAGTTCATTGGTTATATTGGAAATTCGGTCTTGAGTGGTTTAAGAAACAGGATTCATTGCCAGAAGAGGACCGGCATATTGTGGCTCGGTGGCTGCCACTTTATTGGAAATGGAACAATGAAAATTATTTGTCGGCGCAAGTTGGCCCGAATCGGAAAGCAGACTCACCTGGCGTCATTAGAGAGTTTATAACTCTAGCCTCGGATGTCTATACACTCATACTGGTCGAGAAAATACCAAAGTCGCTCTTAGACCGCCTCCGCGACGTTAGACAGTATCAAGGTGCGCGTTATGAAGTAGCTGTCGCTGCGGCGCTTGTTCGCGCGGGATTTACTATCAGTTGGAAGAAAGGGGGCGGCGGGAGCAAGATATACGAATTTGATGCTACGCATAAAAAAAGTAACGAGACAATAGCGGTTGAAGCCAAAAGTAAAGTGCGTAAAGGTGCGATTCACGAAAAAGGTGAGATAGAACCCTTCAATGATGCGCGAGCAGACATAATACGGCTTTACAATTCTGCTGTAAGCAAACGTCCAAATGATAAGCCTTTCGCAGTTTTTATAGATATTAATACGCCTCACGATCTAACCGTCATAGGGCCTTATGAGACTTGGACCAAGCAGATACTATCCCTGATAGAGAAAGAGTCTCTTTTCAAAGACAATGAATCTTCCGAACACAGCGTTTTGGCAATAACAAACTCGGCTTGGCACTATGATGGTATTGGGCAAACAGGCGACGGTCGCCATATTCTGATGTGGACAGAGAAAGCGGTTCAACCGATTAAACACCCTCATACTCTTGCGGCTATCCAATATGCAATGACGCAATTTGGGATTATTCTCGATGATTGAATAGCAGCCCAACAATGCGTTGCACCGGAGCCGCCGAAGCGCAGTTCTCATGATTACTTGCGGTGCCGTGCGGCGGCCCGGTGAACGCAGGCGTTAGACCCCTTTGCGTCACCACCATTTCCAGCTTTACCATTTTCAGCTTTTCTTAGATGTTTATTTATGTATAATTAACGGTTGTATAGCTATGCAGTCGTAATCAGAAAGTATAGACCATGGCCAATAACTATTATGGAACAATCCCATCTTTGGCTTGGATACTTGGTCATTATTTCTATGGCGGAAAGCATCATATGTGGCTTTCTGCAGAGTATTACCCTTATCGCTTACCAAATTCAAAGTCTTCTAATCCACATCTGATTTACCAAGATATTTATCAACCCTGGAAAGACAGAGATGATTTCGACAAATACATCCAACAAACACGATTGAGCTTGAGATCAGGAGTAATTACGAAAGAGGCAACAGGTCTAATAAACTCATCAGACGCCAATAGCCTCAAAGATATATGCGATAAGGTGGACATAGTTTTTCTATACCCTATTGTTGTTCGCGTAGACTTAGATAAAATTACTGACCCAGGCCGGCTTAAAATCGCAGGCTCAGGGAAGCGCGGGTCGTCAGAATACTTAATTGAAGACCTTGATGATTCAGAAATTGATGAGGTTTTGTTCCTAGACTTCAAAGGCGACCCGGCTTTTGATAAGCTCGTGACCAATGAGATTAACGGAAGTTCGATAACCACCTCTTGGGAAGCTATGCGGATATTAGAAAGGAGGTGCTGATTACTATGGCTTACGAACCGATATTTCAAAAACCATTTGTATATCTGCCAGATGAGGAAATTTATAGCCTCGCTAATCCTCAGCATATTGCACCTAGAAGGATATATCTTGATTGCCTTTCACTGCTTAATGATATGTTGGTAGAATTTTGCTCAACTCCATCTCAGCCACAATTGGGATTTCAGGATATTAGAAAACTCTTGATTGATTATTTGAATATGCTTGTTATTTTGCGACCTTCTCTTCATGAAAACCTTATCTCAAATAAGGAAATAGCCTTTGATCTGCGTGAGGAATTTTCTCGGCCCACACGAACAGTAACTAGTTACCAAGCCCACCTTTATGTTGATAGGTATATTGACGATTTATTAAAACAATATCGCCTTCTACGATATCCGCCGAAATAACTTATTAGATCAGATCTCCCATGTATATGCCGGGTCTAACAACCCGTTGCAGCGGAGGCCGCGAAGCGCGGTTCTCATCCACCTCGGGATGCCTCGCGCGGCCCCGCTGAACGGGGGCGTTAGGTGCTGAATAAGCAAATGGGCAAACGGCGTGAAATGGTCCGCTGCCGGAAAGACGGAACGTGAGGCACGGGTTGAGCGGAGTACCGCCGCGCCTGCTGCCGAAAACAGCGCCGGCACGGAAAGAATGGGCGCGGCTACTCCATTCAATACAGCGCCTAACAACCACATCCAGCGGAGCGCGCGAAGCTCAACTCTTGTGGTTTCTTTCATTGCCGTTCGCGCGCCCGCTGATGTGGAGCGTTAGGTGCTGAATGAGCAAACGGGCAAACCCGGGCGGTCGCCCACTGACGGGAAGACGACGCGTGAGGGGCTAGATCATCGGAGTACCGCCGCGCCTGCTGCCGAAAACAGCGCCGGTACGGAAAGATAGGGGCGCGGCTACTACATTAACTACAGCGCCTAACAACCACATCCAGCGGAGCGCGCGAAGCAAGGTTCTCATTCTTCTTTGTAGCGCCGTTCGCGCGCCCGCTGATGTGGAGCGTTAGGTGGCTACCCCTCATTGCCAATCAATTTGGACTTGGTATTAAATGGGGAATAAATTAATCCTGGGTTAGATGCTGATATGGATTCGGCTCTGATTGGAGTACTAATTGGCTCATTATCCTCTATACTCGGTACGATTGTTGTAAACTGGTTTAGTCTGTACAAAGAGAAGCAGCAGTGGCTAAGGCAACAGGAGGCAGAGGCAAAAAAACAGGAAAGGGATGAACAGAAGGCGCGAGAGGAGCAATTACGCGATACCTATCACAACTGTTTACGGTGCTTATCGGCCCTCGTGGCGGCCAAACAGGAAAAGATTAAAATAACAGATGAGGAACACACAAAATTAGTTCAAGAAGCTTATAAATGGCTCAACCTCCTTGCCCTAACCCATCAGAATAAGAGTACAAGAAGACGAATCAACTTTGAGGTTTCACTCAGCACTTTCAGAGAGGCTCCTGAGTATGCAGACAAGATGCTTGAAGACGTTGAGGCCATTGTTAAAGATGATACGGTTCTATTTCCCAAAGAAACGAATGAGCATACAGCAGTAATCCGGCCTGGCGAACGAAGTATCCTTATCAGTATTGATAAAGAATTTCGTCGGAGCCAATTTGCTCAAGGCATTGAATTATCCGAATCGCATAGATTTACATACAATATTTCTCAAATGACTCCTGGGCAACGCCAGAAGTTCTGGGATATGTATTTCGAGCGCCATAGAGCTATTCCACTAAACGTAGGTTTGAAAATACCCACTTATGACTCTAAAGAGAAAAAGATTGTCTTTCGTGAGTATTGGCAAGCTCAAGTAAATCCGTTTACAACAAAATCCGAGCAAATCTTAAAGGAATGGGAGGCCGCATACGAACAAGCTTGGAATAAAGCACAGGGAGAGCAACCTTCAAATAAAGCCACCTAACAAGGCGTTGCAGCGGAGGCCACGAAGCGCAGTTCGAGTGGTTACTTTCAATACCGTTCGTGGCCCCGCTGAACGCGGGCGTTAGGTGCAGAAACTATCTATGCCACTATATACACCAAGAGAAATCCCACTGAATTGGTATCAATATGATGTCAGGTTTTCCACCGAATTGCTTCGAGAATATATTCGCGGTGTGGAGGCGCAGATTGCCACTACGATAGAGAGTTTCCATAGAGAAAAGGAAATATGTGTATCAGACGATATTCTTGAGGAGGAAGGCCCCAGCTTAACTAAAATATACCGAGGATTAGATAGTGATGCTTGGAATCTAAATGCTATTTTCGAGTACCTCTTCCCAAATCTCCAACGGAGATCGGCCTTGATAACTCTTTTCTCGTTCTTTGAACATGAATTAGATGCCCTTTGTGATTTATTCATTCGGACTGAGAAGATTCTAGTTTCACTGAATGATATGCGAGGAACAGGAATTGATCGCTCAATTCTATTCCTCATTAAGATTGTCGGCTTGCCAGTTGATAAGAATACAGCTCTATGGCAAGAGATCAAAAATGTGCAAAAAATCAGAAATCTTATTGTGCACAACGACGGTAAACTAAAGGATCGGTCTGGCAATGCTGTAGGTGATCTTATTAAATACATCGGAGCTTCTCCTCATTTATCAGGGGCGGATGAAGTTGAAATATGCGATGGGTATTTGGCAAAAGTAATCGAAACCTTTGATTTACAATTTAAGGAAATCGATAAGCTCATCCAAGCTAGGCGCCGCACCTAACAACGACATGCACCGGAGCCGCCGAAGCGCAGTTCACGTCGTTTCCCGCGATGCTGTGCGGCGGCCCTGTGATGTGGAGCGTTATGCCCCTTCGCGCGTATCTCTATAAAACCGATTATCGAAATTAGCCTGTGATATACTGCCAACGCACAGAACCCCATAAATACACTTATATCTGAAAAGGTTGAGGTGGACGGTATGAGATTAGTTGACTGGCTCACGATAGCGGCTATTGTGCTTGGCCCTATAATCGCAATTCGAATAAGCACTTTCCTGGAAAGACGAAAAGAAAATAAGAGACGCAAGGAGTATGTATTCAGAACCTTGATGGCTACGCGGGCAAGCAGATT
>JBJMGV010000060.1:0-24193 GCA_045807725.1 Blastocatellia bacterium | reverse complement strand
CGGTCTACACAACCAACACGATTGAGTCGTTGAATATGACGCTGAGAAAGATCACCAAAAATCGCTCGCTGTTCCCGAATGATGAAGCGGTATTCAAGTTGATGTACCTGGGCTTGAGAAATATCAGCAAGCGGTGGACAATGCCGATCAGAGATTGGAGTGCGGCGCTGAATCAGTTCGCCATACTCTTTGAAGGGCGGGTGCCGATGGGCGCACTCGCCGATTCACTTACACAGAATCTAAATTAGGCTCCTTGTTTCATCGCATTAAATAAAAAGCAATGAAAATTACTCACACTAGAGTTTCCTTCAAAGACAATAGGTATCACAGGGCTATTCCAGGGGAACCAAGCAAGAATATCCCTCATTGGTTGTTCGATGCGATTATTACTCTACAGACCGCTCTTGATGGCCTTCACTTGCAGGCCAAGCGGTACAACGAAGAGGTAAAAGACAAGCCTATGGTGGTGATGAAGAATCACATTGAGCCAACCGTATTAGCTCCTGGAGAAATAGTAACTTTCAATCAAGATGAGTAGTGCTTACCAGCAGTCTAAGAAACGTGCTGAGTTAAAACGGAAGCTCTGGGACTACAAGCTCTCTCACCCCTGCGTTGACTGTGGGGAAACTGATCCCATAGTTCTTACGTTTGACCATAGAGACAAAAAGAAAGGCGCAATCGCCAACCTTGTTCACGCAATGGCACATCAGAAGTTCGCCTGGGAGAAAATCCTAGACGAGATACAGAAGTGCGAAGTCAGGTGCTTTAACTGTCATATGCGCCGCACGGCAAAACAACTAGGCCGGTACAAATGGCTACTTGAGTCTGCTAAGGATTGACGTTTTCTTGTGGACCATTTTGAGGTCATCCTCAGTCAGATTTACATACCGCTTAGTGACATCAAGCGACGAATGCCCCATCATTCTTTGAAGTGAAAATACATCCCCTCCTTGTCTGACGTGGTTGATTGCAAAGCCGTGTCGTAAGGTATGCCAGCTTGTCCGCACGTCCATTATTCCTAATTGCTTGCAGAGGTCTTTGAAGTCCCGGACGCTATTCCGATAGCTGTACTTGGCCCCTTGTTTTGTGGGGAAGACCAAATCAAAGTTGTGCCTGTCTAAGAACCTATACAGCACTCTCCTGCATTCAAGGCTTATCGGAATGATCCGCTCTTTATTCCCTTTCCCTCTAACGGTGACAAGGAAGTTATCAATGTCTACGCCAGAACGTTTCAGGGACAGGCATTCGTCTATCCGGCAACCCGTATCAATAATAAAGACAATGAGGGCGTATAGACGCTGCTCATAGAACCCTGCTGGTTTCCAGGATAAGAGGCTTTTAAGCTGGTCGTCAGAGAAGACCTTGAGGACTTTTTGTGGCTCTTTTAGGGGTTTGAGTTTAAGTCTTTCCGGTGTGTGTTCGTTTTCGTGGAGCCACGTCAGGAACGAATTGAACCCCCGGATGTAGCTGTTGATTGCCGAAGCACTGACCCCGGATTCTCTGAGCAGGATGATCCACTCGTTGAGTTTCTGTTTATTCGGTAGGCCGCTACTGATCCGTTTATAGCTCTTGAGGCAACCTTTCAAGTATCTAAGGGTGCGGTCGGAAAGATTGCTGAGATACTTTTTTTCGCGCAGGAACGAATCAAACAGCTTGTCTAAGTCCATTTCTCACCTTCCAAGTCTGATGGTTAATTTCCAGTGAGAAAAGGACGGTCTTTCGGTAAGTTATGGAAGGGAAGAGGAAATGAGCCGGGTAGGAATCGAACCTACAACCCGCAGATTAAGAGTCTGCTGCTCTGCCAATTGAGCTACCGGCCCTCTGGAACCTTTTGGTTTGAACAGTTACGGGCGTAAGACCAAGCCAACTTAGGGTTTTGAGCCTAAGAGTGTCGGAGGTCATATGCTCAATGAACTGTTCAATCGCTTCACCAGGGAGAAGCTTCTTTTGGAGAACGTCTCTCCCAGAACTGTGAAATTCTACCAGCAGTGCTTCAAAGCGTTCAAGGCAACAATGGGGGATGAACTGCCCGACCGCTTTGTTTTGAACGAATTTATTATTCGGCTTAGGGAAAAAGGCTATAGCGCCGAGGGGATAAACGTCTGCATCCGGGGCATGAACTCGTTTCTGACGTGGCTCTGGAAAATCAACCACATCTCCGAAAAACTAAGAATGAAGGAACTCCGCACCGAACAAAACGTGGATACTGATAACCTCTTAGTGAAGGTAACAGGGAAGGGAAATAAAGAACGGTATGTGCCGATTTCCTACGAATGCCGTAAGGTCTTAGTTAGGTATTTGCAGTCCCACCACTACGAGCTTGTGTTCTGCACCAGGAGCGGGACCGGACTGACGTACCGGAATGCGTTTCGTTATCTTCATATCCTCTGTAAAAAGGTCGGCGTTGAAAAGCCTCATTTCACAAATTCAGACACACCTTTGCCACCGAGTATCTAAGAAACGGCGGGGGAGAATTATATTTGCAGCGATGCCTTGGCCACACCACGCGGGCGATGACCAGACGCTATGCCAAAAGTCAGGACTACCGGGTTAGTAACACCGCAGTCAACGCAAGCTTTGTCTTTTAGATATTCGTAGACCGCCAGTTGGTTCCTTACCTTCAGCTTATCGTTTCGTTCTTTGTAGAGCGGCCCGGTCTTTTGGTAGCGAGTTTTGCCAAATCGTGATTGGCACTCTTTACAACAGGTTTGAAGACCGTCTTTACGAAAACGGTTCTAATCAACATCAATTACTATCTCAGGTAGAATAGGCTTGCCTTACCGAAAGAACCGTCACCAAACTTGATTGCCATCGGGTTTAACTGACTGACGGCTTTCTTCTTGAGCAACTGGACTTGTGAGTAATCATCATGGTATAGCCTGAGTGCCAAAATAAGCTTTCGGAGGTTCACCCGTGAGTGTCAGGCTAATCAATTCTGCTCCTTCAGCCGCCGAGTTTCACATCGAGGGGAACAACGCTGCGGCTACTAAGATTCAGGTGCATGGTGGCGGTGAAGCCATATATCCGACTTCGACAACTGGCACGACAGAAATCAGCACGGCACAACAATGGACGCTTTACGCTATCATTAATGGAATTACCACGAGTGCCGTTGAAACCACCGACCCGGATGCGACCATCAAGCTTGTCCCCGATAATCACAACGGATATTTCCTGGAGGTTTCCTAATAACCAGATTTCTATCGCCTTCGTTAGCGAGGTTAAGAATCAAATCCAATAGCGCCACTTTTCTTTCTGTTACTGGCAATAACCTTATCAAGTTGTCGGGCCGGTTATCCGCTGGATTGCCGTTAAGATGATGGACGTGAAGACCAGAGGGACTTTCCCGGCACCGCTCGCAAGAGCTTTTTCTATGCTTTCGATATGAAAGCTCAGCCCACTTACGAATACCTTTTCTGCAATAGACGCTACAGTGTTTGACGCGGTATTCAGGAACCGGATTCCCGCAATTTAGACACTTCTTCATCCAAGATAAGGTTACTGACAATCCTAACCATACTCTGTTTGCGTTCGGCCTTTAGTTTACGCAACACCTTGTAGGCTTCTGGCGTGATCCCAATACGCGCCGCAATCTCTGATTAGGCCATTTTTCGGCCTATTGATATTGCCTGTCGATCTATTCTAAAATTTAGTAAGAACAAGGAGGGAAATACACATGAAACTTAATAGAGTCAAAGCACTGATCGTAGGGCTGTCCCTTGTGGCTATGCTCCTGGTCGGCGTCGGTTCAACGACAGCCCAGGCGCAGCATAGAGGGATTCGCCGGTCAGGCCCTGTCGTGGTCTATCGCTCCTCGCCCTACTGGGGCTATGGATCGTTTTGGGGGCCTCGCTGGGGTTGGGGCTGGAATGATCCTTTCTGGAACTCGACCGTCACCGTGGTCGATCCTATAGCTCAGCAGAGAGAGTCGGGCTACAGTGATGGGCACAAGCGCGGGAAGGATGACGCCAAGCACGCCAAGGCGAATGTACCGGAAAGCCATAAACATTTCCGTGACTCTCACAGCCAGACCTATCGGCAGGCATTCCTCAAGGGCTATGCTGACGGGTATCGTGAGAAGACGCAGGAGCTGAGAGAGAACTACGGACGCTAAGATCAGTGTTCAACCTGAAGCGAAGCGGGCAGGAACGGAAAGGTTCTTGCCCGCTTTTCTTTTTAGCCTTGCGCGTTGGTGAAGCCGTCGCGCCGCTGCTCTAGCTAACCTGAGTTCAGCGAAAGAAAGCCGACCCCTTCTACAGTAGGGCGAAGTCGCGGCGAAGTTAGATTGCGCCTGCGCCGGCGATTTGAGTAAATTGTCTTCTGTTCGGCCCCAGGCTCCATCGTCCGACGAATCTGTTCGAGAAGGGGAGATGCGCTATGATCGTATGCCATTATCGCCGTGCTCTTGCGGTTGCCGCCGCGCTGTTGTTTGGCCTGTCCTCAGGTGTCTTCGCGGCACAAACCAAGGCCAGGCCGTCGAAGAATGCCAACTCCGCCAGCGCCGCATCGAAAGCCCCCGCGCCGCCGACTACAAAGGCGAAGCCGCGTGCGAACGCCGCCGCCTCAAAGGCTTCGGCGAAAGCCGGCGCGACGCTGTTTGTCGTCTCGCAAAGCAGCAACGGCAGCCACATCGAACCGCTCGTCGGCATCATCGAAGGCCGCTATCTGGAGCCGCCTGCCGCCGAGTCCGACCAGTTCGCCGCGTTCGCTTCGCGCTACTATCGCGCCGGCCAAAAATACCACTTGTTGTTTGGCGGCGGCGATGCCGGCGCAGCGACCGTTAAAGCCGCGTCGGGCAAAGACAGCGAATGCGCGCGTTCTCAGGCCACGGTCGATTTGCAAACCACCGCCCGCATCAGCGGGCTGGTGATGGGGTTGGCGACGAACTCGGAAACGCTGGGGCGGCGCGCGACGGCGCGTCGATTTCCTACGTCGGCTGAGCGTTCAGCCGTCAATGATCTGGCCGGTCGCGTCCTTCGTCAGAAGGGAGTAGCCGCCGCCGCCGTGCAAGACATGCAGACGATCAATATGACGGCGACCGACCTCGACGGCGATGGCAAGTGGGAGATCATCGCCAGCTTCGTCGTCCGCACGCGAGCGCGCGCTGAAGCCATCCACCACCTCTTCCTCATCGCCGTCGCCGACAGCGATGGCTTCGACGTAGACTTGATGCGTTACGCCCGCACGACGCGAGGCGACATCCCGGAAGGCGCGAGCCTCGACGACATTCAGGAAGCGCTGTTGAGCGAAGTGCTGGTTGATCACCTCGACCTCGACGGTGATCGAATGAATGAAGTGGTGACGATGACCATGAGCTTTGAAGGCGCGACCTACAAGATCTATCACAAGCAGAAGAATCGCTGGGCCAACATCTACGAATACTACAGCTACCGCTGCGCCTATTGAGCGCGGTGGGGTTCGTTGAATGAGCGCATCAAAACGCGCGGCTCAAATCTCGAAGCCGCCGATGCGCCCGCCGCTCTTGGGCTGCGGCTTGACCAGCACGGCGCGCTCTTCGTCGCGGCGGGCGCGGGCGTGCTGGCTGTGCCAGCGTTCCCATTCGAGCGGCGCGTCGATGGTTTCGCCGCCGTGTTTCGTCAATCGCTTTCTCACCTGACACATCACCGGCGTGTTGATGGCGACGCCTGAAACGATCAACTGCCCTTTCGTCAGCGCCGGCAATTCGTCAAGCATTTTGCGGCCCGCGCCTTCGACCGTCTTCGCAATCGTGTCCTGATCTATCGGATTGACGATGCGCATGATGAACTGCGTCATACACTGCGACAGCACGTCGGCATCGAGCTTGCCCGGTCGCTGTGTAATCAATCCTACACCGACGCCGAACTTGCGGCCTTCAGAGAGAATCTGCTTCAGCACGTTGGTCGAGACGACGGTCTGGCCGGCGGGCGCGAACCGATGCGCCTCTTCGATTAGGACGAAAAGCGGGAAGGGCAGGTAACGCTCGTTGGCCGGGTCTACGACTTCGCCTTTGTGCGTCGCCATACGCGCCAGTATCGCGCGGCGCAACAGCGTGCCGACGATGACCTGCTGTTCGTTCTGCTCGATGTCTACGAGTTGCAGCACCGTGCACTGGCCGGGCTGGAACAACTCGGTCAGCAGGTTGTGCTCGTGGTCTGAAAAAATCTGGTGCTTACTGTAACCGCGAAAGCGGCCTTCCAAGCGCCACGCCAACCCGTCAATCGTGCTGATGTTGCCGGCGCGGTTGCCTTCCTCATCGCCGTAGCGTTGCTCTTCGACCGCATCGAGCAAGTCTTGATAGGTGTAGTGGCCGTGCTTGCCTGCACGCTCGCGCATCGTGCGAAAGGCGCTGCCGAGAAAGTGGCGCATCTTGTCGGTCATCTCCGGCAACAGGTAGCAGATGTCGGCGAACTCTAATGTATCGAACCTTACTTTGACTCTTTCGGGCCGCAGGATTTTGACTTCCGGCTCATAGCCGTCGCCGGTGAAATGCGCCCGGAAGCGGTCGTCTTTGATCTCTTGTAATGTATCATACTCGCCGTGCGGATCGATGATGAGCACCGCCGAGCGGTTGGTCGGGCGCATCAACTCTTCGATCAATACCGACGCGGTGTAGCTCTTGCCCGCGCCGGTCGAAGCCAGCACGGCCAGGTGAGTCGAGACGACATCCTTCACCGACAGCACGACGGGAACGTCGCCGGCTTCGCGCGTAAGCAGGCTGCCGACGTGCGCCGCGCCGCGCTCGCCCGGCTGCTTTGGAGATAAGACTTTCGTAAGCAAGGCGGACGACGCGAGGTAGACCGGCTGGCCGGGCATCGGCGGGATGCGCGGATTGACGAAGTCCTTCAACTCGTCGTCAAAGTAACCGATCACCGAGACGACAATCTCGAACAGCTCCGCGCCCTCTTCGTCAAAGCCGATCATCGCGGCGACCGAAGCCGGCGGCGTTTCGGGGTCAGCCAGAAAGCTATCCGGCAGCGAGCGCGCCAGCCGCCGCTCGGTCACATTGCCGAGGATGTGGCGCTCGTTGTGCGCCGCGCTGCGCACGTAGTAGATGAACTCGCCGACGCGCGTGTGGTCGTTGTCCGTGGTGATGAAGACGAATTCGCTGGGCTTTTCGCCCGGCCCCTTGACTGTGCCTACCAGTGTGTCGGACATTTTCGGTCTACCTTTGTTTTGTAGTCTTGCTTTGACCCGCGAGGACGCGCCGGCGGTGACTATAACACATCGCCGACGCGCCGCGTAACCAGACCATGAGTAACGAACTGCTCATCACGAACGCCGCACAACTGGTGACGCTGGCCGGTGCCCAGCGCCCGCGAGTCGGCACGGAGATGCGCGCGCTGGGCATCATCGAAGACGGCGCGCTGCTCGTCCGCGATGACACGATTGCAGCGGTCGGAACGACGGCTGAAGTCGAGCCACTGGCAAGCCAGGCCGCCGAACGCCTCGACGTGAAAGGGCGCGTCGTGATGCCCGGCTTCGTTGACGCGCACACGCATCCGGTCTTCGCCGGCACGCGCGAAGACGAGTACGAGATGCGCGCCGAAGGCTTCACTTATCAAGAGATCGCTGCGCGCGGCGGCGGCATCCGCTCGACCGTGCGCCGCACGCGTGCCGCCAGCGAAGACGAACTCTTTCAGAGTGCGCTGCCGCGCGTCGGCTGGATGCTTGAGCACGGCACGACGACCGTCGAAGCCAAGAGCGGCTACGGCTTGACACTCGACGACGAGTTGAAGCTGCTGCGCGTCATTCGTCGCCTTGACCGCGAGACGCCGCTGACGCTCGTGCCGACGTTTCTCGGCGCGCACGAAATTCCCGACGAGTATCGCGGCAGCCAACCGGGCCAGCGCCGCGCCGATTACATACGCCTGCTGATGGACGAGATGCTGCCGCGCGTCGCACGCGAGCGGCTGGCGCGCTTCGCCGACATCTTTTGCGAGTCGCACGTCTTCACCGTCGCCGAAGCGCGGCACATTCTGGCGCGCGCCAAACAGCTCGGACTCGGATTGCGCTTGCACGCCGATCAACTGACGCTCTGCGGCGGCGGGAAGCTTGCGGCAGAGCTTGGCGCGATCACCGCCGATCACCTCGAATGGATTGATGAAGCCGGCATACGACGGCTTGCCGGCGCGGGCGTCGCGGCAGTCTTGTTGCCGGGCGCGGTCTTCAATCTCGGGCTGACGCGCTACGCGCCGGCGCGGGCCTTGATCGACGCCGGCGTCTCTGTAGTCATTGCTACAGATTTTAATCCGGGCAGCTCACCGACGCCTTCGATGCAGATGGCGCTTTCAATCGCCTGCACACAGATGCGGATGACGCCAGCCGAAGCCGTCACGGCGGCGACTATCAATGCGGCGTACACGCTCGATCTCGGCCACCGCATCGGCTCGCTCGAAGTCGGCAAGCAAGCTGACGTGGTCGTCTACGAAGCGAGCGATTACCGGCAAATTCCTTACATTTTCGGCATAAACCACGCGCTGTTGACGATCAAAGCCGGGCGGGCTGTTGACCGCGAAGCGCAAAATAAATTGCGCATCTGATAGGCTCTCTGTATAATCCGCCTGCCGTTTCGGACACCCCGACGGCCTTTTGCAAGCAACCGCTCTCTCAGGATTGATAAACAACCCGACGAGCAGAAATCGCCCACCGCAGTGAGGCCACTGCGTGAGTGTTCGTTTCACTCGGAATGCGAGACGGTTGATGGCGCAAGGGCGAGCCGTGTTGCCGCGACACCTGTCGTCAGGCCGGCAGCCCTGAACCGATCTTGCGAACGCCAGTGAATTTTTAAGGAGAGATGTATGCCGTTTTGTCCAAGATGTGGAACTCAGAACTTTGATGGCGCGCAAGTCTGTCAACAATGTCAGTCGCCTATGCCGGGAGCCAGCGCCCCCGGCGGGCAGCATAACGCGGGAGCGCAATACAACCCCGGCGGCTATAACCCGCAGCAGCCGCCCTATCAACCATTCGGCGGCAACATGCCGCAGCCCGGCAACTATGGCTACGCGCCCGCGCCGATGATGGCTGCACAGTATGCGAGTGTCGGCAAGCGCATCGCGGCGGTGGTGCTTGACGGGCTGATCGGCATGGTCGCGCAGATACCGGGCTGGATTGTGCTTGGTCTTGCCATCGCTTTCGGCGTTTCTAACGCCGACGCGAGCGGAACTGTGCGTGGCGGCGAGGCGGGCGCGATGATCGGCTTGATGCTCCTCGGTTACGCATTGCTGTTCGCCGGCGCGCTCGGCTTTGCCATCTACAACATCTACCTGCTTGGCAAGACCGGCTCGACGCTTGGCAAGCGCTGGATGAAGATCAAGGTGCTCGACCCTGCCGGCCAACCGCTCGGCTTCTGGAAGGCGCTGGCGCGCGAACTCATTAAAGGATTCGTCGGCGGCCTCTGCTTTATCCTGTTGCTCTGGCCGCTGTGGGATGAGCAGAAGCAGGGCCTTCACGATAAGCTCTTCAACACGCACGTCTACGACGCGTGATTCGTAGCGCAAGGCGGCGCGGCTACGGGGTCGCGCCGCTGATGCGCCAACGCTGCCCCTCGTCCCGCTATCACGGCGCGCTCACTGTGCGCGCCGTCACTTCTTGCCCTCTTAAAGATTTCCAACAAGGAGAACGAATGAAGTTTCGATTGAATAAAGTGCTTGGCTTACTGATGGCGTTGAGCCTGCTCGCAGCGGTTGCTTCGGCGCAGGATCACATGATGACTCACAAGGAAGGCGGCATTCAATTCGCGTTGCCCGCCGGCTGGCAGTCCGACGCTGATGGCGACCGCCTGCTCGTCCACTCGCCCGACAAGAGCGTCGCCATCGTCTTTTTCGTGGCGACCGAAGACAACTTTGAAGCGGCGATTGACGCGATGGTTGACGAAGTGGACAAGATCATCGACAACGTCAAAATCACCAACAAAGGCCAGGAGGGCGAACACAACGGTATGCCGATGTATTCGGTATCAGGCAACGGCACCATAGACGGCAAGGCCGTCGCGTGGGACGTGACAATGATGGCGGCCAAGCGGCCCATCATCGTCATGGGCTTTGCCGAGCCGGCCAGTTGGAAGAAGAACGAGGCCGCTTACAATGAGCTGATCGAAAGCATCCACAAAACCAAATAAGCACACGTCGAAAAATCCACGACGTACGCGAAGGACCACGAAGGGGCGGAAGGCGGCTGAGCGGCGCGGCTTTTTCCGATCTCCTTTCGTGGCCCTTCGTGTACTTAGTGGAGATATTGTTTAGACGCCTGCCGCAACTTTTGGAACTTTTGCCGGCGCTCAGGCGAATCCTCAATGTCAGCCGTCGGCTGGCGATTGCCGATGATGAACCTCGACACGCTCAACGACGAAGACCTGCTGCGGCTGGCGCTGGCCGGCAATGAAGCCGCGTTCACGACGCTCTACCGCCGCCGCCAGCAGAGCGTCTACCGCTTCGCCTTGCAGATGAGCGGCTCGCGGTCGATTGCCGAAGACGTGACGCAAGAAGTCTTTCTGGCGCTGGTGCGCGACGGCCAGCGCTTCGATCCTGAGCGCGGGCGGCTGCTCGCTTTTCTGTTTGGCATCGCGCGCAATCACGTGCTGCGGCGCACGGATCGCGAGCGCTTGTTTACGCCCATCATCGAGGCCGACGAAGGCGGTCAGGCAGAGTTGAATTTGACGGCTGAAGGCGACCCGCTCACTGATCTGACGCGCGGCGAGATGATCGCGCAAGTGCGCGCCGCCGTGCTGGCCCTGCCGCCGCATTATCGAGAAGCGGTGGTGCTCTGCGACCTGAACGAGATGAGCTATGCCGAAGCGGCAGAGATGATCGGTTGCGCCATCGGCACGGTGCGTTCGCGGCTGCATCGCGCGCGGGCGATGTTGATTGATAAGCTGCGCGGGGCAAGCGACGAAGCCAGATCGAGAGTCGTCAACCCGGCGGGGTGTTTCGCATGAACTGCAACGATTTTGAATTGAAGATTACCGACCTGGCGCGCGGCTACTTGAGCGAAGCCGGCGCACGCGAGCGGGCCATTGCGCACGCGGCTGAGTGCCGACGCTGCGCCGCGCGGCTGCGTGACGAACAGCGCTTAACGGCAGGCTTGCGCGAGCTGGCCGCGACCTTCGCCGACGAACAGATGCCACTGCAACGCGAAGCGCAGTTGCTCGCCGCGTTTCGCGCCGAACATCGAACGGCGTCTCCCATCAAGCGGACGCGCCGCTATCTTGGATGGGCTGCCGCCGCTGTCATTGTGCTGGTTGCGCTCGCCGCCGCGCGCTTCATCGAATCGCGCAAGTCACAGATGCTTGCTGCCGAGTCAGCGACACAACAACAAGAGACGAGCTTGCCTGATCGCGGCGCAACGCCTGAGCAAAACGCGACGACCTCCTCGATCAATGACACGCCGTTATCAATAGAACAGGCCAGTCGTCTGCATCGCCACGCGCCGCACGCGTCAGCCAGTGCGCCGCACAAGTTGACGAGCAAAGCGCCGCGCAATGCGACGATGGCCGTGACACAGCCGCCAGCGACCGAGCCGGTGACGAGCGCAGACGACGAGCCGCCGAGCGAAATCGCTACCTCGTTTATCGCGCTTGATGGCGGACGCGGGCTGGCTCGGCCCGAAAGCCTGCAAATGGTGCGCGTCGAATTGCCGCGCTCGGCGCTCGTATCGTTCGGCTTGCCGATGAACGTCGAGCGCGCCGACGAGCGCATCAAGGCCGACTTGCTGGTCGGCGATGATGGCGTCGCACGCGCCATTCGCTTCGTGCGGTAACTGAAAACTCGAAACTCAAAACCGATACTCGGAGGAACGTATGAAATCTTACAGACGATGGATGACCGCAACCATGCTGCTGGCGCTCGTAGCGACCGGCGTCGTGGTGTCGGCGCAGGATAAACAGACGGACAAATCGGCGAAGGGTGAGCCGCAGGTCAGGCGCGACGTGATCGTTCAGCGCGATGGCCAGTTCCGCTTCGACTCGCAGGAAGCGCCGCCTCCGGGCACACACTTCTGGGTCGGCGATCCGGGCACCTCGGTCTTTGTGTCTTCGGAAATGATGTCGAGGGATAGTGCCGTCAAGGGCGCGCCTTATTCGGCGCAGGCCATCACCGAAACGATTCAAACCCTCGCAGACGGCAACCGCATCGTTCGCCGCACAAGCGCCAGCGTTTACCGCGACAGCGAAGGCCGCACGCGCCGCGACCAGACCATCGGCGATGTCGCTCCGTATGCGACCGCAATGAACGAGCCGTCGCAGATGAGCTTGATTAGTGATCCCGTTAGTGGCGCGCATTACACACTCGATGCGCGCTCGAAGACAGCGCGTAAGATGACCTTCCTGCCAATGAAGAAGTCTCTGGACGGCAAGGATGTAATTATCGAGCGCACTGCGCCAATGGTTCTGACGCCGGAGCAAGCCGCTGAGGGCGCGGTCAGGGCGCACGTAGAAGTTCACGCCAGCGTCGGCGAACACCTGCCTCTGCCGAGGGCGGGCGGGATGCCCGCGGATGTCGCCACGTTCAACCTCAAGACGCGCGAGCCGAAGATTGAAAAGCTCGGCAAGCAGATGATCGAAGGCATTGAGGCCGAAGGCCAGCGCGCGACCATCTCCATCCCCGCCGGCGAGATCGGCAACGAACAGCCGATTCAGATCATCTCGGAGAGCTGGTATTCGCCTGAGCTGCAAGTCACCGTGATGACTCGTCACAGCGACCCGCGTATGGGCGAAACGGTTTACAAGCTGACCAGCATCAATCGCGCCGAGCCGCCGCACTCGCTCTTTGAAGTGCCCTCGGATTACACCGTGAAAGAGACCGTCGAGCCAAAGATGAAGATGATGATGGACCGCGAGATGCAGCGCAGTCGCAAGCCTGCCGACAAGCAAGAGAACTAGCCTGCGCGCTCGGCGCGAAAACGTATGGGGTGATGCTTTCCCGCGAAAGCGTCACCCCATTGTTGTTCACTGGTTGATTAGCTGCGGCGCGCTCATCGCCCGCGCATATAGTCGAGCGGCGACATCTGCTTCGGGCGCGGGTAAGGAACGTCGTCGCCTTTGATCGCGCGCCAGAGGACGCGATTGAAGAGGTTCATATCCGCCACATCCTCTTTGCTGAAGTCTAGCCGCCGCGACGCCGCCGCGTTGCGACCGCGCGGCTGGTTCATCTCGGTCAGCGATTGCGCCGGCGTCAACGCCTGAAAAGGTCGCAGGTCGGGTTCCGCCGAAAAGATGTCGCGCAAAGGCCGCCCATAATAATCGAACTGCGAGAGCGGTTCGAGTCCGAGCATCTCTTCCATTGTCGCAATCACGTCGGTCGTGTTGACGAAGCGGTGCAACACGCCTGCGCGGTTGTACGGCGAGATGACCATCAGCACCGAGCGATGCGAATCGACGTGATCGGGGCCGTCCTGCGCGTCGTCTTCGAGCACGAACACCACCGTCTCTTTCCAGAAAGGCGTCTTCGATAGGGCTTCGATCATACGCCCAAGCGCCAGATCATTATCGGCGACGTAAGCCGATGGCGTGCGCTTGCCGGGATGCGCGCCCGATGTGTGGTCGCAGGGCAGGTGGATGATCTCAAGCGCCGGCAGCGTGCCTTTCGTGACGAACGTCTGCAACTCGTCGAGCCAGATGTCAGCGCGCTTCTGATCGCTGATGGCCATATCAAACGGTGGATAGTCCGGGTGCGTGTGCGGCGCGAGCGCGGCCTTCACGGCGCGGTAACGCGGTGTGCCCGGCGGCGCGTTCTTGACCTTCACTGGCGCGGCGAACTCACCGTAGTTGCGCAGCGTGATCTTCGCGCGCAAGGCCGCGTCCCAAAGGTAGCCGTTGATTGGCTCGTCTACGTTGCCTTCGTCATCATCTTCCGGGCTGCCGCGCCTGTGCGAGTAGCCCGACGGCGTCGTCTTCTCTGTGTAGTCGGTCGAGTAAGCCGACGTAGACCACTGGTGGCCTTGCCAACTGACTTCGGCATTGACGAAGAAGCGGTCGAACAGGCCGAAGCGCTCGGCCAGCGCGTGGTGGTTCGGCGTCACCGTGCGCGGGAAGAACAGCAATGATGGGTCGCCGTCGCCTTCCTTCAGATCGCCGAATATCTGGTCATAGGTGCGGTTCTCTTTGATGATGTAGATTACATGTTTGAACGGCGGATAG
Source organism: Blastocatellia bacterium (assembly GCA_045807725.1). Taxonomy (GTDB): domain Bacteria; phylum Acidobacteriota; class Blastocatellia; order UBA7656; family UBA7656; genus DATENM01. The sequence goes on along the minus strand of JBJMGV010000060.1, from coordinate 10,080 downwards.
CTCGCCTTTGACCGCGCGCGGCCCCACGAGTTGAGTTCGCCAACGCGCGCCGTCCATCGCTGCAACCCGGCGGCGTCTGCGCGCAAAGGCAGCTCGGTAATCGTGCCGTTAAGCTGGCCGAGCACGTAACTGGTTCCCGGCCCTTCCGCATACGTCTTCGGATTGCGCCGGTCGGGATTAGCGCCAGTGCCGTGCCCTTTGCCATTCAGCACCCACAGCGAATCCGCCGCCGCGACGAGCGCGGTCGGATACCAGCCGACCGGAATGCGACCGGCGAGCGCATCTTTCGCCGCTTTCGTCGTACTGCCTGCGGTCGCGCTGCTGAGATCAAAGATAGCGACCGCGTTGTTATCGGCTTCGGCGACGAACAGGCGCGAGCCGTCCGGCGCGAGCGCCAATGCGTCGGGCGTGCTGCCTTCACGCGGCCCTGCGGGCGGCGAATCGGTGAGTTCTTTGATGACGCGGCGTTTTGTAGTGTCAACTACGGCGACACGGTCGGCGCTGGCGCAGGCGACGAAAAGCCGCGTGCCTTGCGTATTCAGTGTCAGCGCCGATGGGTGACGCCCGACGACGATCTTTCCGGCTTCGGTTAGCACATCGGCCTTCGCTTGAAAGACCGAGACGCTGTTGCCGCCCCACGCCGACACATAGACAATGCCGTCGCTGCTGATCGTAACCGCATAAGGATAATGGTCCGTCTTCAGCCGCTGAAGGATGCGCTTGCTCGCCACTTCGACGACCGCGAGCGTATCGGCAAGATTCTCGGCGACGTAGAGGTAACGCCCATCGCGCGACACGGCCAAGCCCGCAGGGTAGCGCGTGCCGTCCTGATGCAGCTTCTTTTCGGCTAGCTGAATTTGATCAATGAGCGTCGCTTTGCCGTCGCGCCAACTGTAGCGGTAGACGGCATCCTCGTTGCCGCCCGATGCGTAAAGCGTCTGGCCGTCGGGCGAAAAGGCGAGGCCGAAAAAGGCCGCCGGTTGTTTGAGCGTTTGCGTGACGCGGCCCGTGGCGCGCTCGACGACCTGCACGCCCTGCTCGCGCCAGCCGTTGAGCGACAGGATGAAGTGATTGCCTTCGGGCGCAAGCACTATCGCCAGCGGCATATTGCCTACATCGAATGAGCGCCCCGCCGGGTCGAGCCACGCCCCCGTAGGCAGACGCATTGACGACACGCCATCATCCGAAGCGCGCAATGTAGGCATCATCAAATTGAGCGTCAGAAGCGCAAGCGGGATCGCTATCCAACAACGGGAGAGGCGAGCGAACAGATTCTGGATTTGCATGGCGACAGATTGAATCAGAACGCGCGCGTTATGGCAAAGCCGTTCAGGCTTTCATGGACTGTTGCGTATTGTCGCGCTGGCGCTGCTCCATCACGTTTTCGAGCGTCTCGCGCACTTGCGGCAGGTAAGCCGTCAACAATCCGAACTCGCGTTTGGGCAGGCAGATCGTGTTCATCGGCGCGACGCAACGCACGGTCGCGCCGCGCGTCGTCTGCTTTAACAGCGCCATCTCGCCGAAGTATTCGCCCGGCCCTAATCGGGCCAGCACCGTCTCCGCGCCTTCGCCTTCGCGCACGACTTCGGCCTGACCGTTGACGATCATATAGATTCGATCACCGAGGTCGCCTTGATGAAAGACGGCCTCGCCCGGCTCGAAGTGTTCCTGCGTGATGCCCATCGTCGTGTTGAGTCTCAATTGCACAAGCTCGGCGGGCAGCAGCAGGTCGAGCGTCCACGATGAAGCGACTTTCAAGCGGCGGCCCCAGCCCGGCAGCTTCATTAAATAAATCGTCCGCCATATCCACCACGCGATGAAGCCTGAAAATTTGAAGCCCATTATCTGCGCCACCGCCGAGCGATGGCCGAGCGCGCCCATCTGGCCAAGCTCGTTAAAGGCGAACGTCTTCTTCGCGCCGCCGCGAATATCAGCGATGATGTTTTCGGCGGCGACTTTCGCTTGTCGCGTCGCGTACTGCGCGGTCGGCGGGCTGACTGCACCATTAGGCGTTGGTATTTGCCCGCAGTCGCCGACCGCAAAGACGCCCGGCGCATTTTCGACTTCGAGCTGGCCGTTGCAGATCAAGCGCCCGTTCTTGCCCTTCGGCAGATCAAGCCCATCAATGATCGGGTGCGGCGAGCTGGGCACGGTCGAAACCAGCGTGCGCGTAGGGATGCGCGTGCCGTCTTTGAGGATGGCTTCTTCGCCGGTGGCGGCTGAGAGCCGCACGTTGAGCAACACCTCGACGCCGCGCTTCTGCAAAATCTTTTGCGCGAAGCGCGCCAGGTCTTCGGGCATTTCCGGCAGGATGCGATCTTGCGAATGGACGAGCACGACGCGAATCTCGCGCGGGTCGAGGCCGCGATAACTCTTCGCCACTTCGCGCACGAAGTCGTTGAGTTCGGCGACGACCTCAACGCCCGAAAAGCCGCCGCCGGCCACAACGAAGGTCAGCAGTTGCTTACGCAACTCCATATCGTGATCTTCAATCGCGGCTTCTTCGAGCGCGCGTATGACGTGGTTGCGCAAGTAGAGCGCGTCGGCCAGATTCTTGAACGGCAGCGCGTGTTCGGGCAGTCCCGGCAGGCCGCGAAAGTCAGTTACATTACCAAGCGCGAAGATCAGAAAATCATAATCGATGATGTGCGGGTGCGGGCGAAAGCCGGGGCTGGTGGTGACGGTCTTGTTCTGTAGGTCAACCGATTCAATGTCGCGGACGTGCAGGTTGGTGCGCGGCAGCAAGCGGCGGATAGGGCTTACGGTATCGAGCAAGCCGATGCTGCCAGAAATGACTTCGGGCAGCATTGGCTGAAAGACGAAGTAGTTCTCTTTGTTGATGAGGGTGATCTCGTAATCGTCGCGGCGACCGAGCGCCTTCTCCAGATACCTGGCAGTGTAGACGCCGGCAAAGCCGCCGCCCAGAATCACGATGCGCTTGCGCGTTGAGTTGCTCATATTGCCGCTCCTCCTTCTTTATCCAAAAAGCAGCGTGTCTTATTCCCAAACCAGGAATGGCCACAGAGGCACAGAGACACAGAGAAGAATAAATAAAAACTCTGCGTCTCTGTGCCTCTGTGGCCAACCTCTTTTCCCTTATGCATTGGCGCGGTCGAGCGGCGGCCCTGTCGTGAAGAAGTCTTCGTAGAAGCGGCGGCTGTATTGATCCATCAACGCTTCGACGCGCTCGGCGTGCGGCGACGCGAAGACCACGCCGGCGTGATACTTCTTGTGTAAGCGATAGGTGATTTCCGGGTCTGTGTAAGCCGACATATCCGGGTTTTCCTGCCGCGCCAGCGAGATGACCACTCCCGCGTAATCATCGCGGTGCGGCGGCAACTCGTAGGCGAAGTCTTCGCCGGCCACTTCGATGCGCGCCCACTCGGCCCAGAGGTTCAGCCCCGAAGACGCTTCGACGCACTCGGCGATGTTCGCGCCGCCGACGCGCGCGGCGATTTCGAGAAAGTAGAAACGCCCGTCGTCGCGCCCCTTAATGAACTCGGCGTGCGTGACGCCGCGCACCAGCCCCAGCGCTTTAATCACGTCGCGGTTCAACAGCTCAAGCGCCTGCGCGTCGGCGCTCTCGTGCGGAATCTTGCGCGTCGAGAAGACGCCGCCCGCCGACACGTCCATCGGCGGCTTGCCATACTTGTGGGCGACGTTGAATTTGACTTCGCGCTCAAAGACGATGGAATCGACGTGATAGATGTCGCCCGGCACGTAATGTTCGAGCACGTAGTAAGACTGGCGGTCGCCCATCGCTTCGAGCAGCGGCCAGAGTTCGTCCGAGTTGTGAATCTTCTTGATGCCGATGGCGGCGGCTTCCGAGCGCGGCTTCAAGACCCAAGGCGGCGGCACGCGCGCCATATACTCGCGTAGGCGGTCGTAATTCAGGACGTGAACGAAGTCGGGCACAAGCAAGCCTGAGTTGTGCGCCTTGACGCGCATCGCCAGCTTGTCGCGGAAGTAACGGGCCGTGGTTTCGCCCATACCGGGTACGCGCAGGTGTTCGCGCAGCATCGCGGCAGTTTCTTGATCGAACTCGTCGAGCGGCACGATGCGATGAATCTCGCGCGAGCGGGCCAAGTAGCTGATGCCCTTGAGCACATCGTCGCGGCTGTGTTCGTTCGGCATAAAGTAGATTTCATCGATGGCATCGCGTGGCCAGTCAGCGTCACGCAGTTTTTCAAGTGTAACGAGAATGATGTGGCAGCCGTCGCGTTTGGCCTGGCGCAGAAAGGCTTCGCCTTTGAGATAAGTGGCGATGCAGAGCATGTTGATCTGGCGTTGCTCGGACACGGTGCGCGCTCCTTTACAGTCAGTTGTGGTGTTCTCTCTGCTTGAGACGGCGCAATTATACAACCTGCCGGTGTCGCCATGCGACAGCCGGGGAATGACTCGCACTTCAAGGTCGTCTCGTCCGTGCTGTCAGGCAGGGAGCGCCGTCAAGGAGGTTGGCTGCCGGGATCACCATGCTGATCCTGCCGGCGTTCACCGGCAGGATCGGCAGGTCGAGGATGGGATAGGGCGGTGGGGCGATGAACAGCCGGCCCGGGTCGCCGCGCCTTCAAACCCGGACAGCGCGAATGCGATCATCTCAGGAATAATGAACGTCGAAGGCCGTGAGGCTATTCGCGTTCCTGAACGGCGGCGGCTTGAGCATTGACCTGGCTCCAGTACTCCGCACGGGCTGCGCGCCATCTCGTCTCCAAGTCTTGCGCATCAATTGATTCATCCGGCTCTCCTGTCAATGAAAGCGCGCCCATGGGATCGCCGGTTTCGGGATCTTCCAGCGAGTGAACGTATAGGAACTCCTGCTCCGCGAGAGTGAAGGTCTGGACTTCAGGGTAGCGAAAGCCGAAGATAATGCATTCCGCCGCCGGGTTCCTGTCATCCTGATTCGTGCCGGTGATGTAAACGCTTGAGAGGATATGGCCGTCGCAACTGAACCGGACCGACTGGCCTCCTGGACTGCGTCCGCCGACATTGAGGCTACGCCCCTTCACCACGAAGCCGAGCTGATGCACGTAATCGCCGGACCGCACATCCACGACCGAGATCGGAAGGTTGGGAGGCTTGAGGCTCCAGTTGCCTCCGTCTGGGGGGCTGTCCGAGCCTCCTCGGGTTCCCATACGGGGCGTTCGGTCGCTTCCATCGGGAGCGCCGCCAGCGGGGTAGAAGACCTGAATGGCATCGAGGTTCTGATAACCCCAGGCCTGAATCCGCTCAATCGGCCTGGTCGCCATCGGCGGACGATTCTTCGGCGGGCGCGAACCGCTATTCGGGGCGGTCGTGCCGGCAGGGTCGCTGAAAATCTCGCGCGGCAGCGATTTAACGACCGGCTTCTCGACCAGAAAATCTGGCCAGCGATCCCTGAAATCGAGCACCGTAAGCGTCATGACCCGAACGAAGGTGTTGACGGATCGGAACGGTTCGACGGCTCTGAAGTTTTCTTTGGTAATTCCCTCGCGGTACTTAAACTCGTCCTCATATATCTTTGTCGTATAGCTCCGATAGTCCTCTTGGGTCTCCCGCAGGCGCTTTCTTATCTGCTCGACTGTTCCCGGCAGCAGTCCCCACCGCAAGCCGTCAAACGCGGCGTCGCGTAGAAGAGTCAAGTGCAAGGTAGCAAACGGCGCGAATAACGGTAGTAGCAGGACTTGATGCGGCGAGACCTGGAAGAGAGGTTTCACCGTAACAAAGTTATTCTCAATCGCTTCCCAACGGCGCTTGATGGCTTCGAGGTCTTGTTTTTCGCGCGGGGTGCGCGTTAGCGTGAGATAGATCTTGAGCGCCTCGTTAAACCCATTCAGGTAAGCGGCCATCTCCTTCCATATGGCGTCCTCGAGCTTGCGATTGACCAACTCTTCCGCCCGCTGCTTGATCTCGGCCCACACGTCGGGTTTGTCCACCGGCCACAGTACGCCGACGATGCCTGAGATCAACCCCCCGGCATAGGGCACCTGTTGCAGCCCAAAGGTCACGGCGACTTTGAGCAACTGCGACCAATTAAAATTAAGCTCAATGAGGTTGATTGAACTGAGATCGCCATCCGAGTCACTTCGCATTTGTACCACTGCGCACCTCCTGGAATTGGGTTGTCCTTGGATTGAAGATAAAGAGGTGAAACAGGCTTTAGTCTTCGTGGCATGCATCATGCGCGGTGACTCGCAATCTGTCAACGTGTGGCATACATCTGGCAGTTATGTAGCCGCCTCCTTAATTGTGGAGCAGGGGATAAGCTCGGCGGCGATGAGGCGATGGGACACGGCGCGGCGTCGATCCCGGCTTTGACGGGTTGCGTACAGGCCGGCGCTTCGCATCATTGTGTGAGCGCCGGCCTGGCGAGACTGGGATGAAGGCGGCTTTCGGCCCGTGCCACGCTCACTCCTTCGGTTTGGGTCGCGGCGGCGAAGTCACCGGCGCAGTGGCGACCTCTTGCTTCGGTGTGACAGGCGTGCTGACCGGCGCGGTCATTGGCGCGGCAGCGAGGGCCGCTGCTTTCGCTGCCTTCATGGTGTCGTAGTATTCCTTCACATAATCTTTGATGGCTCCGTGCCCCCAGCGCGAATAGTAATCATAATTCTTCATCTCGCGGTAGACCGTGTCGAAGTCCCAGCCATAGTTGTTGTAGCGGTAGACCGCGCCGATCAAGCCTGTGCGGTGGCGGCCCCCGATGCAGTGAACATAAAACGGCCAGTTCGATGAGTCTTTCGCCAGCTTGATGAAAGTCTCAACCTGCTCGCTCGGCGGCTTGTGCTTATCGCTCATAGGGATGTTTACATACTTAATGCCGGCGGCTTGAGCATCCTTCTTTTCATAGTCGGTCGGATCGTCGCGCAGGTCAAAGATCAGTTTGATGCCGAGGCTGGCCAGCGCCTTGTAATCATTGGGGTCGGGCTGCGCGCCACGGTAAAAATGCGCGTCCATCTGGCCGAAGTTCTTAATCGTGATGTGCGGAAAGCCCGCCGGCGCGGTGATCTGCGGCGGCGCATTCGAGGCAGATGAATTGCCCGCCGATGAATCGCCCGACCCGCCGGCGACCGGGTTAGCCGGATTCGGCGCTTCTGGTCCCGGTGATTTCAACAGGCCAAAAACCAGAATCACCAACAAAGCGATGATGGCCGCCGCTTCAAGATGGAGGTGCGGCATCTGCTTCAACCTTGCTATGTGTTGTCTCATGCGTTCGTTCATCGCAACCCTCCCATTATACGTGCGACTGATTTTGTGTCGCCGGTGAACTCAAATGAATCAACCGATCACTGAGGAATCTACTCCGCGTCTGTTTTCAAAACCCTTTCGACTTTACAGTGATGCTTATTTCAATCACCGTGCCACAGCGCGTGGCGAGCGCGGCCAATTGCAAGGCGCGGGCGAATCCATTAGGATGGCAGCCTAGCGAGGTGACTAGCCTTGAGAAAGATCGTCGAGTGCATCCCGAACTTCAGTGAAGGCCGCGACGCGAACATGCTCGACCAGATCGTCGCCGCCATCCAATCCGTGCCCGGCGCGGTGCTGCTCGACCGCGAGTCGGACGCCGATCACAACCGTTCCGTCATCACGTTCGTTGCGCCGCCGGAAGCGGTCGTTGACGCGGCGCTGGCCGGCGCGCGCAAAGCCGCCGAACTGATCAATCTCAACAAGCATACCGGCGAGCACCCGCGCATGGGCGCGACCGACGTGATCCCTTTTGTGCCCATCAGCGGCGTGACGATGGATGATTGTGTCGCGCTGGCGCGCCGGTGCGGCGAGCGAATGTGGCGTGAGCTACAGATTCCGGTTTACCTCTACGAGAAGGCGGCGACGCGGCCCGAACGCGAAAACCTCGCTGCCGTGCGCAAAGGACAGTTTGAAGGCATACGCGACGAGATCGCCACGAAAGAGAGTCGCAAGCCCGACTTCGGCGACCCGCGCGTCCACCCGACCGCCGGCATCACCGCCGTCGGCGCGCGCCCGCCGCTGATCGCTTACAACGTCAACCTCGGCACAGACAATATCGAAATCGCCAACAAGATCGCGCGCGCCGTGCGCCATATGTCGGGCGGCTTGCGTTACGTCAAGGCATTGGGCTTTGAATTGAAGGATCGCCGCCAGGCGCAGGTCTCGATGAATATGGTCAACTTTGAAGGCACGCCGCTGTTCCGCGCCTTCGAGATGGTCAAGCGCGAGGCCGAGCGTTACGGCGTGCCGGTGGTCGGCTCCGAGATCGTCGGGCTCGTACCGCAGGCGGCGCTGAACGATTGCGGCGATTTTTATCTGCAACTCGAAAACTTCAGCGCCAAACAGATTCTTGAGAACCGGCTGGCCGCGACGATGGAAGAAGCGCAAGCGTCAGCGCCGCCTGCCGCGAAGACGCCTTCGCAGGAGGTCGAGATTCGCCCGGTCGTCGAAGGCATCAGTGGCCCCGAACAATCGTCGCGCAAGATTCAAGTTGAGGCGCTGAAGCTGTCGAACTCCATCGGCATCTTTCCCGATCTGGTCGCCGCCGGCACGCCGACGCCGGGCGGCGGCAGCGTCGCGGCGGCGACCGGAATGATGGCCGCCGCGCTCGGCCAGATGGTCTGCAACCTGAGCATCGGCAAGCCCAAATACACCGACCGCAAGCTACGATTGCAAACGATTCGTATGGAGCTTGAAGAGTTGAGCCGACAACTGCGCGCCTTGATCGTCGAAGATGCCGACAGCTTTGACGCGGTGCTGAAGTCTTACCGCTTGCCGAAAGATACCGACGAGCAGAAGGCCGAGCGCGCGGCTCGCATTCAATCGGCGACGATGGTGGCCATCAACGTGCCGTTGCGCACGGCGGCGCAGTCGCTACAGGTCTTGAAGCTGTTGCGTGAGCTTGGCGATGTCGGCAACCCGAACGCGCTGTCGGATGCGGCGGTCGGCGCGCAACTGGCGCACGCGGCGGTGAAGGGCGCGTCTTACAACGTGCAGGTCAATCTCAGTTCGCTCGCCGACCAGAAGGCGGCGGCGCGCTGCGGCGCGGAGATGTCGCGCCTGCTCAGAGAAGCCCGCCAGCTTGCCGACGAGATGGACACGAAAGCGAATAGTTAGAGACTAGAGGCTAGGGGCTGGAGCCTAGTTTGTTCCTACCTCCAGCCTCCAGCCTCCAGCCTCTAGTCTCTTGATTATGACGCACTATAAAGACATACAGTTCGCGGTGACGGATCGTGTGGCGCGCATTACATTGGCGCATCCGCCATTGAACGTCATCACGATAGCGATGGCAAAAGAGATCGCCGATGCAGTCAACCGCGCCGGCATGGCGACGGAGATTTGCGCCATCGTCTTTGCCGCGCCGCCCGGCGCGCATATGTTCTCCGCCGGCGTCTCTATCGAAGAGCACCGGCCAGAGACGGTCTACCAGATGCTCGAAGCCTTTCACGACATCTTCCGCACGCTGAACCTGGCGTCGAAGCCTGTGGTGGCGCTCATCAACGGCGCGGCGCTGGGCGGCGGCTGCGAGCTGGCGGCCTTTGCCGATATCGTTATCGCCACGCCGGCGGCGCGCTTCGGCCAGCCGGAGATCAAGCTCGGCGTCTTTCCGCCGCTCGCGGCAGTCGTGCTGCCACGCGTGGTCGGCGACAAGAAGGCGCGCGAGATGATGCTGACCGGCGAACTGCTGACCGCCGATGAAGCGCACGCGGCGGGCCTCGTCAATTATGTCGTCGCCGAGAGCGACCTTGAGACGAAGGGCGAAGAGATTCTCAACGCGCTGCGGCAGTTGAGCGCGCCGGCGCTTCAGATGACGCGGCGGGCCATCATCGCAGGCGCGTGGCGCGGCTTCGATGAAACGCTCAGGCGCGTCGAAGACATCTATCTCAATCAACTGATGCAGCTCAAAGACGCCGTTGAAGGCATCGAAGCATTCATCGCCAAGCGCCCGCCGCGCTGGAAACACAAATAGAGGTTGGGGGTCAGGGGTCGGGGCCGGTGACAAGTAGGAAGATGGAAGCATCCGTAAATCAGAAAGGTCACTTCTGAGGCTTACAAACTTCGGTGTTTCGACTTTCTTCACCGGGCCCCCCACCCCGGACCCCCAACCTCTATTTGTGTTTCCAGCGCGGCGGGCGCTTG
>JBJMGV010000059.1:0-32609 GCA_045807725.1 Blastocatellia bacterium | reverse complement strand
GACGATCAAGCCGAAAAACTCTTCAGCCGGAGCAAGGCTTATCCCTCATTCTTCATGGACAAACAGGAATTGCTGAAGCACATCACGGCGACCAAAGTCTTGCGCCGCACGCCAACGGCGCAGGCGGCACGCGCCGCCTGTGCGGCTTGCTGGCGGCGCAGGACTTTTGTCGCCGTGACGTGCTTCATCAATTCCGCCTTGTCCATAAAGAATGACGGATAAGCTTTGCTCTTGCTGAAGAGTTTTTCGGCCTGATCGTCCCAGTGGCCGCTCTCTTTGTGATCGCTCTCGCCGAGCGGAATGATGGCGTAAGACTTCGGCGGGTTCGACATCACGACGATCTGCGTCGAAGTCTGGCCGCCCTGACCGACCATCTCTTTGCCGACCTGTTTGAACGAGATGGCGCGCGGTGTCGCCATCGCTACGTTGTTTTGGCCGCCGTTCAACGAGCCGCCGCCGACCGCCCACGTCTTCGCGCCACCCTCGCGCCCGACGCGGAAGTATTGACCATAGGCAATGCGCGTCGAGCCGAAGTTTGACTTGAGCCACGCGCTTGCTTTGTCAACGGCTTCGACCAACTGCGCGTCGGTGATGTTGTCGGGCGGATCGGTCTGCTTGGCCACGTCCACCGGCAGACTTTTCTTGAAAGCGTAGAACGCCAGCGCGCCTTCTGAATCGGCATCGGAGCGGCGATTCCATTTCTCGATCAAATCATAAACGGCCATCGCGTCCGCGCTGAGCGTCGCTTTGTTGTCGCTCGCCGCTGGGCCGCTGCCGCCGGCGGCAGCGGCGCTCTCTACAGCTTTCTTCAAGCGCGCCTGCCAGAGTTCGGCGTGATAGACCTGCGGGCTGAAGGCAATGTCAATCGCTTGTTCGAGCGTGACTTTGTTCGCCGCGTCGAGCAGGTCGGTCATCATCTCAGCGCGCTGGTGGCGCGGCATCTTGCAATCGGCGTTGTAGAGATACGGAGAGGCCGCGTACTTATCAGGCGTCATCGGGCTGTTCTTCATCATCGCGCAAGGCGTCACATTGCAGTTGTGCATATAGCCGCTCGGCGGGTTGGTAATCTGCACGAGGTCGCTGAACGCGTGCAAGCCCTGCCACTCGTTCGCCGACGTGTTGCCCGGTATGGGCTTGCTCGGATCAGTGCCCTTGGCGCGCACCGGCACACGCCCATTGCGAACGTAATAAATGTCGCCCTGAACCGTGCCGACCATCACGTTCTGCGCCATCAGTTGCAAGTGCATCATCGCCTGCTTCATCTGGTCGAGGTTGCGCGCCATCATCATCTCGTACGCCTGATCGGTCAGGCCGACCTCTTCAGCGTAAGGGATCGCCATCGCGTAAGCCTTGCCGTTCTTGTGCGCGACGACCGGGCCGTGATGCGTGAATTCAATCTCGACCTCTTTCGCATCCACCTTGTCGCCGTTCTTCACCTTGATGATCTCTTTGCGCACGGTCATATCGCGCCACTTGCCATCGTAGCGATACTGGCGCGGGTTCGCCGGGTTCAACTCTTCTTCAAAGATGTCGGACGTGTCCGGCCCGCCTGTGGTCATCGCCACCGAGCAGTAACGGCTGTGGCCGAGGCTCGGCAGCGGCACGCCGAGTATTGAAACGCCGCTGGCGTTGTAGTCGCCGGCGTAGATTCGCACTTGATAAAAACGGAACTCGCCGTACCAACTCAGGTGCGGATCGATCACCGCGATGGGCGCATTCATCGCCGTGCGCTGCGGCGCGATCAACATCTCGTTCGAGCCGCGATAGGCCGCCGGGTCGGGCTGTATGCCTGCACGCAACAGGTCGCTGCCCGCTTCGCCCATCGGCCAGCCGTAGATGATGTAGCGACCGAGCGCCACGACATCCCAAGGGTGAATCTCCTGCGCCCACGCCGGCACTTGCTCAGGGTGCTCTTTCATGAACGCGCGGATGCCGTCCTGATACGACTCGATGCAGGCGCGCATCCTGGCGCTCACCTGATTGTAATGTTCATGACTGACGGCTTCGTGCCGCATCATTCGTTGAATCATGTCCTGCCGGTAATACTCCTGCCCGAAGACTTCCGACATTGTGCCGTTGGCGCGGCGGTAATTCTTGAGCAGTTCGTCCAGCCGGTCTTCGGCCTGCGCGTAGCCGATGGCGTAGCAGGCCGTTTCGAGCGTCGCGGCGAAAACGTGCGGGATGCCGAACTCGTCGCGGTAGATCGTCGCTTCATCTTTCGCGGCGACGGTCGCATTCGACAGCGCGGCGAACGGCATCACCAGCGCAACAATAAAGAGAGCAAGCGAGGTTCTTTTCATGGTCTGGCTCCATTCGATTGTTCTATCGGTAAGTGGTGCGAGTTTAAGCTAAGGAGCAAACGTTTGTCCACGCCGCCGACTGTGGCCGCGTTGCAAAAGTCGGAGCTTTGGTAGAGAATAACGCCGCTTCGGTTCTCATTACTCCAACGCGAAGGGAATAGCTATGGCGTCGAGCGATAAGATACAGGTGACGCTCGCAGACGGCATCAAGCGCATCACCATCAACCGGCCAGAGCGCCGCAACGCCGTCGATACCGAAACCATCAAGCTGCTGCACGAAGCCATTCAACGCTCCGCCGAAGACGACAGCCGCGTCATCATTCTCACCGGCGCGGGCGACGCCTTCTGCGCCGGCGCGGACCTGCAAATCTCAAGCGGCCACGACATTCACAACGTCGATGTCACCGCGTCGCTGCGCGAGCACACCAACCCGACAGTCGTGGCGATGCGGCAACTTGCTAAGCCCATCATCGCACGCGTTCACGGTCACGCGGTCGGCGTCGGGTGCAACTACGCGCTCGCCTGCGACCTGTTGATTGCCTCGGAACAGGCCAAATTCGCCCAGATTTTCGTGAAAATCGGCCTGATGCCCGATGGTGGTTCAACCTACTTTCTGCCGCGACTGGTCGGCTATCACAAAGCCTTCGAGTTAATGGCGACGGGCGACATCCTCAGCGCGCAAGAAGCGTTGAGTCTTGGGCTGGTCAACCGCGTCGTCGCTTACGAAGAGTTGGACGCGACAGTCGATGCGCTGGCGGCGCGGCTGGCGGCGTCGCCCGGTGTGGCGCTTGCGAAGATCAAGGCCGGGCTGAATTATGGCGAGAAGAATGACCTGCCGGCGGCGCTGGAATTCGAGGCGGTCAACCAGGCGGCCTGCTTCCGCTCCGAAGATTTCCGTGAAGGCGTGACGGCCTTTCTCGAAAAGCGCAAAGCGAACTTCAAGGGTAAGTAAACCGGGATGAGCGCACGACAGATTCAACGGCTCGTCGCGCTGGTTGGCTTAGTGATGCTTGCCACGCTCTCATCGACGAGCGCCTTCGACGCCGAGCAGAAGACGACCGCGATTGATGCCGAGAAGATCTTTATGCACGAGTGCAAAGACTGTCACGGCGAAGACGGGCGCGGGCGTATGCACGGCCAGCCTGATTTCACCAACGCGAGCTGGCAGGCGAACGTCACCGATGAGCTGATCTTTAAGACGATCAAGTTCGGCAGAGAGCCGATGCCGTTTTATCTCGACGCTCTGAGCGACGACGAGATTAACGCGCTGGTCAAATACATTCGCTCGCTCGCGCAAGGCAAGCCGTCGGGTGAATCGTCAAAGCCCGCGCAGGCCGGTGACGTGAAGCCGCCTGCCGCGCCATCGGCTTCGACGAATGCTTGTATGGTCTGTCATCAGCGGTCGAGCGACGAAAGCAGCAAGCTATTCGCCCACAGCGTTCACGCGCGCCGAAGGCTGACGTGCGATGCCTGTCACGGCGGCGACGCGAAGGCGCAGGACCAGCAGGCGGCGCACGCTCGGAACTTTATCGGCAAGCCTTCGCCGGTTGAACAGGTGACGATGTGCGGCGCGTGTCACACGCAGGCAAGCGCCGACTTCAGAACGAGCCTTCATTTCCCAAAGAACTTTGAAGTGCCGCGCGTGACGTGCAGCGATTGTCACGGCGCGCACACGGTCGGCTCGGCGTCGCGCGATTTCAGCTTCGCGGTCTTTTGTACGAACTGTCACGGGCTTGAATACTTGCCGGAATTGCCGGCGTCGCTGCGCGGTCTTTTACAGATTGCCGACGAAGAGAATCGCGCCGTCGCCCGCTACCGCGCCTGGGGCCGCGAGCCGTCCGGTGAATTGATACGGACGCGCCGCGAGGTTCGCCATCGCATTAGTGATCTGGTTCACAAAACCGATCTGCCGCACGTTGCCGAGCGTGCGCCGGAGATCATTCAGCTTGACAGTGCATTCAAGCGATTGCTTGAAGCTGAGAAAAAGTAAGCACGGGCTATTGCGAAGAATCTGCTGCCGGTGAGTCTTTGTGTGCGATTTGAGAAAGTGCCGTAGGCACGAGATGTTTATAGAGCGTGTCTGAAAAGCCAAAGAAGCCTTAAAGGGGCGGGATTCGACAGCCCAGGGCATCGCCCTGGGTGAGCGGCGGGGCTAACCGCCAAGCCCTGAAAGGGCGCACTAGGTGATCGGTTATTACGCCCTTTCAGGGCTTGGCGGAATGGTCGCTGAGTGTACCCGGCGCGTTGCACCGGGCTATTGAATCGCGCCCCTTCAGGGCTTTTCAGAGGCAGGGGGCGACGGCGGCGGCCCAAAGGGGAGAATTGAATCGCGCCCCTTCAGGGCTTCTCAGACACGCTCTATAGAAGAGGAAGAGATTGCTCAATCAAGCTCCGTAGAAGCGTAATGTTGACAGGCCGCTCCTACGGAGCTTGCGCGGAATAATGCAACTTCGTCTATAAACATCTCGCTCCTACGGAGCTTGGATTCTTGACGCGCTCGACCGGCAACTCATCTTACGATCTAAGGTAAAACATGACGACCAGGAACAAAGCTAGCTTTGCGCTGTGGGTGCTGTTCGGCATCAACCTGATGAACTTCTTCGACCGCCAGATACTCGGCGCGGTCGGCGAGACCATCCGCAACGAGTGGCACCTGAGCGACACGACGCTGGGCACGCTCGGCACGGCCTTCACGCTGTTGTACGCCATCGTCGGTTTGCCGCTGGGCCGGCTGACCGACCGCTTCACGCGCACGTGGATTCTATCGGTCGGCGTCTTCGTCTGGAGCCTGTTTACCGCTGTATCGGGTGTGGCGCAGAACTACGCGCAGTTGTTCGCTATGCGTTTAGGTGTCGGCGTTGGCGAAGCGACCTGCGCGCCCGCCGCCGCATCGCTGATCGGCGACTTCTTCCCGGCGGCGAAGCGCGGCAAGGCGCTGGCGATTTTTATGCTCGGCCTGCCGGTCGGCGTCGCGGCAAGCTTCGCCGTCAGCGGCTGGGTGACGCAGCGTTGGGGCTGGCGGCCTTCGTTCTACGTCGCGGCGATTCCGGGCCTCATCTGCGCCGCGCTCGCGTTGATGATTCACGAGCCGAAGCGCGGTGCGGCGGAAACGCATGCCATCAGCGGCGCGAAGCGCGAAGGCTCGCCCTTCATGCTCGTGCTTTCGATTCCAACGATGTGGTGGATCATCCTGTCGGGCGCGCTGCACAACTTCAATATGTATGCGGTCGGCTCGTTTCTGTCGCCCTTCTTACAGCGTGTGCATCACGCCGACGCGTTTCAGGCGGGCCTGATTTCGATGCTGACCTATGGACTTTCGGGCGTGCCGGGTTTGATCCTCGGCGGCATCATCGGTGATTCGCTGGTGAGGCGGCGCGCGAATGGCCGCTTGCTGGTCGGCGCGGTTTCAGTGCTCGCCGCCGTGCCGCTGGTCTACTTCGCGTTGATGCAGCCCGCCGGCGCGAAGGTTAGCTTTACCGTGCTATTGTTCATCGGCTGGGCGCTGATGTACGTCTATTACGCGACGGTCTATTCAACGATTCAAGACGTGATCGAGCCGTCGCTGCGCGGCACGGCGATGGCGCTCTACTTTTTCGCAATGTATGTATTGGGCGCGTCGCTTGGGCCGGTCGGCATGGGTTATCTGAGCGGCCACTTCACACTAAAAGCGGCGCAGGCGGCAGGTGTAACCGAAACGACATTCGAGGCATTGCGCCCATTCGCGCCGCAAGGACTGCACTCGGCGCTATTCGTCATCCCCGTGCTCGGCCTGTTGCTGGCTATCGTCTTATTCGCCGGCTCGCGCACAGTGTCGAAGGATATGGAGCGATTGCAGCGGTGGATGCGCGAAGCGGCGGACAAGACGCCGAGGATCGAATCATCAAAGGCCGACGCCGCCAAGTGAGCCGCGTCAAAGCGGCCTCAGGGTTGTTCAAGTCGAGAGACGTTTGAGATGTTGTTCAAGCGAATGCGATCTATCCGAGACGGTATGACGAGAGTGGCGGCAATCGTCCTCTGCGTTCTGCTGTTGATGCCCGCCGCGATTCATCACCGGCCTTTGCCAATCAAACCACGCGACGCCTTCACGCCTTCGCCTTTTAATCCAGCGAGAGAGTCCGCGCTCGAAGAGTTTGAAGACACCGAAGGGCGCAACAACTGGTTCACTTACCAGCGCGCTTACCCGTTCGAGACAATCCCTGCTGACGCGCGCCGCCGCGCCTTCGAGGCGCTGAGCCGTATGCGCGCACAGTCGCTCGTCCATATCGAAGCCGCGCGCCGCTGGCAGCCTATCGGCCCCGCGCCGACCTTTTCGGCTTATATGGCAAACTGGGGCAACACGAGCGGGCGCATCAACGCCATCGCCGTGTCGCCCGCCGACTCGCGCATCGTGATTCTGGGCAGCGCGACCGGCGGCATCTGGCGCTCGACCGATGGCGGCGCGAGCTTCGCGGCAGTCTCGGACGATCAGGTTGATCTGGCCGTCGGCTCGCTTGCCTTCGCGCGCAGCAACCCGGCGATTGTCTACGCGGGGATGGGCGACAGTAAATCGGGCTATCTCGGCAGCGGAGTCTTGAAATCCACCGATGCCGGGCAGACGTGGGCGCGTGTAAGCAACGCTACATTGCCGACGCCGGGCACTACTGCCAGGATCGAGGTAGACCCTACGAATGCAAGCCGCGTCTACGTCGCGCAGTATTCGCGGCTGGCGACGGATAAAGTCACGTCAGGCGGCCTCTACGTTTCAAACGACGGCGGCATCAACTGGACGAAGATGCTTGAGGGCGCGGCGCGTGACATCGTCATCAACCCGGCAGATCGGCGCATTCTATTTGGCGGTTTCGCGCGCCTCGACGCCGACAACGATCCGCCGATGCGAGTCGTGCAATCGACCGACGCCGGCGCGACCTGGGCGGTCAGCTTCACCGGCAGCGATCTCGATGTGAAAATGCGCCAGGACTGCCGCGTAGCGATTTCCCCTGTTGATCCGCAACGCGTCTACGCCTATTACGGCGGCTTTGCCGGCAATAATCTCGTCGCCAATCTGCGCGTCTCGATCAATGGCGGAGCGACGTGGACTGACCTCGGCGCGCAAGGCTTCGACACAGGGCAGCTCGGCTATAACACCTATCTCGCCGCCGACCCGAACGACGCGAAGACCCTTTATCTTGGCTCGCGCGATGTGTATCGCTCGACCGACGGCGGCGCGACGTGGGCGAACCTGACGCGGACGTTCACCTTTAACGGCGACTACTACGATTACTCGCCGGGCATATCGAAAGCTCACGCCGATCAGCACGCGCTCTGCTTTGTGCCGAATCGCGCCGGCGAGTTTTATATTGGCTGTGACGGCGGCGTCTACAAGACGAGCAACAACGGCGCGACCTTTGATTCGTTGAATCGCGGCCTGACGCTGACGCAGTTCACCAGCATCGCCATTCATCCCAATGATGCCAGCGTCAGTCTCGGCGGCACACAGGACAACGGCACGCAGCGGCGCAATGGACAGAACAGCGCGTGGTACGAAGTCGCCAGCGGCGACGGCGGTCGCGTCGTCTTCAACCCGCTCGATCCAAATGTAACGTTTCTCACTTATATTCGCGGCAACATTTTTCGATATTATGGCAGCGGTCTTTACTTCGATCAGCAGGTCGCGTTTACAACTTCGTTCGGCGAAAACGACAGCCCGCCGCGTGTCGCCTTCTATCCCCCGCTGGTCAGCAACGGCGTAGACGCGCGGCTCTACTTCGGCACGTGGCGTCTGTTCATCAACGAAGACCTCGGCTGGACGTGGACCGCTCCGGCGGGCGACCTCGATTTGACCAAAGGCATCAACGACAAGGGCCGCGACGTGCTGACCGCGATAGGCGTAGCGCGCGCGAACACCAACGTCATCTACACGGGATCGGCGCAGGGCCGCGCAATGGCGAGCACCGATTCTGGAGCCACCTGGCGCGACATCACCGGCGCGTTGCCGAACCGCTCGATCACCAACATCAAAGTTGATCCTGCGAATTCGTCACTGGCTTATCTGACGATGTCGGGCTTCAACGCCGGGCATGTGTTTAAGACTACAGACGGCGGCGCGAGCTGGCAGAATAGTACGGGCAACTTGCCTGATGTGCCGGCGAACACGATCTTGATCGACCCGCTCGACGCGGGAGTGATCTACGTCGGCACAGACATCGGCGTCTTCCGCTCGACGGGCGGCGCGAACTGGCAGTCCTTTAACAACGGCCTGCCGCCGGTTGTCGTCACCGAGCTAGCGGCGCACCCCGGCGGCTTAATTCAAGCGGCCACCTATGGGCGCGGCGCGTTTGAGATGACTGCCCCCGCCGTGCCGAAGATCACGTCGATCAACTGGAATGGCACGAAGGCGATGGCTATTGAAGGCGCTGCCTTCAATAGCGGCGCGCGGGTCACAATCAACGACGCCGACCGCACCGATTATGTTCGTTCGCTCAGTGAAGCCGTGATTCGCTTGAAAGGGAAAGGCAGAGCGCTCGGCCTGAAGACGGGCGACAACACCATCCGCGTGACCAACAGCGACGGCGTCGCCAGCAACACGTTTACGTTGAGGATTGAATGAGCCGCAGGCTTGTCACTTCGCCGGCTCGGAGCGCTCGGCAGTAGAGGGGCGCTGGGAAGCAATCAAGTCTTGCAAGGTGTCGGTGTCGATGGGCTTGACGAGATGGTGATCGAAGCCGGCGGCCAGTGATTGCTGCCGATCTTCGTCCTGACCGTAGCCGGTCAGCGCGATCAACAACGCCTCGCGTATTGCGCTGTCGTTGCGCAGCCGCCGCGCCACTTCGTAGCCATCCATACCTGGCAGACCGATGTCGAGCACGATGACTTCGGGGCGAAAGCTGCCGGCCACTTCAAGCGCCGTCGGGCCGTCGTGAGCCATGCGTACTTGATGGCCATTCAACTCCAGCAGCAGAGCGATGCTCTCAGCCGAATCCACATTGTCATCAACGACCAGAATGCGGCAAGGGGCCGCCGCCAGCTCGTCACTTTGAATGACTGAAGCGGCGCGACCTACTTCGATCTGCCTGGCCAGCGACGGCAGCCGGACGACGAATTCGCTGCCGCGCTCAGGCCCTTCGCTAAACGCTTCGACGCTGCCGCCGTGCAATTCGAGCAGCCTGCGCACCAGCGTCAGGCCAACGCCAAGCCCGCCTTGCGAACGGTCGAGCGAGCGGTCGGCCTGACGGAATAGATCGAAGACGTGCGGCAATAAATCCGCCGCGATGCCTGCGCCGGTGTCGCGCACGCGCAAGACGACCTGATTATCAACGGCTTCGGCGGAAAGCCATATATGCCCGCCTTCGGGCGTGAACTTGGCGGCGTTGTTCAACAGGTTCGACACTACCTGAGTCAGCCGCGTCGGGTCGCCTTCGACGCGTAGCGGGTGTTCGGGCAGCGCGACGCTCAATTGGTGGTTGCGTTCTTCGATTAATGGGCGGCTGGCTTCGAGCGCGCTGCCGATCACAGCGACGAGATCGACAGTCTCTTTCCTGAGCGTGACCTTGCCCTCCGTGATGCGCGAGACATCAAGCAGATCATCCACCAGCCGTCCGAGGTGTCCGATCTGGCGGTCAATCACGTCCCGCGCCCATTGCAGCTCAGGCACAGGCGGCCCCAGTCGCCTGAGCAGTTGCGCCGCATTACGAATGGGCGCGAGTGGATTGCGCAACTCGTGCGCCAGCATCGCCAGGAACTCATCCTTGCGGCGGTCGGCTTCGATCAATGATTCTTCGGCGAGCTTGCGGTCAGTGATGTCAACGGTCGCGCCGAGCATGCGAATCGGCTGGCCTTCGGCGTTATAGAGGGCCTTGCCGTTGGTGGCAATCCAGCGCACCGTGCCGTCGGGCCAGACCACGCGCATCTCTGCCGAGTAAGTTTGCCTACTCTCGACGGCGGCTTGTATCGCTACATTGACGCGCTCGCGGTCATCCGGGTGAACCAGCGCCGCGAAATCTTCGACCCGCCCGCTGAACTCGCCCGGCTTGAGTCCGTGAAAGTGATAGATCGTTTCCGACCACGTCACGTGGTTACTTGCAATGTCCCAATCCCAGGTGCCGACCTGCCCAGCTTCGAGCGCCAGGCGCAAGCGTTCTTCATTTTCGAGTAGCCACGCTTCGGCGCGCTCGCGGTCGGTGATGTCTTCGATGACCGTGAGCGCGCACGGCGCGCCGCCGATTTCGAGTCGCTCGGCAGAGAGCAAGCCGATCACCTCCGAGCCATCTTTCATGCGAAAGCGAAACTTCATCCGCCGCACCAGACCTTCGCCCGATACAATCGCCAGCTCAACGGCGCGGTCTTCGGGATTGGCCCAGAGGCCGAGTTCGAGCGTTGTACGCCCCACCGCTTCATCGCGCGTGTAGCCGGTAACACGCATGAAGGTATCGTTGACCTCCATCAGCCGCCCTGTCTTCAGCGACGTGATGGTCAGCGACAGTGGGCTGGCGTCAAAGGCTTTCGAGAAACGTTCTTCGCTCTCGCGCAATGCTTCGACGATGCGGCTGCGCTCAGTCACGTCGCGGTTCGATTCCATCACATAGGTGCGGCCATTCTGGCCGGCGACCTTGCAGCGGCTTTCGACCGTGATGCGATGGCCGTCTTTAGTCGTGTGATGTAACTCACCTTGCCATTCGAGCTGTTGTTTGAGCAGCCGTTCAAACTCTTGCCGGCTCATCCCGTGATCGGTTTGCAGCAGCTCGTGTGAGACGCGCCCCAGCGCCTCTTCTCGCGTGAAGCCGTAGAGCTGTTCCGCGCCGCGATTCCAGAACGTGATGCCGCCTTCGATCTCCCATATCAGCAGCGCGTCCGAAGACTGATCGATCAAGTCGGCCTGCTTCTGTAGCGCGTCAGCGTGGCGCTCGGCTTCGGCGCGCGCGGCCTTCGCTTCTTCAAACAACTCGGCGTGGGCAATCGCTGTGCTTGCCAGGTTGGCGAGCGTCTCAAGCAGCTTGAGCTGGCGCTCGTCGGCGCGATGCCTGCGGCTCCAGTAGACGCCGATTGCGCCGAACGGATTTTCGGGCTGCATCGGCATAATGGCGAGCGCTTTGACGAACGTGTTCCGGTAATAATCGAGGGGAATGCGCGAGTCTGAATGAACGTCTTCGATGACGACGGGCGCGCGATGCAGGATTGACCAGCCGCCGATGCAATTGTCAATCGGGAATCGCTGGCCCGCCCACAGCGGCGCGATAGCGTCCTCTTGCGAATAGTAAACCAGATCACCTTCGCGCAGGATGACGCAAGCGCCGTCGGCTTCGGTCAGTTGGCGCGCCGCATTGCAGGCCACTTCGATAACGCCCGGCTTGTCGAGACGTGCCGACAGCGCGCTGCTGATCGAGGCAAGCCTCTGGCTATCCTGCGAGAGCCGTTGCGCCTCTGCCAGCCGGTCAGCATTATCATCAAGTGGCATAGATTACACTTGTACTAATGAAAGATCGCCTCATCATCTCCAACACGACGCGGGATTATACCATAGCAGCCGACCCGGAAAGGAAGAGTCAGAAAGCCTGCAAAGGCAGGCCGGCGAGTTGGTCGATTCATTCTCGAAAGAAAGACAGGAGACTAACCGCCAAGACGCCAGGAGCGCCAAGAGATTCTTTGTCTTTCTCCTCCTGGTGTTCCTGGCGTCTTGGCGGTTCAATTCCTGAAAATGTATTAACCTTGACACGCTTCGCAAGAGGCGCGACGCCGACGCAAGGGCCGGTGTAGAATGAATGCGGTGGTTGCGCGTCGGCGTCGATTGGCCTGACGCGTCTTCTCGATAAGGAGCTTGAGAGTGCGCGTGTCTGGATTATTGCTCGTCTTGCGATTGATTGTCTCTGTTATTGGCATTACTGAATCAGCGGCGCAAGAGGCGACGCCTGCCGCGCCGGCCTTGACCCGCCAGCAGTCGCGTGAAGTCGTGCCGTCATCGGACGGCTACACCTGCGTGATGCACCCGGAGATTCGCACGACGAAACCGGGCAAATGCCCGAAGTGCCAGATGACGCTCGTGGCGGTGACGCCCGATAACCCGGACGCTTTCGACCTGCGGCTCGACGCGACGCCGCGCGCGCCGAAGCCGAACGAGACGGTCAAGCTGCGGTTCACCATCTTCAACCCGAAGACCGGCCAGCAGGTGAAAGATTTTCAGATCACTCACGATAAGCTCTATCACCTGTTCGTCATCAGCCAGGACTTGAGCGAGTTTCAACACATCCATCCCGACTTTCAAAGTGATGGGTCGTTCACGATTGAAACCGTCCTGCCGCGCGCCGGCCTCTACAAAATCTACTCGGACTTCTATCCAAGCGATGGCACGCCACAGGTTTTGCAACAGCACATTGCCACCGCCGGCTATAAGCTCGACCTTGCCGCCGCGTCGCCGCATCTTGCCGCCGATACGACATTCACGAAAGTGTTTGACGGCCTCAAAGTCGAATTGAAGCTTGAGCCGGAAGAGTTGATCGCCGGCCAGCCCGTAACCTTGAAGTATCATCTGACCGACGCGAAGACCGGCGAGCCGGTGCGCGACCTTGTTCCCTATCTCGGAGCGATGGGGCACACGTTGATCTTGAGCGAAGACCAAGCCGATTACGTCCACTCGCACCCGGAAGAAGAAGTCGCGCCCGATGCTGACAAATCGAAACTGCGCGGCGGCCCCGACGTGACCTTCAACGCCTTCCTGCCGCGACCGGGCAGTTACCGCATCTGGACGCAGTTCCAACGCGGCGAACGATTGACGACCGTCTCTTTCACGATTCACGCCGAGCCGTTGAAGTAAGAGATGTAGGTGCGCCCTGAAGTTCTGCAAAGAAAAAAGGTAAGCACGCCGGCACGGCGACGCGGAGTAATCTCTGCTACAAAAACATTCTGGCGTCGCGCGCCAGCTCGCGGAAGCGGCGCTGAATGACGCGGGTGATGTTGGCTTCGCGTGGGTCGTAGTGCTTCACATCGTAACTGGCGACCGGCGCAATCTCGCGCGTGGTCGAAGTCAAAAAAACTTCGCGGGCGTCGAGTAGACGCTGAGTGGTGAAGCTGCCTTTGACGACGTGCAACCTGGCCTGGGCCGCGATCTCGACAACGTAGTGGCGCGTGATGCCGGGCATCGCTCCTGTGGCCAGCGATGGCGTGAACAATTCGTCACCTTGCGCCCAGAACAGATTGGCCGCTGTCGCGCCGACCATCTCGCCACGCTCGTTCAACAACACCGCTTCATCAAAATTGCGTGACCGCGCTTCGTCATAGGCGAGCAGGTTTTCGATCATCGCCGTGCGCTTGATGCCGGTGAGCGGCCCGCTCGACAACAGCCGATAAGGCGACACCGTCAGCGCAATCGGCGACGGCGGTCGCCCGGCATCGCTTGTGGTGAAGATCAACACGTCGGCATCGCGTGACGACGCCCCGCGCCACGAACCGGCTTCGCCTTTGAGGATGGTGATGCGGGCGCGGCCATTGGCAACCCCGTTGGCCGCAACGATCTCTGTCAATGCCTGCCTCATCGCCGGCGCATCAATGCCGAGCGGTACGCGCGCCTTCTCCGCAGACTTCAACAACCGCTCCCAGTGATGTTCAAATGCAAAGACGCGACCGCCATAAATCCGCAGCGTCGTGAACAAGCCCCAGCCATAAAGCACACCTGCGAGCGTCGGCGCGACGCTCGCCTCGCTCACGTCGATCAAACGGTCGTTGTGATAAACCAAGCTATCCATAGTCAGTGGCCAATCGGGAGTTGTGAGTGACCAGTAAATCATTAGTCCCGTAGGGACGACCTGTTTATAGTTGCCGATGTTGTTGATGAAGCAAGCTCCGTCAGGAGCGTGATGTAGTCATTGCGCCCCTACGGGGCTTCGTCTTTTCTATCAGCCATAACTATAAACATCGCGTCCCTACGGGACTCACTGGCCACTACTTTTCAGTAGAGCTTGATACTTATCCGGGAAGCTCGATGGGCGGCCTGCCGAGTTGATTAAGACGTGCAGCGTTTCGCCGGTCGCTACCAGCGCGCCGTCGTCGCGGTGAATCTCGTAAGCGAAGCGCAGCGTTCGCCGCGTGATCTCGGTTGCTCGCGTCTTGATCGTCAAATCGTCTTCGTAACGCGCCGGCGTTTTGTAGCGACAACGGGCTTCGGCGACGATCATAAACAGGCCGCTCTCGCGCTCCATCTCGCGGTACGAGAAACCGCAATCGCGGCAGTACTGGCTGCGGCCCACCTCGAACCACACAAGGTAGTTCGCGTAATAAGCGACACCCATCTGATCCGTCTCGGCATAGCGCACGCGCACGCGCGACTGGCTTATCAAGTCGCCGACGCCAGCTTCATTCTTCTGTCTTGTGGTCATCTCTCGTCACTCTCAGGCGGCGATTGTAACGACCGCGCCCCTAACTCTCAAGTCAGTCGCCCGCCGCGCGTTGACTTGCCCGCAGCCGGGTTCTTATAGTTTTACGCAAGATGACGGAACGCGCTCTGGCATTGTCAACCGATCTTTATGAGCTAACGATGGCGGCGGCTTACTTCGATAACCGCATAGAGACGCCGGCCATCTTCGAGTTGTTCGTTCGCCGCCTGCCGCCCAACCGCGCTTACCTCATCACGGCAGGGCTTGAACAGGCGATTGATTATTTGAGCGCCGTTCGTTTCACCGACGACCAGATTGCTTACCTGCGCGAGCATCCGGCCTTCGCTAATGTATCGAGCCGGTTCTTCGATTATCTCAAGAGCTTTCGCTTCAGCGGCGATGTGTGGGCGATGCCCGAAGGCACGGCGGCGTTTGGCAACGAGCCTTTGCTGCGCGTTTCTGCGCCGATCATCGAAGCGCAGATCATCGAAACCTTTTTGATTGCGACCCTCGCTTCGCAGACGATGATCGCCTCGAAGGCAGCGCGCGTGGTGACGGCGGCAGCGGGCCGCGATGTTATCGAGTTTGGCACGCGGCGAGCGCACGGCAGCGAATCGGGACTCTATGCCGCGCGTGCCGCTTACATCGGCGGCGCGATTGGAACCTCGAATGTCGAAGCCGGTCATCTATTCGGCATCCCGACTTTCGGCACGCTGGCGCATTCGTTCGTGATGTCGTTCGATGACGAAGACGATGCGTTCCGCGCCTTTCTCAAAGTCTTTCCCAAAACGGCGACGGTGCTGGTTGACACGTACGATACGCTCGCCGCCGTCGAGCGACTGGCGCGCGATTATGGTTCGACCATTTCTGCCGTGCGGCTCGACAGCGGCGACCTTTGCGAATTGAGCATCAAAGTGCGCGACATCCTCGACCGCGCCGGTATGCGGCAGGCGAAGATATTCGCCAGCAGCGACCTCAACGAGTACCGCATCGCTGAATTGATTCGCGGCGGCGCGCGCATTGATTCATTCGGCGTCGGCACGGAGCTGGCGACTTCGTTCGATGCGCCCGCGCTGTCAGCGGTCTATAAGCTGGTCGGCCTCGAAGAGGGCGGACGGATTCGCGGACGCATCAAGCTGAGCAAAGACAAAGCGACCTATCCCGGCCCGAAGCAGGTCTGGCGCGAAAGCGACGGCGGACGTTACCGACAGGACTTGATCGCCGCCGCCGACGAAGCCATACCCGGCGCGTCCTGGCGGCCTCTGCTCGAAGAAGTGATGCGCGGCGGGCGCGCTTATGGCGAGCGTTTTGCCGATTGTGATATAGATAACGAAGAGCCGATTAGCGAGCGGCGAGCAGCGCGCAAACGCCGGCTCGATGCAGCGAGGTCGCGCGCCGCATCGGAGCTTGAGCGATTGCCTGATGAGTTGTTGGCGCTCGACGCCAGGGCCGGCTATCCGGTGCAGGTCAGCGCGCGACTTCAACGCGAACAAGATGAGTTGCGCGCCGCGCACAAAGCTTGATTGAGGTAATCGATACGCGCCTTGCGAGTGATCCGGCGTAGTGACAAAGGGGGCGAAGATGAGCGAGCAATTCAACGATGCGGCGTTGATCCTTGTTGATATGCAAAATGATTTTTGTCCCGGCGGTGCGCTTGCGGTTGCCGAAGGCGATCAGGTCATCGCGGTCGCCAATCGGCTGATGCCGCATTTCCCGCTCGTCATTTCGACGCTCGACTGGCATCCGGCGAATCACGTCTCGTTCCGCGAGCAGGGCGGCCCGTGGCCGCCGCATTGTGTGCAACACACGTTTGGCGCGGAGCTGCACCCGGCGCTTAACCTTGAGCACATCAATCACACCTTCCGCAAAGCTTCGATTGCCGAGCGCGATGCGTATTCCGAATTCGAGGGCGTTGACGACGAAGGCCGCTCGCTTGATGAGTACTTGAAGTCACGCGGCGTTCGGCGAGTTTATATTGCCGGGCTGGCGACCGACTATTGCGTGCGAGCGACGACGATGGACGCGTTGCGGCTCGGCTATGAAACATCCGTCGTGACTGATGGCGTGCGCGCCGTCAACGTGCAGCCTGACGATGGCGACGCGGCGCTTGCCGAGATGCGCGAGCAAGGCGCGCGGCTTGTTACTAGCCAATCCGTATTGCCAGCCGATGGCCGAATGCCCGCCGTCGCCGATTAATATCCCGCCGCCACACGGTGCGGCGGGCAATGTTGCCGTGCGGCGCACTTGTGATAATCTAGAGGCGCAAAAATCAATCGGAATTCATTCCCTGGAGGACATCTTGATCGAACGAATCCAACAAGCGCTCAAAGACGCAGACCTTGACGGCTGGCTGTTCTACAGCTTCCGCGACAGCGACCCGATAGCGGCCAACATCCTCGGCCTCAGCAACGAAGGCCATATGGCGACGCGCCGCTGGTTCTACCTCGTGCCGCAGTCGGGCGAGCCGGTCAAGCTCAATCATTCCATCGAACGCCACGTGCTCGACCGCCTGCCCGGTCGCCAGCTCATCTACCTGCCGTGGCAGCAGCTTCACGAACACTTAAAGACCGAGCTGCTTCGGCTCAGCGACAAACGCAAGCCGCGCGTGGCGATGCAGTATTCGCCCGACAACGCCATCCCTTACCTGTCGCGCGTGGACGGCGGCACGATTGAGTTGATCCGCTCGTTCGGCGTCGAGATCGTTTCGTCGGCTGACCTCGTGCAGATTTTCGAGTCGGCCTGGAACGACGAGCAACTGGCGATGCACGAAGAGGCGGCGCGCGGCCTTTATGATTCAGTCAAGGAAGCCTTCGCCGAGATCGGCAAGCGCATCAACGCCGGTACGCAGACGACCGAATACGACATCCAGCAGTTCATTCTCGAACGCTTCGCGGCGCGCGGCATGTTCTCGAAAGACCCGCCGATTGTCGCCGTCAACGGCAATGCCGCGCAGCCGCATTACGAGCCGACGCGCGAGCAGCATTCGCCCATCAATAAAGGCGACTTTGTGCTGATCGATCTGTGGGCCAAGCTCAACCGCCCGAACTCGGTCTACGCCGACATCACCTGGACTTCGTTCGTCGGCGAGCAGGTTCCTGAAGAGGTCACGAAAGTCTTCAACGTCGTGCGTGACGCGCGCGATGCGGCGACAGACTTCGTTAAGGCGGCGTTCAGCGAAGGCCGCACGATCTACGGCTGGCAGGTGGACGACGCGTGTCGAGAGGTGATTCAGAAGGCCGGCTATGGCGATTACTTCATTCACCGCACAGGCCACAACATCCACACCGAAGTGCACGGCAACGGCGCGAACATCGATAACCTTGAGACCAAAGATTCGCGCCTGCTGATTCCGCGCACCTGCTTTTCAATCGAGCCGGGCATCTATCTCGAAGGCCAGTTTGGCATCCGCAGCGAGATTGACGTTTACGTCTCCGAGAATGAAGCGCGGGTGACGGGCGGCGAAGCCCAGCGCGATGTCGTGGCGATCCTCGCGCAATGACGGCGGCTAGATTCCATTGGTAGGGGCAGCGCACGGCGGCTGCCCCTCTTCGCCCCAATCCCACCTCTCGTAAACTTGTCCCCGCGCCAATCGCTTGCTACATTCTAGACTGTATGGCAGAAGGCATCCCATATGCCTTTGACGCGCTAAAGCGTCGCCCCTGAAAAGAAAAACACGGATGATGGATGGAAGCATGAAAGGCCGCTTGCTTTGTGTAGATGATGACCGTGATACCTGTGAGATGCTCGCGCTCCTGCTCGGCCAGGCGGGCTACGCGGTGGAACACGCGCTCTCGGTCAGCGACGGGCTTGCCAAAGTGCGGCGCGGCGGCTTTGACCTGATCTTGCTCGACTGGAGTTTAGAAGACGGAACCGGGCTGGACTTCTGTCGGCAGGTTCGCGCTTTCGACTCACAGACGGCAATCGTTTTTTATACGGGCCACATTGATGAGAGCGCGATAGCATCGGCGATGAGCGCAGGCGCGCAAGGCTATTTGATAAAGCCGGTCGCGGTTGAAAGCCTGTTGCAGACCGTCTCCGAATACGTTGCCGAGCCGCGTTGAAGCGCGCCGCTCTCAAGCCGCCGCGTTCTTACCGAGCGTCTGCCTGATCGTCGTAATCAACTGGGCCAGTCGCACAGGCTTCTGCATGACGCTGGTCGCGCCGGCAGCGACCGCCTGAGCCAGCCGTCCGGCGTGGACCGACGAAAGCACCAGCACGGGAATCCCTCGCAGTTCCGTCTCCAGGTGCAGTCGCTCGATCATGCGTATGCCGTCAAGATTGGGCATCTCGACATCGGTGAGAATCAGGTCAGGGCGCTCGCGCCGCGCAGAGGCCAGCCCGTCAAAGCCATCATCGGCTGTGACGACGCTGAAGCCGGCATCGCTCAGCGCGACAGCGAGCATCTCGCGCACCTGGGCATTATCCTCGACGATGAGTAGCTTGTATCCCACAATCGTGTCTCCGGCAAGACGGGCAATGATCTGTTTTCGCGGGTTGCCCATTCGAGACTGCTAAGACCAGCAAGAGGCATTCCGCCTTAAAATAAGCTCTGAAGCTTGCCGGATGACTCAAGCGTGACAGGTCGCGGGCATTTCTGGGACAGCCTGCTCACTGCGTCCTTCGACTCAAGGCCCGCGCCAAGGATGCTATAATTCCGGCGGACGCAGAGACGAGGAAAGGCACGTTATGAACGAACAGGCAAAAGCCGACCTGGAGAAGCTCGAAACCCTGCGCGAGCAGGCATTGTGCGGTCCCGAAGAGCAGCGCGAAAAAGCTGATCAGGCCTACGAAGAATTGCGCGAGACACTGTTCGATCATCAGGCTTGCGAAATCCCTGATGACCAGCAAGAGACGAAGGAATTGACCGGCGTCGCGGCCTTCACCTGCGAAGCCTGCGGCAAAGCATTCGCACTCGGCGCGGATCAAAGCGAAGGGATTATTGCAGGTCAAGGCTCGCCCTCGCCGACCCGTTGTCCGGCTTGCCGCGATGCGCGTCAGGGCGACACGCCGGCGTGAGCAAGAGAGCCGCGCCGTCGCCGCTTCATTCACTGAATAAATAAAGGCGCGCGAATTTGGGTTGACGCGGCGCGGCTTTATCATAAGAATAGGCAAGGCGCTTGTAATTTCAGATTCCGGGTTCCTTCCCTTGGAAAGAAAGATCCTTGTCGTCGAAGACCACCCCGACAGCCGCGACTTGCTGGCGCTCTACCTGCGAATGCAAGGCTACACAGTCTACACCGCCGAAGACGGGCGCGAAGGGCTGCGCCTGGCCCAGCTCGACTGCCCCAATCTGATCATCACAGACATCTCGATGCCCCATCTGGACGGCGTCGAATTGATTAAGCGCGTGCGGCAACTGCCTGAATGTCGCGTGACGCCGATCATCGTGATGACGGCCTATGGTCATGACGAAGAGGCGGCGGCGCTCAAGGCCGGCGCAGACCTAACGGTCGCCAAGCCCATCGAATATGAATCACTGATCCACCGCATCAACGAACTGGTTCCCGCCTGAGCCGTGCGCTTGTCCCCTTACCCTTCACGATAAACCGGCGTCGCCGATAGGAATAATTCTTTCACAGGCGGTCATTCACACAACGAACTCGAATGGTTGGCTTCGCAGGCGTGGGCCGACCATCGAGAGCGAGGTGAAGATGATGACCGCTGACCGCATCGGCGGAGCGCCGTTGATGCGTCAAGTCTACGGCGTCGTCAACGCGCGCCGCGAGCAACACGCGGGCGAGAGTTGTTGCTAATGCCCGCCGCAACGTCACTGGCCAGAGTACGCGATGGAAGCGTTCGGCCTCGGCCTTTTCATGCTGGAGATGAAGGCGAAGAACTGACGCGTTGTGGTTAAATGTCATATGACTTGTGAGAGGGCCAGGCGCAATCCTGGCCCATCTTGTGAACCGGCGAAAGGGCATCATCATTCTTACGCGCGAAGATCAATCTGTGGGTGACCGCGTTGGCTCAAGGTTGCTGGTCATCCTTCTGGCTTATCTCGGCTTTGTCAGTTTGGGATTGCCTGATGGATTGCACGGCGTTGCGTGGCCTTCGGTGCGCGCCACCTTTCACCTGCCGCTCGACGCGCTCGGCACGCTGCTCGTGGTCTTCACGGTCGGCTACCTGCTGTCGAGTTTCAGCAGCGGCAGGGTGCTGGCCCATATGAGCGTGGGGACTTTGCTTGCGGTCAGTTGTCTATTGATGGCGATAGCGCTGGCCGGCTACGCGCTAACGCCGGGCTGGTGGTTGATGGTGATCGCCACCGTGATAGCGGGCGCAGGATCGGGCGCGATAGACGCGGGGCTGAACACGTATGCGGCGACACATTTCAGCCCGCGCACGGTCAACTGGCTGCACGCTTGTTATGGCGTCGGCGCGTCGGTCGGCCCGGTGCTGATGACGAGCGTGCTCAATGCCGGCTACGTGTGGCGATGGGGTTATGGCCTCGTCGCTATCAGTCAAGTGGTGATGGCCATCGCCTTCGGCATCACGCGCCACCTGTGGGACGCCGCCATCCCCGACCAGCCAATCACGGGCAAAGCGACCGCCGCCACGACTCGCGCCACCTTGCGCCTGCCGATTGTATGGCTCAGCATCGCAACGTTTTTCATCTACACAGGGGTTGAGAGCGCGGCGGGGACGTGGGCCTTCAGCCTCTTCACTGAAGGGCGCGGGGTTGGGATGCGCGAAGCCGGGTTGTGGGTGAGCGTCTACTTCGGCTGCTTGACGGTGAGCCGGGTGGTCTTCGGGTTCGTCGCCGAATGGCGCGCGGCGCGGTGGCTGTTGCGAGGCTGTCTGGTCGCGGTCGCAGTTGGCGCGGCGCTGATCTGGCTGAACATCTCTGGGCTGTCGAGCGCGCTTGGGCTAGCATTGATAGGTTTCGCGGCGGGGCCGATCTTTCCTTCGTTGATTGCGGCGACGCCGCGCCGGGTCGGCGACGCGCACACGGCCAATGCGGTAGGCTTTCAGATTTCAGCCGCCGTGCTCGGCGCATCATTGTTGCCGGCGGCGGTCGGCATCGTTGCAGATCGCCTCGGCCTTGAAAGCGTCGGGCCGGCGTTGCTGTCACTGGCGCTGATGTTGATTGCTCTGTATGAAATCTTACGATTGGCCGAACCGAAAGAACTGCGTGAGATCACGCTGCCGGCTTAAAGAATCAGCTAGGCCAGCACCTTGATGAACCGCTTGGGCTGCTCCGAGTAACCCGCTCGCAGATAGAAGCGGTGCGCGTCGTCGCGTTGCGCGCCGCTGCTGACTTCGACGCGCTCGCATTGCATTTCTCGAAATACCGACTCTGCGGCTTCAATCAACCTGCCGCCGACGCCGCGCCCGCGATAATCGGCTGACACAACCAAAGTCGAGATGCGCCCGTCCGGCGGGCGGTGCAGGAAGGGCGTGCGATGCAGCAGGATCAACCCAATCACTCTTGAATGATGCACCGCGACGAGCACACGATCACCGGCTCTGTTTGAGTCGTTGAGCCTTGCAAGCGCAGTTGATGGTTCGGTCGCATAGCCGAGTTCACCGACGAGCGAGGCAAGCGCTTCGGCGTCCGACGCGTGCGCTTGTCGAATGCTTATTTCGTCGGCGTTGAATTCAGTGGTTTGCATAACAAGAATAGCCGGAGACCTCATGTACCCGTATCAACGAGGGCGCGAACACCGTTTAAAAATGGATATAACAAATCGCTTCGCGCGTTCCATATTGATTATATGAGAGGGTGGCATACAGAGCGAAGGCATTATTCGGTCATTGCCTCGTCGGCCAATTCTTCAAAACGGGGCAGCAGATCGGTCGCATATTGCTGTAGGTAATTTCGCACTTGCTGCACGTCGGCCCCGCTTTTGACAAGCTCCACGACATCCAGCAGGTCTTTGCGACGGCTCGCGACGAGCTTCATGTAAATAAGCACTTCTACAGGGGTGATGGCCAGCCCCGCGTCTGTCGGAGGATCGTCGAGCACCTCTTCCACTTGGGAACCGAGTGAAGCGGGGGACAGGTAGTCTATTCGCACGCCATTCACTTCTATGGGGACACCGGCTTTGAAAGCCACCAGCGAACCACGATGTTCAAATGCCTCGTCACCCACCAGAAAATCCACGTCAAGAGTCGCCCGGATGTATCCGTGCGCGCCGACAGCCAAGCCACCAGCCAGGGCGTAGCGAATGCCGAGTTGACTTAACTGATCAGCCGCTTTAACTGCCGCCTCACGAACCTGTGGCGCGACGAAACGAAATACCTGCTCGATGTCCATAAGCTTCGCACGACGACGAGGAAGTTGAGCATACGAGAGTTGCATAATCCATCTTCTATCAATCCGATTTAGCAATCAGGCCGAATCTCTCGACCTGCTTGCCATGTATACTCCGCACCAGCCTCTCCCGCAAGCTGCCAGGATTTCTGCGGGATAAATCTGCGTGGCGGGAATTTTCTTTTTGCCTTCTGTCATTCAACAGGTGAACGAGGCGGCGACGAACAATGAGCAGTCACGAAAGACCAATGACAAAGGACGAATGACGAATGACGAAACGATACCTACTCTTCGCTGTAATCATCGCCGCGAGTGTGACGCTGGCGGCCTGCAAGCGCGGCGTAGACCCTGTGAATAAGGCGAGCGACGGGATTGCGCTCGGCGGCTATGACAGTGTGGCTTACCATACAGAAGGCAAAGCCGTTGAGGGCAGCGCCAACTTCACACACCAGTGGCGCGGCGCGACGTGGCGCTTTGCGAGCGCAGAGAACCGCGACCGCTTTATCGCTTCGCCCGAACGCTACGCGCCGCAATACGGCGGCTATTGCTCGTGGGCCGTCAGTCACGGCTATACCGCGAACGGCGACCCGAAGGCGTGGAAGATTATCGATGGCATGCTCTACTTGAACTACAACGAAGCCGTGAAGAAGAAGTGGGAAGAGGGCGAGCGCGAATACATCGAGCAGGGCGATCACAACTGGGCCGAGTTCCTTAAACACAAGCCTGAGCACAAAGGCTAAGGAGAGTCACTCTGAAAGCAATCGCCGTCTATCCAGGCCAACCGAACAGCGTCTATCTGGCCGAGATGGCCCGCCCATCAGTGAGCGACATTGCGAATGGGCGCGGCGTTGTCGTGCGCGTGCTGCGCGTCGGCGTTGACGGCATCGACAAAGAGATCAACGCCGCTGAGTGCGGCGCGGCCTCGCCGGTTATGATTTTCTCGTCATCGGAGACGAAGGCCGGTCATCACGCGAGATTCTGAGCCGTGGTGATCTGTGCAATAATGAGGCTGTCCGAATCAACGTTCGGCAGCCTCATTATGTTTATCCGAGAAGACACGCAGACGATCTGGCAATCGCCGCCCGCCGAGTTGTCGCTGCCGCGCGACGAGGTTCACGTCTGGCGCGCGCGGCTCGACCAGCCGCAACGGCTCGCGGAGTTTTCAGCCACGCTCGCGCCCGATGAACAAGCGCGGGCCGCGCGCTATCACTTTCAAAAAGACCGCGATCACTTCATCGCCGCGCGCGGATTGCTGCGCCTCTTGCTGAGCCGTTACCTTCAGATCAATCCCGCCAACTTTTCATTCTGTTATAGCGCGTTCGGCAAGCCGTCCCTCGCCAGCCATCACGGCGCTGACCTGTGCTTCAACATCTCGCATTCACACGACCTGGCGCTGCTGGCCTTCGCTCAAGGTCGAGAACTCGGCATTGACCTCGAATGGATACGGCCTGAGGTGGCCGGCGAGCAGATCGCCGAACACTTCTTCTCGCGCGGCGAAGTCGCGACCTTGCGGGCGCTGCCGGAGCGCCGACAGACCGAAGCCTTCTTTAATTGCTGGACGCGCAAAGAGGCATACATAAAAGCCAGAGGGGAAGGACTGTCGCTGCCGCTCAATCAATTCGACGTGTCGCTTGCGCCCGGCGAGCCTGCGGCCCTGCTCCGCGCCGCGATGTCGGACGAGACGGCGCGCTGGATGATGCTTGATCTGACCGTGGGCGCAGGTTACAAGGCGGCGCTGGTGGTCGAAGGCCGAGGGTGGCGACTGCGCTGCTTGCAATGGCTGGATGGTTAGGCGCTTCGGCGCAGCGCACGCTTGTTTGAATTCCTTCGTTCGCCGGTGCTATATTGGCCGCGCATCAGCAACGCAATTCATTACCAACCGCTGGAATCACTTTCCGCTCTGGCTCACGGCTGACCGCCAGACACAGGGGAGACTATGCCATCAAAGAATCGTCGTCAGTTCATCAAAGAAACGCTCGAAGCCACAGCGGCGGCGGGCCTGACCGCGCTTGCCGCCAACACCGCCACCGCACAGTCAAACAATAATGTTGCCGGCGCGAACGACCGCCTGCGCGTCGCGCTGATCGGCTGCGGCGGAATGGGGCGCAACGACCTGCGGCAGATGCTCAAGATCAAGAATGTCGAATGCGTGGCGCTTTGTGATGTAGATGACACGCAGTCTGCTCAGGTGCAGAAGATGGTCGAGACCGACAACGGCCAACACCCGCAACTGGTGACGCGCGACTTTCGCCGCGTGCTCGACTTGAAAGACCTGGACGCGGTCATCGTCGGCACGCCCGATCACTGGCACGCGCTGCCGACGATTATGGCCTGTCAGGCCGGCAAAGATGTTTATGTCGAGAAGCCGCTGTCGATCTCAATCGGCGAAGGCCGCGCGATGGTCAAAGCCGCGCGCCAGCATAACCGCATCGTGCAGATGGGCACGCAACAGCGCAGCGCGCCGCATTATAAAGAAGCGGTGGATTACGTGCGCAGCGGTAAGCTTGGCAAGATTCGTATGGTGCGCGCGTGGGCTTACCAGGATTGGATGGGCAACATCGCGCCCGTGCCCGACAGCGAGCCGCCGGCGACGGTTGATTACGATATGTGGCTCGGCCCCGCGCCGAAGCGGCCCTTCAACAAGAATCGCTTTCATTTCAATTTTCGCTGGTACTGGGACTACTCCGGCGGGCTGATGACCGACTGGGGCGCGCATATGATCGACATCGCCAACTGGGGCATGAACGTCAAAGCGCCGCTCTCAGCCGCAGCGGTCGGCGGCAAGTATGGCTTTCCCGATGATGCCGAAGAGACGCCCGATACGCAACAGGTCATCTGGTCGTTTCCCGATTTCAGTATGGTGTGGGAGCACGCGACGGCCATCGGTCGCGGCCCCGAAGCGCGCGATCACGGCGTCGAATTTCACGGCAATAACGCCGTGCTGATCGTAGATCGCGGCGGCTGGGAAGTCTATTCAGAAACCGAGCGCGTCAACTGGAAGCCACATTACAGAGGCGAAGCCGTTCCGCGTCAGGGCAGCGGAGGCGCGGATTATCACTTTCTTCACGTCAAGAATTTCGTTGACTCGGTGCGCTCGCGGCAACTGCCCAATTCTGATGTTGAGATCGGCCACAACTCGATGATCGCCTGTCACCTCGGCAACATCGCATTTCGATTAGGCCGGCAGGTGCGCTGGGACGTAGAGAAAGAGACGATCATTGAGGATGCGGAAGCGCGCCGCTACCTGATGCGCCAATACCGCGCGCCGTGGAAGCTACCGGCGGAATAACAAGTGATGAGTGATGAGCGATGAGTTAGCTGGCTTCATTCAAAGGCAGCTTGTACCGCGCGTGACGTACGCCGAACCGTGTCCCGAGCGCGGCCTCTTTCTGAAATCCCATGCGCTCGTACATTGGCTCGGCGACCTTCATCATATCGGCTGTTGTTAATCCGATAGCCTCTGCGCCATCGCGGCGCGCTCGATTGATGCACTCCTCGGTCAGTTTTCTCCCCACGCCGCTGCCGCGACTCGCCGGCGATACGGCCAGCATACGAATCGTCGCCCACGCTTGAGGAATGCTTCGGCCATCCGACTTTCCAGGCGGGATGTAAAGCACTACACCAATCACTCCATTTGCGTCTTCAGCCACCAGCAGCTCGCCCAGCGTCGAAAGGTCGGCAGCAGAGGCTAAGGCTTCTCGCATCTGTCGCCAGTTATCCTGGCCGACGACGCTCTCGAATTCCGCATAGGCTTCGACGCAGAGCCGATTGATGGCTGAAGCATCAACTGGCGTTGCCTGGCGTATGGTGTACGGCATCTCGTCCTCTTAATGAATGAGTCATCTCGCGAGTCGCCGCTTCACTCCAACACGTTGATCTGTCTCAGCAACTCCTTGAATCGGGGATCAAGGGCGGAAGCCGCGATGCTTCGGCCCCAGTTGCATCGGCAGCAGGCTATAAGCCGTCTCGACCCAATCACAAAGAATGGGGCGCGTCTCGCGCGGATCAATGATCTCTTCGATGCCGAAGGCTTCGGCGGTTCGGAAGGGTGAGCGTAACTGATTCAGCATCTCTTCCAATTCACGGCGGCGCGCTTCGGGGTCGAGCGACGATTCGATGTCACGCCGATAAGCCGCCATCACGCCGCCTTCAATCGGCAGCGAACCCCAATCGCCCGATGGCCACGCGTAACGCAGGTTGAGCGCATTCGTGTTGCCGTGCGCTGCGCCGGCTACGCCATAACAACGGCGCAGCAGTATGCTGACCCACGGGATGCGCGCTTGATAGATCGCGGCAATCGCTCGCGCGCCATAACGAGCCGTGCCCGCCCGCTCGGCCTTTGTGCCGACGACGAAGCCCGGTTGATCTACGAGATTGACCACGGGCAGGTGGAACGTATCGCAGAGGTCAACGAAGCGCACGAGCTTTTCGCTTGCGGGCGCATCCAGGCCGCCGCCGTGAAAGTGCGGATCGTTGGCCATCACACCGACCGCGTGACCGTTCAAGCGAGCGAGTCCCGCGATCAATGGGCGGCCATAATAGCGGCTGATCTCGAAGAACGAATCGCGGTCAACGATCATCTCGACCAATCGCCGCGCGTTGTAGCCGCGCCGCCGGTCGCGCGGAATGATTGAGAGCAAGTCCGTGTCGCACCGATTCGCCTGATCGTCTGTGTCGCGGCGCGGCGGCAGTTGCCAGACGTTTGACGGCATATATGAAAGGAAGCGGCGAATCTGCGCGAAGGCTTCGTCTTCGCTTGTGACTTCGTTATCGACGCAGCCGCTACCGTGCGCGTGGATGTGCGAGCCGCCGAGTTCTTCTTTGGCGACCTTCTCGCCGACGCTGCGCTCGACGACCGGCGGCCCGGCGACGAAGAGTTGCGCCGTGCCTTTGACCATCAACGAGAAGTGCGAGTTGACGACGCGCACCGCGCCAAGCCCTGCAACCGAGCCGAGGCACGCGCCGATCACGGGGACTTCTTCGAGCAGCGCCACAGAGATGTCCCAGCCCGGCAGCGGCGGCACGTAGGTGCGGCCCATCGTCTCGATGGTCTTGACGCTGCCGCCGCCGCCCGTGCCGTCAACCAATCGAATCAGCGGCACGCGCCAGGAGCGCGCCAGTCGTTCGGCATACACGGCTTTGTAGCCGACTGCACCGTCGGCTGCGCCGCCGCGCACCGTGAAATCGTCGCCGCCCACGACGACCTTGCGCCCTTCGATTCGCCCTGTGCCGAAGACGAAATTGGATGGCGTGAAGGCGGTCAGCTCGCCATTCTCGTAAGTGGCGCGGCCCGCCAGCGCGCCGACTTCGTGAAAGGAATCGCCGTCGAGCAATCGCGCGATGCGCTCGCGCACCGTGAGCCGGCCATTGGCCTGATGGCGCGCAACGTTCTGTTCGCCGCCCATCTGTTTTGCAAGCTCGACGCGGCGCTTGATCTCTTCGACTTCAGGCTCCCAACTCAATCGCTTGTCTCCTGGGGATGAAGGGTGTTGATGTTGCGCTGAAAGGCTAAAGCAAAAACGAAAGATTGAAAAGCCGGAAGGCGTGCCGCCGCTTGACCAATCACGGCGGCGGTTAGAGAATGCCTTTGCTTCTCCTTAAACAATCAGAGAATCGTCACTGAGTGGCCTTGATCGTGAACGACAATATCATTGATAGCCATCAACACTTCTGGCAGGTCGGGCGGTTCGACTATGCGTGGATGAGCGCCGATAACGAGACGCTCTGTCGTGACTATTTGCCGGACGATCTCGAACCGATTTTGAAGGATTGCGGCGTGCGCCGCAGCGTGCTCGTGCAGGCAAGCAACAGCCTGGCGGAGACGCGCTGGCTGCTTGAGCTGGCTGAACATCACGAGTTCATCGCCGGCATCGTCGGCTGGGTTGACTTGCGAAGCCCTCAGGTCGAAGAGCAGATCGCCGCCTTTGCTTCACATCCAAAGTTCAAAGGCGTGCGCCACCTGATTGAATCTGAACCGGCGGATGATTGGCTTGTGCAACCGGAGGTGCTTCGCGGCCTCGATGCGCTTGCTTCGCGCGGCGTGGCGTACGACCTTCTCGTACACACGCGCCACTTGCGGCACGTCTTGACGGTTGCTGAGCGTTGTCCGAACTTGCGACTGGTCATCGATCATATGGCGAAGCCGCCCATCGCAAGCGGCGAGATCAACGAATGGTCGCGCGAGATGAAAATCGTCGCGCAGATTCCCGGCCTTCATTGCAAGCTGTCGGGGCTTGTGACCGAAGCCGATCACGCGCAATGGACGCGGGCCGAGCTGACGCCTTACGTCGAATGCGCGCTCGAATGGTTCGGCCCGCAGCGGATGATGATCGGCAGCGACTGGCCGGTCTGTCTGCTTGCCGCGTCTTACGATCACGCGCTTGATGCGTACCGAGAGCTGCTGGCAGGATTGAATGAGCACGAGCGGCAAGCGATACTCGCCGACAACGCCGCGCGCTTTTATCGATTGCGCGATGACTTCTCAACCGACACAGGGATACAGGGGATATGAACGAAACCTATTTCATCACCGGCGCGCAAGGCTGCATCGGATCGTGGGTTGTTAAAGCATTAATCGAGCGCGGCGACGCGGCGGTTGTCTTTGATGTCAGCCGCGATGCGCGCCGTTTGCGACAGATTATGAGCGACGATGAGATCGCCGCCGTCCGCTTCATTGTAGGCGACATTACTGACGGGCGTGTGGTCGCCGATGCGCTGATTGAGTCAGGCGCGCGGCGCATCATTCATCTGGCGGGGCTTCAGGTTCCGCTCTGCAAAGCCGACCCGGTGCGCGGCGCGGCAGTCACGGTCATCGGCACGCTCAACGTTTTTGAAGCGGCGCGCGCGGCTGAAATCAACGCGGTCGTCTACGCCAGTTCGGCGGCGGTCTTCGGTTTGAGCGAAGACGACTGTCCGGTTGACGAGACGACCGCTTGCGAGCCGGCAACTCATTACGGCGTTTTCAAGCGCGCCAACGAAGGCAACGCGCGCGTCTACTATCTCGACAACGGATTATCGAGCGTCGGCTTGAGGCCGCTGACGGTCTACGGCGTCAACCGCGACTTCGGGTTGACCAGCGACCCGACGAAAGCGATGAAAGCGGCGTCGCTCGGCGTGCCGTTTCAGATACGCTTCGGCGGCGCGACCGATTTTCTTTATGTCGCCGATGCGGCGGCGGCTTTCATTGCCTGTGCTGACCGCGCGCCTGCGGGCGCATACGTCTTCAACCTGCACGGCGAAAGCGTAATGATCGAAGCGGTCGCTCGACTCATTAATCAAGAAGCGGGGCGCGAGCTGGCGACGTTCGACGGGCCGCCCATTCCGATTGCGCCGGCGCTGAGCGATGCCGCGATACGCCGCGTGATTGGCGAGTTGCCGGCGACGCCGCTGGTCGAAGGCGTACGCGAAACGATGTGGCGTTTTGCCGAGTTGCGCGACGCGGGCCGCTTAGATACCAGTGACATCGAAGCCGAGATGCGCGCCGCCGGCGTTTGAGAAAATCAACCGCGAATAATCATGCAGAATCAACAAACGAATGCGGAGAGCTACGAAACCATGCGCGCCTGTGTGCTCTGCGACGTGGCGCGTATGGAAGTGCGCGACGTTGCCGCGCCGCAAGTCGGGCCGCGCGATGTGATGGTGCGCGTGGCGAGCGTCGGCCTCTGCGGAACCGATATTCATATCTTCGCCGGGCACGCGAACTATAATACGGACGCGCACGGCCAGCCGATTCCATTCAAGCAGGAACCTCAGATACTCGGCCACGAAATCAGCGGCGAAGTCGTCGAGGTTGGATCAGAGGTTAAGGACTTGCACGTCGGCGACCGCGTCGTCATCGATCAAGGCTTGAACTGTATGAGCGTGGCGCGCGCGCCGCTCTGCGAATATTGCCGGACGGGCGATTCGCATCAGTGCGAGTT
Source organism: Blastocatellia bacterium (assembly GCA_045807725.1). Taxonomy (GTDB): domain Bacteria; phylum Acidobacteriota; class Blastocatellia; order UBA7656; family UBA7656; genus DATENM01. The sequence continues at coordinate 1,801 of JBJMGV010000059.1, read as the reverse complement.
CTACCGCGAGCACGGCATCACCGGATTGCAAGGCGGGCTTGCCGAGTTCATCGCCGTGCCAGCGGTCAACTGCGTGCGCGTCGAGTCGCCGCTTGGCGCAGAAGCGGCGATGACTGAACCGCTCGGCTGCGTGATTCATTCGTCAGACTTCGCGCTGCGGGCGCGGTCGCGTTACGCGATCAACGCGGATGATAAAGAGAGGCGCGTGCGGACGACATTGATCTTCGGCGCGGGACCTGCGGGCTTGTTGTTCGCGCAGTATCTTCGCAACGCTTTGAACTATGATGGCCGGTTAATAGTGAGCGAGCCGAACCCGCGCAAGCGTGAGTTGGCGGCGCGATTCGGCGCAGAGACGATTGACCCGACCGCCTGCGATGTCGTTGACGCGGTGCGCGAGCAGACCGGCGGGCGCGGCGTCGAATACTTGATCGAAGCCACCGGCTCTGGCCGCGTAATGGCCGTCATCCCCGGACTCATTCGCAAACAGGCGACGGTGTTGTTGTATGGTCACGGCCACGCCGGCACAGACATGAGCCTGTTGAATAATGTATTATTCAGAGAGCCAGTGTTGGTCGCCTCGGTCGGCGCTTCAGGTGGATTTGCAGTGGATGGTCGCCCCGCCGTTTATGCGCGCGCCTTGAGCTTGATTGAGAGGGGAAGCATCAACGTAGCTTCGATCATCACGCATCGCTACACACAGCTTGAGCAAGTCCCGCAGGCATTGGCCGACGATTGGCGCGCGGCGGATTACGTCAAAGGCGTCGTGACCCTCTAGTCTTTATCAGTGGATTTATGAGCTGTCATGATCTGTCATTCGGATGACACAAAGGAGACCTGGACAATGAAGAAGAGAAGTGGCCGCCTTCAAGGCAAGGCTGTGGCGATTGTGTTGCTCGTTACATTCGGCTTGCTGCCGTTGACTTCGAGCGCGCAAGACCGCCTGAAGACCATGCCCGGTTACGATCAGTACCAGCGGATGAGCAAAGAGATTCCCGGCGCGGTCAAGCCGGGCACGCTCGCTGTTAAATGGCAAGACGGCGGCAAGGCGCTGACCTACCAGAAAGACGGCAAGGCTTATCGCTACGACATCGCAAGCCTGCAAGCGACCGAAACCGACAAGGCCGAAGGCGACAGCGGACAGGGCGATAACGGCATGGGCCGGCGTCCGCCGGGTGCGCCTGAGCGCGGACGGCAATTTAGCTTTGCCTTATCGCCTGACGGCAAGCTCAAGGCGTTCTACCGCGACCGCAATATGTGGGTGAGCAACGCCGACGGCACCAACGAGACGGCCATCACGCAAGATGGCAGCGAACAGAAGCGCATCAAGTACGGCGTCGCCAGTTGGGTCTACGGCGAAGAGCTGCGGCAGACGACGGCGATGTGGTGGTCGCCGAGCAGCAAGAAGATGGCCTTCTATCGCTTCGACGAAGGGCCTGTGAAGGATTATTACCTGCAACTCGACCAGACCCAGTTGCAGAGCAAGATGGACATCGAAGCGTACCCGAAAGCCGGCACCGCGAACCCGATTGTCGCGCTTTACGTTTACGATCTCGATTCAAAGAGGCTCACGCAAGTCGATGTGCGCGACGGCAAGCCGTTCGATAACTCGGTGGTCGGTCATTATGTCTATCACGTCTCGTGGTCGCCGGACGGCAGCGAGCTATTGTTCAATCGCACCAACCGCCGGCAGAACATTATGGAGTTCACCGCCGCTAATCCCGATACGGGTAAGTGCCGCGTCATCGTGCGCGAAGAGTGGCCGGCGAGCTGGACTGAGAACACGCCGGAGATGAAATTCTTG
>JBJMGV010000058.1:0-14370 GCA_045807725.1 Blastocatellia bacterium | reverse complement strand
TTCCCAAGAAGTAAAAGTGTGAGAGTATTCATCGTCAAACGAAACGGCGCCTAACAACGACATGCACCGGAGCCGCCGAAGCGCAGTTCACATGGTTACTCGTTGTACCGCTCGGCGGCCCGGTGATGTGTGGCGTTAGACTGCTGACCGGCAGCCTATGGATATGTCAAAGACTACAGACACAATCGAGATTCACGGTGAGCAGTGGGAGCGAAGCTATATCGAAGAGAACGTCGCATATTACAAATCATTCAATTGGCAAAAACAGAAGTGGTTGCCGAGAGATGCGCTAGTGCATCGTAAAGGTGGACAGGTATCACTCTATGTGGGACAGCGATATGACCCTGAGAGAATAGACTTGGTCAAGAACGGCTGGGATCATGACCACTGCGTGATATGTTGGTGGCCTCTGAGCTGTACAGATGATACAGAGCGCGGGGAGGGCTACACGGACGGCAATGATTGGTTGTGCATTGAGTGCTACGCGAAATTGATTGCCCCAGCCCAAGCAGAGAACATTGAAACGAGTCACAATAGGGCAAATGAATAAGGTGATAACAACAACGCAGTCTAACAAGGCGTTGCAGCGGAGGCCGCGAAGCGCACTTCTCATGGTTACTCGCAATGCCGTTCGCGGCCCCGCTGAACGCAGGCGATAGATGAAGCAAGCTCCGTCAGGAGCGTGATGTAGTCATTGCGCTCCGACGGGGCTTCGTCCTTTCTATCAGCCATTACTATAAACATCGCGCCCCTACGGGGCTTCGTCGTTTCCTTCAGCCATATCTTATAAAAAGGTCGTCCCTACGGGACTCACTGGCCACTGATAACTAACCATTGACCGCTGACCGCTGACCACTGGCCACTGCTTACTGGTCACAAGCGGTCGCCCGTCTTCAACCGCATTCCGTTAGCAAACTCGCGCGCGGGCAGGCGGCGCTTGCCTTCGATTTGACACTCTTCGATGCGCAGCCTTGTTGCACCCGCGCAAGCGACGGCCAGCCCCGCTTTGTCAATCGCTAAGATCGTCCCCGGCAAGCTTGCAGCTTCATCCCTCGTCACGGTTGGTGCGTCATTCGCTTCGGGCCGCGCTCGCCACAAGTAAAGCCGTGCGCCGCCAAGCGACGTGTAGACGCCGGGCCAGGGTTGAAAGGCGCGCACGCGGTTGCTGATCTCCGTAGCCGTCCACTGCCAATTGAGCAGTCCGTCTTCGCGCTTGAGCATCGGCGCGTAAGTCGCTTCGTCATTGTTCTGTGGTTCGGCGATGATTTCGCCGCGCTCGATCTTTAGTAATGTATCTGACAATAGCGCCGCGCCCAGTTCCGAGAGCCGCGTTGACAACTCCGGCGCGGTTTCCATCTCGCCAATCTCGATACTGCTTTTGGCCAGCATCGCGCCGGTGTCCATACCTGCATCCATCTGCATAATGGTCACGCCGGTTTCGCGCTCGCCGTTAGCGATGGCCCAGTTGATCGGCGCGGCCCCGCGATAACGAGGCAACAGCGAGGCATGCACGTTAATACAACCGAGTCGCGGGATGTCGAGCAACCACTGCGGCAATATCTTGCCATATGCCGCGACGACGCAGGCGTCCGGCTCGACGCTTTCAAAGACGGCGCGCACCTCTTCGTTGGTTTTAATCTTAGCCGGCTGATGAACCGCGATGCCGTGTGCAAGCGCGAGCTGTTTGACCGGCGGCGTGTGTAGATGCTTGCCGCGACCGGCGGGCTTATCGGGTTGTGTGAAGACGGCGGCGACCGCGTGGCCGTCGGCGATCAATCGCGCCAGCGCCGGAACGGCGAATTCCGGCGTGCCCATGAAGATGAGTTTCATAGCTCATTCATACCGTGACGGGTGGGAAAAAGAAAGTGATGAGTGATGAGTGATGAGTGATGAGTATGTGCCCCGACTGAAATCCATAGGCTCTGTTTACTTGCAACTCATCACTCATCACTCATCACGGATTTACATCTTTTCACATATTGTTGATTGAGGGCTAAGTGCGGCAAAGTTGCGCCTTGTGGTTAGCATCCCTATAATTCCGAATTATTCTTTGCGCGGACGTTGAAACGATGACGGGCGCAGGAACGTAGGAGACTGACAATGCGACACCGCGAGCTTCATTGTAAAGGCATCCTGCCGCCGCTGACGACGCCCTTCGACGTGCAAGATCGCGTCTACTTCGAGGGGCTGCGGCGCAATGTGAAGCGGTACAACGAAGCGGGACTGGCCGGTTACGTCGCGCTCGGCTCCAACGGCGAAGCCGTTCACCTCGACCCCGAAGAACAGCAGCGAATCATCTCGACAATCAGAGAATGGGCACTTGATAGTCACACCATCATCGCCGGCATCAACGAACACTCGACCTATGCGGCGATGGCGGCGACCAGACGGGCCGCCGAAGCCGGGGCCGACGCGGCGCTGGTCATCACGCCTTACTTTTATAAATCGCGGATGACGCAGACGGCGCTCGCCGAACACTTCAAGACCGTCGCCGATGCGTCGCCGATTGCGATCTTCATCTATAACGTGCCGCAGAATACCGGCGTCGTCATTGATCCGGCGACAATTATCAGTTTGGCCGAACATCCGAACATTGTCGGCGTCAAAGATAGCTCAGGCAACTTCGGCGCGATGGCCGAAACCATCCGAGGCGTGCCGGAAGGCTTCAACGTGATGATCGGCAATGGCGGCATTCTCTATCCGTCGTTAGCGATGGGCGCGACCGGCGCGATCCTCGCCGTAGCTTGCGCCGCGCCGCACGCCTGCGTCGAACTTTACGATGCCGCGAGCGCCGGCGACACGACGGCGGCGCGCGACTTGCAAAATAAGCTTGCGCCGCTATCGCAGATCGTCACCGCCGGTCTGGGCGTCGCGGCCTTGAAAGCGGCGATGGCTTTAAACGGATTCGTAGGCGGCCAGCCGCGTGCCCCGCTCGCGCCGCTCAGCGAGGCTGAACGCGAGCGCGTCCGCGCCGTGATGCGCGACACCGGACTCTTCCCGGAAATGGAGTAGACGCAGTGGCCCGTTGCCAGTGACCAGTGGCCGGTTGGAAAAACACATTCCGACTAATCACTGACTACTGACCACTGACCACTGACCACTGATTATGAGCGACTGTACCAATCTCGAAGCCGCCGCCGAACGAACCACGGACGCGCTCCGCTTCACGCAGATTCCGCGCACGTCCCGCCTCTTCAACGATTTTCTCTACGATTACGACAAGGTGGCGCGTTTCTACGCCGACTGCGGGCGCACGGCGTCGCCGCTTGCGGAGCACGCCCGCAAAGTCGGCGCGCAGTCGTATGACCGCGAGCGCGTCGCCAACGCGCTCGAACGCATCAACCGCCGCGCCGGCTCGCCTGAGCTGACTTTCAAGAATATCGAGATGCTGCGCCGCCCCGGCTCTGTAGCTATCGTTACAGGTCAGCAAGCCGGCCTGTTCACCGGGCCGCTCTACACGATTCACAAGGCGATGACCGTCATCAAGCTCACCGATTGTTTGCGCGAGCAGGGCGTTGAGGCGGTGCCGGTCTTCTGGATCGCCAGCGAAGATCACGACTATGAAGAGGTGAACCACGCGCGCTTGATTGATACGGAAGGCCATATGAAGACGGCGCGCTATGATCCGGCGACGCGGCCTGCGGATGCGCCGGTCGGTCGCGTAGAGATTGATGACGGCATTTCTGCGGCGATTGACGAATTCATCGCCGCGCTGCCTCCTTCAGAGTTTGTGATCGACATTGAACGCGACCTGCGCGAGAGCTATGCAGAAGGCACGGGCTTTGCCGACGCCTTTGCGAAGTTGATGGCGCGCATCTTCAAAGACTATGGCGTCGTGCTGATTGACCCGCTCGATGAAGAACTGAAGCAGGTCGCCGCGCCGCTTTACGCGAAGGCCATCGAGCGCGCGCCGGAGATTGCCCGCGCGCTGGTCGAGCGCAGCCACGAGCTTGAGCGCGCCGGCTATCACGCGCAGGTTCACGTCTCGGAAGACGCCGTGCCGCTCTTTGTTATGGATGACGGCAGGCGCGTGGCGATGACGCAGCACGACGGGCGCTTTTATGTGAAGGGAGCGGATCGCTCGTTCGACAAAGCCGAGCTTACCGAACTGGCGGCGCGCTGTCCGAATTGTTTCAGCCCGAACGTGACGCTGCGGCCCGTCGTGCAGGACTGGCTGCTGCCGACTGCCGCTTACATCGGTGGGCCGGCAGAGGTCGCTTACTTCGCGCAGATTCGCGCCGTCTACGAACAGCTTGAGCGGCCAGACCCGTGCGTGCTGCCGCGCGCCAGTATGACGATCATCGAACACCGCCACCGCAAAACCCTCAAGAAGCTCAAGATCCAGTTGCCCGATTTCTTCGACGGCCTGCACGCGGCCATCACCAAGGTCGTCGAGCAGAGCCTTGACCGCGAAACCGCCAACACCTTCGCCGAGACCGAGCGCCTCATCAGTGAACAACTTGATAAGCTCGACGCCAGCCTGCGCCGCGCCGACAGCACGCTATCTGACGCGGCCAAGAATGCGCGCGCCAAGATCATCTATCAGCTTGAGCACCTGCGCACGCGCTTCGTGCACACGAGCGCGCGCCGCGACGAAACGATCTATCGTCAGGTCGAGCGCGCCTATGCGACGCTGCTGCCGGACAAGAATCTGCAAGAGCGCGAGCTGAACGTTTATTACCTGCTCGCGCGCTACGGCCCGACCTTGATGCGCGACATCTATGATGCGGTCGAGATCGGCTATTCCAACCACAAGCTCCTCTACTTGAGCGGTATGCCTTCGCAAGTCATCAACGCCGGCTGACCCGGCGTGATGCAGCGCGCCGCGTCACCTTGCCGCTCGTCGCGGGCGCAAGATAAACTCTTGCGCTGGCGAAGTCATAGCATCGCCTTGCCGATTCCCGTGAAAGGAACCATCACTATGAGACGAATTCTCGCTCTCGTTCTTTTTGTCATATTCATTACACCGCTTGCCCTGGCGCAAGCGCGGGGCCGTCGCCCTGCCGGCAACCGGGCGCGGGCCGGGGCGATTGGCAGCGAACAATCGTTGCTTGACGCCGAACGTCGCTGGGCCGAAGCCCTCAAGAGCCGCGACCAGCAAGCCATCAGCCGTATGCTTGCCGACAACTTCGTTTACACGGATGAAGAGGGCAAGGTCTTTGACAAGGCGCAGTATCTTGAAAGCATCGCGGCAATGCAGATCGATTCTTATAAGCTCGATGATATGGCGGCGCGCGTAAGCGGCGCTGCCGGCGTCGTCACCGGCGTCTGGACAGGCAAGGGGACTGCTGGGGGCAAAGACGCAGGCGGCGCCTTTCGCTTCACCGACACCTTCGTGCAGCGAGGCGGGCGCTGGCTCGCGCTCGCCTCGCACGAGACGCGCGTCGGCCAAAAGGGAAACACACTGAGCGATACCGTCGGCACGCCTTCGGGCCTGAAGTATGTTGATGAAGTCGTCGGCACGGGCGCGAGTCCCACGCCCGGCCAGATGGTCACGGTGCATTACACGGGCTGGCTCGAAAACGGCACGAAGTTCGACAGTTCGTTTGATCACGGCGGGCCATTCACCTTTCAACTCGGCGTGAGTCCCGTCATTAAAGGATGGGCCGAAGGCGTGATGACCATGAAAGTCGGCGGCAAGCGCCGGCTCATCATCCCGCCGCAACTCGGTTACGGCGCGCGCGGTGCGGGCAGCGTCATCCCGCCCAACGCAACGCTCATCTTTGAGGTTGAGCTGCTCGACGTGAAATAGTGGCCAGTGGCCAGTGGCCACTTATGAGCGATTAGTTAGTCCCGTAGGGACGACCTGTTTATAGAAATGGCTGAAGAATGTGACGAAGCCCCGTAGGGGCGCAATGTTGACATCACGCTCCTACGGAGCTTGCATCATCTATTGCATCGTTGACTATAGAGCGTGTCTGAAAAGCCAAAGAAAGCCCTGAAGGGGCGCAATTCGACAGCCCAGGGCATCGCCCTGGGAGAGCGGCGGGGCTAACCGCCAAGCCCTGAAAGGGCGCAATAACCGATCACCTATTGCGCCCTTTCAGGGCTTGCGGGATGGTCGCTGGGTGTACCCAGCCCGTTGGGCTGGGCTATTGAATCCCGCCCCTTCAGGGCTTTTCAGACACGCTCGATAAACATTGCGCTCCTGACGGAGCTTGGGGAACTGTCAACTATCAGCTATCAACTATCAACTGACCACTGGCCACTGACCACTGACCACTGACCACTGCCTTATGAGCGACCACGGCCACAATCATCATCCTCACGCGCACAATCCTCACGCGCACAACCGGCGGCGGCTGGTGATCGTGATGGCGCTGACGGTCGCTTATATGCTGGCCGAAGCCGTCGGCGGTTTCTTAACCAACTCGCTGGCGTTGCTGTCGGATGCCGGGCATATGCTGGCCGACGTGGCGTCGCTGGGGCTGGCGTGGCTCGCCCTGCGGTTCGCGGCGCGGCCCATCACGCCGAAAAAAACTTATGGCTATTATCGAATAGAGATTCTCGCCGCGCTCGCTAATGGCGTCGCGCTCATCGTCATCTCGTTGCTGATCGCTTACGAAGCCGTGCACCGTCTGCGCCAGCCCGAAGCGGTCGCGGGATTCGAGATGCTGTTGATAGCCGCTGGCGGCCTGCTCGTCAACGCCTTCAGCGCGTGGCTGCTGCACGGCGCGTCGGCAGAGAACTTGAATATGCGCGGCGCGTTCCTGCACATCACCGGCGACGCGCTCGGCTCGGTCGGCGCAATCATTGCCGGCGTCTTGATCTGGCGCTGGGACTGGACGCTGGCCGATCCCATCATCAGCTTCGTCGTCTGCGCGCTGATCGTCTTCAGTTCGTGGCACCTGATCCACGAATCGGTCAACATTCTGTTGGAAGGCACGCCGCCGCACATCAACGTGCCCTCGGTGGTCGAAGCGATGCACACCGTCAAAGGCGTCGCCGACGTTCACGAGCTGCACATCTGGACGATCAGCTCCGGCAAAGAAGCGTTGTCGGCGCACGTTACGCTCGAACCCGGCGCCGCCCACCGTGCCACCCTCGAAGCCTTACAAGAGGCTCTGCGCGCCCACTTCAACATTACTCACGTCACCATTCAGATCGAATTGCCCGACGAAGACGAAGCCACAAGCAGCCGGCTTTATCAGATCGTCAGAAAGGCGCAGCGCGACTGAAGCGCGGTTATGTCTGTGCAAGCCGTAGACACTCACACGCCCGATCCGGCGCGCTCTCGTGCAATGTCGCGCCTTGATCGAATGCGCGTGGTCGCCGTGCCCGCTTCGTTGTTTATCATCGGCGCGGCGATGCTGGCGTTGTGCTGGTGGGCGCGCGACCTGCATCGCTTCACGCAATGGGTAGCGGCTTACATCTGGCTGTTTATTGCCGAGCTGGCGATGTGCGTGCTGGCCTGCGGCATCGTGCTGAAATGGAATCGAAGGTCGTCGCGCGCCGCGCGCCTGGTGACGCTCGGCATCATTATTTTTTTCGCCCTCGCTTTGCGCGTGACACTGGTTCCGCAGCGACCTTATCTTTCGACCGACGCTTATCGTTATGTCTGGGATGGCCACGTGCAAGCGAACGGCGTCAACCCTTATCGCTTCGCGCCCGCCGCGCCCGCGCTTGAGCCGCTGCGCGATGCGAACCGCTTCCCGAAGGTCACGCAGATTTATCCGAACATCAACCGCGAGAATCTGCCGACGCCTTATCCGGCGGGCGCGCAGTTGATTTACCTGCTGGTCGGCTGGCTTCACCCGCTGAGCGTGACGGCGTTCAAAGCGGCGGCGATGGTCTTTGACCTGATTACCATAGTAGCGTTGATGTGGGCGCTCGGTCGCGCGCGGCTCGACCCGGCGCGCGCTATCTTGTTCGCGTGGCATCCGCTGCCGATCTGGGAAGGCGCGCACTCCGGCCACATCGAAGCGGCTTTCATTATGCTGTTGGCGCTGGCGCTGTTGGCGTGGGCGGCTCGCCGCAACGCCATCGCGGGCGCGCTGCTCGGCCTTGCCGCCGCCATCAAGTATTACCCGGCGCTGGTGCTGCCGGCCTTCTTGCGTTCGGGTGAAACGATTGATGAAGAATCCCCGTTGCCGGCGCGTGAACGACGCAGCGATGCGCCGTTGATGACGCGACTGATGACAAAGGTGCGCGCCGTCGCGTTCAACAAAGCGAATTGGGTAATGATCGGCGCGTTCGCGGCGACGGTGTTGATCACTTACCTGCCGTACGCGTGGACGGGCGCGACGGGGTTCGGCTCGCTCGGCAATGAGTTCAGCGAAGAAGGCTTCACCGGCAAAGGCACGCGTTACTTTCTGCTCGACTTGATTGACGATGTCACGCTGTTGCCGCTGAATATCTTTTTAGGATTTGCTTCGGTATCGCTCGTCGTGTTGGGCGTGTGGTGGGCGTTGCGCGCAAAGCCCAACGTCGTCGCAGTGGCGCGCGGCGCGGCGACGTTGATCGGCGCGTTCTGGCTGCTGACCTCGCCGCGTTACGCGTGGTATTACGCCTGGATTCTGCCGTTCCTCTGTTTCGCGCCGCGACTCGGTTGGCTCTACCTGACCGGCGCGTCGATCTTCATGTACTTTTTGTGGTACGAGCCGCTGGTCTATCCCGACCTGCCGTTGTGGCTGGGCACAATCGTCTACCTGCCGGCCATCGCCTGGCTGGCGTGGGAAAAATGGCGCGAGCGCCGCGACAAGATGGCCACAGAGGCGCAGAGACACTGAGGCAAATAAATAAAAAATCTCAGTGTCTCTGTGCCTCTGTGGCCAATTATGTTAAATTATAAGTGCGCCCAAATCGCTTGAGCGGAGAGTTGAGTTTAGTGATTAGCACCGTCGGCAAGCTCGAACAACTCCAGAAAACAATCGAATCAGTCATACGCGGCAAGACCGACGTAGTCGAGCTGGCGCTGGTCACGCTCATTGCCGGCGGCCATTTGCTGATTGAGGACGTGCCCGGCGTCGGCAAGACGACGTTGGCGCAGGCGATGGCGCGCAGCTTCGATTGCTCGTTCCAGCGCATACAGTTCACCTCCGATATGCTGCCGAGCGACATCCTCGGCCTCGAAGTCTTCAATCAACAGCGCGGCTCGTTCGAGTTCAAATCCGGCCCGATCTTCGCCAACGTCATTCTCGCCGACGAGATCAACCGCACGACGCCGAAGACGCAATCGGCCCTGCTCGAAGCGATGGCCGAAAGCCACGTCACCGTCGAGCAGGTGACTTATGAATTGCCGCGCCCGTTCATCGTCCTGGCGACGCAGAACCCCATCGAGCACCACGGAACTTACCCGCTGCCCGAATCGCAGATGGACCGCTTTATGATGCGCGTGCGAATGGGCTATCCCGACCTCGAAGACGAGAAGATGATCCTGCGCCAGCAGACTTTCAATTCGGCGGTCGAGCGAATGGTTCCGGTCATGCACAGCGACGAGGTGCTGCAACTGCAACACGAAGCGCGCGATGTAGCGGTCGATGAATCATTGCTCGATTACCTGATCCGCATCGTGCGCACGACGCGCCAGTCCGACCTGCTCGACCTCGGCGTCAGCCCGCGCGGGTCGCTGGCGCTGTATCACGCGGCGCAGGCGATGGCCTTCATCGAAGGGCGCGATTACGTCATTCCCGATGACATCAAGCGGCTGGTGGTTCCAGTCTTCGCCCACCGCATTGTGGTCAATTCGCGCTACTCGACAGGGATGCGACGTTCGGACGAAGCCGAGGCGGCGCTTCAGGAGATCCTCAAAACCGTCAGTGTGCCCCTCTAAGGTTGTGAAGTATGAACCGGCAGGCGTGGCGCGATTTCTTCATCACCATCTTTTTTCTCGGCGTTGCTTTTTTGATCGCGCTGCTCAGTTCGGTTGCGGCGGACCAGCGCAACACGCAACTGGCGACCATCGCGGCGGCGGTGTCGCTGGTGCTTGCCCTGCTCGGCGCGCTCTACATCATCCCGCGCCTGGCCCGCAATGTGCGGCTTGAGATACTGCGTTTCGCCATCCGCACGACCGTTACGGTCGAAGGGCTGCTGTTCATTGTCTTCCTCGTCGTCATCGGCATCGCCGCGTGGAACACGGGCAACAACCTGCTCTACTTGATTCTTTCAGCGATGCTGGCGTTTTTGATCGCGGCCAATTTAATCGGGCGCGTGTCGCTCGCGGGAGTCGCCGTACAACTCCGCTTTCCCGATCACATCTACGCCGGCGAATCCGCCAGCATCAGCGTGACGCTGCTCAATCACAAGCGCGTGCTGCCGAGCTACAGCGTGCTGGTCGAAGCGCTGGCGGAACCGGAAGAAAACGACGCGGCGATGCGGCGACGCGGCGACGCGGGGAAGAGCGACGCGGGGAAGAGCGACAAGGCGACAAGACGACAAGGCGACGCGGAAGAACAAGAAGAGACCGGCGGCCAGAAGCCGACCGTCGCCGCGTCGCCGCGTCGCCGCGTCCCCGCGTCGCTGCTGCTGCCCACGCCGCTTGAGATTGGTAAGCTGGCTTACTTTGTGCTCGTGCCGGCGCGCTCGTCGGGGCGTCACCGCATCGAGCGGACCTTCGCGCGGCGCGGGCGTTACCCGATCACCGGCTTTCGGCTGGCAACGAAGTTTCCCGCCGGCTTCTTCAAAAAGTGGCGGCGCATCGACGCGCGCGGCGAGTTGATCGTTTATCCGAAACCGCAATCGCTCAGTGATTTTTATCACTCACTGCCGATGCTGACGGGCCGCGCCGAGAGCCGCGTGCGCGGGTCGGGCGACGACCTCTACGCAATTCGCCGTTACCAGACGGCGGATCACCTGCGCAACATTGATTGGAAGGCGACGGCCAAGGCGCAGCAGATGATGGTGCGCGAACACACACGCGAAGACGAGTGGCGCTTGACCATAGTTTTCGATACCACCGCGCCGCCGGAGCTTCAGGCGGCACAGACGGGCGAGACGAACAAAAAGAAGAAACGCGCCGCCGAGGCCAGCGAGGGCGAAGAGGAGCTGAAGCGCACAGCCGAGGCGTTCCAGGAAAAGTTCGAGCGCGCCATCGTGCAGGCGGCATCGTTCGCCAACCACTTTATCCTTGAGCGCGCCGAGGTAGAATTGATTACGACCGACGAGCGCCATCACGTTGATTCGGGCGCGGGCTACGACCAGCTTTACAAGATTCTGCGCGTGCTGGCGACATTGCAGCCGACCGTGAACGCGGCGAACGCTGAAGAGAGTGAAGCCGCGCCGGCGACGCGTCGCCTGTTCAAGCGCCGCGCTATGGAGTCACGCGATGAAGAGGCCGAGCGCACAACTGACCACACGCCGCGCGACGCCGCACGCATCGCGTGGCGCTTGCTCGACGAGATGCCTGTGCTCGGCGACGAGCGTCGCTTCAAGGTGTTGATTACGTCGGCGAGCAAAGGCACGATTCCAGCGCACGTCTGGCGCAGCGCCCACGTCGTGTTTATGGACGACCTGTGAAATAGTGGTTAGTGGCTTGGTTGTTGGTTCGGCCAAGCTCCGTTAGGAGCGCAATGTTTATAGTTACCGATACCACAGGTGATGCAAGCTCCGTCAGGAGCGCAATGTTTATAGTTCACGATGCAAATGATGATGCAAGCTCCGTCAGGAGCGGGATGTGGACATCGCGCCCCTACGGGGCTTCGTCTCTTTCAACAACAATAACTATAAACATCGCGTCCCTACGGGACTCACTGGTCACTGGCAACTCACAACTATCAACTCACAACTATCAACGATCCTCTATCAACGATCAACTGGCCACTGACCACTGGCCACTGGCCACTGACCACTGATTATGGAAGTTTATTTTCGCATCACTTCATACGCGCTGGTGACGACGGCATTTCTGGCGCTGGCGCTGACCGGGCAACTCGATATTGTATCGGTCGTGTTGTATGCGGCGGCCATCGTCGCAAGCTTCATCCGCGACCGCCGCGCGCGACCCTTGGACGAGCAGAGCATAGAAGTCGCGCCAAAGGCGCGCTGGCACGCGTGGGTGTGGCGCGGGCTGGTGGCGCTTTACATTCCGTTTATGTTCTTCGACGCCGCCCTGTTGACGAACCGCGTGCTGGCCCTCGTGCATCTGGCGTTGTTCGCTTCCGGGATGAAGCTCTTGCAGCCGAAGCGCGACCGTGACTGGGTCTTCCTCTACGTCATCGCATTTTTCATGATGCTGCTGTCGGCGGGCCTGACGTTCAACGCGACGTTCGTTGGCTCGCTCACGCTGTTTCTCTTCTTCTTTGTCTCAACGCTGGCCGCTTTTGAAGTGCGCCGCGCGCAACGCGAGATCAGCGCCATTCAGGACGAGACCATCGCGCCCATCAACCCGCTCAAGCGCCGGGCTAAGCTTGAGAGTGCCGCCGGGCCGCGCCGCCGTGTGCGCTACCTGATGGGCGCGTCGTTTGCCCAACTCGCCGTCGTCGGGTTGCTGACGTTGCCGTTCTTCTTTATGATCCCGCGCTTCGGTGGCGGCGTCGCGCAAGGCTTCGCCGACACGCCGGCGACGGGCTTCTCTGATAAGGTCGAACTCGGACAGGTGGCGCGCATCAAGAAGAGCCAGCAGGTGGTGATGCGCATTCAACTCGACCGCAATCCGGGCCGTTATCTCAGGTGGCGCGGCGTTGCGCTCGATCAGTATGAGAACAGCATCTGGTCTGTGGTCAACCCGCAGAGCCGCGACCGCCAGATCGACAACATGCGCAACTTTCTCGCCGGCACGACCGATACGTCCGCGCCCATTGACTGGAGGTATCAGGTCGTCAGCCCGGCAGCGCCGCGCGAGACCTTGAGCGAGCAGAAGATCATCCTTGAGCCGCTCGACACGCCGACGCTGTTTGCCGCGCAGAAAGCCATCTGGCTGAACGGCCCGATGGCCACGCTGCACAGGGACTTATACAGCGGCGCGCTCTCGACGACTGCCATCAAACGCCGCACGGTTTATTCGGTATGGTCCGACCTCAGCGTGCCACCCGAACCGGACCTGCGCGCCGAGACGATGACCGACCTGCCGCCCGACATTGCGCGTTTGTATTTGCAATTACCGAAGGAGCCGCACCGGCTCGACCCCCGCATACGCCAGTTGGCGCACGACATTGTGCGCGAAGCCGGGGCCGTAACGGCTTACGACAAGGCGAAGGCCATCGAAGCGTATTTGAAAACGCGCTTCGGTTATACGCTCAACCTGACGATCAATGGCGAGGACCCGCTGGCCGAGTTTCTCTTTGATGTGCGCGAAGGCCACTGCGAATACTTTGCGACGGCGATGGTCATTATGCTGCGCACGGTCGGCATCCCGGCGCGACTGGTCAATGGTTTTCAGATGGGCGAGTTCAACGACGTGAACCGCATGTTCACCGTGCGCCAAAGCGATGCCCATTCGTGGGTTGAGGTCTACTTCCCGCACGCGAAGGCGTGGGTCGAGTTCGACCCGACGCCGGCTGCCGGCATCAACGACTATTCGCAGGGCGGCTGGCTGTCGCGCTTCCGCAAGTACATGGACGCGATGGAAGTCTTCTGGCTCGATTACATCGTCACGCTCGACAGCGACGAGCAGGCTTCGATCATCGTCAGCATGCAGCGGCGGCTGGCGAGCGTCAAAGATCGTATGCTGGATTACTATAACGGCGCGAAGCAGTGGACGAGCCGGATGATGAATCTCGTCATCGCGCGCGATTGGCAGCCGGCTGACTGGCTGAAACTGGTCGGCGTGTTGATGCTGTTGATGACGGTGGCCGCCGCCGTCTACGTGGGGCGTCACCTGAAGCAATGGGCGATTGCGCCAACCGGCTATGGCCCGTGGTGGCATCGCTGGTTCATTCTGCCGACCTGGAAGCGCCGCCGCCTGACGGGCCGCGACGGGCGCGAGTGCGCCGTGATGTTCTACGAGCAGATGCTCGCCATCGCGGCCCGCGCCGGGCACATCAAGCCGACGCACCAGACACCGATGGAGTTCGCCACCGCTCGCGACTCGCAATCCATACGCGAGATCACCGCGCTCTACAACCGCGTGCGGTTCGGCGGCGCGGCCCTCGATGAAACGGAAACCCGCCGCGTGTCGCGGCTGCTGACCGAGTTGCGGCGCAACCTGCCGAAGAAAGGGGCTAGGGATTAGGGGCTAGAGGACAAGTGCAAGCACCTGTCGAACAGTAAAACCTCGAACCGATGACAAGTGCAAGCACTTGCTGAACACTAATTGATATACCTTAGAGGCAATTCGTAAGCCTCTTTGCGAAGCAGCGGTTGGCTTTCGGGGTCGGCTCTACGCAATCCGTAGAATCGAATCTCCTTGTCACCTACATCTACTTCGCTTCTGACAAGGCGGTTTGCCCAATGTTTCGCCACTTTATATGTTCGCCCAAGCACTTCGACTTCGCC